>JBBQAN010000023.1:0-41312 GCA_038316385.1 Lysobacterales bacterium | reverse complement strand
TCGTCGTAGGCGTTGGTGTGCAGGCTGTTGCAGTTGTCGAACAACGCGTACAGCGCCTGCAGCGTGGTGCGGATGTCGTTGAACTGGATCTCCTGCGCGTGCAATGAGCGGCCGCTGGTCTGGATGTGGTACTTCATCATCTGGCTGCGCGCATCGGCGCCGTAGCGCTCGCGCATCGCGCGCGCCCAGATGCGGCGGGCGACGCGGCCGATGACGGTGTATTCCGGGTCCATGCCGTTGCTGAAGAAGAACGACAGGTTCGGCGCGAAATCGTCCACGCTCATGCCGCGCGCGAGGTAATACTCGACGATGGTGAAGCCGTTCGACAGTGTGAAAGCAAGTTGCGAAATCGGGTTCGCCCCGGCTTCGGCGATGTGGTATCCGCTGATCGACACCGAATAGAAGTTGCGCACTTTCTTGTCGACGAAGAACTGCTGGATGTCGCCCATCATCCGCAACGCGAATTCGGTGCTGAAGATGCAGGTGTTCTGCGCCTGGTCTTCCTTGAGGATGTCGGCCTGCACGGTGCCGCGCACGGACGCGAACGTGTGTGCCTTGATGCGCGCATAGGTTTCGGCATCGACGATCTGATCGCCGCTGATACCGAGTAGCGCGAGCCCGAGGCCCTTGTTTCCGGCTGGCAGATCGCCCGAATACGTTGGGCGCTGCTTGCCTGCAAAAAAAGCGTCGATTTTCTTCTGCGCTTCATTCCAGCGCGCATCGTCTTCGCGCAGGTATTTTTCAATCTGCTGGTCGATCGCGGTGTTCATGAACATCGCGAGGATCATCGGCGCGGGGCCGTTGATCGTCATCGACACCGATGTCGTCGGCGCGCACAGGTCGAAGCCGGAATACAGCTTCTTCATGTCGTCAAGCGTCGGCACGTTGACGCCGGAGTTGCCGATCTTGCCGTAGATGTCCGGGCGCGGCGCGGGGTCTTCACCGTACAGCGTGACCGAATCGAACGCGGTGGAAAGTCGCGCAGCAGGCAAGCCTTGCGACAGGTAATGGAAACGACGATTGGTGCGCTCCGGCGTGCCCTCGCCCGCAAACATGCGGATCGGATCTTCGCCGGTGCGGCGATACGGATACACGCCGCCGGTGTACGGATACGCGCCGGGCAGGTTTTCCTTCATCAGGAATACCAGCAACTCGCCCCACGACTTGTACGTCGGAGCGGCGATCTTCGGAATCTTCTGGTGGCTTAGCGAGTCGCGGTAATTTTCGACGCGAATCTTCTTGCCGCGCACTTCGTATTCGGTGATCTCGTCGGTAATCGACTTCAATCGCGACGGCCATTCACGCAGCAGCTTGAGCGCGTCGCTGGTGAGCGCGAGCACGGCGACGTTGTAGCGCTGGCGCAGAATCTTCAACGAGCGATCGTCACCAGTCGTCAGATCATCGCCCGCATAAAGATCGAGTTGCTTCGGCAACTTCTCGTCACCGATTTCCTTCAGCGCTTGCCAAAACGACTGCGCGCGATCGGCTGCCTCAGCCTGCTTCCCAATGCCGGAGTTGATGCCACGGCCTTGCTCCGCAATCTCGGCGAGATAGCGCACGCGTGCGCCCGGAATCAGCACCGTCGCGCGCGGCTCTTTCAACGCGGTATCGACCGGCGGCGTCCACAATTCCGCCGGCAAGTGCAGCTTCTCGCGCAGCAAGCGGCACAGGTTGACGAACATCCAGCTGATGCCCGGATCGTTGAACTGGCTGGCGATGGTCGGATAGGCGGGCACATCGGCGTCTGCGACGTTGAACGCAACGCGGTTGCGCTTCCATTGTTTGCGCACGTCGCGCAGCGCATCTTCGGCGCCGCGCTTGTCGAATTTGTTGAGCACGATGAGCTCGGCAAAATCGATCATGTCGATCTTTTCGAGCTGCGATGCCGCGCCGTAATCGGAGGTCATCACATACATCGGGAAATCAACGAGATCGACGATCTCCGAATCGGACTGGCCGATACCAGCGGTCTCAACGATCACCAAGTCGTAGCTGAGCGACTTCAGAAAAGCGATGCAATCCTTCAGCACGATGCTGGTCGCGGCGTGTTGGCGGCGCGTGGCCATCGATCGCATGAACACGCGATGGTTGCGCAACGAGTTCATGCGGATGCGGTCGCCGAGCAACGCTCCACCGCTACGGCGACGGGTCGGATCGACCGCGATTACCGCCATGCGCATCTTCGGGAAATATTGCAGAAAACGATTGAGCAGTTCGTCCGTCACAGACGATTTGCCGGCGCCGCCGGTGCCGGTGATGCCAATGACCGGCGTCTGCCCGCCCGCGAGCTGCCATTCCTTGCGCATGTGCGCGAGCTCGTTCTCGTCGAACAATCCTTCCTCAATCGCGGTAAGCATCTTGCCGACCGAAATTTCATCATCGGGATCGACGCGATCGGGGCGCGCGGTTTCGGCGCGACCGTCATTCGCACGCGCGACGACATCCTCGATCATTTCCACCAAACCCATCTTCATGCCGTCGTTGGGGTGGTAAATGCGCTCGACGCCGTAAGCCTGCAACTCGCGGATTTCCTCCGGTGTGATGGTGCCGCCGCCGCCGCCGAATATCTTGACGTGCCCGGCGCCCCGCTCACGCAGCATGTCGACCATGTATTTGAAGTATTCGACGTGACCGCCCTGGTAGGAACTTAGAGCGATCGCATCGGCATCTTCCTGCAAGGCCGCCCGCACCACATCCTCCACGCTGCGGTTGTGGCCGAGATGGATCACCTCAGCGCCCTGCGACTGGATCAGCCGGCGCATGATGTTGATCGCGGCGTCGTGGCCGTCGAACAGGCTTGCGGCGGTGACGAAGCGCAATGGAATCGGTTCCGGGCTGGCTTCGCTTGCGGGCGTCGCGTTGCCAAGTGCGATGGCGGAAGGATTGGGCGTACTCATCGGTACTCCGATGTGGGCTTGTGCAGGATCGCCCGATTGTAACGCGCACCCATTGGACGCGCCTGCAAGGCCGTCACAGCAATCAGACACGGGCTTTTGCGTTGCGCGCGAACATTGAGGCGATGGCAACTGACTCCCACGCAGACCGGTTGTATCGGTTCCGGGCTGCCGCACTCGCACCTACCTGAATGGAATCGCGCTGATGAGGCCTTCGCTTCATTTTCAGTCAAGTTTCGGATGTGTAATCTGAGTTACGCCGATTGGCATTTACCAGAACGGGAGACAAAATCGTGACGACTCGCACACTTGCATTGATCGGATTGCTTTGCCTTGGTTCCGCCGCGACCGTCTATACACCGCCGGTTGAAGCACGCAGCTATGTCGACCTTGATATCAACGTCGCACCGCCGGCGCCTCGCTACGAGCGTGTGGTCCAACGGCGAGGTTATGTGTGGGCGCCGGGAGCATGGCGCTGGGAAGGCCATCGCCATGTATGGCACGGTGGCTACTACGTTCGTAATCGCGCTGGACACCATTGGATCCCATCCCATTGGGAAAGAAGGGATCACGGTCGCCGTGGCTGGCGTTACATGCAAGGTCACTGGTCCAACTGAGTTCCACCGCAGTATTGTGTGCAAAGACCCCGGCCCGCGCCGGGGTCTTTTTTTTAACGGCTCGATGTGTTTGCCAGTGCGCAGTTGCGCCTCAATGGGTCGATGGCACGACGCGTAGCTCCCTACTGGGCTAAAATGCACGGCTTCCCGTCCCAAGACGGGTTATCGGCGGCCGACCGGTCTGCCTTCCGTAGCCAAACATTCGGAGCTCGCAATGATTTTTGAAACCCTCGCCAAGACCGGCCATGAGGAAGTGGTGTTCTGCCACAACGCCGATGCCGGCCTCAAGGCCATCATCGCCATCCACAACTCGGTGCTCGGCCCGGCTCTCGGCGGCTTGCGCATGTGGCCGTACGCGAGCGAACAGGAAGCGTTGAACGATGTGCTGCGCCTGTCGCGCGGCATGACCTACAAGGCGGCGGTGTCGGGCCTGAATCTCGGCGGCGGCAAGGCCGTGATCTGGGGCGACCCGAACAAGGACAAGTCCGAGGCGCTGTTCCGCGCCTTCGGCCGCTTTGTGAACTCGCTCAACGGTCGCTACATCACCGCCGAGGATGTCGGCATCGATGTCAACGACATGGAATACGTGTTCCGCGAAACCGACTACGTGACCGGCGTGCATCAAGTGCACGGCGGTTCGGGCGATCCGTCGCCGTTCACCGCCTACGGAACGCTGCAGGGCCTGATGGCCGCGCTCAGCGTCAAGTACGGTCACGAGGAAATCGGCAAGTTCTCCTACGCCGTGCAGGGCGCGGGTCACGTTGGCATGCAGTTCATCAAGCTGCTGCGCGAACAGGGCGCAAAGGTTTACGTCACCGACATCAACCAGAAGCTGGTGCAGCAGGCCGTGGACGAACACGGAGCCGAAGCGGTCGCGCTGGATGCGATCTACGACACCGATGCCGACGTCTATTCTCCGTGCGCGCTCGGCGGCACCGTGAATGAGCAAACCCTGCCGCGCCTGAAGTGCAAGGTGATCTGCGGCGCTGCCAATAATCAGCTCGCAACCGAGGCAATCGGCGACGAACTCGCCCCACGCGGCATCCTTTATGCGCCCGACTATGCAGTGAACGCCGGCGGCTTGATGAATGTGTCGCTCGAAATCGACGGATACAACCGCGAGCGCGCGATGCGCATGATGCGCACGATCTACTACAACCTCGGCAAGATCTTCCACATCGCCGAGCGCGATGGCATCCCTACCTACAAGGCTGCCGACCGCATGGCGGAAGAACGCATCGACCTGATCGGCCGCATCAAGCTGCCGTCCATGGGCCAGCCGCGTTTTCTCGGCCGCATGCGCCACGGCTGACCCGACAGGAATCGAATCCGCATGCGCACCTTTCCGCTTGGCGAAGACATTGATGCACTGCGCGACGCGGTGCGTCGTTTCGCGGAAGCGGAAATCGCGTCGCGTGCTGAACAGATCGATCAGGACAACCTGTTCCCGTCCGACCTGTGGGAAAAACTCGGCGCGATGGGCTTGCTCGGCATCGCAATCCCGGGCGAATTCGGTGGTTCGGACATGGGTTTCCTCGCGCATCTGGTGGCGATGGAGGAAATCTCGCGCGCATCGGGTTCAGTCGGCCTGAGCTACGGCGCGCATTCGAACCTGTGCGTGCAAAACCTCTACCACAACGGCAACCAGGCGCAGCGCACGAAGTACCTGCCAAAGCTGTGCAGCGGCGAGTGGAAGGGCGCGCTCGCGATGAGCGAGCCGGGCGCGGGTTCCGACGTGGTCGGCTCGATGCAGTGCCGCGCGGAGCTTCGCGATGGAAAGTGGATCGCGAACGGCAGCAAGATGTGGATCACTAATGGCCCTGAGGCCGATGTCCTGATCGTGTACATGCGCACCGCGGGCAAGGAAGCCGGCAGCCGCTGCATGACAGCCTTTATCGTCGAGCGCGGCATGCCGGGTTTCACGACCGCGCAGAAACTCGACAAGCTCGGCATGCGCGGGTCGAACACTTGCGAACTCGTGTTCGCCGATTGTGCGATTCCAGCTGAAAACGTATTGGGCGAAGTCAACCAAGGCGTCAAAGTGCTGATGTCGGGATTGAACACCGAGCGGCTCGTACTGACCGGTGGCCCGCTGGGGCTGATGCAGGCCGCGCTCGACGCCGCCCTGCCCTACGTGCGTGAGCGCAAGCAATTCGACGCGGCGATCGGTACCTTCGGAATCATGCAGGCAAAAATCGCCGACATGTACACCGCTCTGCAGTCATCGCGCGCATTCGCTTACCAGGTCGCGCGCGACTTCGATGCGGGCCACCGTTCGCGCGTTGACGCAGCGTCGTGCCTGCTGCATGCCTCGGAATCAGCGGTGCAAGTCGCGCTCGAAGGCATCCAGGCGCTCGGCGGCAACGGCTACATCAACGAATATCCGACCGGACGCATTCTGCGCGATGCCAAGCTCTATGCGATCGGGGCCGGCACCAACGAGATCCGCCGCATGCTGATCGGACGCGAATTGTTCAACGACAAGGGTTGATTGCTGCATCGAAACGCGCACGCGATTTGCGGCAGTGCAACATGCGGCCGTATTATCAGTGCTTATTCCACGCGATGCCGGGCTATATGCCGGCCGCCCTGACCGGAGTCTGTCCATGACGAGCGTTGTGATCGTTGGTGCCAAGCGCACCGCCATCGGTTCTTTCCTTGGCCAGTTCACCGGCGTGCCGACGACGACCCTGGGCGCCGCCGCGATCGGCGCTGCGCTCGCACAATCGGGCATCGCTGCGGACGATGTTCAGGAAGTACTGATGGGTTGCGTACTGCCCGCCGGCCTCGGCCAGGCGCCAGCGCGCCAGGCCGCGATCGCTGCGGGGCTGCCGAAGTCTGCAACCTGCACGACCATCAACAAGGTCTGCGGCTCGGGCATGAAGGCGATCATGCTCGGCCACGACATGATCAAGTCCGGATCGGCCGACATCGTCGTCGCCGGCGGCATGGAGTCGATGACCAATGCACCGCACCTGCTCAAAAATGCGCGCACCGGCATTCGCTACGGCAGCGCCGAGATGCTCGACCACATGGCTTGGGACGGTTTGACCAATCCCTATGACGGCCTGTCGATGGGCGTGTTCGCCGAGGCGACTGCCGACAAATACACCTTCACGCGCGAGCAGCAGGACGCGTTTGCGATCGAGTCGGTACGTCGGGCGAAAGCTGCGATCGCATCCGGCGCATTCGTTGACGAAATTGTTCCGGTCAAGGTCTCCACGCGCAAGGGCGATGTCGAGTACGCGACCGACGAGCAGCCAGGTAAGTCGGATATCACCAAGATCCCGACTCTGAAAGGAGCTTTCCGCAAGGACGGGACGGTTACTGCCGCAAGCTCGTCGAGCATTTCCGACGGCGCGGCTGCGACGATCCTGATTGGCGAGGACGAGGCCGTGCGGCGCGGCCTGAAGCCGCTCGCACGTATCGTCGGGCACTCCAGCCATGCGCAAGAGCCGGAATGGTTCACGACTGCGCCGGTCAACGCGATCCGTAGCCTGCTGGACAAGATCGATTGGACGGTGGCTGATGTCGACCTGTTCGAGGTCAACGAAGCATTCGCCGTAGTGGCGATGGCGCCCATCAAGGATCTCGGCATCCCCCACGACAAACTCAATGTGAACGGTGGCGCGACCGCAATGGGCCATCCGATCGGCGCCACCGGCGCGCGCTTGGTGGTGACTCTGATCAACGCATTGCGGCAGCGTGGCTTGCGCCGCGGGGTGGCAGCGCTCTGCATTGGCGGCGGCGAAGCGACCGCTATCGCGATCGAGATTCCTGAACACTGAGTGCACCAAAAACCTGTCGGTATTGACACATGCACGCAACGTGCGATCATGTGAAGACGTGCGCGCTGCGCGCGTGCTCAAAGTTTCTACAAACCTATAAATAAACGAGGAAGTGCACATGTCCATCAACAAGACCCTGCTCGCCCTGGCTCTTGGCCTGTCCCTTGCCGCTTGCAATTCGAGCGACCAAGCCAAGGACTCCGCTGCTGACGCCAATGCCGCCGCCGCTGACGCCACATCTGCTGCCGGTGACGCCGCCATGGCTGCCAGCGCTGCTGCTGACAACGCTGCCCCGGCTGCTGACGCAGCCAAGATGGCCGCCGACTCTGCCGCGAACGCCGCCAGCACCGCGACCGATGCCGCTGCGGCTGCCAACAACGCAGCTGCGATGGCTGCGTCAACCGGTGCGGATTCGATGGCTGCTTCCAACGCCGCCGATTCTGCAGACGCTGCCGCCGACGTCGCCAAGAATGCCAAAAATGATGCAGAAAATGCAGCCGACACCGCCAAGGATGCTGCCAAGAAGTAATAAGACCCATCGCAGCCGGTTTATCGGCTGAACGCATTAAAGGGCGTGCTTCGGCACGCCCTTTTTCGTTCTGTCCGCATCTGACACCGAGACTGCGAATAGCCTTCGCAACCTGAAAGCTTCTTGACTGAAGGGCCATCGCTCGCGTGAATAGGACATCGTGCGTGCTACCGTATGCGCTTCAACCGCCAAGGAGGGACCAATATGACTACCAGCAAGTTCATGATTGCCATGATCCTCGCAGCCGCTCTCGCAGCCTGCGATAGCGCCCAGACGGACCAGAACCAAGCCAACGCAGCGCAGGACGCCGCTGCCAACGCGCAGCCGGCAGCGGATGCGACCAAGGACAGCGCAGCCGCTGCGGTAACCAATGCTGCCGATGCCGTTGGCAATGCCGCGCACGCTACGGCCGATTCGGCTGTCGCGAATGCCAAGGTCGCGGGCGACGAAGCCGCCGCCGCCACCCAGGAGGCGAGCGCGAACATAAAGGAAGATGCCTCACAGGCTGTGGATGCGACCAAGGCCGCAGCCGATGCCGCCAGGGACAAGATGAGCGACGACAAGAATCCCAAGAAAAACTGATCCAGACGATACAAATTGCGAACTACGCCGGGCGTGCCATCATGGCGCGCCCGGTTTTTTTTTGATGGCGCGCCGCGCCAGACAAGATGACCGTAGTACCGAGTGCCCACGCATGCCCGTGCTGACCACCAAAATCGATTCGCGAGCGCCGGATCACCAACAAAACCGCCAAGCGCTAGAAACTCTCATCGCCGATCTCGATGCGCGTCTGGCCGAAGTCGCTCTCGGCGGCGGCGACAAAGCCCGCAAGAAACATCTGCAACGCGACAAGTTGCTGCCACGCGATCGCATCGCGGCCCTGCTCGATCCGGGTTCACCCTTCCTCGAGTTCTCGCCGCTCGCCGCACACGGTATGTATGACGGTCAGGCGCCGGGCGCAGGCATCGTCACCGGCATCGGACGCGTGCACGGGCAGGAAGTCGTGGTGGTCGCCAACGATGCCACCGTCAAGGGCGGAACCTACTTCCCCATGACAGTGAAAAAGCACCTGCGTGCGCAGGAGATCGCCCGGGAAAACAAACTGCCTTGCATCTATCTGGTGGATTCCGGCGGCGCATTCCTGCCACTGCAGGACGAAGTGTTTCCAGACAAGGAGCACTTCGGCCGAATTTTCTACAACCAGGCGCGGCTGTCCGCCGAAAACATTCCGCAAATCGCGGTGGTGATGGGCAGCTGCACCGCCGGCGGCGCTTACGTGCCGGCGATGTGCGACGAGTCGATCATTGTCAAGGAACAGGGCACAATCTTCCTCGGCGGACCGCCGCTGGTGAAAGCCGCGACCGGCGAAGTCGTGGATGCGGAATCGCTTGGTGGCGCGGATGTGCATACCAGCGTGTCGGGTGTGGCCGATCATTTCGCCGAAAACGACGCGCACGCGCTCGAGATCGCGCGCGGCATCGTGCAGCATTTCAATCGCACCAAGACATTGCCGGTCGCAGTACAGGCCTCGCGTGAGCCGCTGTACTCTGCCGACGAAATCTACGGCATCGTGCCGAAGGACACGCGCAAGCCGTTCGAAGTGCGCGAGGTCATCGCCCGGATCGTCGACGGCTCGGAATTCCAGGAATTCAAGGCGCGCTACGCGAAAACCCTGATCACTGGCTTCGCCCATATCCACGGCTATCCGGTCGGGATCGTTGCGAACAACGGCATCCTTTTCGCGGAGTCGGCGCTGAAGGGCGCGCATTTCATCGAATTGTGCAATCAGCGCGGCATTCCGCTGGTGTTCCTGCAGAACATCACCGGCTTCATGGTCGGCAAGAAATACGAGAACGCCGGCATTGCGAAGGACGGCGCGAAGATGGTCACCGCCGTCGCGTGTTCAAGCGTACCGAAATTCACCGTAGTGATTGGCGGCAGTTTCGGCGCGGGCAACTACGCAATGTGCGGCCGCGGATACCAACCGCGGTTCTTGTGGATGTGGCCGAATGCGCGCATCAGTGTGATGGGCGGCGAGCAGGCGGCATCGGTGCTCGCGACAGTCAAACGCGATGGCATCGAGACAGCCGGAAAAACGTGGAGCGCGAAAGAAGAGGAAGCGTTCAAGGCACCCATCCGCGATCAGTACGAACGCCAAGGCCATCCTTATTACGCGAGCGCCAGGCTGTGGGACGACGGCATCATTGATCCGGCCGATACGCGCCGAGTGCTCGGTCTTGCGCTGTCTGCAGCGATGAATGCGCCGATCAACAAAGCCGAGTTCGGCGTTTTTCGTATGTGACTGGCGCGGCGCGCAACCACTCCGTCACGCGTGGCCGAGTTCAGTGCATTTCGATTTCGATCTGGCTGCGAACTGTCACATTCGGCGCGTTCTTGTCCAACCCACCGAGCACTGCCGCATTCCACTTGATCGTGCTGTGGCCGACATGCCTCGCGCCAAACAGTGCGGGTCCGGCGATATGGCTCTGATTCTGGCCGAGATGCCCGAGCGCACCAACATCGCCAAAACCCTGCAAGCCGAATTCGAGCGCCTCACGTCCATGCCAACGCACCTGCCATGTGTAGCCTAGCCCGGTGTCATGGGACGCGCCCTTGCCGATCTCGCGTGAGAACAGCGGATTGAGATTCACCGTGACCGGGCCGATGTCTTTCATGAACATCGGCCCGATGCGCATGTGATCTGGACTCGCGGAAAATGTGTGTTCGTAAGCGGCGAATAGTCCGAGATCCATCCAGTGCTTGCCGCGCTCGGTCAGGACGAAGATGTTCTCCCATTCGAATGCTTCGAGCCGATTCGGCCCGCCGTTCTCGAACGATTGTTCGAGTTCGAGTTCGGTGAACCAGTGCTCGTTCATGCCGCGACCGACTTCGAGGATGCTTGCGTGTTCTTCGTGGCCGCCGTCGAACATGCGCAAACCGTTGCGCAACTCGATTTCAGTTTCGCCGTTCTCGACGGTCGGCTGATAGACCACTTCAGCGGCACCAGCGAAGACGTTGCCAGCGAACAGAATGCCGAGCGTTACCAGTACGATGCACAAGCTGGCGCGAAGGGACGCGGCGAATGCGGTTTTGCGGCGAGACGTGATCATGATTCTCCAGGCAAACAACAGTCGTCCCCGACAAGGCCGGAGTTTGGGTCAACGTGGAAATGGATTTTGCGAAAGCAATGCATCGCTTCGACGCACTTTTTTATTCAATTCGCGACGATGACGCCCTTTGCGGTGTCTTGGTGGAAATCGCCGAAATACGGATACCGGCCCGCTTTCAACGGGCCGACATAGACATTGATGCTCGCGTTGCCGGTCACCACCTTCTCGCGATTGAGTTCATGGCTTTCGAACTCTTCCGGGGTGGCGTCCTGATTGACCACGATCAGCTTGACCTTGGTGTTCGCAGGAATCGTCATCTCGGCCGGGGCGAACTTGTGATCCTTGATCGTGACCGTGTACTCGGGCACATCCGCCGCACCTGCAATCAGTGGTACAAACGCCATCGATGCCGCCAGAACGATGCGCAACATGCAAATCTCCGGATATCGAATCGAATCAGGTGGCAACCGGCGGCTGCGCCACGACACGCTGCGGCGCGGCTGCGCCTGAAACCAGTCGCATACCGGCAATCAGCAGCGCGAGAGTTGCGACGTAGAACAGCAATTGCATGCCGTTTGGCTGCGACGTGTAACCAATCAATACGTGCAATGTCCGGCCCGCCAGCGAATCGTCATTGATCAACCAGCCGGAGTTCCACAACGGCTCGGTCCAGCGGTGCAAGACATCCGCTTGCCCGAGGAAACCCGCTGCGGTCGCCGCCATACCGGCCGCGAGCAGCACCAGCAAACTATTGGTCGCACTGAAGAAATGCCGCACCGGAATCTTGAGCAGTCCGAAGTAGATCGCAACGCCGAGCGCGGCGCCCGCGATCAGACCCAATAGCGCGCCGAACATCAGCGAAGGCACCGATGATCCGCTCGCGAGAAGGCCGTACCCGAACAACACGACCTCGGATCCTTCACGCAGCACGGCGATCGCGACGACCGCCATCAACGCGGTCATCGGTCGCGCACCGGAAGTCACGTCGCGCCCGACCGATTGCATCTGCGCGGCCAGCTCGCGCCCGTGTTTCGACATCCATACGACATGCCAGCCGATCATCGCGACCGCGGCGAGCAACACCGTGGCGTTGAACCACTCCTGGCCCGAACCGCTGAGCGCATCGGCCATCCAGCCCGCAAAAATCGCCACGACCACCGCGCCAGTCACGCCGAGCGCGATGCCGCCGCCGATCCAGCGCGCGCGACTGGCGACGCCACGGGTAGCAGCTGCGACTATGCCGACGACCAATGCCGCCTCCAGCACTTCACGAAAGACCAGCAACAAGGTCGCAAGCACGGCCAAACTCCTCAAGTCGATGTAGATGATAATCGTTCTTGTTTAGATTGCAAGTCCCAATTGAGCGACCCGGTTACGATAGACGCACGCGAACAGCCGAGACATGCCCATGCCACCGAGCACTCTGCACCTCGAACAGGAGTCCGGAGTAGCGCGCATCACCCTCGCGCGCCCGGACGTACACAATGCGTTCGACGACACCTTGATCGCCGAGCTGACGACAAGCCTCGAAGCGCTCGATCGCGATCGAGAAGTCCGCATCGTCGTCCTGACCGGCAGCGGCGCGAGCTTTTCTGCCGGCGCCGACCTCGGATGGATGCGGCGCATGGCGCAGGCCAGCGCGGAGGACAATCGCGACGATGCGTTACGGCTGGCGAAGCTGCTGCGCATCCTGGACGGCCTGTCGAAGCCGACCATCGCGCGCGTGAACGGCGCAGCGTTCGGCGGTGGCGTGGGACTCGTCGCCTGTTGCGATATCGCGATCGCCTCGGAGACAGCCAAGTTCGCGCTCAGCGAGGTCAAGCTCGGCCTCGTGCCTGCGGTGATCTCGCCTTATGTCATCGCTGCGATCGGCGCACGACAGGCGCGACGCTGGTTCCAGAGCGCGGAAGCATTCGACGCATCCGAAGCGCAACGCATCGGCTTGCTGCACATGACGGTGGCGGCGGAATCGCTGGAAGCCGCGGTGCAGCACCAGTGCGATCTGCTGATGAAGACCGCGCCAGTCGCCGTCGCCGAAGCCAAGGCACTCGTGAAGCGGATCGCACAATCGGCCGACGCCAAGACTATCGATGCGGCAAATGCCGACCTGATCGCGCGACTGCGTATTTCGCCCGAAGGCCAGGAAGGATTGACCGCCTTCCTCGACAAGCGCAAGCCGGGATGGCTTCCAAAAGATCCCGAGCTCTCGATTCCCGGCATCTGAAGACCAAGGAGAGACGCCATGCTCGATCACATTGGTTTCGGCGTATCGGATTTCGTCACCAGCAAGGCCTTCTATGAGCGCACTCTCGCACCACTCGGCTATGGACTCATCATGGAAGTCACGCCCGAGATGACCGGCACCGATGCCCGCCACGCTGGTTTCGGCGTGAATGACAAGCCCTCCTTCTGGATCGGCAATGGCGAGATGACGCACGGCAGCCTGCACGTCGCACTCCTGGCGACATCGCGTGCGCAAGTCGATGCGTTTCATGTTGCGGCAATCTCAGCCGGCGGTCGCGACAACGGCGCGCCGGGCCTGCGCACGCTTTATCATCCGAACTATTACGGTGCCTTCGTGCTGGACCCGGACGGTCACAACATCGAAGCCGTCTGCCACGCGTCGGAATGACCGAGAACACTTCATGACGCATCCAATCATCAACATCGCCGATATCGAACTGCCGTCGCGCCCTGCAGGCTTCCGCGCACCGGGCGCTGCGGCCGAACGCTTCGATGCACGCATGGGCGAAATCGCTCCACGCATCGGTGCGCAGAAACTCGGCTACAACCTGACCGCGATCCCGACGGGCAAACGCGCGTTTCCATTTCACAATCATCGCGTCAACGAGGAAATGTTTTTCATTCTCGAAGGTAACGGCGAAGTGCGTGTCGGCGAGCAGACGCATCCGATCCGCCAAGGCGATGTCATCGCCTGCCCGCCCGGCGGTCCGGAAGTCGCACACCAGATCGTCAACACCGGCGATATAGATCTGAAATTCCTCGCAGTCAGTACCTTGATCTATCCGGAAATCTGCGACTACCCGGATTCCGGAAAATTCCTCGTCGCGGAAAACCAGCGCGATGCCGAAGGCAAGGTGCAAGGCTTCCGTCACATCGGCCGCAGCGAATCGGCCCTCGACTACTGGGACGGCGAATGAGCCACAAGATGTTTGACACCATCCTCATCGCAAACCGCGGTGAGATCGCCTGCCGGATCATCCGCACCTGCCGCAAGCTCGGCATCCGCACCGTCGCGGTGTTCTCGGAAGCCGACGCGAGCGCGCAGCACGTGCGGATGGCTGATGCCGCGTATCCGATCGGCGGCCCGCGTCCGCAGGATTCGTATTTGCGCGGTGACGCGATCATTGATGTCGCCAAACAATCCGGCGCGCAGGCAATCCATCCGGGCTATGGATTCCTCTCGGAAAATGCGGACTTCGCCGATGCGGTCGAACAAGCTGGAATTGTCTTTATCGGACCGAAAGCCGCATCGATGCGCAAGATGGGCAGCAAGGCTGGGGCCAAGGAATTGATGGATGCGCGTGGCGTTCCGGTGGTTCCGGGTTACACCGGCGAGAATCAGGAACCGGCACATCTCGCACGTGAAGGGCAACGCGTCGGCTTCCCGCTGATGATCAAGGCCGCGTACGGCGGCGGCGGCAAGGGCATGCGCATCGTGCGCAATGCCGATGAGTTTTTGCCTGCGCTGGAAAGCTGCCAACGCGAAGCGAAAAATGCATTCGGCCGCGATCGCGTGTTGCTCGAACGCTATATCGAAACGCCACGCCATATCGAATTCCAGGTGTTCGCCGACGCGCACGGCAACACCATCCATCTCGGTGAGCGCGAGTGTTCCGCGCAGCGCCGTTACCAGAAAGTAATCGAAGAGTCGCCCTCGCCTTTCCTCACGCCGGAGCTGCGCGCAAAGATGGGCGCAGCAGCGATCGCGGCGGCGCAAGCGATCGATTACGTCAACGCCGGCACCATTGAATTCATTGTCGGGCCTGAGGCGTTGATGCGCGATGATTTCTATTTCATGGAAATCAACACGCGCCTGCAGGTCGAACATCCGGTCACCGAAATGGTCACCGGCCTTGATCTTGTCGAATGGCAACTGCGCGTCGCCGCCGGCGATGCTTTGCCGCTGTCGCAGGACGCGATCCACACGCACGGCCACGCCATCGAAGTGCGGCTGTATGCCGAAGATCCGGAAAGCGGATTCCTGCCCGGTTCCGGACATCTCGACAAGCTGCGCTTGCCGAAGCCGAGCGGTTATGTGCGCAACGATGGCGGCGTAATCGAAGGCGATACCGTCAGCATTTTCTACGACCCGATGATCGCCAAACTAATCGTCTGGGACGAGGATCGCGCACGCGCGTTGGTGCGTCTGCGCGATGCGCTCGCGACATGCGAGATCGTCGGCCCGAAGTCGAATATCGCCTTCCTCGAAGCCTTGATCCGGCATCCGATGGTGGTCGAAGGCCGCATCGACACCGGCTATCTCGATCGCCATCTCGATGAAGTGCTGCCGAAGCCACAACCGCCCTCGCCCATCGACCTTGCAGCGGCGGTAACGGCCGCGCTGCTGCATGATGAAGATGTCGCGTACGAAACCGCGCAGGCAAGTTCCGATCCGACTTCCCCGTGGGCATTGGTTGACGGTTGGCGACTCGGCCACGCCAGCGACCGCGTGCTGTGCCTGATGCTGCGCGGTGAACGGCATCTGCTGCACGCGTCTGGCAATGCGGGCGCGTATCGCGTGCGCGGCGACGGATTCGTTATCGCCGTCGATGGGGCACGCATCGAAGACGGCATTCTGTCCGCACGTTTCGACGGCGCAGCACAGCGCTATCGCGCGTGGGCCGACGAAGGCGCCGCACGCATCCATGACGGCACGCGTCGCCTGCGCTTCGAGCGCGTCCCCGTATTCCAGATCGCGACCGAAGCCAGCACCGGCGGCGGCAACCGCGTCACCGCGCCGATGCCGGGCCGTATTGTGCTGGTGAAGGTGAAGGTTGGCGACACAGTCGAATCGGGCCAGGAATTGCTGGTGATGGAAGCGATGAAGATGGAACTGTCGTTGAAGTCGCCACGTACGGGCACCATTGCAAGTGTGCAGGCCAGCGCAGGTGACTTCGTCGAAGGCGATGCGGTGTTGGCCACACTGGAGGCGTCTTGAAAGTCGTGCGTTGCATTCCGCTGATTCTGCTCGCGAGCTTGATCGGTTGCGAGGCGACGACGTTCGAGAAGCCGCCACTGGCCGAGGCTGTCTGCGATCGGCAACTCATCGGCGACTGGCTTACCGTTGCCGACCCCGGCAGCAATGACACCGCCGGTGAAGGCGAATTGCAGATCGACAAGACCTGCAGGCTGATCGCGATCGACCACAAGCAGGACAAAACCGGTGCCAAAACGACCCAGACCAGCGACGCAACGAAACTGCATGTCGGCCACGATGGTGCGCAGCGATACATCTGGGTGTATGCGGCTTGGGCGTTCCGCTTCGCACAGTCCGATCAGGCATCACCGGCTGGCGATATCACTGTCCTGCGGTATGCCATCGATGTCGATCAGTTGGCGCTCTCAATGACCAACGATCGCGCGATCGCCCACCACATCATCGATGGCGATCTGCAAGGTGACCTGCACAAGGTCGATGGTGCATTGTTCAACCGGCTGACCGGCGTGGTGACGCCTGAGCAGTTACGCAGCAAGGTCGCGTTCAAAAACAAACCTGCACGCTTCTCCCGCAGCGCAACAGGCATCACCAAGTGAACACGCCGAACGACATCCGCATCGTCGAAGTCGGCGCACGCGACGGCTTGCAGAACGAGAAGACGATCATTCCTGCCGCTGCGAAGATCGAGCTGATAGATCGGCTGTCGGACACCGGCCTGCGCACGATCGAGGCGACAAGCTTCGTGAGCCCGAAATGGATTCCACAGCTTGCCGACGCGGCCGAGGTTTTTTCCGGAATCAGAAAAGTTGCCGGCGTGAGCTATCCGGTGCTGGTGCCGAATGAACAGGGTTACGAACGCGCGCGTGCGGTCGGCGCGACCGAGATCGCGGTGTTCGCAGCGGCCTCGGAAGCATTCAGCCGCAAGAACATCAACGCATCGATCGACGAATCCATCTCACGCTTCGAGCCGGTGATCGCACGCGCGAAATCCGATGGCGTGAAGGTGCGCGGTTATGTCTCAACAGTGCTCGGTTGCCCGTACCAGGGCGAGGTGCCGCTGGCCGACGTGGTGCGCGTCTCCAGAAAACTGCACGACTTGGGCTGCTACGAGATCTCGCTCGGCGACACAATCGGCGTCGGCACGCCCGGCAAGGCGCGCTCGATGCTGAAAGCGGTCGCGACCGAAGTGCCGATGAACGCGCTCGCGATCCACTTCCACGATACTTACGGGCAGGCACTTGCCAACATTCTCGCCTGCCTTGAGGAAGGCGTCGCGGTCATCGATTCGGCGGTGTCAGGCACGGGCGGCTGCCCCTATGCGAAAGGCGCGAGTGGCAACGTCGCCAGCGAGGATGTGGTGTACATGCTGCACGGCCTCGGCCTGCGCACCGGCATCGATCTGGACAAGCTGATTGTCGTCGGCGCTTGGTTGGCGATGCAATTGCAAAAGGACAGCGCGAGCCGCGTCACGCGAGCGCGCTCAGCGGCATAGCCGTTCTTTCGGAATAACACCTCTTCAGGAAGCAACGATGAGCGACGCGTTCTATATCCGCCCGATCCACACCGACGACAATGAAACCGTCGCATCGATCATCCGCACCGTGATGCCGGAATTCGGAGCCATCGGCGACGGCTTCGCGATCAACGATCCGGAAGTGGACTGGATGCATCGCGCGTATTCGACGCCGCGCGCCGCGTATTTCGTGGTCGAAGTTGATGGCCATGTCGTTGGCGCCGGCGGCATCGCGCCGCTGGAAGGCGGCGAAGAAGATGTCTGCGAATTGCGCAAGATGTATTTCCTGCCCGAAGCACGCGGACGCGGGGCCGGCGCGTTACTGATGGAGCGTTGCCTTGATGCCGCGCGCCTTCACGGTTTTCGTCGCTGCTACCTGGAAACACTGGCGGGCATGGACGCGGCGATGCGGTTGTACGAGCGCAGCGGTTTTTCGCGCATTCCAGCCTCCATGGGCGCGACCGGGCATGGTGGCTGCAATGCGTTCTATCTTCGCGAACTGTGATCGCGTTCCAGACAAGGGGAAATGCATGGGAATGATCGTCAGCATGCGCAGACTGCCCGCCATTGTTTTTTGCTTGGTCGCGGCGATCACCCTTGCCGGTTGCGCCACCACCAGGATGTACGTGGACCCGACCCTGCCGATGTTCAGCGAACTCGACCTCGCGCATCCTGCCCAGCCGCGTCCGTTGCATGTGGTCTTCGAGTTCCGTACCAACCGCAGAACGAATCCCAGCGTCACCGCCAGACTGCGGCCGAGAATTTTCGCCATCGTCAATCAATCCGGATTGTTCTCCGGCATATCGAATACGGCCGGCAACGATATCGGTGAGCTCAAGCTGGTCATCGACAATGTCGTACTGACCGACAATGCCGCAACCAAGGGCATGGAATCGGGACTGACCATGGGCATCGCAAGCTCTACGGTTACCGATGGCTATATCTGCACCGCCAGCTATACATGGCATGGCAGACCGGTGCAGACGACCGTGCGGCATGCATTGCACACCACGCTGGGAAACGAACCGGGGCCGCCCGGGCAGGAACCGAAGGAACGGGTGGTGGCGATTCATTGGGTTCTCGACCAAATCATGTGGAACGCACTCAAGAATCTTTCGGATCAGCACGCCTTCGAATGAGGCCGCGAGGGCAGCGGCGCCGCGGCCGCATGCGCTCCATGCACCTGCCGGCACTTCCCACATCCATGTGGGTCGCAGTCCGGGTAAAATGCCGGTCTGCCTCGCCATCGGAATTCGCATGCAACTGAATACCATCCGCGCCATCGTCACCGGCGGGGTCTCCGGCCTCGGCCTCGCAGTCGCAGAGCACCTGGTCGCGCGCGGCGGCAAAGTCGCGTTGTTCGACATCAACGACGACAAGGGCTCGACTGCGGTCGCCGAACTCGGTGCAGACAATGCAAAATATTTCCGCACCGACGTTACCGACGAAGACAACGTGCAGGCGAATGTCGCCGCCGCAAAAGAATTCCTCGGCGGATTGAACGCCGCGATCAGTTGCGCCGGCATTCTCGGCGCGGGCCGCGTGCTCGGCCGTGAAGCGCCGATGCCGCTGAAGAATTTCGCAGGCACAGTGATGGTGAATCTGGTCGGCAGCTTCAATGTCGCCAAGGCCGCGGCCAACGTGATGCAGCACAATATTGCTGGCGAGGATGGCGAGCGCGGCGTGATCGTCAACACCGCGAGCGTCGCCGCGTTCGACGGCCAGATCGGCCAGGCTGCGTACTCGGCATCGAAAGGCGGCGTCGTCGGCATGACCTTGCCGATGGCACGCGAGCTCGCGCGTTTCGGTATCCGCGTGATGACGATCGCGCCCGGCATTTTCTGGACGCCGATGGTCGATGGCATGCCCGACGATGTGCAGAAATCGCTGAGCGCGTCGATCCCTTTCCCGTCCCGCCTCGGCCGCCCCGAAGAATTCGCCGACACCGTCGGCTTCATCCTTGGCAATCGCTACCTCAACGGCGAGACGATCCGCCTCGACGGCGCTGTGCGGCTGGCTCCGAAGTAGCTGGGAATCGGGAATGGAGAATCGGGAATCGCAGGAACAAGTGCGATCACGACTCCGTTCCGATTTTCCCCATTTCTCACTCCCTATTCTCTATTCCCGGTAGAAACATGCGCGCTTCCGAAACCAAGAAAGGCAACGTGATCGAACACAACGGCACCGTGTACCAAGTGCGCGATATCGAGCGCAGCTCGCCGCAGGGGCGCGGCGGCAATCTGAAAATCAGGCTCACCCTGTACAGCGTGCCGGGCGGCACCAAGCTTGATCTCAACCTCGGCGGCGACGACGAGGTGAAGGAGGTCGAACTCACCCGACGTATGGCGACGTATTCGTACAAGGACGGCGACGCGTTCGTGTTTCTCGATGCCGAGGACTACACGCCATACCAGCTCGATGCAGATGTCGTCGGCGACAGCGCCGGCTATCTCGCCGAGGGTTTGGAGGAGTGCTACATCCAGATCATCGACGAAGCGCCGGTCGGCTTGTTGGTTCCGGCGAGCGTGACCCTGACAGTCATCGAGACCGCGCCCGAGCTCAAAGGCGGCACCGCGACCAAGCGCCCGAAGCCCGCGCGATTGAACACCGGCATCGAGATTCAGGTGCCCGAGTACATCGCGAACGGCGAGCGGGTTTGGGTCAATACGGTGACCGGCGAGTTTGCCGGCAGGGTTTGAGCCGAACAGAGACAAGTCCGTTCATGGTGAGCCCATCGTCCGTTCCTGGTGAGCCTGTCGAATCATGCGCCTGAATCAATTGCGCTGCGGAAAGTGTGGTTCGACAGGCTCACCACGAATGGGGCATTCGACAGACTCACTACGAATGGGGCGTTCGACAGGGTCGCCACGGAAGGGCGACTAACCGTTTTGTGCTCCCAATTGTGGCCTGCGCAGCGCGGACGAACCATCGACCGTGCGCGCAACACACGCTACACCCTGGTGAGCCATTTCCCCGCCATCCGTCGCACCGACGCATCGGCCGTTTCATCCTGCGCAACTTCGACAATCTCGCGCCAAGCCAGCGCATGCGATTCGTCGCTAACCACAAACGCGTCATCAACCCCCGCATGCACCACGTAGCGCACGTCGTAATGCCAATGCTCGGGATCGGCGCCGCGCGCGGGAATTCGATGGCGGTCGATGTCGAAAATCACTGGCTCGACGCGCAATCCATCGAGTCCCGATTCTTCCACGGCCTCGCGCAGCGCGACACGCATGAGGTCGGTATCGCCATCGGCATGCCCACCGAGTTGCAGCCACATCCCGAGCTTGCGGTGGTGGGTGAGCAATACGCGCGAGCTATCTGCGCTGACCAACCACGCCGAACCGGTGAAATGCCAAACGGCCAGCTCCCGCGCAAATGCGTCAATGTGCTCGACCAGAAATTCCTGGAAAAGCGCGACCGTAGATTCCTCTGGCCAGCGCCGGCGGTAATCGTCAAGAGCGCTGGTCAGCGCGCGACATGCGTCGTCCACGTGAAGGACATCCCGAGCGGATTGCCGACAGGATAGCCGCAGAGCGCTCGCGGCGCTTGTAGGCCTCGCCATCGCAGGCTAAGGTAATGCGCGGCCCACTGAGTGGGCTGCCAACGACGCGTCCTGCGTCATCGACTACGTGGAATTCGGGGAGCTCTATGTCGTTAATGCGCGTCAAACCACTGGACCAGATTCTGGCGACTGCCGAAAAAAGAGGCCTTAAAAGGCAGCTCGGCGCTTTCTCCCTGATGATGCTCGGCGTCGGAGCCATCATCGGCACCGGCATCTTCGTGCTCACATCAGTGGCCGCTCAAAAAGCCGGCCCAGGCATGATTTACAGCTTCGTCATTGCTGGCCTTGTCTGCGCACTGACGGCACTCGTCTACGCGGAAATCGCGTCGATGGTTCCGGTCGCGGGTTCCGCCTATACCTATTCCTACGCCGTCCTCGGTGAGTTGATCGCGTGGATGGTCGGCTGGGCGCTGATCCTCGAGTACGCGGTCGCGGCGTCCGCCGTCGCGGTCGGATGGTCCAATTACGCCAACGGCTTCCTCAACAATACCGATCTGTGGGGCCTCGTGAAAGAAGGCACCCTGAGCTTGCCTGCGCAGTTGCAGGTCGGGCCGATGCTGACCACCACCCTCGCGGATGGCTCGGTCGTCCATGGCACCTTCAACCTGGTGGCGTTCCTGATTTCGCTGGCGGTGACCGCATTACTGGTTGCCGGAACCTCAAAGAGCGCCAAGGTTACCTCGGTGCTGGTGATGGTGAAGATCCTCGCTCTGACGCTGTTCGTGGTCATCGCCTTGCCGGTGGCCACAGGGCATCCGGAGAACTTCAAGCCGATGTTGCCGAATGGCTGGGGCACGCCGCTGTCCGGTGTCGGCGTGCTTGGCGCAGCGGCGTCGATCTTCTTCGCCTTCGTGGGCTTCGACGCGGTATCGACCGCGTCCGAGGAAACCACCAATCCTAACCGCAACATCCCGATCGGCCTGATCGGTTCACTGGCGATATGTACGGTTTTCTACCTTCTGGTGGCCTACTCAGCAGTGGGTGCTGAGGGCGCTCAGCCCGGGGGGCCGCTCTCGCAGGCAAAGGATCCGCTGGCCTTCATCCTCCGCGAGATCAACCATCCGCTGATGGCCAAACTGGTTGGCACCGCCGCCATCCTGGCCCTGCCATCGGTCGTGTTGATGATGATTTTCGGCCAGACCCGCATCCTCTTCACGATGGCGCGCGACGGCCTGATGCCGCGCGCCTTCGCCAAGGTGCACCCGCGTTATCACACGCCTTATGTGGTCACGATCATCACCGGTTGTGCTGTCGCCCTGTTCGCCGCCGTGTTCAATGTCGACCTGCTCGCCGACATCTCGAACGCGGGAACGCTGTTCGCCTTCTTCGCGGTCGCGCTGGGCGTGATGGTGTTGCGCGTCAAGCAGCCAGACCGCCCCCGCCCGTTCCGCGCGCCGATGGTCTGGGTGGTCGGTCCGCTGGCGATGGCCGGTTGTCTGCTGCTGTTCTTCAGCCTCGGCTGGAACCCGACCATCAAATTCTTCTGCATCTGGGCCGTCGCCGGCTTGGCCGTCTATTTTCTGTTTAGCCGCCGATCCAGTGCGCTGGCTCCAGGCAATGCACCGCTGGACGCCGAGAAGCTGGAGCCGACGCCGCTGGTGCACCAAGGTCCCGAGCCGGGCCCGTAGTTCTTCAGCATTGGATGATCAAAAACGGCGCGGTCATTCCGCGCCGTTTTCGTTTTCTGGACATAAAACGCATCATCACTAAACGCACATAGCAGCATGCACTTACGCGTCATCTTCCGACGGCAAGCTAAGAATTGACACACCCGGATCAGGCTGTAGTGCATCCGGAATGGCTCGCTTTCCTTTCGCGCCAGCTACGACCAGACGCTTTGCACGCCCCAAAACCGATTGCTCTGATTCGAAAAGGCGGTGCTTCACTGTTCCAAAGGCGTCGCCAGCTTGCTTGATGCGGATGCCAACAGCATCAAACTCCTCTAGAAATTCTGTGATCGATTCGATGAGCAACCCCGCCGACTTATGGATGTCATCGAGTTGTCTATGCAGTTTATCGCGCGACCACAGACGCTCGCAGACCTGGAGCATCGCCATTAGTGTATTCGGCGAGGCGAAGACGACTCGTTTTTTCCACGCCTCTGTTTGCAGATCCTTGTTTACGGACAACGCTGCTGAGAGCGCCCCTTCGATGGGAATGAACATCACAGTCGTATCAAGCGCCTGACCGCCAAGGTTCTTTGGATAGTTCTTCTTGGCTAAATCGCGTACATGAACAAGCATTGCTGCAGCGTGGCGAATGAGCGCGTCCTGTTGGGTCTCCAGTGTGTCTGCCTGGTTCGCCTCGGCCCATGCGACTAGGCTGACCTTTGAATCCACTACAATTTGGCGGCCGTCCGGAAGTGTCACGATCACGTCGGGGCGCTGCTGCCGGCCAGTATCGTCATCGATTGATGTGGCTTGGGACTTGAAATGCTTTCCTTCCTCAAGGCCACAAGCTTTCAGTACGGTTTCAAGGATCATTTCCCCCCAGTCGCCGCGTACTTTGGCATTGCCCTTGAGGGCTCTGGTCATAGCGGTGGTCGCATCGGCCATTTCTTGATTCAAGGTCTTGAGTTCGCCGATGGTTCCCACGAGCGTTGCACGCTGAGTCGCGTCCTCGGAAGCGAGCTGATCGATCCGCGCCTGGAAGGTTGCGATCTGCGTGGAAAAAGGATCCAGCGTTCGCGTAAAGGCTTCGGTGGCGTTCTTATCGAACACGACAGTAGCAGCCTCAGTAAAGGCTGTCCGAAGCTGCGCTTGAGCACCCTTGAGAAACTCTCTGGAGTCTTCCGCGATAATTTTTGCTGCGTCGCGTTCGGCTATAGCTTTCGCGCGTTCGCCTGACATTGTCTCTAAATCTGTTCGTGCCTTTTCGAGCATAACGTTGACGTCATTCAGGGCGCTTCCCAAGCGATTCGCTACTTCCTGCTTAGCTGTTGCCGTCGCCAGCGCCGCCGCTTCGCGCGCGTCTGCGTCACGCAATTTCTCGTTCAGTGCGGCAACACCATTTTCAAAGTGTGTCGCACGATCAAGAGCATCAGGCAGACGGGCTGCTTCAGCGGCGAGTTGCCCGGCACGACCACGTTCGGTCGTCAGTGCTCCGTCGCTAGAATTCAATCGCTGTTGCAGATCCTCGCTCAACGATAGTGCTGCTCGCAAACGTGCGCGCAATGGCAGCCAGAGGGCAGTACTGGCAATGCCAGCACCGACCAGCAAACCGATCACCAAGCACAGAATCACATTCAGGTCGGACATCACGGATTCCTGCGCGGCAATCGGCCGCTATGCTGTGATTCTATCCATTCTGGTGTCTCGTACTCTGCGACAGCCTGTATCCGTAATCACCGCATCCGCTACACTTTCCGCATGACCACCCTGCCCTACGACCCCGCGTACCTGCGCGCCAACGCCCTCGAGATCGTCGCCGCGACCCGCGAACTCGCGGCGCTGGGCTTGACCCCGGCGACCAGCAGCAACTTTTCGATGCGGCTGGACGACATGCGCGCCGCGATTACGGTATCGGGCCGCGACAAAGGTTGCCTGACCGAAGACGACATCATGGTCGTGGATTTCGATGGTCAACCTGTCGCAACCGGGCAGCGCCCGTCCGCCGAAACCCTGTTGCACACACAGCTTTACAAGCGCTTTCCCGAGATCGGCTGCGTGCTGCACACGCATTCGCTAAACCAGACGCTTGCATCGCGTCTGTACGCCGGCGCGGGTCACATCCGTTTCGAGGATTACGAGCTCATCAAGGCGTTTCGCGGCCAGGATACCCATGCAACCGCAATGGATGTGCCGGTGTTGCCGAACAACCAGCACATCCCCACACTCGCCGCCCAGGTCGATGCATTGCTCGACGGCCCGCTGTGGGGCTATCTGATCGAAGGCCACGGGCTGTACGCCTGGGGCGCCGACATGGCCGAGGCCCGCCGCCATCTGGAAGCCTTCGAGTTCCTGATTGCTTGCGAACTGGAAATGAGGAAATTCCACCGATGAGACTGCCCACCATAAAGGACTGGCAACAATGAGTCGCCTGCGTATTTACGCCGACACCGATGCTGGCAGCCCGCAGCTGGACTCGCGCGATCACGCGGAAATGGCGCGCGAACTCGCGACGATCGGCGTGGGTTTCGAGCAGTGGGAAGCATCGCATCCGGTCGTGCCTGGCGCGTCCTCCGACGAAGTGCTCGCCGCATACCGCAACGACGTCGACCGGCTGGTCGCGAAACATGGATTCAGGAGCGTCGATGTCGTCAGCATCAAGCCGGATCATCCCGACCGCACGATGATGCGCACGCGTTTCCTCGACGAGCACTTCCACAAGGAAGACGAAGTCCGCTTCTTCGTCGCGGGCGCGGGCCAGTTCACCCTGCATGTCGAGGGCAAGGTTTACGAGATCCTGTGCGAAACAGGCGACTTGATCCATGTGCCCGACGGCACCATGCACTGGTTCGACATGGGCAGGTTGCCGAGCTTAATAGCGATCCGCTTCTTCACCGAAGCGGACGGTTGGGTCGGGCACTTCACCGGCAACGACATCGCGCAGAAGTTTCCGTTCTACGAACCCTGAGCCGACACGCCGAGCGACAATGTGCGCCACGGACAACATCACAACGGAATGTAACTACATGATTCGCGCGATCCTGACCGACATCGAAGGCACCACCAGCTCGATCGCATTCGTGCACAACGTGCTGTTCCCGTACGCATCGCGCACGTTGCCGGATTTCGTGCGCCACAACGTCGACGACGCTGCGGTACGGCACTGGCTGGACAAGGCCGCGATGGATATCGGCGGTGTGGTATCGGACGACTGCATCGTCGAGGTACTGCAAGGCTGGATTCGCGAGGACCGCAAGCATCCGGCGTTGAAAGGCCTGCAAGGCATGCTGTGGAAGGACGGCTACGAACGCGGCGATTATCGCGGCCATGTCTATCCCGATGCAGCCGAGGCGCTCGCACGCTGGCATGCTGAAGGCGTTGCCCTGTACGTCTATTCGTCGGGCTCCGTGGACGCGCAGAAACTTCTTTTCGCGCACAGCGATGCGGGCGATATTTCGGGAGTGTTCGACGGCAACTTCGACACTGCGGTCGGCGGCAAGCGTGAAGTAGGCAGCTATTTGCGCATCGCACGAGAGCTCGGCATGCCGGCTGGCGAGATACTGTTTCTTTCTGACGTCGTCGAGGAACTCGACGCCGCGCGGCTTGCGGGAATGCGCACGATTTTGCTCGATCGTATCGCAGACTATCCATCACCGCGCACGGGCGCTGCTGCGCACGAGCATGCGCGCGTTGCATCGTTCGCCGATATCGTGATTGCCGACGCATGACGGGGACGTTGTGCGCGCTCGCCTGATCCTGCTGCCGATCGCGCTGTGCGCCGCTTTCGCGTTGGGACGCTACGACTTTCATCGCGAAACCGCGCAACCGGCAATTGAAAAAATTCCGCTCGTTGCGAAATCGACCACGCCTGCGCACCCTGATCCCGCGCCGTTGCTGAACTGGCTTGGTCTGCTCCCATCGGATGCGACTGACGATGCGGGCGCTGCGAACGCGATCGATCCGGTCGCAAGTTACGAAGACCTGATGTACGCGCAGGCCGATCTGGTCGATGCAAGCACCAAGCGATTGCGTCCGCAAACGCCCGGCAAGATCGATCTGTATGCGCTCGGTTTTGCGGGCGATAGCGAAGAAAACGTCTTTCGCAACGAAGTGGACTATCTGCCGAAGCTGCTCGCGCGACGTTTCGACGCAGCAGGACGCACGCTGCAGCTGATCAACTCGCCGGCGACGTTCGAGAAAACGCCCCTCGCCACGCGCACGAATCTTTACGACGCATTGTCCGGCATTGCCAAAACGATGGATGTGAACGAAGACATCCTGCTGCTATTTTTGACCAGCCACGGCAGCCGCGATCATCAGCTATACGTCGCGATGGGTTCGATGCCGCTGGACCAACTCACGCCCGAGGACATTCGCGATGCGCTCGATACGGCGCATATCCGCTGGCGCATCGTGATCGTTTCGGCATGCTATTCGGGCGGCTTCATCCCAGCGTTGCGCGAACCGCACACGATGATCATCACCGCCGCACGCAGCGATCGCGCGTCATTCGGGTGCGGATCGGATGCGCAAATCACCTGGTTCGGCAAGGCATTCCTGACCGAAGCATTGAACCAGACCACCGATTTCCATGACGCATATCTGCGCGCGCGCACAACCATCGTCGGCTGGGAAAAACACGACAAAGACACACCATCGGAACCGCAGTTCTGGGAAGGCGCGCTGATCGAGGCAAAGCTCTCGGCATGGCGCGCGGCACTGCCTCCGCCAGTCGCGCAGGTGCCCTTCGCGCCAACCACGATCACGTCGAATCCGCATCGCACTTTGCAGTAACTGTCGACGACCTCGTGTTCGTCATCCCCGCCGACGCAAGTCTGGATCGCAGCTGAACTACTGGCGATGCCGCGTGCGCAGTATTTCGACGGCATCGCGCAAGTCAAGACCGCGCGCGCGCAGCAGCACGAGCAGGTGATAGACCAGGTCGGCCGACTCGCCGAGCAACGCGACATCGTTTTGCACGACGGCGGCGAGCGCGGTCTCCACACCTTCCTCGCCGACTTTCTGCGCGATGCGGCGGATGCCAGCGTCGAACAGTTGCGTGGTGTAGCTGCCTTGCGGGCGTTCGGCGTGGCGCTTCGCGATCAATGCGTCGAGTTCGCCGAGGAAATCGCCCGGCGCATCGGCGAAACAACTCGCCGTGCCGCGATGGCAGGTCGGACCTCGCGGTCGCGCCTGCACGAGCAGGCTGTCGCTATCGCAATCGGCTGCTATCGATACCAGTTCCAGCGTGTTGCCACTGGTTTCGCCCTTGATCCACAAGCGCGCGCGGCTGCGACTGTAGAAGGTCACACGACCACTGGCGAGTGTGGCATCCAACGCCGCGCGATTCATGTAACCGAGCATCAGCACGCGATACGTCGCCGCATCCTGCACGATCGCCGGCAGCAAGCCGCCCTGCTTGTCCCATGCAAGCGTTGCGATCTCTTCGCCGGTCAGGTTTGCGGAGACTGGATCATTCATCGTCGCGTATCTCGATGCCGCTATAGCGCAATGCACGTTTGAGTTCGGGAATTCGCACGCTGCCATCGTGGAAGATGCTCGCCGCAAGCGCTGCATCCACGTCCGCCCGCACGAACACGTCGATGAAATGCGTACTGCACCCTGCGCCGCCAGAAGCCACCAGCGGCACGCTGCACAATGCGCGTGCGGCGGACAATTGGGCGATATCGTAACCGTCGCGCACGCCGTCGCTGCCCATGCAGTTCAGTACGATCTCGCCAGCACCCAGCCGCTGAGCCTCGGCGATCCAGTCCATCGTGCGCAGGGACAGCGCACGCGTTGCGTTGGCAGCGCCGGTGTCGCGCCGCACGCGCCACTCGCCGTCCGGGTCGCGCAGCGAATCGATGCCGACCACCACACACTGGCTGCCGAATGCATCGGCGAGTTCGGCGATCAATTCCGGCCGCCGCAATGCTGGCGAATTCACCGAAATCTTGTCGGCGCCGGCATGCAAAATCGCGCGCGCATCGGCGACGCTGCGGATGCCGCCGGCAACGCAGAACGGAATGTCGATGATCCGGGCAACGCGTTCGACCCAGCCGCGATCGACGGTGCGTCCTTCTGGGCTCGCTGTGATGTCGTAGAACACGAGTTCATCGGCGCCTTCGTCTCGATAGCGCAGCGCAAGCTCTTCGATGTCTCCCATCACGACGTGGTCGCGGAAGCGCACGCCTTTAACGACTACGCCATCACGCACATCGAGGCAGGGAATAATGCGGCGACTAAGCATTTGCCCTCCCTGGCGCTTCGATCCGGCCCGTCCATCCTTGGCCGGGCGCTCTGCGGCGTGGACTGCCACTGGCAGTCCACGGCTTTCCGCATCGCCCATCACGCACATCGAGGCAAGGAATGATGCGGCGGCTCAACATGCCAGCGCCTCCGCAAGATCGATCCTGCCCTCGAGCAGCGCGCGTCCGAGCACGACACCATCGCATCCGGCAGCCTGCGCCGCGCGCACGTCGGCAACATCGCGCACGCCGCCGGAAGCCTGCACGGCGATTCCCGGTGCGAGCGCATGCAACTGCCGGTACAGGTCGCAGTTCGGTCCGGACAACATGCCGTCGCGCGCGATATCCGTGCACAGCAGGTGGCGCATGCCGCATGCGACATAGCGCGCCAACACGGCCACGAGATCAACGCCAGGATCATCTGTTCCCAGTTCGGTCCAGCCATGCACGGGCAATCGCCAGCGTCCATTCGCATCGGCGCGCGTATCGAGAGCGACCACGATGCGTTCGCAGCCGTGTTCCCCGATCCATCCGGACACAATGACAGGCTCGCGCACGGCGAGCGATCCAACCACCACGCGATCGGCACCGGCATCGAACAAGGCCTGCACATCGACAGCCGTACGTACGCCGCCGCCGGTCTGCACACGCAATGCGGTACGCGACTTGATCCGCTCCAGCAACGGCGCGAGCGTGTACCCGCCCGCGCGCGCCGCATCAAGGTCGACAAGATGCAGCCATCCAGCTCCGGTCTGCGCATAGGTTTCGGCGAGAGCGCAAGGATCGTCGCCATAGCGCGTTTCCTGCGCATAGTCGCCTTGCCGCAAGCGCACAACGCAGCCGTCGCGCACGTCGATCGCCGGATACACGGTGAAGTCCGCGCTCATGGCAGCCCCAGGAAATTCGCGAGCAGCCGGAGCCCCGCGGGACCGGAACGCTCCGGGTGGAACTGCGCGCCTGCAATGTTGCCGCTCTGAACGACCGCAGCAAAGCGTCCACCATGCTCGCTGGATGCGATCGTGTTCGCATCCTCTTCGGCGGCGTATCCGTGCACGAAATAGACCTGCGCGCCATCAGATATTCCGTCCAGCAACGGTGAATCGTGGCCGCATTTGTGCAGGCGATTCCAGCCCATATGCGGAATCCGCACGCCGGGCGCGGCGACCATCCGCCGCACGCGTCCAGGCAGCAGGCCGAGGCAATCCACATCGCCCTCCTCCGAGGAGGCATGCAGCAGCTGCATGCCCAGGCAGATGCCGAGCAACGGCCGGTCAAGTGCGCGCAACGTCCCGACAAGATCGAGTTCGCGCAGACGCTGCATCGCCGCCGCAGCCGCGCCGACGCCCGGCAGGATTACCCGGTCCGCGCGGCGGATCGTGTCGCCATCGCCAGTCAGTTCGGCATCGACGTCCAATCGCTGCAATGCATAGCGCACCGAGCCGATGTTTGCGCCGCCCGAATCCACGAGCACGATGCGCATCACGTCAAGCCTTCCATCAGAGCAGACCCTTGGTACTGGCCAGCGCGTTGCCTTCGCGTCGAATCGCCATGCCCAAGGCGCGTGCGACGACCTTGAAGCAGGCCTCGACCATGTGGTGCGTGTTCTCGCCGCGTACGTTCAGGTGCAGGTTGATGCCGCCCGCATCGCACAGCGAACGGAAGAAATGCGGCACGAGTTCGGTCGCCAACCCGCCGACTTCGGTGCGCGGGAATGCGCCGTCGAACACGAAGTACGCGCGTCCGGAAAGATCCAGCGCAGCTTCGGCCAGCGACTCGTCCATTGGGAGAACAAACGTCGCGCGCAGGCCTTTGCCGTCCGCTTCAATGACTCGATCGGGTGCCGAACCGTAACGCGCGGCGCCACGCTTGTCGCCGAGTGCCTGCCGCAGCGCTTCGCCGATTGCGAGCGCGCAATCTTCGACCGTGTGATGTTCGTCCACCTGCAGGTCGCCGGCGCATTGCACCGACAATGCGAAGCCGCCGTGCTTGCCGAGTTGTTCGAGCATGTGGTTGAAGAACGGGTGCCCGGTGGCGATCGCCGGTTCGGCGACGCGGTCGAGATCAATCGCGACCTGCACGCGTGTTTCGCGCGTCGTGCGCTTGATGCGCGCGCTGCGTGCGTCGCAGGACAGCGCATCGGCGATCGCGCTCCAGTCGTCGCCATCCGGCGCGATCAGGAAACCGCGCACGCCGAGGTTGCGCGCGAACTCCATGTCCGTCATGCGGTCACCGACCATCGCGCTGCGCGCAAGATCGACGCTGCGGTCGCGCAGATAATGCAGCGCCATGCCAATGCCGGGCTTGCGCGTTGGCACCCCGTCTAGCGTCCGGTTCTCGTGGGCGAGACTCGGATCGATCAACACTTCGCGGAACACGATGCCCTGCGATGCGAGGATCTGCAGCAGCAGATTGTGCGGGCCTTCAAAACTCGTCTGCGGAAAGCTGTCAGTGCCAAGACCATCCTGGTTGCTCACCATCACGAAGTCGTAGCCTGCATCGCGCAATCGCAGTAATGCGGGAATCACGCCACCGACGAGCTGGAACTTGTCGAAGGAATCGATCTGTTCGTCGGGCGGCTCGACGATCAAGACGCCATCGCGATCGACGAACAGGATCTTGCGGCCACTCATGTTGCGCACTCCACTGATTGTTCCAGCGCGACGAGCAGCGAGGCATTCTCATTGGGACTACCGATCGTGATCCGCAATGCGTCATCCAGACCTGGATAACGGCGCACGTCGCGCACCACGATCCCGCGTGCAAGCAATTGCCGGTAACGCGCACCGGCATCGTCGAAACGCACGGCGAGGAAGTTCGCCTGCGACGGCAGCACCTCGCGCACGTCGGCGAATCGGCCCAGTCGATCGCGCAACAACTTCCGTTCGCTGCGCACCAGCGCGATGCGCTCGCACGTCAGGCGCAATGCGGTGGGCGACAGCGCTGCTACCGCTGCCTCGACGCACGGCGTCGGCAACGGATACGGCGGCATGATCCGGCGCAGCAGGCCGATGATCCCGGGTGCGGCGACCAGACAACCGATCCGCGCGCCAGCAAGCGCATGGGCTTTCGACAATGTCCTCAGCACCAGCAGGTTCTCGTGCGATGCCACGGCGGTGGCGAGGCTTTCGCCGTCCGCGTATTCGATGTAAGCCTCGTCCACGACGACCAGTGCGCGACCGCGCAGCGCATCGGCGAGCGTGATGATCGACGTCTGCGAAGGCAGGTCGCCAGTCGGATTGTTTGGTGCGCAGACGAACACCAGCTTCACCGATGCATCGATCTTTGCGAGCACCGCGTCGAAATCCGGCAGGAATCCCGACTCGCGCGACAGCGCGACGCTGCGCACCGAAGCGCCCTGCACCGCCGCACACACCGCATACATGCCGAACGTCGGCGGCTGGATCAGGATTGCGTCCGCGCCAGCGCGGCAAAATGCGCGCACGAGCAGATCGATCGCCTCATCGCTGCCTCGGCCGATCAACAACTGCGACGCGTCCACCCCATACAGTGCAGCGAGTTGCGCACGCAGGCGCGCCGGTTGCGGTTCCGGATAGCGATTGACGGCTGCATCGCATTGCGGCCACGGCGACTCGTTCGCGTTGAGCCACACGCTGCCGCCACCGGCTTCCATGCGAGCCGACGAATAGCCCGCTAGCGCAAGTAGATCCGGGCGTGCGAGATCAAGCGCGTTCACGGAGCGATCCCGCGTTCCGCAAGCCGGATGCGCACGGCTTGTGCGTGCGCGCGCAAGCCTTCGGCTTCCGCCATCACGATCGCTTCGCGCCCGATCGTTGCGAGCCCGTCGCGGCTGAGTTCCTGCACGGTGATCGCGCGCTGGAAACTCGCGACCGACACGCCGCTGTAGGCCCTCGCCCAGCCGTCGGTCGGCAACACATGGTTGGTGCCGCTGCAATAGTCACCGACCGACTCCGGCGACCACGCACCAAGGAACACCGAGCCGGCAGCACGCACCTGCGCCAGCAATGAACGGGGATCAGCGACCTGCAGGATCAGGTGTTCCGGCGCGTAGCGATTGGAGAGTTCGATCGCAACGTCCAGTCCTTCGACCACGATGATGCGGCTGCATGCCAATGCCTGCGACGCGGTTGCGCGCCGTGGCAGTTGCACGAGCTGGCGTTCGACCGCATTGCACACCGCATCGGCCAATACCGCGCTGTCGGTGATCATGATCACCTGTGAATCCGGCCCATGTTCGGCTTGCGCGAGCAAGTCGGCGGCGACAAACGCGGGATTCGCGGCAGCGTCCGCGATTACTAGCACTTCCGACGGCCCGGCAGGCATGTCGATCGCAACGCCGTCCGGCATCGCCGCGACCTGCCGCTTGGCTTCGGTCACCCACGCATTGCCGGGCCCGAACAGCTTGTCGCAGCGTGGGATGCTCGCCGTTCCAAAGGCCATCGCCGCGATCGCTTGCGCACCGCCGATGGTGAAAACGCGCGCGATGCCGCACATCCGAGCAGCAGCAAGCACGAGCGGATCGGCTTCGCCATCGGCGCGCGGCGGCGTGCACAGGATGACTTCGCGGCATCCGGCTAGTCGCGCAGGCGCAGCGAGCATCAGCACTGTGGAGAACAAGGGTGCAGAGCCGGCCGGTATGTACAGGCCGACCCGGTCGAGCGGCCGCAGGATGCGTTCGCAACGCACACCGGGTGCGGTATCGACCGCGTATCCGTTCGGTGCACCGGCTGCATGGAATGCCTCGATGCGCGCGAGTGCGTTTCGCATCGCCGCACATAATGCGGAGTCGAGTGCGCGTTCGGCGGCTTCGAGCATCGCCGCATCGACTTCCAGCGCAGCGAGTTCGACGCCATCGTAACGACGCGTCAGCGAGCGCAGTACGCCATCACCGCCGGAACGCACCTGCTCGATGATGCCCGCGACAGCATCCGACTGCTGCAGTGGACGCAGAGGCCGCGCAAGCAGCGCAGCTCGTCCAATTTCGTCAAGACCGGACCAGCGACTAATGGTCAATCGCGACGACGCGGTGATGGGCAGCGATGCGTTCATGCGAGCATCTGTTCCACCGGCAGCACCAGCAAGCCGCGCGCGCCGGCTCTCTTCATATCCTCCAGCCGCTGCCATGTCACCGCGCTGCGGCACACGGTCTGCAACGACACATCGTCGGCACGGCCTTCGATCGAGGTCAGTGTCGGCACATCGGCGTCGCCGAGCAGGCGCAGCAGCTCGGGCAATGCGACGCGCGGAGCCTGCATCAACACCAGCTTGCTGTCGCGCACCGAGAGCACGCCGTCGAGTCGACGCAGCAGCAGACCGGCAAGCTCGGCGCGCTCGTCGGTGAACAATTGCGCGGGGCCGGCGAGTACCGCCTGCGTTTCGAGCACGGTCTCCACTTCGCGCAACTGGTTCGCCGCAAGCGTCGCGCCACTCGACACCAGGTCGCAGATCGCGTCGGCCTTGCCAAGACGTGGCGCGATTTCCACAGATCCCGAGAGCATCACCACCTCCGCATCAATCGCGTTCGCGGCCAGCCATTGCGCAAGCAGGCGCGGATAACTGGTCGCGATGCGCTTGCCGGCAAGATCCGCAATACCATTCCATTTATTCTCCTGTGGCGCGGCAATTGCGAGCCGGCAACCACCGAAACCGAGCGCACGCAATTCGGAAAAAGCGTTGGGCAATCCCGTGTCCGAACGCTCCAGCACCTGTTCCAGCAGTACATTGCGTCCGACCACGCCCAGATCGCAGACCCCTTCCGCGATCAAGCCAGGAATGTCGTCGTCGCGCACGAGCAACAGATCGATCGGCAGCGATTCGCCATAGCAGAACAAGCGATCGCGGCTTTCACGGAAGCTCAATCCGGCGCGCGCGAGCAGGTCGCGTGCTGGCTCCGAAAGGCGCCCTGACTTCTGGATGGCGATGCGCAAACGGTCACGCGATTTCATGGCAACTCCAGACAATGATGCAACGGCGGCGCCTGCTTGGCGCCTTCCTGCGCAAGGCGAGTGGGTCAATGGATGGCGTCGGGGTGGCCGAGCCGCGATGCCGCCAGCCGGTAGCCGCCGGCACCGCGCTCAAGCGAGCGCGCGACGCGACCAATCGTGGTGACGCTGACCGCGGTGCGGTCGTGGATCTCGCGATAGGGAACGCCTGCGAGCAGCAACGGCACGACCCGCCAGCGATCGGCGAGGGCTTCGAGCTCAGCCGGCGTGCACAGGTCTTCGAGAAACAATCGCGCTTCTGCTGCATCGCGAAGGCTGCACAGCGCCTCGCCGAGCTGGCGCAGCGCGGAGCTTTCCTTTGCACGGGTGACTGGCAGCGAGCGGCGTTTCATGTGTTTCCGACAATGATCAAATGTATTAACGCGTTAATACATTGGCATGCTGGACAACACGAGTCAACATCTGGGCAGATTCTCTATTCGGAAGGATTCAGCGTGGGTCCATGCAGACAACGCATGCATGGACCTGCGATCAGGCGATGCCAGCGATCAGCAGGCGGCGCGACGCGCTGCAGCGAGCAGGACGTCCCCGTCGACCAGCGTGACCGCCATCGCGACGTCGCCATCCATCGCGCGGTCGCGGTCCATGAACGGAATCGCATCGCGCAGCGCGTGCCACGCGGCTTCGATCGCCCTGCCCGGCTTGAACGCGGGAGCGGAGGCCAACTCCGCGCGCAAGGCTTCGACTTCAGCGAGGAACGTGTTGCGGGCTGGATCGCTTTCCGCAGGCCCACCGTGGATCTTGCGCGCCAAGCCGACCGCATCGCTGCGAGCGGCCAGTTCCTGTGCCGCATGAATCATGTCCTGGCGGAAATCCAGTGCCTGCGCGGCTGTATAAAGTTCCAGCCCGAGCACGCGCGCGAGGTCGTCGGTCATGTCGAGCACGTGGCGCGCTTCATTCGCGCCCATCGACACATGATCTTCCGCGTTCGCGCTGGTCGGAATCGAATACACCGAGGCCGGATGCGCGCGACTGGCGAGATCGTTGACGATCGCCGCTGCGGTGTATTGCACGATCATGAAACCTGATTCGGTCGAGTCTTCGTTGCCGATCAGGAATGCCGGCAAGCCATCGTTCGTTGCGGGATCAACGAGCTTGTTCAAGCGCCGCTCCGAGATCGATGCAAGCACCGGAATCGCGGCTTTCACATAGCTCATCGCAAGCGCCAGCGGCATACCGTGGAAGTGGCCTGCGGAAATCACCTGTTCTTCCAGATGTTTTGCATCGACGGCGTCCACAAAGATCAACGGATTGTCGGTAACCGCGTTGAGCTCGATGTCCATCACACGCGCCGCCTGCGCGACCGCATCGCGCACCGCTCCATGCACCTGCGGCACGCAGCGCAACGAATAGCTGTCCTGCGGCTGATGCTTCTTGCCGCCGCGAAACGGACGGAAACGCTGGTAGAACTTCTCACGACCGTGGCGCTGGTCGAGCGGTACCCAATCCCAGCGAATGTCGAAGCGCAGTGCTTGCGATTCCGTCGTGTCCCAACTCTGCGGTTGCCAGGCAGCGAAGCGTGGCACCAGATGGTACGGAATTTCTGCGAGCGTCGAGCCCGCCAGCAACGCGCGCAAATGCGACGCTGCATGCACCTGCCCAGGATGCGGGCGCAATGCGTGCACCGCTTCATCGAAGGCATGCACGCGGCCGGCGAATGCATCAATCGTCATCGCCGCAGCCAAGTCGGCGGTATCGAGCAAGCGTTCAAGTCGGTCGACTGCGAGCACGCCGCAGGCCAACATTTGCGCGGTGCCATTATTGAGCGCCAGGCCTTCCTTGTACGACAGCCGCACGCGTTCGAGGCCAGCGCGTTGCAGCGCTTCAGCACCCGGCATGCGCTGGCCTTCAAAAAAGGCTTCACCGCCACCGAGCAGCACGATCGCCAAATGCGACAGCGGTGCCAGATCGCCGCTCGCACCGACCGAACCCAACTCGGGGATGACTGGAACGATGCCCGCGTTGAGCATATCCGCCAGCGCCTTCAGCGTTTCGACGCGGATGCCTGAATGCCCACGCATCAAGGTATTGATCCGTATCGCGAGCATCGTGCGCACGATTTTCTGTGCGAGCGGTTCACCCACGCATACCGCATGGGTGATGATGAGGTTCCGTTGCAATTCTTCGTGCAGGCTCACCTCGTCAGTCGAACGATTTCCCGGCAATTGATCGCGCACACGATGCGCGCCAAGCAGGCGGTCGGCGTTGCTGCCGAAACCAGTGTTGACGCCGTAGATTGGCTCTTCGCGACGCACTTGCTCCGCGAGAAAGTCCGCCGCGCGCTTCACTGCAACGAGTTGCAGTGCGTCAAGCGCGACACTTGCACCGCGACTGATCGCGATGAGTTGCGCGCGCGTGAGCGAAGTGCCGTTCAACTGCACAATGCCGTTCAATTGTGCGGTCTCGGTCATGCCTGCGTCCCCTGCTGCATCGCCAGTGCTTGCTCGATTTCCACCCGTAATGCGCCGACAAGTTCCGCACGCGCAACTTCAAATTGTTCGCCGCGGCGCATGTCTTTCACTGTCACCATGCCACGCGCAGCTTCATCCTCACCTATCAATATAACGAACCGAATGCCTGCGCGATCGGCGTATTGCATCTGCCGCGCGAGCTTGCGCGATTCAAGCTGCACTTCGGTGTTGATGCCGCCGGCACGCAGCTCACGCGCAAGCTGCAAGCCTTCGTGCAATCGCGACTCGTCGAGCAGGCCAACCAATGCTTGCACCGAACTTTCTGCCTTGTCGATCAAGCCCGCGTCCTGCAATTGCCAGAACAATCGGGTGACACCGATCGAGATGCCCACACCGGGCAGTTTCGACTTCGTGTAGTTGCCGGCCAGATCGTCGTAACGCCCGCCCGAACAGATCGAACCTATCTGCGGGTGTTCGTTCAACATGGTTTCGAAGACGGTGCCGGTGTAGTAATCGAGGCCACGCGCGATCGACAGATTGATCGCGTAATGCGATTCCGGAACGCCGAGTGCGCACACCATCTCCAACACGTCGCGCAATTCGCCAACACCTGTATTGAAGACCTCACTACCTGCGCCCAACGCAGCCAACTTCTCCAGCGCATCCTGATGTCCGTGCGAGCGGATGCGCACGAAATCAAGCAACTTGTCGGCTACTTCGGGCGACAAACCAAATCCTTCGCCGGTCAGGGTGGCACGCACGTGATCGGCGCCGCGTTTGTCGAGCTTGTCCACTTCGCGCAACACCAACGCCTGCTGTTCGCCATCCGCTATGCCCAAGCCTTCAAGAAATCCTCGCATCAATTTACGGTTGTTGATGTGAATCGTGAACGGCCCGATCGCCAATTCGGTGAACACGGCATAGATCACCGCCGGCAGTTCCGCATCGAAGCGGATCGATAGTGCATCCTTGCCGATCACATCGATATCGGCCTGGTAAAACTCACGAAAACGGCCGCGTTGCGCGCGTTCGCCGCGGTACACGCGCTGCATCTGGTAACGGCGGAACGGGAATGCGAGGTCATGTTCGTGCTCGGCGACGTAACGCGCCAGCGGTACGGTGAGATCGAAGCGCAGTGCGAGTTCGGGCACGCCCTCGCCCGATTTCTCGAGTGCGCCGGTGGACTGCACGAAATAAACCTGGCGCTCGGTTTCGCCGCCACTCTTGGTGAGCAGCATTTCCGACAACTCAATGGCCGGCGTTTCGATCGGCAGGAAGCCGAAGCGCTCGTAGTTACGGCGGATGACATCGAGCATGCGCTGGAACGCGATCTGCTCGCGCGGCAGCAATTCCATGACGCCGGGCATGGTGCGGGGCTTGATCAATACCAGATTCCTCGTCAGTTGGTGTTGCATGCGGATCCATCCGCAACAACTCCAGCCATTGCTGGGTGGGATTTCAATGGGATTCTACCGATTCCAGCGGCGCACAGCCTTACTGCGCAACCCACGCTTGCCTGCCCACGCCGCGACCCCTAGAATGCACGGCTCAGTCGGGGTGTAGCTCAGTCTGGTAGAGCGCTACGTTCGGGACGTAGAGGTCGCAGGTTCGAATCCTGTCTCCCCGACCAACTCATTGCACGAAAAGCCGGCCCAGAGCCGGCTTTTTCATGGCTGGACTGATGATTGCCTAACCCGCGTCAGTTCAAGACAAACTTTCAGTGACGCTGTTCGATGTAAAGATACTTCTGGAATCCCAGAAACACGCGCCTGATTTGCTCGGGATTGCCCAGTTCGGCTGTCGCATCGGCGATCGCGTTGCGGTACTTGAGCCGCAGCAGCGGCGCCAGCTTCTCCTGATCGAGTTCCTCAACGCCCTGCGCCACGTATTGCGCCAGCACAAAGTCCACGAAAGCTTGCTGCTTGTCGTTGTAACGGGCGCGACTCTCCGCCACGGCCGCAGCAGCCCGCTCAGCACGCTGCAAGGGAGCGGCGGCGAATGCGATGTAGGCCAACACATCGAACAGATCGCTGTCCTCGGCCTCAATGAGCTTTTGCATGTCCGCCAACTGCGCCATGCCGAAGCCCTTGTCCGCCAATCCTTCCAGCAGCGTCTTGCGTTTATCCGGAAGACTCCAGATCGTTCGCAGTTCCTCTTCGTCCTTGAAGAACTCGGGCAGCGCTCCGTACAGCGTTTCCAGAAACTGCGCTGCTGAAATCGGCCTGCCGTCAGGCCCGAGGAACATCGTCGCGATCATGCTCTGGATGCGCCGTTCCTTGCCGTCGGCCAGCTTCACGATCGCCCGCTTCTTGCACTCGCACGGCCGCTTCCCGCACTTCGGACACGGGCATTCGCACGGACTTGCGCCGCATTTTTCGCAGGGTTCGCGCGGCCGTGGCACACAGGTGCAAGGCCTGTTGCCGCATTTTGAACAGAGTTCCTCTTCTTCCGGATCGCCATCCCATTCCGGATCACGGAAATGCTCATAAGCCTTCACGAAATCGTAGATCGTGAAGTAATCCTTGCCTTCGTACAGCCGCGTGCCGCGCCCGATGATCTGCTTGAACTCGATCAGCGAATGGATCGGCCGCATCAACACAATGTTGCGCACGTTGCGCGCATCCACGCCGGTCGAGAGCTTTTGCGACGTGGTCAGGATCGTCGGAATCGTCTTCTCGTTGTCTTGAAACGCCCGCAGGGATTGGTCGCCGAGCGCGCCGTCGTTGGCGGTCACCCGCACGCAGTACTGAGGATCGCTGCTGGTCTTGTCCTGGTTGATCAAATCGCGCACCGCAAGCGCGTGATCCTGGGTCGCGCAGAACACCAGCGTCTTCTCGCGCTGGTCGATCAAGCCCATGAACAGCTTCACGCGATACGCCTCGCGCTCCCTGATCTGGATGATGCGGTTGAAGTCGGCCTCCTCGTAGCGCTTGCCGGCCTCGACCTCGCCCTCCACCACCTCGTCGTCCGGCGTGTACACGTACTCGTCCAGCGTGGTGCCGATCTGCTTGAGTTTGTACGGCGTCAGGAAGCCGTCGCTGATGCCTTCCTTGAGCGAGTAGATGTACACCGGCTCGCCGAAATACGCGTAGGTGTCCACGTTGTCGCGACGCTTCGGCGTTGCGGTCAGGCCAAGCTGCACGGCCGGTGCGAAGTGATCGAGGATGTCGCGCCAGTTGCTCTCGTCATTCGCGCCGCCGCGATGGCATTCGTCGATGACGATGAAATCGAAATAGTCCGGCGGATACTCGCCGAACGCTGGCGATGGCTTGCCATCCTTCGGCGGCCCGCTCATGAAGGTCTGGAAGATTGTGAAGAACACGTTGCCGTTGGTTGGTACGCGACCACGCGAGCGAATCGCATCGGGGTCGATCCGCACCAGCGCATCCTCGGCGAACGCCGCGAACGAGTTGAAGTCGTTGAACGCCTGATTCGCGAGCGTGTTGCGATCGGCAAGAAACAGGATGCGCGGCCGTCGTGTCGGCTCGCCATCGCGGCTCCAGCGCGCCTGATACAACTTCCATGCGATCTGGAACGCGATCGAGGTCTTGCCGGTGCCGGTGGCGAGCGTCAGCAGCACGCGCTGCTGGCCGAGCGCAATCGCCTCCAGCACCCGGTTGACGGCGATCTCCTGATAGAAGCGGATCTGCCAGCTGCCGCTCTTGCTCTCGAAAGGCACCGCCGCGAAGCGATCACGCCACGCGTTGGATTGCGCAAACGTCAGCGCCCACAACTCATCCGGCGTTGGATAGCGCGCAACCTCGCCCTCGACACCAGTCTGCATGTCGATGCCGTAGATGCCCTGGCCATTGCTCGCATACGTGTGGCGGATGCCGAGCTTGCCGGCGTAATCCTTCGCCTGCG
>JBBQAN010000032.1:0-7645 GCA_038316385.1 Lysobacterales bacterium | reverse complement strand
CCCCGGCCTGTGCCTGGTGGATACGCTCGACAACGTCGCCGGCCTCGGCAAGCGCACCGGCGCGCAGATTGCCGATCTGTTCGGCATGGGAGATGAGAACGTCGAGCGCATCAAGCGCCAGAACAAACGCAAGATCAGCGTGATCATCGGCAACCCGCCGTACAACGCCAACCAGGCCAACGAAAACGACAACAACAAGAACCGCGAATACCCGGAGATCGACCGCCGCATCAAGGACACCTACATCAAGGCGTCCACCGCGCAGAAAACCAAGCTATACGACATGTACGCGCGATTCTTCCGTTGGGCGTCCGATCGCCTGCACGACGACGGCGTGCTGGCCTTCATCAGCAACCGCAGCTTTCTCGACGCGCGCACGTTCGATGGCTTCCGCGAGATCGTCGGCAAGGAGTTCGCCGAGATCCGCATCGTCGATCTCGGCGGCGACGTGCGCGCGAACCCGAAGCTCTCGGGGACGAAGCACAACGTGTTCGGCATCCAGACCGGGGTGGCGATCAGTTTTCTGGTGAAAAAACGCGGCAGCACGGGCGCGCGGATTTTCTATTCGCGACGGCCGGAAATGGAGACGGCGGAGGAGAAGCTCGGATTTCTCTCAGACGCGAAATTGCCGGCACTGGCGATGGAAGAGGTGACGCCGGACAAGATGCACAACTGGTTGAAACTGACGAACAACGATTTCGATTCGTTGATGCCGGTGGCATCGAAAGCCGTGAAGGCCAAGGGAAACACTCGATCGGCGCAAGCAATATTTCAGATGTTCTCACTTGGCATCGCCTCTAATCGGGATGACTGGGCATATGCGGAAGACGCGGGTTCGCTTTCGCAGAAGATTGATTTCTTCGTTGATCGCTTTAACGCACTGAGTAAGCGGCGCAACCCGGATGGGAGTGATTTCGGCACGGAGATCAAGTGGACCTCTGAATTGCGGGCACTTGCCTCAAGAGGGATTCAACTTCAATCAGATGCAGAAAAGATACGACTCGGCCTCTATCGACCATTTGTTGTTCGGCCGTATTTTCATGATGCGAAAATCATTCATCGCATGTATCAACAGCAGACCTTCTTCCCGGGCGAGCCGTGTGCTGAAAACATGGTGATCAACTTCATCTGCATTGCATCGCAGAACCTACTTTCAACACTTGCTTCGCAATACATCTCAGATCTCTGTCTATTGAAGCAAGGAAATGGAGGCACCTTTTCAATCGGTCGATACGTCTATGTCGACGGCCGGAAAACCGACAACATCACCGACTGGGCGCTCAAGCAGTTCAAGGATCACTACAAATCCGTTCGTCCTGAGCCTGTCGAAGGACAGATCGTTCAAGGTGAAGCCGTCCATGGTTCGACAGGCTCACCACGAACGGCTTCCTCAACACAGACAGCTTCGAAAAAAGCGATAACGCAGAAGATCGACAAGCAGGCGATCTTCCACTACGTGTATGCGGTGCTGCATGATCCGGTCTATCGCGAGAAATACGCGCAAAACCTCAAGCGCGAGTTTCCACGGATTCCGCTGTATCCGGACTTCTGGCGCTGGGCCGCGTGGGGCGAAGCGCTGATGGCGCTGCACATTGGCTACGAATCCGTCGCGCCGTGGCCGCTGCAGCGCACTGATATCGTCGATGAAAAAGCGCGCGCCGCCGGTCAGTCGCCCAAGTCAGCGCTGAAAGCCGACAAGCCCGCCGGCCGCATCGTGCTTGACAGCGAAACCACGCTATCCGGCATTCCGCCCGAAGCCTGGGAGTACAAACTCGGCAACCGCTCCGCGCTGGAATGGATCCTCGACCAGCACAAGGAAAAGAAACCCAAGGATCCAACCATTCGCGCGAAATTCAACACCTATTGTTTTGCCGATTACAAAGACAAGGTCATCGACCTGTTGTTGCGCGTCACCCGCGTCAGCGTTGAAACCAAAGCCGTCACCGATGCGATGCGCGCCGCGCCACGCAACGCATGAAGCCATGAGCAACCATCACGCATGAACTATCCCGACTATCCATTCACTCCGCAACGCTTCCAAGTGCGTCCGGGCATCGCGATGTCCTACCTCGACGAAGGCCCGCGCGACGGTGATGTGGTCGTCATGCTGCACGGCAATCCGTCGTGGAGCTATTACTGGCGACATCTTGTGCTGGGGCTGCGGGATCCGGCTTCGAGCAAGGGTTACCGCTGCATCGTGCCCGATCACATCGGCATGGGGCTGTCCGACAAACCCGGTGATGACAAATACCGCTACACGCTGCAATCGCGCGTGGACGATCTGGATGCGTTGTTGAAGCATCTCGATGTAGGCGACAAGATCACGCTCGCCGTGCACGACTGGGGCGGCATGATCGGCTTTGGCTGGGCGCTGAAGAACGCATCGCGCATCAAGCGATTGGTGATTCTGAACACGGCTGCGTTTCTGCTGCCGAATGCGAAAGCGATGCCGTGGCAGCTCAAGCTGGGCCGCGATTCCTGGCTCGGCGCCGCGTTGATCCGCGGCTTCAACGCATTCGCAGCCGGCGCGACGTCGCAAGGGGTTGTTCGCAAGATGCCTGCTGCCGTACGTGATGCTTATCTCGCACCCTACGATTCGTGGGCCAACCGGATCGCGACCTTGCGCTTTGTGCAGGACATTCCGCTGGCGCCCGACGATCCGGCGTGGCCGTTAGTCGAGGCATCGGGAACGCGACTGCATGAATTCGCGGATCGTCCAACCTTTATCGGCTGGGGCCTGCGCGATTTCGTGTTCGACAAGTACTTCCTGGATGGCTTCACCAAGGCGTTGCCGAATGCCGAGGTGCATACGTTTGAAGACGGCGGACATTACGTGCTGGAGGACAAGCACGATGAATTGGTACCGGCGATTCGGACGTTTCTTGATGCGCATCCAATATGAATCCAGACGCCGGAATCCACTTAGGCCCCTCCCCCTGCTTGCAGGGGGAGGTTGGGAGGGGGTAAAGCTCTTGTCGTGGAAGCCATGAGCCAACAGCAACCCCTCCCCAACCCTCCCCTGCGCGATGCGCAAGGGAGGGGGCAAGAGCCCTGCAACATCGCCGCGACCTTGCCGCGGATGGCCGCCGAGCGCGGCGATCAGGTGGCGATGCGTTGCCCCGGCAAACGCGGTGCGAACGGCTTCGCCAAATACGATATCGCGATCACCTACGCGCAGCTGGATGCGCGCAGCGATGCGATTGCTGCCGGCCTGCTGCGCAGCGGCATTGTGCGCGGCATGCGCACAGTAGTGATGGTGCGGCCTTCACCGGAATTTTTTCTGCTGATGTTCGCGCTGTTCAAACTCGGTGCGGTGCCGGTGTTAGTCGATCCGGGCATCGACAAACGCGCGCTCAAACAGTGCCTGGATGAAGCGCAGCCGGATGCATTCATTGGAATTCCGCTCGCGCATGTCGCGCGCATTGCGCTGGGCTGGGCAAAATCTGCGCGAATCAGTGTCACCGTGGGGCGGCGATGGTTCTGGCGTGGCGCGACGTTGCAGCAAGTCGAATTGCTTGGCGCAAATGCAGGCGCGCTATTGGCCGACACGCAGCCCGATGATATCGCCGCAATCTTGTTTACCTCGGGATCGACCGGTGTACCCAAAGGCGTGGTGTATCGCCATCGGCATTTTGTTGCTCAGATCGATTTGCTGCGCAGTGCGTTCGACATTCAGCCCGGCGGCGTCGACCTGCCGACATTTTCGCCGTTCGCGCTGTTTGATCCGGCACTCGGATTGACCTCGATCATTCCGGATATGGATCCGACCCGCCCGGCACGGGCGGACCCGAAAAAATTGCACGATGCGATCGCACGCTTTGGCGTGACGCAGTTGTTCGGCTCGCCGGCCTTGGTCGATGTGCTCGCGCGTTTTGGCGAAAAGCTGCCGACCATCCTCCGCGTCACCTCGGCCGGCGCCCCGGTGCCGCCCGATGCCGTCGGCAAGATGCGCGAGTTGTTGCCTGTCGATGCCCAACTGTGGACGCCGTACGGTGCGACCGAGTGCCTGCCGGTTGCCGTTGTCGAAGGTCGCGAGCTGCAGGCAACGCGCGCAGCAACCGAAGGCGGCGCCGGCACCTGCGTCGGCCGCCCGGTGGCGCCGAATAGCGTGCGCATCATCCGCATCAGCGACGAGGCAATCGCGCAGTGGTCGGACGAATTGTTGTTGCCGACCGGCGAAATCGGCGAGATCACCGTCGCCGGCCCAACCGCGACCGACAGCTACTTCAATCGACCGGAAGCGACGCGATTGGCGAAGATTGAAGAACAGCAATCTGATGGAAGCCAGCGCATCGTCCACCGCATGGGTGATGTTGGTTACTTCGACGCGGAAGGGCGGCTCTGGTTTTGCGGGCGAAAATCGCATCGCGTCGAAACCGTGAATGGGACGATGTACACCGAGCAAGTCGAACCAATTTTCAATACGCTGCCGCTTGTTCGGCGCACCGCGCTGGTGGGTGTCGGTCCCGTTGGGCAGCAGTTGCCTGTGCTGTGCTACGAAACTGTCCCCGGATCGGGGAATGAAGATCGCGGAGCTCAGGATCGTCTTGGAGCCAGCCTGCGCGAACTTGCCTTGCAGCATCAGCGCACTGCTGTTATCCAGCATTTCCTGCGTCATAAAGGCTTTCCGGTCGACATCCGCCACAACGCCAAGATCGGCCGAGAAAAGTTGTCGGTGTGGGCTGCTAAGGCGCTGCGCATGTAGCTCCTCCCCCTGCTTGCAGGGGGAGGTTGGGAGGGGGTAGAACGTGCGAGGAATTTGGACCAGTGCACGCGCATTGAGAAAATCCGCAACGGATGCAGAGCTGCATCTGTGGGCGCGCCTGCGAGGCCGCCGAATTGCGGGCTTCAAATTTCGACGGCAATATCCAATCGCTGGCTACATTGCCGATTTCGCCTGCGTCGATGCGAGTTGCGTGATCGAGCTTGATGGTGGGCAGCATCTTGAGCAGCTGGCGGCAGACGAGGCGAGGGCGATCAAGATACAGGCGTGCGGGTATCGGATTTTGCGATTCTGGAATGATGACGTGTTGATGCGAACAGACGATGTGCTGGCTGAAATTTGGCGGCACGTTTCTACCCCTCCCCAGCCTCCCCTGCAAGCAGGGGAGGGAGCACCGGCGAATCTCAATGAAAATCCTCGTCACTGGCGGCGGCGGTTTCCTCGGTCAGGCCATCTGCCGCTTATTGGTTGCGCGCGGGTTGGATGTCACCAGTTTCAATCGCGGCCTGTATCCGCCGCTGGATGCACTCGGCGTGCGCCAAGTGCAAGGCGACCTTGCCGACGCAGACGCGGTGCATTCAGCGGCGCGCGGTATGGACGCCATTTTCCACAACGCTGCGAAAGCGGGCGCGTGGGGTAGTTATGAAAGCTACCGGCTCGCCAACGTCGTCGGCACCGCCAATGTGATCGCGGCCTGTCGGGCGCACGCCATCGGCAAGCTGGTTTACACCTCCACGCCCAGCGTCACCCATCGCGCCACCCACCCGGTTGAAGGCGGCAACGAGATCGATACGCCGTACGGCGGTCACTTCAAGGCGGCGTATCCGATCACCAAGTTGATTGCGGAAAAAGCCATCTTGGCGGCGAACGATACAACGCTTAGCACCGTGGCGCTGCGCCCGCGTTTGATCTGGGGACCAGGCGACAACCAATTGTTGCCGAGACTGGTCGAGCGAGCGCGCGCTGGGCGTTTGCGCTTTGTCGGCGACGGCAACAATCGCATTGACACCACCTATATCGACAATGCCGCGCAGGCACATCTGGATGCGTTCGATCATCTTGAGCGCGGCGCGCCATGCGCAGGCCGCGCGTATTTCATTTCCAATGGCGAGCCCAAGCCGGTACGCGAGGTGGTCAACGCGCTGCTGCAGGCAGCAGGTGCACCGCAGGTGACTGGCTCGATCCCGTTTACGGTTGCCTATGCTGCGGGCGCAGTCATGGAAGGTTTATGGAAGGTATTGCCGCTCAATGGCGAGCCGCCGATGACGCGATTCCTCGCCGAACAGCTCGCAACCCCGCACTGGTACGACATTTCAGCCGCGCGACGCGACTTTGGTTACGTGCCCAAGGTCAGCTTCGCGCAAGGGTTGCAGCGGCTTGCCGCAACGCAATCGGGAATTCGTTCAGCTTGAAGTCGGCGGGTGAAGGGTAGTGTGAACGCGCCAATGACGGCACCTGTATTCAAGGGAGAGACTCATGCTGCATTACGCCATCGTGTTTTTGGTTGTCGCAATCATTGCCGCCGTGCTGGGTTTCGGCGTCATCGCAGGAACTGCTGCAACCATCGCGAAAGTCCTGTTCGTAATCTTCTTGATCCTCGCGATCATTGCGTTCTTCCGCAAGAAAGTCTGAGCTGGCGCAGCATGCACAGGGTTTTGGTCGCTAGCCGATCCCGTCAATCCGCTGCAATGCTTCGACCCGCCTGAGCCGAAACTGGTGACATCGAATTGTTCGGCCCGTTCCCTAGGGAACGGGCCGGATACAATGAGCGCATGTCAGTCACTTCCAATAGCAATCGCTTCGGCTTGCATTCGCTCAAGCCGCTGGCCGGTCGCGCGCTTGAAGAATCGCTTAACCGCCTGATTGCACTGGATGCAGAAACCGCCGAGGCGCTTTCAGCGCTGGAAGGCCGGCGCATCCAAATCAAGCTGCACGCACCGCCGTTGGCGATGCAACTGCGCGTGCAGGATTCTCGCATCCAGGTAGGCCCCGTTCCGGCTCAGCCAACAAGTGGCCGTGACGAGCTTGCGCGCGACGAACCCGATCTGGAAATACGCAGCACCCTCGGTGGGTTGCTGTCGCAACTGCCGTTCCTGCGTCCAACTCTCGCGACGCCTGGAAGCGGCTTGCGTATCGCTGGTGACGCAGAACTCGCGCGCACGTTGCAACAGTTGGCGCAACGATTCGATCCGGATTGGGTAAAACCCTTTGCCGAAGTCTTCGGCGATGTGCTCGGCGTGCAGATCGCCAACGCGTTGCGCGGCGCGTTGCGCCAGGGGCGCACCGGAATGCAGAGTCTGGCGCGCAACGGTGCCGAGTACTTGACCGAAGAGTCGCGCGACGTGCTCGGTCGTGACGAGTTGGACGCATTCCACGACGATGTCGATGCGCTGCGCGATCGGGTCGAACGGCTCGCAGCGAAAGCCGCGCTATTACAGCGCAAGCTGCCGGTAGAAGCTGATCTGAAGGCGACTGCCGCCAACGCCCGCCCGTCGAGCGACGCGGCAACCGAATGAGCAGCCTGCCACGCATCTTGCAGATCTTGCGCGTGCTGCTGCGCTACCGGTTGGATACGCTTCTGGATGACACGCCGCTGGCGCGCTGGCTGAAGCTGTTGCGGCCGTTCGTTCCGGTCCGCGGCGAAGTCGCCAATCTTCCGCGCGGAGAGCGTCTGCGGCTTGCTCTCCAGCAACTCGGCCCATTGTTCGTGAAGTTTGGACAAGTGCTGTCGACTCGTCGCGACCTGCTGCCGCCTGACATAGCCGATGCGCTGGCGCAGTTGCAGGATCGGGTAACGCCGTTTCCAGGCGAACAAGCCGAGGCGCTTGTAGTGACCGCCCTTGGGCGTCCATTGACCGAGTTGTATCTCAGCTTTGAACGCACCCCGCTGGCATCGGCGTCGGTGGCGCAAGTGCATGCGGC
>JBBQAN010000024.1:0-39647 GCA_038316385.1 Lysobacterales bacterium | reverse complement strand
AAGCAAAGTGTTCGACTACATCGAAGTGTTCTACAACCGGCAACGACTACACAGCAGCCTCGGCTATCGCTCACCGATGATGTTCGAATCGCTGGAATGTGTTGCCTAATTCAACTGTCCGAGAAATCCGGGGTAGCTCAGGGGTGGTTACGTGCAATTAACTACCTCCGTCCCCTTTTCCTTTGAGAATGGTTGCACGTCTCGCCAAAACGAAGGAGACGGAGATCTCGCTTCCCCGTGCGTCAAGGGACTGGGGTGGTTACGTGCAATTAACTACCTCCGTCCCCTTTTCTGGGCCGTCTCGCCAAAACGAAGGAGACGGAGATCTCGTTTCCCCGTGCTTAAAGGGACTGGGGTGGTTACGTGCAAATAACTACCTCCGTCCCCTTCTCTCCAATTGGGCTTGATTCGAGTCAATTCTCGCCCCATGAGATTCATTTGGGGTATTCCACCGACGCGTACCAATCCCATTAACGAGGCATTCCCATGTCGATTGCCGGAACCAAGCGGTACAAATCGATTCAAGAAATCCAATCCGAACCAGGATTCGGCGCTGAACAACCCGCGAACCTCACAAGCTACAGGGAGCTCATGGGCTACTACAGCTTCGAGTCCGAAGAACTGAGCTGCTGTCTCCTTGAGAAATCGGGCGGCTTGTGCCATCAGAAACACAAATGGGGATGGGTTCTTCAGAGAACCGACGGCGTCGTCACGATCATCGGACATACATGCGCGGAGTCCAACTTTGGAGCTGATTCCACGCTCGGGCGAGACATCACACGTGCGAATAATGAGGTTGCACGACTCCAGGAAGACGAGCGGCTGAATGAACTGCTCTCTCAACGCGACGAACGTGTGATTGAGATCGATGCCGCAGTCGGAAAGCTCAAAGAACTATTGGAATCCGTGGCCTCGATCAAGCAACGACTCGGCCCCAAAGCCTCTTTAGTACTGGAAAGGCTTGCGAGCAAAGGAACGGGCATCGTGGAGGTTGAGGGGTTCACTCCGGCCACCTACAACGATAAGGGGGAAAAGCTCACGAACGAAGTTCGGTTCCGTATTCCGATCGCAAAGCTAGGAGGCATTGGAATCTGTAAGCGCGAAACGGTTGTTTCGAGAATTGAAGATCTGTCGAAGCTACGAAATAGCTACTTTTCCGCTATCGAGAAAGGTCGCGGTGCTGCTTCAACTAAAGCGCGCCGAGCTCTTGCAGCAACATTGTCTGGACAGCAGCAGCAACTCGATTGGACAAAACAGCTGCTGGAGGCCGGCTTCCACTTTCTTACTAACGACTTTCGACCGCTGTGTTTCATGACAAAAGACCGTTCGGATCGATTTCATATTGTTCGAGCAGCCTTCGAATTGCTTGGGCAGAATATCGGCAAAGATCCAGCGAAGAGTTGGGTTTCCCGTTTTGATTCTGACTTATGCTCGAGGCATGGAGTCAAGATGATTCGAGTGGTCTATACGTAATAGCGGCACGCTCGTAAGTCAAAATAACTGTTTCGGCCCCTTGTCTTCATAAAGTTTGATTCGTCCCCCGCGCTAATCGCAGCTTCCCATCCGCCCCCACCACCCGCGTCACCCTTGGGCTGTTCTCCACCCCAATCACCGTATCGAACACGTCCTTCGTGAAGACCGCGTTCCCGAAATACCAGGAGTGGCTTTGCGCGCCCCTGAAGCCCTTGGGTTCGTCGGCGGCCTGCACGGCTTCGTCGGAAGCGAGCTGGGCGTAGTAGTCGGTGCAATCGACGTTCACGGCGGTCGCGGGGCTGTCGGGTGGCAGGCCGATGCGGCCCACGCGCGGGGCGACGCCGAGGCGTTTGACGTTGGAGATGTCGAGCACGCTGTCGTTGCGGTTGGAATAGTTGGTGAGCCGCAGGCAGTGGCGGTGGATGGATGCGGCGCCGGCATCGCCCGTCGGCCCGACATCCGCCTCGAACTTGTTCACGCTGACGTTGCGCACCGACATCACGTAATCGACCGCAGGCATGGCTGGTTCCGGCTGGACGCTGTTCGCAATCTGGTCGCGCAAGCGAACGCCGTCAAGCTTGGCGCGCGATAGGCTCGCTCCGCCGAGCGAAGCAACTCCGCCTTCCCGGTAAACTGTCCACTTCCCGGTCGCCGCGCCGGCGCTACCGGATTGCCATGAGCACCGAACCTTCAGCCACCCCGCTCCGCTTCGCCGACCTCGGCCTGCCGGACTCTTTGTTGCGTGCGCTGGCCGACGTGGGCTACGAGTCGCCGTCGCCGATCCAGACCGCGACGATTCCACCACTGCTGGCTGGCCGCGACCTGATCGGCCAGGCGCAGACCGGCACCGGCAAGACCGCCGCGTTCGCGTTGCCAATCCTTGCGCGCATCAGCACCCTGCATGTTGCAGCCAAACCGGTCGGTCCGAAAGAGCGCCGGCCGCAGGCGCTGGTGCTGGCGCCCACGCGCGAACTCGCGATCCAGGTGGCCGAAGCATTCCAGCGTTACGCTGCGCACCTGCCGGATTTCCACGTGTTGCCGATCTATGGCGGACAGGGCTACGAGCCGCAACTGACCGCGTTGCGGCGCGGAGTGGACGTGGTCGTCGGCACGCCGGGCCGGGTGATCGACCACCTCAATCGCGGCACGCTCGACCTGTCGATCCTGAAATGTCTGGTGCTCGACGAAGCCGACGAGATGCTGCGCATGGGTTTCATCGACGACGTCGAAACCGTCCTCAAGAAAGTACCCGAACAGCGCCAGGTGGTGCTGTTCTCGGCGACGATGCCGAGCCAGATCAAGCGCATCGCGCAAACCTATCTGCGCGATCCGGTCGAGATCGCGATCAAGTCCAGCACCACCACCGCGCCGAACATCCGCCAGCGCTACTGGATGGTCAGCGGCGTCAACAAGCTCGATGCGCTGACCCGCATCCTCGAAGCCGAGCCATTCGAGGCGATGCTGGTGTTCGCGCGCACCAAGCTCGGCACCGACGAACTCGCAGGCAAACTGGCCGCGCGCGGATTATCGGCGGCGGCGATCAACGGAGACGTGCAGCAGTCCCAACGCGAACGCATGATCCAGCGCCTGAAAGATGGCCAGCTCGACATCCTCGTCGCAACTGATGTCGCCGCGCGCGGCCTCGACGTGGATCGGATCAGCCATGTGCTGAATTACGACATCCCCACCGATACCGAAAGCTACGTGCACCGCATCGGCCGCACCGGCCGCGCCGGGCGCAAGGGCGAGGCGATCCTGTTTGTCGCGCCACGCGAACGCGCCATGCTGCGCGCGATCGAGCGCGCCACGCGCCAGCCGATCGAAGAGATGCAATTGCCGAGCGTCGAGACCGTCAACAACCAGCGCATCGAGCGCTTCCTCGGCCGCATCACCGAAACATTGGGCGGCGACATCGCGTTGTTCCGCGGCCTGGTGGAACGCTACGAGATTGAACACAACGTGCCGGCGATCGAAATCGCTGCCGCGCTCGCGAAGCTTGCGCAAGGCGATCAACCGCTGTTGCTGGATGTGCCTTCCGAGCGAGTGCGCGCCCCCAGCGGCGATGGAAAGCGCCCGGAACCGAAACGCGCCTATCCTTCACGCGGCGATGCAGACAGAACCGAATCACCACGCGAATATCGGAAACCGCACGCGCGCGACGCAGAGCGCAAGCCGCGCGAGTACCCTGCCGCATCGCGCGCACCGCGCGCCACCCGCGAACTCGCTGAAGATCGCGCGAAGCCAACGTCAGCGAATGCATCGTACAAGGATGCGCCGCAACGGCCGACGTCATTCGTCAATGCCGCCGAAGCCCTGTTCGACGACGCGCCGACGACCGAACAAACTTCGCGCAAACACGAGCGCCGGCAAACGGGAAAACCCGAGCCGGGCATGGAAACCTTCCGTATCGAGATTGGCAGTGCGCATGGCGTGCAACCCGGCAACATCGTCGGTGCGATCGCCAATGAGGCCGACATCGAGAGCCGCTATATCGGCCGCATCGATATCCGCGACAGCTACAGCCTGGTCGACCTGCCCGTGGGCATGTCGAAGCCGTTGCTCGAACATCTCAAGCGCGTGCGCGTGTCCGGGCATCCGATGCGCATCCAGCGCGCAGGACCGAATGATGTGGCCGCTGGCACGGATGAAAAGCGTCCGGCGTATGCGCCGCGTCCATTCAAACCACGCGACGACAAGCCACGACCTGCGTACAAACCAAAACCCTCGCGACGCCCGAAGGCATGATGCAATGCCGCAGCCGGCAGTTCTGCTGAATTCGCAAGCCGTCCCTACGTTTTCGCGAGGAATCCGCATGATCGACAACATCCGATCGAAAGCATTGTCTGTGCTTTCAAGCCGACTATGCCTCGCCGCTGTACTCGCGTTTGTCGCCAGCTGCAGCTCGATTCCACGCGCGCATGTCGAACAACCTCCCGTCGTGATCCAGTCGCCGCCGCCGGAGTTCACGATAGCTGCCGGCGCGCTCGATACCTGGAACGCGGTGGGCCAGATTCTCGTGCACCAGAATGGCGTGACCTATGAAGGACGCGCGCAGATGCTGGGTCTGTACGACGTCGACTATCGGGGCGAACGCTTCCTGATCGTGACGCGCGCGCTCAACTTGACCAGCGAGATCCGGGTCACGACCACGCAGGTTCGCACTGCATTGCGCGACGGCAAACCGGACAGCAGCGCGGCCGCCATCGAGTTGCTGGGCTTTCTGCAAGCGCAATTGCCAGAGGAACTGCGCCTGATCGCATCAAGCAAGAAGATCGCACCAGTGAAGAAGCGTGGGAAGCGCTCGATCCGGCATTGAGAAAACAAACCCCCTGATGAGCATATATCGCGGCGCGGTTAAGCGCGTTGCTATTGTTTGCGCTCCAACCCAAGCACGCGATCCAGCGACCAGTTGCCACCACCCAGCGCGATCAGCGGCAACAGCAATCCGGCCCACGACAAATGCGTCGGCCATGCGTCGGGATAGACGAAGATCTCGATCACCGAGGTCATGATAAGCAACGCCATTGCCGCCGGGCGGGTGAACAGGCCTAGCACGAGCAGGATCGGGAACAGGTGTTCGGAATAGGTCGCCATGTGCACCGCGATTTCGGGCGGGATCAGCGGCAACTTGTATTCGGTTTGGAACAGTTCGTAGGCGGCCGGGGTGATGTGCAGGAAGCCATCAACCTTGGTGCGGCCCGACAGGAAGAACACCGCGGCGATGCCGAAGCGCGCGACGAGCAGCAACAGGTCTTGCGGGATCAGGTGCTCGACCCAGTTCGCGGCGCGTGCGTAGGCAGTAGCGAAAGACGTCATCGGTGTTCTCCGTGGGGCAAAAATACTTCGGGGAGATCGGCGAAATCGCGCACCGTCTCCCCGATGCTGATCAACAGCGGTCGATCCGACAGCGTTCGATCAGGACTTCGCCGTCAGCGAGCCCTTGCCCTTCGGTGTCTTGATGGCGGTGCAGGTACCGGCCGGAACGTACTTCCAGGAATCGCCCTGGTAGTTCGAGTGTGAGGTTCCTGCGCAGCTCGTGCCGGCGCCGGCTTTGCAATCATTCTTGCCGGCGAGCGCAACGCCGTAGCATTTTTCCATCGGCTTGGCGGCGGCTTGGGCTGCGCTGGCGACGCTAGTAACCAACATGAGGGCGATAGCGGCGGCGAACGCGGCGGGTGTGCGTGACATCGGTTGAACTCCTGAGAGAATGGCCTGACGTGTCGCGAAGCCCTTTGCGGGCAGCTTCGCGCCACGATGACCCGGGAGGCCGTGCGGGCTGGGTCACGGCCTGTCTTTCGCAACGGGGCGGCAATCGGTTACAACGGATCGCGCAAAGATTGCATTGAAACTGCGTGTAACCTTTCCGTTGCGAATCCCGAACAACACAGCAGGAGTGCACGTGCGGGCGAGCGAAGATGAGCTCAGGGCGATGATGATCGGCGGTCTCGAAGGAGACGCCGGCGCCCATGGAGCCATGCTCGGCGCGCTCGTACCGCTACTGCGATCCTTTTTCGGGCGACGTCTCTACGACGGCGCAGACGACGTCGAGGATCTCGTGCAAGAAACATTGATCGCCATCCATACCCGCCGCGCGACTTACGATCGCACCCGCCCGCTCGTTGCGTGGGTGTACGCTGTCGCGCGCTACAAGATGATCGACCATTTCCGGCGCCGGCGGATGCACGTGCCGACGGAAGACATCGAAGACATCCTCGTCACCGAAGGCTACGAGGATGCCTGCGCCGCGCGCATGGACATGGACAAACTGCTCGGCAGCATTTCGCCGAAGCAGGCGCAGTTGATCCGCGACACCAAGGTCGATGGCCTGAGCGTCGCCGAAGCAGCGGAGAAAAACAGCGTCAGCGAAGCCGACGTGAAAGTGTCGGTGCATCGCGGACTGAAAGCACTCGCGGCAAAGATCAAGGGGAGCATGTGATGCAAACAGATGATCTGATCCGTTCGCTCGCAAGTGACGTCACGCCCGTTGCCCTGCACTCGGTTGCGCGCCGCGTCGCGATCGGTCTTGCCATCGGTGCCGTTGCAACATTCTCGATGTTGGTGCTGGTGCTGGGTTTGCGACCTGATCTCGCGATTGCCATCCACGGCGCTTCGTTCTGGATGAAATGGATCTACACCGCATCGCTCGGCGTTGGCGGCATCATCGCTACAGCGCATCTGGCGCACCCGGATGCGCCGCGTAGCAAGGCTTATTGGTTATTGCTCATTCCGTTCGTCGCGCTTGCCATCACGGCGGGCAACGAACTGCTCCAAGCGCCGCGCGCGCAATGGCTCGACATCTGGTTGGGCCACAGCTGGCAGGTGTGTTCGATCTGCGTGCTGTTGTTTTCGGTGCCGATCTTCATCGGTTTGTTGTGGTCGTTCCGGCGTTTCGCGCCCGCCAATCTGCACGCTGCTGGCGCTGCCGCCGGATTCGCTTCCGGCGCGATCGCCGCGACGCTGTATTGCCTGCATTGCCCGGAAGTATCAGCGCTGTTCGTGCTGACCTGGTACACGCTTGGAATCGTCCTGGCCACAGCCATCGGTGCCTTGCTCGGTCCGCGCCTGCTGCGCTGGTAAAGGCTTGAGGAAACCGTCGACGGAACTACGCGCCTTGCTGACAGAAGCTCGTTCGATTGAATCGTCAGCGCCTATTTCCACGACAAGTTGAGCTCGCGATGAGACGCAGCACAATCTCGCAGATAGAGGTTAATCAAGCTCTGGTAGGGGATGCCAACCTTGTCTGATATCGACTTGAAGTAATTGATTGCGTCCTCATCAAGGCGAATCGTGATCTGCTTCTTCAGCTGAGACGCGTACGGATTTTTCTTGGCTTTGGTGAAGTCGTATTCTTTACGCATGAGGCACCTGTCAGTAATTTCGGGACTCAATGGCCGTCGCCTTTCGCGCCGAGATGATGCGAATGACGTTGTTTGTATCGCAATAGCAATGACAAACGACAAGCAATCTGAGCGTCGCGCTGAAACCAAGCAGGATGAATCGCTCCTCGCCTTCTGAATGATCTGGATCAGCGATGATCTTGGCGCGCTCATCCGCAAATGCCGACTTCGCCTCATCAAAGCCAATGCTGTGCTTCTTGATGTTGGCTGCAGCCTTTGCCGGATTCCACTGGAAGCGCAATTCGGCCATTGGAATAATTTAACTACATTGTAGTTATATGTCAAAACACGATACCTGCCAGCACGGTCTTGCACATCAGCTGTAACCTTTGTGCAGGATGCCCCGAAGTACGCCATGCCATCCCGGCAAACATCTTCGGAGCAACACATGAACCTCATGAAATCTGGCGTCAGCATCGCCGCCGCAACCGCCCTGATCGCAATGGCCGCCCTGTCGACACCGGCTCCGGCCTATGCCGCGCACAAGGCAGCTGCGACCGTCCATTGTTACGGCGTCAATTCGTGCAAGGGCACGTCGGATTGCAAGTCGGGCAACCACGATTGCAAAGGCAAGAACGACTGCAAGGGCCAGGGCTTCAAGACCATGACCTCGGCAGCCTGCACCGCCGCTGGCGGCAGCGAAACTGCTCCGGCCATGTGAGTCTCACGGCCCGACCGGAACCATCCGGTCGGGCCGTCTTCGGGAGCGATGCAATGCATTCCAGCAGTTGCGCAACATTTGACGGATTCGGCCTCGGCCTGCGTCCGCCGCATTACCAGGATTTCCTGACGACGGCCGTTCCGGTCGATTTCGTCGAAGTGATTTCCGAGAATTTCATGATCGACGGCGGCCGTCCGCTGCATGTGCTCGATCAGATCCGTGAACACCATCCGGTTGCCTTGCACGGTGTGTCGATGTCGCTTGGATCGGCCGATGGACTCGATCGCGACTATCTGCTGCGCCTACGCAAACTCGTCGATCGCGTGCAACCGCTGTTCGTCTCCGATCACTTGTGCTGGACGCGCGTGGCCGGCTTCAACTCGCACGATCTGCTACCGCTTCCCTACACCGATGAAGCGTTGGATCTCTTCTGCGCCAGCGTCACACAGGCGCAGGATGCGATCGGTCGCGCGATGCTGATCGAGAATCCATCGACTTATCTGAATTTTGCGCAATCGACGATGAGCGAGTGGGAATTCCTCGCTGCGTTGTGTGCGCGCACTGGTTGCTTCCTGCTGCTCGACGTCAACAACATCTACGTCAGCGCGATGAATCACGGCTTCGACCCGCACGCCTATCTCGCTGGCGTTCCCGCCGATCGGGTGCGGCAAATCCACCTCGCCGGCCACAGTCAGGGTCGCGAACTGCTGATCGACACCCACGACCAACCGGTACCCGATCCGGTGTGGGCCTTGTACGACGCGGCATTGCGCCGCATTGGCCGGGTCGCGACGATGATCGAGCGCGACGACAAGATTCCACCGCTCGCCGAATTGCTCGTCGAACTTGAAACCGCGCGCGCCATCGCCGACCACAAAGCGCGCAGGGCCGCATGAGCCTGCTCGAACTCCAGCGCGACGTGCTTGCGTGGCTCGTTGATGCGTCCGCAGATGCGATACGCCCGCTGGATAAAAGCGCCGCCGCGGGACTCGCCGTCCACCGCAACAACTACCGCTCGCAGCTCATCGATTGCCTGCGCGATACCTTCAAGCAAACGCAAGCATGGCTAGGCGACGAAGCGTTCGAGAACGCGGCGATCACTCACTGCACGCAAACGCCGCCACATGCATGGACGCTCGGTGCGTACGGCGAAGGCTTCGATCGCACGCTGGCCGAGTTGTATCCAGGCGATGCGGAAGTCGCCGAACTCGCATGGTTGGAATGGGCGATGTGCCGTGCATTCGAAGGCCCGAATGCGTCAACACTTTCGCCGGAGGACTTGGCGACGATCGATTGGGATCAGGCGCGGCTCGTGCTTGCGCCAACGCTGTGCATCGGCCGCGTCACCACCAATGCGGGCGCGATCTGGTCGGCGCTGTCGGCAGCGGAAACACCGCCTGCCGCAGAGTCGCTGCCAATACCTGCGGGCATGCTGGTATGGCGTCAGGAATTCGCGCCTTGCTTCCGCACCATCGAGGCCGCCGAGCAACAGGCGCTCGGCCTCATCCGCGATAATGCGAGCTTCAGCGGCTTGTGCGCATCACTCATCGCAGCGCATGGCGAAAGCGAAGGTGTTGCACACGCTGCCGCCTTACTCGGCCAGTGGCTGCGCGATGGCATCGTGGTGGGCGTGGAGCATGCGGCAAATAATCAATCTGCCGCGCCCTAGTCCTTCACCTGAGCACGTTGCTGCGGTTTCACATCGAAGTCGGAATCGGCATGACTTCCATCACCTCGACGCCTTCGCCGGGGAAAATCGCGAAATTGGGATGGTTCTCGAACATTTTCGCCGCCGCCTCGTGCGACTCGGCACGCACCTTCACATAGCCGCCCATGTTGTTGGAGATATCGCGGATGCCGGCTTCCGACGCCTGTTTGGTCTTGCCAAGTGGTCCGCCCTCATCGACGAGGCTGTCCTGGTGATCGTTCATCCACTGGTGCCATGCGGCCATGCCGGCCTTTTCACGCTCTGAGCGCGTCTGCGCATCCAGCGTATCCCACTTGGCACGCGATGCCTTGCTTCCGGTAAAAACGGCGAGAAAGGTTTTCATGCGTCAATCTCCTTGTGTGCTGTTGGAATCGCGGATCGTAAACCTTTTGCGTGACAACACACACACAACGGTTGCGCATTGTTCCAGTGCCGATTTGAAGCCTCACTTCAGCGCCGCCTCGCCAGCAAGATTCCAGCCCTTCCGACTGCCATCGATCAGCGAAATGCTGACGAGTTGCGGTTCGCGGCGGATCATGTGGTCGATCTTCGATTCCTTGGTGCGCTAAGTCGCCCGTCGATAGATGAAATCGAAACTCGCCGTCCACGTCTTGCCGCCGTCATCCGAACTCTCACCGGCTTGCTCGACGCTGCCATCGGGATGCGGCGTGTAAGTCATGCGCGTGCGCTGGTGCGGATGCTCTGGCTGAGGCCACTCGCCTTCAAGCACCATCGCGGCGCCATTCCAACCACCAATGAAATCCGCGCGCGAACCCGAATCATCGATCCAGGTCTGCTTCCACTTCGCCTCGCCGGGCACGTAACTGTTGAGGCTGCCGCCTCCGCCACCCTTGAGCGGCATCCAGTTTTCACGGATCGCGCAGCCGGAATAAAGATTCTCGATCAAGCTGATCGCGACCTGCTGGTCGGGATGAGCAGATGGATAGACGTTCCACCTGCCGACCCAGAAATCGAACTGCCGGCTTTCAGGCGAGGAACAACCCTGTGGCGCGACCGCTGCGTTTGTTGGGAGAGTTGCAGGCGATGCCTGCGCGTCGCTCGCCTCGGCCGATCCAGCAACGATCAGGCAGGCGCCGACGATAGCCTGGGACACGTTGGTCGAATTCATGCGCGACTCCCAAAGTACGTGGTTGACTGCAGCCGCATGCTCAGCGACGGCGCAGGGGATTGTTGTAAGGGTTCGAGCGACGCTGCACCAGTGTCAAAAGTGGGGTGCCAAGCCGGTTGGCTGCACCCGTTGCTGCTCGACAATCGCTGACCCGAGTCCAGGGAGGAACCCAGCTCCGAACCCATTGCTGCCCTTATTCGTGGACAATTGGTGTGCGGCACGCCAAGTGTCGCGTGCGACGACGACTCGGTCACGACACATATGCGAACCTTTGTACTCCGGGCGCGAGCTGCACCCACGGACAGCCAGAAACTGTTGGCTTCGGTTGGCAACGAGGCGCACACCGAAATTCTGGCGCATACGTTGATGAACGCGATCTTCGTGGCGCAGTCGCATCGCGCGGATGTGGTGGTCTTTCTGGTGTTGGAAAGCACCCAGGATTTTTCTCGCAGCATTCGGTTCGACGCCAACGCGATGCAGGACATCGGCGGCTTCCATGAGCAGGCGCTGCTGGTCAAGGTCGCGAAGGCACTGAATGCGTCACGAGGCATGGGCAAAGAAGAGACGCGCCCGGTGGAATCAGGCGTGACAGTGCGCACCTTGAGCTTCGAGCGGCTGGTGCAGGAGCTGGCCGAAGAGCATCAGCTATTCGTGATGGACCCGAAAGGCATCTCAATTCGCGAGCAGGTGTTCCAGGGAAACCCCTGCTTCCTGCTGACCGACCATATCCCGATGCCGAAAAAGACCTTCCACAGCCTCGAACGCTGGGGCGCGAGAAAAATTACCTTGGGATCGAAAATGCTTTTTGCTTCACAATGCGTCGTGTTGATTCATCACGAACTCGATTCGCGATAGATCAACCTATCGCATTTCCGAGTGCTTTTTTTGCGCTGCAGTTCAAAGGCAAATGTGCGCTGCCAATTTTGCAGCAGTGTTCAACTGCTTTTTATGCGCCATCAGCCCTAAGGCACGAAGATGAAAAACAGGTAGGCCACGAACAGGATCAGATGCACCGCGCCCTGCAGCACGTTTGTCCGCCCACTCGCAAAGGTCACCAGACACAGTGTCAGCGTGAGCAGGAACAACAGCAGACTCGTGTGTTGCAAACCCAGAGTCACCGGATGGTGGGTGATGTGACTGACCAGCAGGATCGCGGGAACCGTCAATCCGATGGTGGACAGCACCGAACCCAGCGAAATGTTGACCGATCGCTGCAGCTGGTTTTGGCTAGCCGAACGGATCGCGCCAATTGCTTCCGGCGTGGCCACCAGGATCGCCATGATCAACCCTGCAAGAGCCGTCGGCGCCTTGATCGTCTCTATCACGTAGTCAACCGGCACCGCCAGATATTCGGCGAGGAAAACCACCGGGATCATATACGCCACCAACAACACGGTGTGCCTGGGCATGCTCGGCAGCTTCTCTTTTTCGACGGCAACCGCCGGTGCCTCATCATCAACGAAATAAGCACGGTGGCGGCCGGTTTGCAGACCAAGGAACGCGAAATACAAGCCCAGCGACGAGATACCCAGAAACAATTCTTGCGACGAGGCAAGCGTGGGTCCATCGGTGGACGCGGTGAAATTCGGCAACACCATTGCCAGAATGCCCAACGGAATGATCACGCCCAGATACGCGTTGGCGCCTTGCAGGTTGAAATGTTGTTCCAGCCGGCGCCATCCACCCAGCAGTAGCGACAGGCCGACCATGCCGTTCAAGATGATCATGGTGACAGCGAACAGCGTGTCGCGAGCCAACGTGGGATTGTTGCCGCCGTGCAGCATGACGGCGCTGATGCTGACCACTTCGATAAACGTGATAGCCAAGGTCAGGATCAGCGTGCCGTAGGGCTCACCCAGCCGCTCGGCAACGCGATCCGCATGATGCACCACCGACAATGCGGAGCCGAGGATCGTCGCAAACAGCCAGACAAACACCACAATCAACCAGAGAGGATTATTCAATCCGGCCAAAAGGCGCGATCCAGCCAGCAGAAAAATGACGCTGGTCACCGCTGAAATTACCAGCATCCATTCCGACCGAAATAGAGATCCAAGATGTGCGGGCTTCATCGTGCTTCTCTCGGATATGGAACGAATGTTGCAGCTTACCGAAGCGTTCGCGGCTTGACGAGTCGAAAGTCGAATCGCAAGCCCCGTTACATCATAAACACGTCCGCTTCCCGTTCAATGTTGATGGAGAGATCAACGTTTGATCGCTAAAAATTCACGCGCCAATCGAAATGCGGTTTTCGCGGCAAGCCTCATTGATCCACCATGAGCTGTTTTACCGATGCACAGAGTAAAAATTATCTTGCGGCATTTCCCAAGCGCATTTCAATCGGAGATAATTTTATCGCTGATTTTTTACTTTCCTACTGCGAAGCCGCACGAACCATCGCGTAATCGCAGCGACCAAAAGCAAAACACTCAATGCGGCGAAAATGATGTGCTGGTAAATCCATCCGACCAGACTGATCGCCGCATTGAGTGGGCGCGGGAGAAAATCCAGCACTGCACCGTTTACTTCATGCAGGAAAATCGCACCGTCGAAGTCGCGCGACAAGACGGTGTGCATGCGCCCGGTTGTTTCGAGACGACTGAACCCCGGTTGCGCCAATGCCGCAGGCGCGTTCTTCAGGTCGATAAAAAAATCGGATTTCGACAACGCGGCCAGCGAGCGTTCGACGCTGAAGCGTGCGTCATCCGGGAGTGGCTTCGCTGCCAGCGCCGTCACCACGCAAAGGCCTTTGGCGTCGTCGACTTTGGAGGTGTCCATTGCCGCACCATCCAGGGCAAACACGCCAATCGTGTAGAGCTTGTCTCCCAGCGCGAGATGCAAGTGTTGACCCATTGAAGGAATCGATTCGCCTTGGGAGTTGTAATTCAGATGACTGTGATGCGCCCACAGGATCATCTTAGGGAAGTCTGCAAGCAAAGCGAGTGCCAGTTTTGCGTTGAAGGCGTCGCGCGATTGCTGATACACCTTCATTGACTTGTTGGCACCTAGCCAATTGCTACATTGCTGCAAGCGATAGTTGAGCATGGTCGGAACAAGTTTGAGTACGGCGACATGCATCGATGAGCGGTTGGAGCTTGCGGCGATCGCTGCCGGCCCATCGATCCAGTGTTCAAGATCCGACAGGGCCTGCGCATCGGTTTGACTGCTCTTGCATTCGAGTGATGGACTCAAGCGGTCTGTCCATTCGTGAAGTTGCTTTTTACTCATGCTCGGTTCCAATGCACTCACCGCCGCAAGAAATGCGCCGAGACTTTGTTCCGAAGAACCTCCATAAGCGCGAGCCATTCCCGGCTGTATGTCAAAGCTGGTCAGGTAGATGGGAGGCGCGCCAGATGCTGGTTTCAGCGCCTCGGCGACGACCGCTTCCATCGGCTCGGTCTGCCACAGGCCGAACAGCGCCTCGCGCGTGAACAACTGCGCTGCTGCGGCTCCCGGATTGCCGTTCGCATACACGTGCTCCTGGGCGGTCCAGGCATCCATTAATGAACCTTCCAGTGCGAGCACATTGAATCCCTTCTGCTCGTGCAGGTATCGCACGATGCGTTGACGCACCAGCGGCATTTCTCGCGTCACGTGGATCGATTCGCCCAACGCAACCACGGGGCGCGGTCCGACAGCCGCATCGAGGAATGCGTAATCGGTCGGTCGGTAAGGTTGATTCAGATCGATTGGAACGACGGACGAATCGATCGCCGCTGCAGGCATGAAAACTGCCAACCCCAGCAGGCCAGCACTCAGTCGTACTCTCACATTCTGCATCACAGACATTGCACTTCCTTATTGCTGTTCCTGCTGAAGAAATGCCAGCCGATGCTTGATGCAATCCGGCAATGAAAGAGTGAGGTGGTCCGATCACCTGCATAGCGTGCAGGCGCCAGAACGCGCGTCAAACTACTTGAGTTGATCAAGCCGCAGACCTGCCAGAAGTATGAGTGACCTCAGTAATACCACCATGTGGACATTCAAATGCTGATGTTTTGCGACACCCTTTCGGATGCGGCAGCTACACTGCGCGTCCGTTGTTCGCGGTTGCCACGATGCCTGACCCCGTTCGCCTTTCACGCCGCGTTGCCGAGCTGGCTGGCTGCACCCGCGCGCAAGCCGAGCAGTACATCCAGAATGGCTGGGTCACCGTTGACGGCCGCGTGGTCGAGGCGCCACAACATCCCGTCGCTGGCGAACACGTCGAACTCGTCGCCGACGCCCGCCTCGAACCGGTGGAGCCGGCAACCCTGCTGTTGCACAAGCCCGCAGGATACGACACGATCCGCGGCCCCCGGCCCGCCGCCGAACTGGTGAAGCCAGCGACGCATTGGGGCGACGATCCGTCCGGTGTCCGATTACTACAACGCCATTTCCAGCGACTGACCCCGCTCGTGCCATTGGATGCCGACGCCAGTGGCCTGATGGTGTTGAGTCAGGACGGTCGCGTGATGAAGCGCCTGCTCGAAAACGCCGGCGACATCGAGCACGAATACCTCGTCGAAACCAGCGGCGACATCGCCGCCAACGGCCTGCTGCGCCTCAATCACGGACTGACGTATGGAGGCCGCGCCTTGCCGCCCTGCAAGGCCAGCTGGCAAAACGAAACCCGCCTGCGGTTCGCCATCAAGGACGTGCGCAACGGCCAGCTTCGCTACATGTGCGCGCAAGTCGGACTGGGAGTGGTGTCGATCCGGCGCCTGCGCATCGGCAGGATCCCGCTGGGCAAAGGGCCCGATGGCGCGCTTCCATCGGGGCAATGGCGGTATCTGCCGATCGGGGAGAGGTTTTAAGTCAGGGCAGCGGCTGGACACAGGATACGGCGCCTCGCAATCCCACGAATCGATACCCGCCCTGCTCGCGGCGAGCGAATGCGTAACGCACGTTGACGACTTACGTCTGCGATGCCGTAACCGGTGTCCTCGCCTTGCCACGCCGCTTGACCCACTCGCCCAGATCGTCGAGCACGGTGAACGCAGCTGGGATCACGATCAGGCTGAGCAGCGTCGAGGTGATCAGTCCGCCGATGACCGAAATCGCCATCGGTGCGCGGAAACTCGAATCGCCGCTGAGGCCAAATGCGATCGGCAGCATGCCGGCGGTCATCGCAAGCGTGGTCATGATGACCGGCTGCGCGCGTTTGCGGCAGGCATCGATCAATGCGTCATGCTGGCTCAGGCCGTGTTCGTCCTCGGCCATCACCGCGTAGTCGACGAGCAGGATCGAGTTCTTGGTCGCGATCCCGATCAGCATCAATAAACCGATCAGCGCCGGCAGCGACAACGCATGTTGGGTGATCAGCAGTGCGCCGAACGCGCCGCCCGCGCACAGCGGCACCGCAGTCAGGATGGTCAGCGGTTGCAGCGCGTGGTTAAACAGCAGCAACAGCACCATGTAGATGCAGATCAAGCCGGCCCCCATCGCCATCGCAAAGCCGAAGAATAGTTCGACGAACACTTCGGCATCGCCGGTGTTGAGGAAGCTCACTCCGGGTGGAAGATTGCGCACACTCGGTAGTTTCTGCACTTCGGCCATCACGTCGCCAAGTGGGCGTCCATTGAGTTCGGCAGTGAAGGTGATGTTGCGCTGGCGCTGGTAGCGGGCGATCTGCGACGGGCCGCTGCCATTGACGATGTTGGCGACTGCATTCAGCGGAACTGGTCCGTTCTTGCCTTGCACGCGCAACTCGCCGATCAATGCCGGATCGGCCAGTGCTGCCTGGCTGAAGCCGACCCGGATCGGTACCTGTCGTTCCGGAAGATTCAATTTCGCGAGTCGCTGCCGATAGTCACCGCTGGTGGCGATGCGCGCAGCCTCGGCGATATCGGCAGTCGCAACGCCCAGATCTGCGGCGCGCGATGGGTCGGGCACGATCACCAGTTCCGGACGCAGCAGCGATGCAGACGAGGTGACGCTGCCGAGCCCCTTGATCGTGCGCAGGTCGCGTTCCAGCGCAAGCGAGGCATCCTGCAGGCGCTTCGGGTCGTCGCTCGCCAGCACCAGTTGCAGCAAATTGCCCGGTTCGGTGCTGATATAGCTCATGCGCACGCCCGGCAAATCGGCCAGACGTGCGCGCGCATCGCGCTCGAGATCCTGCTCGCTGCGCTTGCGCGTCGTCGCCACGCCCCAGTCGAGCACGAGGGTGGCTTTGCGCGTTTCGCCGACACCGGTCTTGGTCGGATCGCCGATGTCCAGCGTGCTGCCGATCGTGCTGTAGACGTGGCGCAATTCCTTGATGCCGGCGAGTTTTGCGCGCGCATGTTCGGTCATCGCGACAGTGTCCTCGAGGCGCGTGCCGGGCGGCATCTCCAGGCTCAGATTGCTGCGGCCGAGGTCGGAGATCGGGATGAAGGTGGTGGGGATGAAAGGCACGATCGCCAGCGACGCGACGAACAATCCGAACGCGATCCATAACGTGCGCGCGCGATGGCGCAGCGCTGCGTCGACCCAGCCGAGATACCAGGTCATCAGGCGGGTTTCGCCGGTGCGTTCGGGATGCGGCTTCAATTGATAAGCCGCCATCATCGGTGTCAGCAGCCGCGCGACCAACAGCGAAAACAGCACAGCCGTTGCTGCCGTCCAGCCAAACTCGCGAAAGAACTTTCCGGGAATGCCGGGCATGAAGGCGACCGGCACGAACACCGCTGCAAGCGTCATCGAGGTCGCGATCACCGCAGTACCGATTTCCTGCGCCGCATCGCGCGCAGCATCGAGCGGCGACTTGCCCATGCGCAGGTGGCGCACGATGTTTTCGATCTCAACGATCGCATCGTCGACCAGAATGCCGACTACCACCGACAACGCGAGCAAGGTGATCAGGTTGAGGCTGAAACCGAACCAGTACATCACCGCGAACGTCGGCACGATCGACAACGGCAGCGCTACTGCCGAAATCCAGGTCGCGCGCCAGTCGCGCAGGAAAATCCACACCACCAGCAAGGCAAGCACCGCGCCTTCCCACAGCATGGTCATCGACGAATCGTAGGAGCGCTGCGCTTCCTCCACCGTCGATGTGACCAGCTGGAAACTCAGATCCGGGTTGCTGGTCTTGAGCTGATCGAGCACGGCGCGCACGCGTTGCGCGACTTCGATTTCACTGGAGCCGCGCGTGCGCGACAGCGAAAATGCGACCACCGGCTTGCCATCGAACAACGCGACCTGGCTGGCGTCGGCCGCGCCATCAGTGATCGTCGCCACCGACGACAGGCGCACCGAGCGTCCATCCGCCACGCTGATGGTGAAGTCGCGCAACTGCGCCGCATCCTCGATGGTACCGACCGTGCGGATCACCTGCTGGCTGCCCGAGAGTTCGGACTTGCCGCCCGGACGCTCGGCCTGGATGCGCGCGAGTTGCTGCGACACCTGCCCTGCAGTGATGCCGTAGGATTGCAGCGCCTGCGGGTTGAGGTCGACACGGATCTCCCGATCAACGCCGCCGGCGCGCGTCACCAGCGCGACGCCAGGCACGCCGTACAACGCCTTGTTGATGTCGCGATCGACGAACCAACTGAGCTCGTCAGTGCCGCGGCGCGACGACCCGACCGCGTAGGTCATCAGCGAGCCGCCGATGTTGATCTTCGCGACCACAGGTTCCTGGATGTCTTGCGGCAGGTCGCTGCGCACGCGGGTGACCGCGTCGCGCACGTCCGCAAGCGCAGTTTCGAGATCGGTATCGAGCACGAATTCGATGGAAGTTGAACTGACGCCTTCGTTGACCGTCGATACCACGCGCTTGATGCCGTTGACCGTCGCCACCGAGTCTTCAATCTTGCGGGTGACCTCAGTTTCCAGCTGACTCGGCGAGGCGCCTGGCAGGCTGATGTTGACCGTCACCATCGGGAAGCTGATGTCGGGGAAGCGTGCAATCGGCAACTTGTGGAAGCCCCACAAGCCAGCCACGCACAGCACGAAGAAAATCATCAGCGCCGGCAGCGGCCGACGGATCGCCCAAGCCGAAAAATTCATGGCGCTGTGCCATCTGATTCGGAGCTGGCCGGCGCCGCGGCGGGTATCGCGCCGGTCACGCGCACGCTGTCGCCATCGCCGAGGAAGCCGGCGCCGGTCGCGACCACCGCCTGCCCCGCCTTGATCCCATCGAGCACTTCCACCTGCCCGCCATCGCTGTCGCCGACATGCACGCGGATCCGGTGAACGACGTGTTTGTCGTCAACAGTGAACACGTATGCATAGCCATCGCGCATGACCACCGCTGCCGACGGCACCATCAGTCCCGGCGAGGCACTGGTGACGATCCGGCCCTCGACGAACGCGCCGGCCTGCAGCGCGCCAGGCTCGGGCAGCGCTACATAAACCGTCCCGGTGCGGCTGATGCTATCGACGCCAGGGGATACCGCGCGCACTTGCCCGGTCACCATATGACCCTTGCCATCGCGAATGATGACCGCCGCACCGGGCTCGATCTTCGCCAGCTCGGATTCCGCAAGTTCAGGCCGCCATTCCAGCCGGCCTTGGCGGATCAGGTGCAGCAGTTCGTTGCCGGCATTGACCACCTGCCCCGGCTGCACCATGCGCTTGGAAATGATGCCGTCGTCGGGCGCGCGCAACGAGGCGAAATCGCGGCGCAGCTGGACGCCGTCGCGCTGGGCGACGGCAGTCGACTGCTTTGCCTGCGCCTGCTCGTGCGCCGCGCGAAGCTCGTCAAGTGCGCTGGCGCTGATGAGTTGGCTCTTTGCCAGCATTTGGCCACGGCCTAAGTTGGCCTGGGCGAGATTGACCCCGGCCTGCGCCTCCACGACTGCGGCCTGGGCCTGGCGTAGGTCGCTATCCAGCAGTCGGTGGTCGACTTCCAGCAGCACCTGACCCTTATGCACGGTCTGGCCGACATCGACGTTCAGTGCAGTCACGCGCATGCCGCTGAGTTCCACGCCGAGTTGCATCTCCTCCCAGGCCGCCACCGGCCCCGACGCGACCACGCTGCGCTCGACCTGCCGCGGCTGCGCGCTCACCAGGGTCACCGCCATGCTCGCTGTCGACGCTGCGGTTTCTGGCGCAGGTTTCTTGCCGCAGCCTGCAAGCGCGATGCACAGGATCACGAGAAAAAATGAATGCGTACGCAGGAAAGCCATGGCGCCGGATGCCCGTTCTTGTATTATCAGGGCGATGATAACTTATCAGCGCCCTGATGATGAAGGCTGACATGCCCAGTTGCGACGCCGTCGAGGGCAACCTCGGCTTTGCGATCAAGCAAACCCATCAACTGCTACGCGCCGCGATCGAGAACCGTGCCCGCGCCGCCGGCCTGGGCATGACTTTCGCGCACATGGCGGCCTTGTTTCTGTTGTCCGAGTCTCCGGGCGCATCCGGGGCGCAGCTGGCGCGCTGGGCCATGGTCACGCCACAGACAATGAACCAGATTCTGACCCGGATGGAGGTCGATGGTTTGATCGTCCGCGAGCCGGATCCAGAACACGGCAGGATCCTGCGCGCGCAGGTGACCGAACACGGCCTGCAGGAATTCGAGCGCGGCTGCGAACTCGCCGACGCCCTGATCGACGAAGCACAAGCCGGCCTCTCCTCCAGCGAACGTACGGATCTGCTGCGCCTGCTCGGCAAATGTCAGGACAACCTGTTGCAGATCGCCCGCAGCGAAAAAGCGCCCTTGCACGATATCGAGCAGATTCCCATTCCTCGTGCCTCCTTGAAAAGCTGACCCCGTTCCAACGCCAGAGGTTGCACCGGCACACGACACACATAGCCTCAATCGCCCCGGCGCGACCTGCAAGCACGCGCGACCAACGTGCTGTTTGCATCGCAAAGCGTCGTGCCGATCGGTCACGCGCTGGATCAGCGATAGACAAGAGGGGCAGTTGTTACCGGCAATCTGGATCGGTACGGCGCGCGATTGCACGTCAATGGCACCGACGCAAAGTGCATGAAGCCCCGGAGCCGCCCTCCATGAATGTATAGTTCGCCAAGCATGGCGGGCGCGGTGCCCGGCCACAGATCGCGGAGAGATGTCATGGGTCTTATTCAAGCAGTATCGGGTTCGATCGGCGGCGTGCTCGCTGACCAGTGGAAGGACTTCTACACGGTTCCGGACGGTTTGCCGGCGACGGCCGCGCTGTTCGCCGCCGTCCCGCATGGCACAAATGCCGGGCGCGGTTCGAATACGAAGGGTTCGTCGAACATCATCACCAATGGCTCGAAGATCGTCGTCCCGGAAGGATACGGATTGCTGCTGTTCCAGGATGGCGCGATCACCGGCTTCGCCGCCGAGGCGGGCGGTTATATCTGGAAATCGGACGACCTCAATTCAAAATCGATCTTCTCCGGCGATGGCCTCGTCGATTCACTGATCAAGCAAAGCTGGGAGCGTTTCAAGTTCGGCGGCCAGCCAGGTTCGCAGCAAGCCGCGTTCTTCGTTTCGCTGAAGGAACTGCCGGACAACCGCTTCGGTACGCAATCTGAAATCTATTGGGACGACAGCTTCCTCAATACCCAGGTCGGTGCGGTGACGCGTGGCTCGTACACGTTGAAGATTGTTGATCCGATCCTGTTCGTGAAGCATTTCGTGCCGGCGTCGTACCTCCAACCCGGCCAGGTTTTCGATTTCACCGATATCGACAATGCCGCCGCCAGTCAGCTCTTCAACGAAGTGGTGGGTTCGCTCGCGCCGGCTTTCAGCCTGTACTCGAACGACCCGAGCAAGGGCAATCGCATCACCAAGCTGCAGCAGGATTCGATCGGTTTTGCCAAGAGCTTGTCCGATGCGGTGGAGAATGCTTATCAGTGGAAATCCGATCGCGGCTTGGCCATCGTCAAGACCGCCATCATTTCCATCGAATACGACGCGAACACGCGGGAACTGCTCAAGACCGTGCAGCGCGCCGACGCACTATCCGGTGCACGCGGCAATTCCAACTTGCAGGCCAGCGTCGCTGCGGGCATGCAGTCGGCGGGAGAACACGGAGGCGCGGCGGGCATCGTGGGCTTGGGCATGGCATCGGGAATGATGGGCGGCGTCGGGAGTCTGCAGCAGCCAGTCGCACCGGCCGCGCCGGCTGCCGATGATCCAATCGCCAAACTGAAAAAAGCCAAGGAGATGCTTGATCAAGGCCTGATCACGCAGGCCGATTACGACGCCGCAAAAACCAAAGCGCTTGGTTTGTAAGTCGCAAACGGCGCAACTAGCATGTCGAACGCCACTACTCCGCCACCGCCCACCGGTCCCGGGTCGCCGCAAGATGTGCCGCCAGCACCGGGCAGTTTTCCGATCGATCCGGCGACGCTGCCAAAACCGATTCGTGACGAAGTGCTGGCGCCTGATCCGGTCGCTATCAATACGGCCTCCGACGAGCTCAAGGACGGCCTCAACCGTTGCCCGAAATGTGGCTCGACCGACATCCGACAGCGGCCCGGAACCGACGAGCTGATCTGTCTGTACTGCCGCAACGAATGGCATGCCGAACGGGTCGAGGAGGAATTCGGACTCGGCGAAGGTATCGACCAGCTCAAGGGCACGATCATCGCGTCCGGCGCGAAGGACATCGCGGCCGACGCCGCCACCATGATGACCTTCAAGTGCCCCGCCTGCGGCGCCGAGGTGACGGTCAATACCGAAAGCGCGATGACAGCGCGATGTCACTGGTGCCGCCATATCTTCGGCATCAACGAGCAGATACCCAACGGCGCGGTGCCTGATGCGGTGCTGCCGTTTCATATCAAGAAGGACGACGCGGTTGCGCGCATAACCCAATTTGTCAACAAGCGACGCTTGTTTGCGCTGAAGGCGTTCAAGGAACAGTTCACACCCGAAAACGTTGTCGGCGTGTATTTGCCTTACATGATCGTCGATGGCAACAGCAGCGCCGACGTTGCCGGCCATGGCGAAATAAAGACGCGCGAGTACACGTCAGACAAGAAGACCTACTACGACGCCGACGTTTACAAAGTCGAACGGCACGTGGACTTCACCGTGGACGACCTTCCGCTGGAATCGTCCACCGCACGCGGCAACCTCGACACGCGCACCAACACCAACAACATCATCAACACGATTCTGCCGTTCGACACCAAGAACGCAGTGAAGTGGAACGCGTCCTATCTCGAAGGCTTCACTTCGGAGAAGCGCGATATGGACGTTGAAAAAATCCGCCCGCATCTGGAGGATGAGTTACTTTCGATTGCGCGCGCGCAAGTTCAGCAATCGGTGAGCCAATTCGATCGCGGCGTGTGCTGGGAGTCCGAACGCCTTAGCGTGCATGGCACGCGCTGGGTGTCGATGTATCTGCCGGTGTGGCTCTATTCGTATCATCAGCCCGGCGCCAACGGTGGGATGCTGCACTACATCGCGGTCAACGGACGCACCGGCGAGACCATGGGCAGCGTGCCCGTGCAGCAGTGGAAGCTCATCGCGGCCGCGCTCACCGTCGGCACCTTTCTCGAAGGCATTGCACTGTTTATATTGGGGAACTCATCATGAGCGACGATGGTGCCATCCTTTTGCTCGGCCCCGCCGGCGCAGTCGGCCTGTACTGGGCCTTGTATCGGTATTACCGCAACACCGACAAATCGCACGACTTCGAACACGAAACCGCCGTCGTCGCCAAGCCGGTGAGCGGTTCGGACCAAGACCAAAAGGTCGACGAGGTAAAGGGCACGCGGAACTCGCGTATCAACGGCGACAACGTGCGTGCGTACCGCAAGCGCGTGGAGCGGATTCCGGACGCCTCCAGTTGAGAGTGTGAAAAAAATGGCCAGAGGTTCACGCTTGCAAGACACGAGCGAACGCTTTCGCCGGTTCAGCAGCGAGCGGTCGTACCGCGGACAGCGCCGCACCCGCTCATCCACAGTGGAAACACAGCACACTAGGCAGGCAGACCAGGCCGATTGATCCGCGACACGGAGCGCGCTGTGCAGAACGACCAACCGCATCGTGACCCATCGCGACCCGCGGCGCATGCCGTAGGTCCCGAAGATCCGCTGTGGCGCGCGCTGCTCGACACCGCGCTCGACTGCATCATCTCGATGGACCACACCGGCCGCGTGGTTGACCTCAATCGTGCAGCGGAAGACACCTTCGGTTGGCCGCGCCACGCCGCGATCGGCCGCGAGCTGGCCGAGCTGATCATTCCGCAGCGCCTGCGCGCCGCGCACGAAGCCGGGCTTCAACGCTACCTCGACACCGGTATCGGACCGGTGCTGGGCTCGCGCATCGAGGTGTCGGCCTTGCATGCCGATGGCCACGAATTTGCCGTCGAACTGGCAATCAGTCGTCTTCCGACCCCGGATCCGCCGGTGTTTGTCGCCTACCTGCGCGACATCAGTGAAAGGGTGCATGTCGAACGCTTGCGTACGTTGCGCGCTGAAGCGATGCAGGCAATGGTGCGCGCCGAGAGCATGGATGCCGCCGCGGACGGCGTGCTGCAGGCGTTCTGCTCGCTGCTCGGCTGGGAACTCGGCTTCGTCTGGCAGCGCGACGGTGCCAGTTTGCGCTGTACCAACAGCTACGTGGCGACGCCCGGTACCGCGCCACATTTTGTCGACGCAAGCCTTGCGATGCGGCTGCCGCCCGGAAATGGTCTGCCGGGCCTTGTCTGGGAATGCGGCGCGGCAATTTGGCGACGCGACGTCAGCGTGGCAGAAAACTTCCCGCGCGCGCCGATGGCTCAGCACGATGGCGTGCACGCTGGCGTCGCCTGCCCGGTGACCGTCGACCGCGAGGTGGTCGGTGCGGTCGAGTTCTACAGCGAACACATACGCGAACTCGATGCCGACTTGGTGGAAACCTTGTCAATCGTCTCGGTACAGCTCGGCCAGGTCTGGCAGCGCCAGCGAACCGAAGCCGCGCTTCGCAACAGCGAGGGGCAGCTGCGGCTACTCGCCAACACCATCCCGCAGCTCGCCTGGATGGCCGACGCCGACGGCAACATCTTCTGGTACAACCAGCGCTGGTACCACTACACCGGCACCACCCCCGAGACGATGCAGGGCTGGGGTTGGCAGGCTGTCCACGACCCCGACGTGCTGCCGTTGGTGATCGAACGGTGGACGACCGCGCTGCGCGACGGCACTCCGTTCGAAATGGTGTTTCCGTTACTCGCGGCCGACGGCAGCTTTCGACCATTCCTGACCCGCGTCGAACCGCTGCGCGACGACGATGGAGGCATCCTGTACTGGTTCGGCACCAACACCGACATCAGCACGATCCGCCAAATGGAGGACGCGCTTCGCGAGGCGGACCGTCGCAAGGACGAGTTCCTCGCGATGCTGGCCCACGAGCTGCGCAATCCGCTGGCACCGATCTGCACCGCGCTGGGCATCCTCAATCTGCCCGAGTCTGATTCGGCCATGCGCGAGCGTTCGCGGCAAATCATCGGTCGGCAGGTTGAACATCTGGTGCGCCTGGTCGACGACCTGCTCGATGTGTCGCGTTTCATCGGAGGCAAAGTCACGCTGCGACCCGAAGCCACCGACCTCGAACGCGTCGTGTCGCGCGCCATCGAAACGGCATTGCCGACGCTGAAGGCGCGCGGCCACACCTTCGACGTAAAGCTGCCTTCGAAGCCGGTCATGCTGGAAGTCGACTCCGTGCGCATCGCGCAAGCCATCAGCAACCTGCTCACCAACGCCGCCCGATATACCGAGCCCGGCGGAGAGGTGATTCTGGAGGCAGGGGTCACCGCGCACGCGGCCGAGGTGCGCGTGCGGGACACGGGTATCGGCATCGATGCGTCAATGCTCGACAATGTGTTCGAAATGTTCGTGCAGGCCGCGCACGACGACTCCACCCCGCATGGTGGACTCGGCATCGGCCTGACCTTGGCGCGCCAGCTTGTGCGGTTGCACGGGGGCGACATTACCGTGACCAGCGCCGGACCCGGCCAGGGATCGGAATTCGTGCTGACTTTGCCGTGGACGGACCGCTCTGCCGCTGCTGCGCCGCCCGCGCTCGACGCGGCGATCGCCGCCACGGTCGACGTGTTGGTGGTCGATGACAACCACGATGCCGCCGACAGCCTGTCGCTCCTGCTGCGGCTGATGGGCCATGTGGTGCGCACCTGCAACGACGGTACCAGTGCACTCGCGGCTGTCGCGGAGCGCAGGCCGCAGCTGGTCCTGCTCGATCTCGGCATGCCGGGCATGGACGGCTGCGAAGTCGCCCGCCGTCTCCGTGCCCAGCCCGGCGCACCACTTGCCATCGTCGCGCTGAGCGGCTGGGGCCAGCAGACCGATCGCGACCGCACGGCAGAAGCAGGCTTCGATCGTCATCTCGTCAAACCGGTGTCGGCCGACGTGTTGTCGGACCTCTTGGCCGAAGTAGCAGCGGGCCTCGGCGTGCGCTGAGGGCGGGGTCGACTGGCACGCGAGAGATGCACATACGTGGCGACAACGTGCGTCAGCAGCGCAGGCGCGCGGAGCGGATTGAAGACGATACGTCCTGACGCTTGATCAGCCGGCGTTGGCTGCACGGGCATCGAGCAGCGCAATGCGCACGCGGCGAGCGCGCCGGTTGCAAAGCGTGCGCTCAAGTCAGGGATACTGGACGCATTCCACCGCCGCGATGCCGCCCGCCGATGCAGACACTGAAATACCTCGCCGGTTATCCCGAGTCCCTGCAAGCGCAGGTGCGCGCACTCATCGATGGCGATCGCCTCGGCCCCATGCTCGAGACCAAGTACACCGAGACCCACGCCGTTCGCAACGACCGACAGTTGTACGACTACGTGCAGGAAATGAAGTCACGGCACATGCGCAAGTCGGTGCCGCTTGGCAAGGTGCTCTACGACGGCAAGTTGCAGGTGATCAAACACGCACTTGGCACCCACACAGCGATTTCGCGCGCGCACGGCGGCCAGTTGAAGGCCAGCCGCGAGCTGCGCATCGCCAGCGTGTTCCGCGACGCGCCCGCGCCCTTCCTGAAGATGATCGTCGTGCACGAGCTGGCACATCTCAGGCAGATGGAGCACGACAAGGCGTTCTACCAGCTATGCGCGAACATGGCGCCGGACTACCATCAGCTCGAATTCGATATGCGCCTGTGGCTCACTCATCGCGAGCTAAAGCCAAAAGTTGTCGGAGGGAACTGAACGCGCTTCAGTCCTCCACCTAACCTCACCTAACGCTACATAGATCGCTACATAACAAGGACGAAAAATGAAACGACTCGCTGCCGTAGTCCTCAGCCTCTGCTTGCTCCTGTTCTTGCCGGCCTACGCGAAGAACGCGACGCCGGCAGCGCCAACTCTCCCTTCATATTTCAAGTTGCCGGCTAATTTCGGAATTTCGACCGGCGGCAGTGGCATCACCTTTGAAGATTTTGGCGAGGCTGACTTCTATCAGCGCGGCAGCGACGAGGCGATCGTCAAACAGGGCAAGCATTGGTATGCCCCGTTGGAACTGAAAAACCCGCCGGATGGCATTGAGGGCAAAGCGATCTGGGCGCAACTGAAACCGTCGCTGATCGCCCAAGGCTGGACGATCCCAATCGAATACGACTCCAATCCGTTTTCGTCAATGATGCGTTATCAAAAAGACGGCCACGACGTCTGGGGCTATATCAAGGTATTTGGCAGCGACGACATGCGATTGAACCTTGTCGAGATCGCTCAGGCCCCGACCCTGCTGACGATCAATCCGCCCGCTGCCACGCCGGAAAAATTCGCCGCCGAAAAAGGTGACTTTCCCTACCTGCCACCACTGAACGGATCGCAGTTCAAGAGTGGCGTGCGTGATCCTGGAACCATGGAAGTCTCCCTGGACGGATCCGACCAAGCGCAGGTTGTCGGCACCGGCTACATCGTCAAGTATTACGCCAACCTGCCCACGGTTTCGCGGCTTGCCTTCGTCAACGCGTATCACGATGCGCTCAGCAAAGCAGGCTGGACGATCATTCCGCAAAATAGCGTCGGCAGCTCCACGCTCACCGCGCATTACGCCGCCCACGGCCGCGATCTCTGGGCATATCTGAACATAGGCGGCGAGGAGTATTCGATCAAGGTGGCCGACGTCGGCGCCAACAATGATCTCGCCAAACAGTTGACCAAGAGTTGCCACATCGCGCTGTACGGCGTGCTGTTTGATTTCAACAAGGCCAGCTTGAAGGCCGAATCCGACAGCGTGCTGCAACGTGTTCTCGCCCTCTTCCAACAAGACCCGACGCTTAAGCTCGAGGTGCAGGGTCATACCGACAATGTCGGCAGCGACGACTACAACCAGAAGCTATCCAACGCGCGTGCCAGTGCCGTCGTAGCCTGGCTGGTGAAACACGGCGTTGCCGCTGATCGCCTTTCCTTCAAGGGCTATGGCAAGACGGTGCCAGTGGCGAGCAACGACACCGATGAAGGTCGCGCGAAAAATCGCCGGGTCGAAATTGCCAAGCCCGGTTGCGCGAAATAGCGATCAGGCTCCTTCAATTGCATCGGCACCATTCGCACTGACGGAGCTCACATGCCCAACATGCAAGCCATCGAAATCACCCAGCCCGGCGCAGCCGACGTACTGCAACTGACCACGCGACCTATCCCGCAGCCCGGGCCGGGCGAGGTGCTGATCAAGGTCGCGGCGTCCGGCGTCAATCGACCGGATGTGTTCCAGCGCCAAGGCAAATACGACCCGCCACCCGGCGCGTCGGACCTGCCCGGGCTGGAGGTCGCCGGCACCTTGGTTGCGGGCGATTTCGGCGGCGACAATCCGTTCGGCCTCAAGCAAGGCGACGCCGTGTGTGCGTTGCTCGCCGGTGGCGGCTATGCCGAATACGCCGTGGCACCGCTGCTGCAGTGCCTTCCGGTCCCCAAGGCGCTGACGTTGATCGAAGCCGCTGCGCTGCCGGAGAATTTCTTCACCGTATGGAGCAACGTTTTTGAACGCGGACGCCTGGGCACCACTGCCGAAGGCGCGCCAGAATCGCTCCTGGTGCAAGGCGGCTCCAGCGGCATTGGCGTCACCGCCATCCAGTTGGCGCACGCGTTGGGTCACCGCGTGTTTGCCACGGCGGGCAATGCGGACAAATGCGCGGCCTGCGAAAAACTCGGCGCGCACGCAATCAACTATCACCAGCAGGATTTTGTCGCGGAAGTGAAACAGCACACCGATGGCCGCGGCGTCGACGTGATCCTCGACATGGTCGCCGGCGACTACATCCCGCGCGAACTGGAGCTACTGGCCGACGATGGCCGACTGGTGTTCATCGCGACCCTGGGTGGCAAGCAGGCCGACATCGACGCATCGCTGATCATGCGAAAGCGGCTGACCCTCACCGGATCCACCCTGCGCGCCCGCTCGATCGCGTTCAAGGCCGCGCTGGCCAGACAATTGCATCAACACGTCTGGCCGCTGCTGGAATCAGGCAAGGTCAAGCCGGTGATCGATCAGGTGTTCCCTGCGGCCGAAGCAGCCAAAGCGCATGCACTGATGGAGAGCAGCGAGCATATTGGGAAGATCATGTTGGAGTGGTCAGCAGGGACCGAGTGATGATCAACTCGCAACCCCACCACGCCAGTGAAATGGTCTAAACAGTGGCCGAAGTGACATGAATCTTGGCTTTTCAGGAGTAGCTGAGGTCGCGCAGGCCTACGTTCCGAAGCAGGTTATAGATCGGATCATAGATCGAAGCGGCACGAGTCGCGTCCAGTTCGTCACCGGGCGGCACAACCAACACGGTCCCCTGCCGAGCACGTGTGAGCAAGACTCGGTAAGCGTTGAGCAGATACCGACGCCGCTCGTCTTTTAGAACTCGATTCCAACGATCGCCGACAAATCCAAAGTAATCCCAAGCCCCGCTGTTGTAGCGAAGGTCGCCATCCCAAACCACACAAGTCCAATCGAGCTCCAATCCCTGCACCTGGAATTCGGTTGCGACATCTTCTAGGTAATACGACGAGCGCGTATCTTCCTTCCCAGCAAGAAACCAATGGACGGGATCAACTTGTACCCGTACGTCAATCGCATGTGGTTTTAACCGTTGTGCTTGCGATGAGACAACCATTCCATAGCGTTCGGACCCACGCGCGCGACGTCGCAGCCATGCCTTGGCGGCGGTCAAATCTCTCGTAAGCCAGATCGGAAACCGCGCGCTAACCTCCGGCAGCATCGCTTGTGCCTGATCGATGTCCAAGTCCAGCAATCGATTGACGAACTCCGATAGCCTTTCAGACCGGAACGAGCGCACCGAAGTGGTCAGGTGCAGTGACGTCGACTCACGCAACTTACCGCGTTGTCGAGCAGCATCTAGCTCATGTGCGACTACAGCATCGCGCTGATCAAGCTCGGGCGACACATAGACCTGCCAATCGGGAAAGCGCCGGCTAAGCGACGAGAGCCACTCACTAATTCCTGCCTCACCTCGGTTGATTTCTTGCCCAGTCCCCACAAGGCAAACCACTACAGCCCAGTCCGGATGGCGGTCCAGACAGGAAATCAAGAACTCCGGCTCGGACTGATCAAATCCGGATAAACCGCGTTTGCGCTTCATGAAAGACGCGGTCTGCTCCAGATTCCATGCCCGCTGCGCCTCATCGAAGATCGCGACGTGATCATGCGGCGGGCGATCATCGGCCAGCCCATGGTCTCGGAAATGATGAACCGCTTGTACGAAGGATTTTACTTGCCGCCGAGCGTCGCCGATCTTCAGCTTTTTCCCCGCTTCTGCCTCTCGCCGTACCTTGTCCCGTGCCAGTGCTTCATGCAGCACCATCACCAATGGGCCGTTGCCGGAGAGATACACCGCGTGCAGCTCGGCCTCGGAATCAGTGCTATGAGTCGCGACGTCCAGTCCGACGAGGGTCTTCCCCGCTCCGGGCACGCCGGTGACAAAACAAACCGCCTTACTACTGCTATCTCTTGCCTGCTGAATCACCTTGGCCACAAAGCCAGATGTCTCGCCTAGGTTGGCCGCATCACTTCGTGAGATATCGACAACTGAATGCCGCGCGTACAGCGCTAATGCGGCCTCCACGATTGTCGGGGTTGGACGATACCGACCGGCTACCCATTCATACGGATCGATTGGCTCGCCGTCGGCAAAAGCAAGTGCCTGCTCAAACGCGTGCGCGAGCGTATCTGGATTGCACCGGACAGGCGCATATAGCTCGTCCGCACCCGTATCGGTAGCGATACATACGTCGCATGCCGGCGCGTGGGTCGCCACCAGCACAGGAACTAGTGGGGCGTGATGGCTTGGCTCGTGGAAGTTCTTCAGATCGAGCGCGTAGTCCACGACTTGATCGAGATCGGCGGACAGAAACCGCGTGGCACCAACCTTGAACTCGACAACGAACACGACGTGATCGATCACAATTACCGCGTCCACTCGCCGGCCCATCCGGGGAATGTCGAACTCAAGAAACAGATGCCCGCGAGATCCAAATGGTGCGAGCGCTTGTTGTAGGGTTTCGACGGTGCCTTGCCACGCATAAATCTGCGCTTGATCGACGTCGAACGACGACTGCGCAGCGAGCTGGCCAACTATCTCGTTCGAGGTAGCCTGCAAAAACGTTGGCAGCGTGTCTCCGTATCCGAACCGTCGGAATGCCCTGCCCGTTTGCTCTGCCTGCTGTGTCATTTTGCCCCCTGTTGAGGACCAGGATACCCGCTCCAAACGAGGCTGCACGGGCTAGTGTTCTCGTCGGGTTTGCGCTCCCGATCAGAGCAGGCTGCGGCATTGAGCTGTGAACGAGTACTGCGCGCCTCATTGCTCCCGAATCACGCACGCACAGTCGCGTAACACGCACGGGCGTACTCTGTAGGAAGTCCACAACACGGAGGTTCATCATCATGAGCAAGAAGCCATCGCAACCCGCAAGCACCAATCCCGCCAGCACAACATCCACACCCGCCAGCAAAGCCCCGGCGCAGCCTGCCGCAAAAGCGGGCAAATCGAAGCCGGCCTCGGCATCCACCCAGCGCGGCAATGGTGACGAACTGCAACAGATGGTCGAAGGCAAGCACGCGACGCTGACCACCAATCAGGGCACGCCGCTATCGGACAACCAGAACTCGCTGAAGGCCACGCCGCGCGGGCCGACGTTGCTGGAAGACTTCATCCTGCGCGAGAAGATCACGCACTTCGATCACGAGCGCATCCCCGAGCGCATCGTGCACGCGCGCGGCTCCGGCGCGCACGGCTATTTTCAGCTAACCAAATCGCTGAAGCAGTACACCACCGCCAACATCCTGACCGGTGTGGGCCAAAAGACGCCATTGTTTACGCGCTTCTCCACCGTTGCCGGCGGCGCCGGATCGGTCGACACACCGCGCGACGTGCGCGGTTTCTCGGTCAAGTTCTACACCAAGCAAGGCAATTGGGATCTGGTCGGCAACAACATCCCGGTGTTTTTTATCCAGGACGCGATCAAGTTTCCCGACCTGGTCCACTCGGTGAAGATGGAACCCGACCGCGGCTATCCGCAAGCCGGCAGCGCGCACGACACGTTTTGGGACTTCGTCTCGCTGACGCCGGAATCCTTCCACACGGTGTTGTGGGCGATGAGCGATCGCGGCCTGCCGCGCTCGTTGCGGATGATGGAAGGCTTCGGCATCCACAGCTTCCGGCTGATCAACGCCAAGGGCGACAGCACGTTCGTCAAGTTTCACTGGCGGCCGAAGCTGGGCTTGCAATCGACCATCTGGGACGAGGCAGTGAAGCTGCAGTGCGCCGACAACGACTTCCATCGCCGCGATTTGTTCGAGGCAATCCAGGCCGGTAACTTTCCGGAATGGGAACTGGCGGTGCAGTTGTTTACGCAGGCCGAGGCGGAAGGGTTTCCGTTCGATCATCTCGACGCGACCAAACTCATCCCCGAAGAACTCGTGCCGCTGACCGTGATTGGCAAGATGGTGCTCGACCGCTGGCCCGACAACTTTTTCGCCGAGACCGAGCAGGTCGCGTTTTGCCCGTCGCACGTGGTGCCGGGGATCGACTTCAGCAACGATCCTTTGCTCGCGGGGCGCCTGTTTTCCTACCTCGACACACAGCTGTCGCGGCTGGGTTCGCCCAACTTCCACCAGATTCCAATCAACGCGCCCAAGTGCCCGTTCGCCAACCAGCAGCGCGACGGCCATATGCAGATGACGCAGCCCAAGGGCCGTGTTGCGTACGAGCCAAGTTCGCTGGATCCGAAGTCGGCGCGCGCCACGCCTGAGGGCTTTCGCAGTTTTGCCGAGCGGGTTGCTGCGAAGGATGGCGATGATGCGGCGAAGGGTCGCATTCGGCCCGAGAGTTTCGCCGATCACTACAGCCAGCCGCGACAGTTTTACCGCAGCCAGACCGCGTTCGAGCAGGCGCACATCGCGTCGGCGATTGTGTTTGAGCAGTCGAAGGTCGAAACGCCGCACATTCGCGAAGCGGTGGTCGCCAACCTGCGCAACATCGATGAGGAGCTTGCGCAGCGCGTCGCCGATGGCTTGGGCATGACCAAGCTGCCGCCGCCCGCTCCGCACGCCGTGCCGGCGCAGGATCGACCCAAGTCACCTGCCCTGCAGATCATCGGCAAGATGAAGGACACATTGCAGGGCCGCAGCGTCGGCATTCTGGTGAATGACGGCTCCGACGCCGCCACCATCAAGGCGTTGCGCAAGGCGGCCGAAGCCGCAGGCGCTACGGTCAAGATCGTTTCGCCAAAAATCGGCGGCGCCAAACTGAGCGACGGAAAAATGCTAGCCGCCGATGGCCAACTCGCCGGCACGCCGTCGATGGTGTTCGACGCCGTCGCATTGGTGTTGTCGGACGAAGGCGGAAAGATGCTGGCCAAGGAAGCCGCCGCCGTCGACTGGGTGCGCGACGCATTCGGTCATCTCAAGGCGATCGCCGCAGACAGCGGCGCTCAGGCTGTGTTGAAAGCGGGTGGCATCGTGAAAGATGCCGGCGTTGTAAGCGCGGACGACAGCAGGGGCTTCATCAAGGCCGCCAAGACCCGGCAATGGGAGCGCGAGAAGAAGGTGCGGACGTTGGCTTGAATCGAAACTTGTTTAGCCAACCATCGACTCGATCCTTGTTGTCACTTGTTCCGCAATCGCGTGTCGTAGGGCGCGCGTTTGCCGGGGTACAGGGCGCACGTGCTCTGATGCTTGGGAAGGCTGGAGGTTGAAGTCCGAAGATCCTTTCGTACTAGTCGATCACTGCTAGTTCGCTCGGCGATCTCAACCGCTTTCAATTGTTCATTTCATTCATTTCATCTCGCAGCCTCTGGCTAACCAGTCCAACTGCCCTCTTACAAGGAACACAGCATGCACAAGATTGTCCCGGGAACATGGGTCGTGGTCGCCGATGGTGGCGAAGCACGTCTCTTTCATAGCGAAGGTCAAGGCGACAAGTTCGCGCTGAAACAAGTGAAGGTGATCACGCCGAAGGACTTGCTGGATGATGGCCCTGCCGGCCATCGACCGCCGGAATCGTCCGAACACGCGACCGACGAAGCAACCTTTGCCAAGCAACTGGCACACCGCCTCAACGCAGCGGCACTCAAAAACGAATACGAACACCTCGTGCTGATGGCCGACCCGCAAACGCTGGGCCAGATGCGCCCGCAGCTGCACAAGGAAACCGTGTGCCGAATGGTGAAGGAAGTCGCGAAGACATTCACCAACGCGCCCGTGGAAGACATCGAGAAAGCGGTGTTGAAAGACTAAGCGGCTAGGCGCCGCACACGATGCCTGTGTGCGGCATGGCCGGGTCGAACGATTCCATTATTGGTGACATTGCTGCCGCTAGCGCTGCTGACCGCCAACCTCGTCCCAGTGCAATCCGCAACCGGTCGGATGATCTTGGCGAAGTGTCACGAACCGTCGTGCGGCTCCAAGTCACTGCTCGATGCGCTGTTAAGGGTGCGACCCTCGCGCAGTCGATCAATTGCTCCGAATTTCAAAGCAAAACTCACCATCTCTTCGAAGAATGCGACTTTGGCTCGGGTATCCAGCGCGATTCCTTGGAGCAGCGTGTTGCGGCGGGCATCGTCGTACGTGCAACGCAACGAGTCGGATGAACTCATACGATTTCCTGGCCGGTTTCGACGGCAACGATCCGTAGCGCTTCAATGTCGGACAAATCCTGCGGCCGACCCGCGATCTGCTTCAACTGAATCAAGTGTCGAATCGACGCAATGCGAATGGGCACGCCGTCGAGTTCCTTATCCACTGCTTCAGTGAGCATCGCGCGAAAGTCGAGTGGTTCGCGCACGAACACATCTACGGACCGCTCGGGATTGGTCGGATCCCAAAGTTGTAACACCAGCATGTTGCGGTTCTGCACCCAGTCTTCGCGTATTGACGGGTTGGCAAAGTCTGCCAAATCGACGGGCAGTCGCGGACGCAGGCCTATTCCGGAAAGCGCACTCAGTGCCTTGGCGCAGTTGTCAGGCTGCAAGCCGACGACAAGATCGAGATCACTCGTCGCACGCAGATGACCATGCATGATCACCGCGAAACCACCGACAACGACGTAATCCACTTCGGCATCGGCCAGCGCCTTGAATATTTCCCGGATGTTGAAGGCCATTGACGCTCCATAAGTGCGTTAGTGCTTCGACAGGCTCAGCACGAACGATTTTGGATTTGATTATTCGGTCATGTGTCGACAGGTGCAGCACGAACGGGGTTAGCTACATATTCCGGCGATACTCGCCGCCAACATCGTACAGTGCGTGGCTGATCTGGCCGAGGCTGTGGGTCTTAACCGCCTCCATCAACGCCTCGAACACATTCATCCTGTCTCGCGCCGTTTGTTGCAGGTAGCCGAGGCCGTGGCCGTCGTGTGGTTCGGTGGTGCCGCTGTCATCTTCGATGGCATGCGCGTGATCTGTCTCGCCAACCGGCGCGAGTCGATTGCGTGAGGCCTGCCACGCTTGCACGTTTTCGATCTGCTGGTCCTTCTCTTCCGGGGTGCTGCGGATGAGTTCGATCTCCGTGGCGATCTCGCCGGCATGTTCCTTCGGCAGGAATGTATTGACGCCGACCAGTGGCAGCGAGCCGTCGTGCTTCTTGTGCTCGTAGTACATCGACTCTTCCTGGATCTTGCCGCGCTGGTACATGGTGTCCATCGCGCCGAGCACGCCGCCGCGTTCGCTGATCGCCTCGAACTCCTTGTAGACGGCTTCCTCGACAAGGTCGGTGAGCTTGTCGACGATGAAGCTGCCCTGCCACGGGTTCTCACAGAAATTGAGGCCGAGTTCCTTGTTGATGATCATCTGGATCGCGACTGCGCGGCGCACGCTCTCTTCGGTCGGCGTGGTGATCGCTTCGTCGTAGGCGTTGGTGTGCAAGCTGTTGCAGTTGTCGAACAGCGCGTACAACGCCTGCAGCGTGGTGCGGATGTCGTTGAACTGGATCTCCTGCGCGTGCAGTGAGCGGCCGCTGGTCTGGATGTGGTACTTCATCATCTGGCTGCGTTCGTTCGCGCCGTAGCGTTCGCGCATCGCGCGCGCCCAGATGCGCCGCGCGACGCGGCCGATCACGGTGTATTCGGGGTCCATGCCGTTGGAGAAGAAGAACGACAGGTTCGGCGCGAAGTCATCGATGCTCATGCCGCGCGCGAGGTAGTACTCGACGATGGTGAAGCCGTTCGACAGTGTGAACGCGAGTTGCGAGATCGGGTTCGCGCCGGCCTCTGCGATGTGGTATCCGCTGATCGACACCGAGTAGAAGTTGCGCACCTTCTTGTCGACGAAGTACTGCTGGATGTCGCCCATCATGCGAAGCGCGAACTCGGTGCTGAAGATGCAGGTGTTCTGCGCCTGGTCCTCTTTCAGGATATCCGCCTGCACGGTGCCGCGCACGGTCATCAGCGTATGCGCCTTGATGCCCGCATAGGTCTCCGCGTCGACGACTTGTTCACCGCTGATGCCGAGCAGGCCGAGACCGAGACCATTGTTCGTCTTCGGCAATTCGCCGAGGTACTGCGGACGCGCGCGGCCTTCGAACAATTTCGCGATCTGCTTTTCTGCCGCAGCCCAGCGTGCGGGATCTTCACGCAGATATTTCTCGATCTGCTGGTCGATTGCGGTGTTCATGAACATCGCGAGGATCATCGGCGCGGGCCCGTTGATCGTCATCGAGACGGACGTCGTCGGTGCGCATAGATCGAAGCCCGAATACAGCTTCTTCATGTCGTCGAGCGTCGGCACGTTGACGCCGGAGTTGCCGATCTTGCCGTAGATGTCCGGGCGCGGCGCCGGATCTTCGCCGTATAGCGTGACGGAATCGAATGCGGTCGACAGACGCGCGGCGGGTTGACCAACGCTCAGATAATGAAAGCGGCGATTGGTACGCTCGGGCGTGCCTTCGCCCGCAAACATGCGGATCGGATCTTCGCCGGTACGGCGATACGGATACACGCCGCCAGTGTACGGGTAGTAGCCGGGCAGGTTTTCCTTCTGCAGGAAGACGAGCAGCTCGCCCCAGCTTTTATAAGTGGGCGCGGCGATCTTCGGGATCTTCTGGTGCGACAGCGACTCGCGGTAGTTCTCGACCTTGATCACCTTGCCGCGCACTTCGTATTCGGTGTATGGGTCGATGATCGACTTCAGGCGCTGCGGCCATTCGCGCAGCAGCTTGAGGGAATCGGATGAGAGCGACTGGATCGCATCGTTGTAGCGTTGGCGCAGCGTGACCAGCGAGCGATCGACGGTCGGTGGCTGCATCGGCGCGTGGCTTGTGCGCTCGTCCGAGTCGCGGCGCAGCTCCCAGTTGAACTTTTGCTTGCGCCGATCCGGCCCACCGATGCGCCGCTCGCCAGACGCAGGAAATTTCGATGCTGCGGCGGAAAGCAGGAGCAGTTCGTCGACGCCATAGAGATCGAGCATCTTCGGTAACGCGGCGTCCTCGAGATCGCGTAACGATTGCCAGTACGACTGCGCACGATCGGCGGCTTCGGCCTGCTTGTCGATCGCACCATTTATGCCGCGGCCCTGTTCGGCAATCTCGGCGAGATAGCGCACGCGTGCGCCGGGGATCAGCACGGTGGCGCGGGGCTCCTTGAGCGAGGTGTCGAGGTGGGGAGTCCAGTCAATCCTGCTGGATGTTGTGGGAGCGGCTTTAGCCGCGATGCTGTGTTGGTTGTCGGCGGAAAGCATCGCAGCTGAAGCCGCTCCCACAGAAATATGGGCCGAAGCCGCAACTGCAGAAGCCGTTCCTGCAGTGCCAGCTCCTGCAGACATCGCTCCTTCAGACGCCGGATTCGCCTCGTTGAGGTGCAATTTTTCGCGCAGCAATCGGCACAGATTGGTGAACATCCAGGTGACGCCTGGATCGTTGAACTGGCTCGCGATGGTCTGGTAGACCGGCACGTCCTCGTCCTTCAATTGGAACGCGACGCGATTGCGCTTCCATTGCTTGCGCACATCGCGCAGTGCGTCTTCGGCACCACGCTTGTCGAATTTGTTGAGCACGATCAGTTCGGCGAAGTCGATCATGTCGATCTTCTCGAGCTGGCTGGCAGCGCCGTAGTCGCTGGTCATCACGTACATCGGGAAGTCGACCAGGTCGACGATTTCCGAATCGCTTTGGCCGATGCCGGCGGTCTCGACGATGACCAGGTCGTAGGCCTGTCCTTTGAGGAACGCGATGCAGTCCTTGAGCACCGCATTGGTCGCGACGTGCTGGCGACGTGTCGCCATCGAGCGCATGAAGACGCGGTGGCTGCGCAGCGAATTCATGCGGATGCGATCACCGAGCAGAGCGCCGCCGGAACGACGACGCGTTGGATCGACCGCGAGCACGGCGACACGCATCTGCGGAAATGCGTGCAGGAAGCGCAGCAGCAGTTCATCGACGACGGACGACTTGCCGGCGCCGCCGGTGCCGGTGATGCCGACGACCGGCGTCTTGTTGCCGGCGAGGTGCCACTCCTTGCGCAGGCGATCGAGCTGATGCTCGTCGTGGCGGCCTTCCTCGATCGCAGTCAGCGCGTGACCGACGGCGATTTCATCTTCGATGTTCACTTGCGCGGGTGGCAGCGTGTGCGCATCGGCATCGCGCAGCACGCGCGCGTCTGCAGCCGTGCGTGCACGTGCGACGACATCCTGAATCATCGCGACGAGGCCCAGATGCATGCCGTCGTTCGGATGATAGATGCGCTCGACACCGTAGGCCTGGAGTTCGCGGATTTCCTCCGGCGTGATCGTGCCACCACCTCCGCCGAATACACGAATGTGGCCGGCGCCGCGTTCCTTGAGCATGTCGACCATGTACTTGAAGTATTCGACATGGCCGCCCTGGTACGAGGACAGCGCGATCGCGTCGGCGTCTTCCTGCAGCGCTGCACGCACGACGTCTTCGACCGAGCGGTTGTGGCCGAGGTGGATGACTTCGGCACCCTGCGCCTGGATCAGGCGGCGCATGATGTTGATCGCGGCGTCGTGGCCGTCGAACAGGCTGGCGGCGGTGACGAAGCGCAGCGGAGCGCCCTCGACCGACGTGTCAGTGGCGATGTGCTTGGCAACTGTGCTCATGGCGAATCCGCAATCGTGAGGCTGAACGGAGATTGTAACGCCGCTCGCGCGGCGATGCCGCTGCGGGCGGGGCATCGCCGCAGTCGACAGGGACGCCCACCGAGTAAAAGAACATTGCGCAACGGCCCCTGTGCCGCGTCCGCCGCACGGCGCGAACACCCTCCCCACCCGACCTTAGCCTTGATGGGGAGAATCTTGATTGCTCGATAGCGCGATATCCTGCCGCTCCGCAAACGCCTCAGGCGAACCCGTACGGCAGGTTCGGCGACGAAATCACGCGGTCGCCGACGATTCCCCCGGCGAGGAACCGGATGCCTGCGTCGATCACGTCGCCGTCATCGACCACACGGTGATGTCCGAGGCCACTCGTCGTCAG
>JBBQAN010000016.1:0-60327 GCA_038316385.1 Lysobacterales bacterium | reverse complement strand
AGCCCGCGCAGCGGGCTGCAACAGGTCATCGCCAGGGTTTTTATAACGCAAACGCCTTCCCATATCGGGGAGGCGTTTGTCTTTGTAGCCCGCGCAGCGGGCTGCAACAGGTCATCGCCAGGGTTTTTAACGCAAACGCCTTCCCATATCGGGGAGGCGTTTGTCTTTGTAGCCCGCGCAGCGGAATGCAACAGGGCAGCGCCAGAGTCTTTTAAAAGCAAAACTCCTGCCGTCGAGAGAGACGTTTTGTACTTTATTAAGCTCTGGCATTGCCAAGTGTTTATCCAACCTCGCTCAGCCCCGCTGTATTCCATCTACAATCACGATGTCTGCGGGGCGTCGTGCAAACAGCCCGACGGTGACCACGCCGGGAATCTGGTTGAGTGTGCACTCCAGATCGACCGGATCGGTAATGCGCATCCCGTGCACATCGAGGATCCAGTTGCCGTTGTCTGTGACGAACCCTTCCCGCCACACCGGCTGGCCACCGAGTTCGCTGATTTCGCGCGCGATCGAACTGCGTGCCATCGGGATCACTTCGATCGGCAACGGAAAACCGCCCAGCACATCGACTTGTTTGGCCGCATCGACGATGCAGACGAAGCGTTTGCTGGCCTGCGCAAGAATCTTCTCGCGCGTGAGTGCGCCGCCGCCGCCCTTGATCAGGCAGCGCTGCGGATCACATTCGTCGGCCCCGTCCACATACAGTTCCAGCTGATCGATCGCATTGAGATCGAACACCTTGATGCCATGGCCGCGTAGTTTCTGGGTGCTTTGTTCGGAACTCGACACCGCCCCTTTGATGCGGTCGCGGAGTCGCGCCAGTCCGTTGATGAAAAAAGCGACAGTAGTGCCTGTACCGACGCCGACGATGGATCCATCTTCCACTAGGCGCAGAGCCGCTTCGGCGGATTGGCGCTTCTGTTCGTCTCTGCTCATGGCAATCCGGATCGTGTCATTCGAGGGCGAGGATGGTTTTCCATTGCGCGGCGGTCACCGGCAGGACGGACAAGCGGTTGCCGCGGCGTATCAGCACGAAGTCGCCAAGCGCATCGGCGTGATCGCGGAGTTCGTCCAGCGTGATCGTGCGTTTGAGTTTGCGCACGAAGGCGACGTCGACCGCGAACCAGCGCGGATCTTCCGGAGTGCTTTTCGGATCGTGATAATCGCTGCGCGAATCGAACTGGGTCGGATCGGGAAACGCCGCCACCGCGACTTTCGCGACACCGACCACTCCGGGTTCGGGACAGCTAGAGTGATAGAACAGCACGCCGTCGCCGACTTTCATCTGGCGCAGGTAGTTGCGTGCCTGGTAATTGCGCACACCGCTCCACGGTTCGACACCGACGCGTTGCAGCGCATCGATCGAGAATTCGTCGGGCTCGGATTTGACCAGCCAGTATTTCATGCAGCGCGGCTCCTCGTGGCCTGCGCATTACCTGCGCGACAGTGCGATGCTAGCGCGGACACAGCAGGAGTTCACGCTCGGTGACAACCGCATCGAGCGGCACATCCCATTCGTGCGGGACATGGTCATCGATCTGTTGACACGCGAATCCGGTGCCGATCAGCAATGGCGGAGCGGCTGTCGTGCGGCGGAACGCGAAACTGCGGTCGTACCAGCCGCCGCCGGTGCCGACGCGATCGCCATTGCGGGTGAACCCCAGCAGTGGCAGTAGCACGACATTGAGCACATTCGGGTTGAGCATCTCCACTGCATTCGCAGGTTCTGGAATGCCGTAACGGTTGGCGACGATCGCATCGCCGGTACGCCATGGCGCGAAGCGCAGGGTGCGGTCAGGTTGCAGCATCGGTAAGCAATAGCGCGTGCGTGCGGTCAGTCCGGTCATCAGACTATGCAGTGGCAACTCACCGCCGATCGCCCAATATCCGGCGACGGTATTCGCTTTTTTCAATGCAGGAAGTTGCAGTAAATGTTGCGCGACCGCTTCAGCGGCCGCCATGCGCGCTGCCGCCGGGATTGCCAAGCGGCGTTCGCGCAAGGTGTCGCGCAAGGTGTGCTGAGCGTCAGTCATCGAATGATGCGAGCAAGCAAAGCGACCCGCAATCATGCGACGCCGCTAACGCAAGCGTCTTGTGTCGCGGAATCAAAGCTGGAGAAAAGCGACCTCCACCATGACGATGCCAGCGCAACGACCTTGATCCCAAGGGATCAGGTGGAGGCGGGTTTTGAAACATCAGGCTTTCCGCTCGTGGCGGACTTGCGCACCGCTTCATCGCCAGCTTCCGGGGTCGCATTATGGGTCAAGGCAAATGTAGACGCTGGCTGTCGCACACGGCAGAGGACGCATGTGCAGTATATCCGCGTCGCGTGATGCCGGAGTTAAACGCGCTCGCGTCCACGCAGCGGCGCGTCGACAAGAAGTGTATCGAGCTTGCGATTGAGGTCGGCCAGTGCGCGTGTAATCTGCTGGTCGCGATGGTCCGACGCATGCCTGCTCTGCAACAGTTCGTGCGCAAGATTCAACGCCGCCATCACCGCGATGCGGTCGATCGCCGCCATGCGGTTGCCGCCGCGGATGTCACGCATGCGGCCGTCGAGGAGGAGAGCAGCGGACACCAGACCTTCGCGCTCGTCGGGTTCGCACGCGATCAGATAATCGCGATCGAGGATGCGGACGCTCACCGGCTCGCTCATGCGTTGTGCTCCATGGACTTGAGACGGTGGATCATCGCTTCCACGCGCGATCGCGCCTGTTCGTTTTTGGTCAGCAATTGCGCGCGCTCACCGATCAGCTGATCCTGGTTTTGCCGCAGCGAGCGATTTTCCTCGGACAACGCACGGCACAGATCGGCCAACAGCTCGATGCGTGCGGCGAGATCGTGCAACTGCTGGACGGAATCATTGGCGCTCATGCGTTGCCCACGATAGGCGTGCGTTGCGGAGCGGTCAATACGCAGGAGCGATCGGCGTCTCGATCGCGACGCGAGTGGTCTGATGCCAACTCGTGATGAAACTGCGGCAGTGCTGTTCACTCAGCGGCTGCGACAACCAGAACCCCTGGATCTCGTCGCAACCGTGCTCGCGCAAGAAATCCAGCTGCTGTTGCGACTCCACACCTTCGGCGATCACGGTCAGCCCCAGCGAATGCGCCATGGTGATGATCGTGGTCGTGATCGCTTCATCATCCGGATTCTGGGTGAGATCGGCGATGAATGCCTTGTCGATCTTGAGCATGTCGATCGGCAATTGCTTGAGATACACCAGTGAGGAATAACCGGTGCCGAAATCGTCGATCGCCAGCGACAGTCCGAGCGCGCGCAACTGGTCGAGAATGCTGCGAGTCTCGGCAGCGTTCGACATCACCATCGTCTCGGTGAGTTCGAGTTCCAGGCGCGCGGCCGGCGCGCCGGTTTCGGCGAGGATGCTGGTGATGAGTTCCGGCAGATTGCCGCGCAAAAGCTGCAGCACCGAAACGTTTACCGCGATTGCGACATCGGCCAGGCCTTCGTGTTGCCATTGCGCCAGCGTGCGACAGGCCTCACGCATCGCCCATTCGCCGATGCTCAGGATCATCCCGGTTTCCTCGGCGATCGGGATGAATTCGCCGGGCATCATCTCGCCGAGTTCTTCGCTGTGCCAGCGTAATAACGCTTCAACGCCATTGATGCGGCCGCGCGTCAACGAGAGTCGCGGTTGGTACAGCAACTGGAATTCGTTGCGATCCACGGCGCGGCGCAACGCAGCGGTGACGTTCGCGCGCTGGCGGGCCTGGGTTTCCATCGCCTCGGTATAGACAAGATAGGTATTGCGGCCCATCGCCTTGGCCTGGTACATCGCGGTATCGGCGTGCTTGAGCAGATCGGTCGGTGCAAGACCGTGCGCCGGATAGATGCTGATGCCGATCGAAGGCGTGATGCTGATCTCGCTGCGTTCGTCCACTACCAATGGGCGCACAAACGCGGCCAGGATATTGCGCGCGACCTGGAACGCAACTTCATCCGAAGCGATGTCCTCGACCACCACGGTGAACTCATCGCCACCCAGTCGCGATACGGTATCGGTCGGATTGGTGTTCGCCTGCAGGCGCGAAGCAACTGCCTTGAGGATGCGATCGCCGACGGCGTGACCGAGCGAATCGTTGATCTCCTTGAAGCGGTCCAGATCCAGGAACAGCACCGCGACCATCGTGTCGTGGCGGCGCGCCCGCACGATTGCACGCGCCAGGCGCTCGGACAGCAATGCACGGTTCGGCAAACCGGTGAGTGTGTCGAAATTGGCCAGATAACGCAGTTCCTGTTCGGCGCGCTTGCGCTCGGTGATGTCGTTGAGCACGACCACGAAATGCCCGCGCTGGCCGCTCGGCTCCAGCACTTCAACGGCTTCGATCGCGCACAGGAATTCCTCACCGTCCTTGCGCCGCTGCCACATTTCGCCCGACCAGCGTCCGGTGAGCACCATCGTCTCGCGCATTTCGCGATAGAACTCCGGCGCATGCTGCGAACTGTCCAGCAACATGGACGATTGGCCAATGACTTCTACCTCGCTGTAGCCCGTGATCTGGGTGAACGCGCGATTCACCGACACGAACCGAAAGTCGAGACCCACGACGCTGACCGCCTCGGTCATGCTGTGCAGCACTTCGCCTGCGATCAGCCGCTCGCGTTCGTTGCGCTGGCTTAGCGATACATCGCGCGCAGTGCCGGCCAAGCGCACCGGACTGCCTTCCACATCGCGTTCTACCACTTTGCCGCGCGCGAGCACCGTGATCCATGCGCCGGTGCGTGGATGGCGGATGCGATGCTGGCTCTCGAAGTGCTCGGTCAGGCCTTGCACATGCTGTCGCAGCCGTTCCTCGACGATCTCCACATCGTCGGGATGCAGCACGCTATTGCGCCATTCCGCGACAGTCATCGGTGCGCTTGCGGATTGCTCGCCTTTACCGGCCGCGTTCGCTCTGCGCAATGTCTGCGACGAAAGGTCCAGATCCCAGAAATCGTCGCCCGATCCCCACAGCGCCATTTTGAGTTGTTGTTCGCGCTGCATGAGCGCGCGGTTGAACGCAGCCTCCCGCTGCCGCCGCAACTGCAGGATGCGCCAGCCAATCATGCATGCGAGCAGCGCCAGCAATACATAGGCCATTCCCGCCCAGAGGCTGTTCCACCAAGGCGGCTCCACTGTGATCGGAATCCGCAATTCGTTGCCACTCCATACGCCATCGCGATTGGTCGCCTGCGCACGAAAGATGTAGTCGCCCGCGTCCAGGTTGGTATATGTCGCATCCGGACGGTGATCGGCGTCGATCCAGTCCTTGTCGAAACCTTCCAGCCGGTAGCGGTAGAGGATGCCGGAGGGGTCGGCATAATCGAGCGCGCTGAAACGCATCCGCAGCACGCTGTCGCGTTGACTGAACCGCAATTGCGTGGGCGCAGCGGATGCGGCGCGGTCGGCGGGGTCGGATCCGATGCGCGCACTGGTCAACACCACCGGTGGAGCGAAGCGGCTGTTGACGATCGTGGAGGGATCGAACAGGTTCAGGCCGCGGATGCCGCCGAATGCGAGCCTGCCGTCGGCCAGCGCAAGATACGCGCCGCCATTGAACTCCAGATGCTGCAGGCCATCGCCTAGGGTGAATCGGCGCACCGCTCTGCTGGCCGGATCGAGCCTCAGCAGTCCGTCATTCCCGCTCAACCACAGCCGCCCGCTCGCATCCTCGAGGATTCCGTAGATCGTGCTCGGATGATCGGCATCGATGCCGATGGGATAACGCGTAATGCGCACGCCGCCGCTGGCGTTCGGTTGCAAGCGATTGAGGCCGGAATGGGTGCCGACCCAGAGGCTGCCATCACGGGTGGCGACGATCGCACGTACCCGGTTGCCCGACAAGGTGCCGGGATCGTGTGGATTGTTGAGGTAATAGCGCAACTTGCCGCTCGCTATCTGCAGGCGATCGAGTCCGTCCATGGTGCCGATCCACAACACGCCATTGCGGCTGTCCTCGTACAGGCTGTTGACCATCGCATTGCTCAGGCCATTATTGTCACTGGCATCGATCTGCAATGTCTGATGGCCGGACGCATCGAGTTTGATCAGACCGTGGATCTGGGTGCCGACCCACAGCCCGCCATCGGCCGCATTGGCCAGCGAGCGCACGCTGGGCGCTTGCATCGCGGGAGTCGCGCCCACCAGCAGAGCTTGTGCGCGTGCCCGCAAATGCGCGGGATCGAGCCAGTACAGGCCCAGATTGGTGCCCAGCCATAGCGCTCCATCGGCTGCCGGCCGCACCGCCAGCACCTTGATGTCTTCTGTGGCCCGATCGGGCGGGATCACCGCTCTTAGCTGTGCGGTATAGCTCGTGAACTTGTCGGCCGCCAGATCGTAACGTTTCAGACCATCGCCATCCGTGCCAATCCACAACGCGCCGTCCGGCGATTGATACAGCGAACGCACGCTGTTGGTGTAATGCGTGTTGCCGACCGCATCCGGATCGGAAATGAAGGTGAAGCGTGCGCCGCGTGGGTCGGTCGATACCAAACCGGCAGTCCAGGTGCCAACCCACAGCAAGCCGGAACGATCGACCATCAATGCATTTACTTCGTCCTCGGGCAGGGTATCGACTTGCTCAGGATTCTGATGCACCGCTATGCTTGCGCCGGTATCCGGATCGTAACGGCGCAGACCGCTGCGCGAAGTTGACATCCACAGCCGCCCCTGGGCGTCCTCGACAATCCGCCGCGGCCATTCGGCGCTGTTTCCGACGGGTGTATTCAGACTGCTGCGCCGGAATTTGCCGGAGTCCGGATCGAGCCGGTACAAGCCATCCATCGAGACCCACATGCGGCCACGACGATCGCGCAGGACGTCGGCGATGCCGGGCAGGTTCGATACTTGCTGCGTCGCCAACGTGACTGGATCGATCCGGTACAGTCCGCTCGGCAGCGTGGCCCACAAACGTCCGGCGGCGTCGGTCGCAAAACCGAACACGGCCTGGATCGGCGCCGAACCCCGCTGCCGAAGCACGCTGCGCCGTTGTCCCGATGCCGGATCGAGCAGATCGATGCCGCCGTCGGTCGCTATCCACAACCCATGTCCTGGCTGGTAATACAACGCCAGTACGCGCTTGCCGGGCTCGCCAGGATGATCCAGGTCGGGCGGCAACATACGACGGAATTTTCCGCTCGCCAGCTCGAGTTCGGCGACATAGGCGCTGTTGGTGCCGACCCACAGCGTTCCGGGATCGCCTTCGGCCAGCGCAGTGACGAAGTTGTCCGGCAGGCTGGCCGGATCGCCGGATGTCTGCTCGAACAATCGATAGTCCTGGCCGTCGTAGCGATGCAACCCACCCTGCGTGCCGACCCAGATGTAGCCATCGCGATCCTGCAACAGCGCGCTGACAGTGTTCTGCGCGAGTCCATGCGGACCGGTGACGTGCTGGAAACGAAAATCGCGGACATCCGCGAGCGCTGCACGCGCAAACAACAATGCCATCCCGCACACGAACGCATGCCACAAGCTGCGGCTGATGTAATCGCGCGAACGCCGCGAGGTTCCTGGCTGCTGCAATCGCACGATTCCGTGGCCCCTTCCGCAGAAGACCGAGTGTAGGCGGCACACTATCCAGACTCAACACGCGTGCTGCGTAGGTGCCATGACAGCGCTGCTACAATCAAACCATGAAACACGTCGGCACTCCCGATCCGGCCATTAGCACGTTGCCGGATAGCACCGCGCTCGCCGATGCGCTGCATGCGGCTGGCGTCGCGATCGATCCATCCGAACTGCATGGCTCGCTGTGTGGCTATCTTTCCGGCGGTGGCAAAAGCAACGCGGACGACTGGATGCAGCAATTGGCGCTGGATGTCGAGCGCACGCCAGTGTCCGGTGGCGCTCTTGATCAATTGCACGCAGCGACCGTCGCGCAGTTCGCCGCGCAGGATTTCGATTTCCAGCTCTTGCTGCCCGAAGACGATGCGCTGCTGGCCGAGCGCGCCGACGCACTGGTCGCGTGGTGCAGCGGATTCCTCGGAGGCTTCGGCTTGGCCGCGCCAGCTGCGGACGCATTGTCCGACGAGGCCAGCGAAGCGTTGCACGACATGGGTCGAATCGCTGCGTCGAACCTGGCCTACGAAAACGCCGCCGTCGATTCCGACGAAGACGCACTGATCGAGATCGTCGAATACGTGCGCGTCGCCGCACTGCTGGTGCACGGCGACTGCGTTCTTGGCGCGCATCGCCAGCGGCGGCTGCACTGATGGATATCGGCGGACGCGCCAGCCATCGCGGTGCATCGCGGCGCGCGAATGCTCCATCGTCATCAACCAGAATCGAACCGCGCACGATGAATCAACTGACCGCGACACCGAACAACGAGTACGCACGGCGCCGCAAGCAGCTCATGCGCATGGCCGGCGACGACGCGATCCTGATCTTGCCCAGCGCGCCGCCGCGCATCCGCAGCAACGACACGCACTACGGCTATCGGCAGGACAGCGATTTCTGGTACCTGAGCGGATTCGACGAACCCGAAGCGGTTCTCGTGCTGGTGCCCGGCCGCGCGCATGGCGAGACGCTGCTGTTCTGCCGCGAACGCGATCCCGCGCGCGAAGCATGGGACGGCCCGCGCGCCGGCACCGAAGGAGCGGTGAGCACATTCGGATTCGACGATGCGTATCCGATCGCCGACCTCGACGACATCCTGCCTGGGCTGCTCGAAGGCCGCACGCGCGTCTATTACCACTTTGGCCGCGACACCGAGTTCGACCTGAAACTGATCGGTTGGGTCAACCGCGTGCGCGCGCAGGTCAAGCAAGGCGCGCAGCCGCCGCACGAATTCCTCGAACTAGGTCATTACCTGCACGAGTTGCGCCTGTTCAAGAGCCGCGACGAAATCCGCTTGATGAAGCGCGCCGCACAGATCGCCGCAGGCGGACATATCGCCGCAATGCGCGCCGCGCGTTCGGGCATGCACGAGTACGAAGTCGAGGCGACGATCCTGCACCATTTCCGCAGCAACGATGCCGTATCGGCCTACGAATCGATCGTCGGCGGCGGCAAGAACGCGTGCGTGCTGCATTACATAGCGAACAAGTCGCCATTGCGCGATGGCGACCTGCTGCTGATCGATGCCGGCGCCGAATACCGCAACTACGCATCCGACATCACCCGCACGTTTCCGGTCAACGGCCGCTATTCTAAGGAACAACGTGCGATCTACCAATTGGTGCTCGACGCGCAACACGCCGCGATGAATCTCGCACGCACCGGCAGTACCTGGATTGCAGGCCACGACGCGGCAGTCGCGACACTCACCGAAGGCTTGCTGAAACTCGGCCTGCTCAAGGGCACGCTGGAAAAGAATCTCGAAAGCGGCGATTACAAGCGCTACTACATGCACAAGACCGGGCATTGGTTGGGCCTGGACGTGCACGATGTTGGCGAATACCGCATCGACGGCGTGTTCCGCGAACTCGAGGCGGGCATGGTGTTCACCATCGAACCCGGCCTGTACATCGCACCCGGCAGCAAGGGCGTCGCCGTGAAATGGCAGGGCATCGGCGTGCGCATCGAGGACGATGTGTTGATTACCAAAACCGGACACGAGGTGTTGAGCGACGGCGTGCCGAAAGAGATCGATGCCATCGAGGCGCTGCTCGCGGATCGTTAACTTTTGTCGGTCCAATTCTTCATTCGTGATGGTTGAGCTTTGCGTTCGTGGCGAGCCTGTCGAACCGTCACGGAAAGCGCCAGGGCCCTCGTTAAACGATTGCATATCGCATGCGCGAAGCAAGGAAACACATGACCACAAAGCAACCGCTGACCCGCGCCGAGCACAGCGATTACACCGAAACCTCTCGCCATGCCGACGTGATGGCGTTCATCGCCGCGCTCGCTGCCCGCGACGATCCGCGCCTGCACATCACCGATTTCGGTACGACGCCGGAAGGCCGCGTGTTGCCGTTGCTGGTGCTGTCGGCGCATGATCATTTCACGCCTGAGGCTGCACACGCGGCGAAACTTCCGGTGGTGCTGATCATCTGCGGCATCCATGCCGGCGAAGTCGAGGGCAAGGAAGCCGGTCTGATGCTGGTGCGGAATATTCTGGATGGAATGCATGGAGATGTACTGAAGCGCATCACGTTGGTGATTGCTCCGCTGTTCAATCCTGACGGCAACGACCGCATCGATCCGCAACACCGCAAGCTCGACATCGCACATCTCACCGGACAACTCGGCCCGGCCAGTGGCGTCGGCACGCGCGTCAACGCGGCAGGCGTCAACCTCAACCGCGACTACATGCGCCAGGACGCGAGCGAGATGCGACTGCTGCAGTCGCGCGTCTGCCAACCGTGGAATCCGCATCTGACGATCGACTGCCATGCGACGAATGGTTCCATCCACCGTTTTGCGATGACTTACGACGTACCGCACACGATCGAAAGCGGCCGTCGCGAGCCGATCGACTTCATGCGTTCGCGGATGATGCCGGCAGTCAGCGCGGCGGTGAAAGACAACGACGGCTTGGACAGTTTCTGGTACGGAAATTTCATGCGCGACGAAGGTGGCCACGGCATGGGCTGGCTCACCTACACGCACCATCCGCGATTCGGCAGCAACTACCGCGGCCTCGTGAATCGTCTCGATCTGTTGCTGGAAGCGTATTCGTACATCAACTATGAAGAACGCGTGCGCGTGACGTACGCATTCTTGCGCGAATCGCTCGCGTATGTGTCTGCGCATGGTAAAGAAATTGTGGCGTTGCTTGATGCCTTTGAGTTGCCGCCCGCCGAGATCGCGGTGCGCTACCGACTTGAGGCATTTCCAGACGTCGAGGCCGACATTCTCACGCGCGAACCTTACTCGCTCGATGGAAATCCGATCAAGGTGCGCGTGCCGTACTACGGAAATTTTGTTGGCGACCACGTCGTGCGCAGGCCGTGGGCGTATGCGGTACCAGAACATGTTGCCGCGCGTCTGGAACAACACGGATTGTGCTTCGTGCGGCCGACGCATGCGCCGATGCTCGATGCCGAGATTGCGACTGTGAAAGGTCTGGTATCGTCGGCTAGTCGCGAGATCCTCGAAGCGAATGCGTCCTCGTACCTCGATGCTGACTACGTTCGTGCGCGTCGCGTGCTGCCGGACGGTTGGGTTCTTGTCGAAACCACACAACCACGCGGCGCGATTGCGGTGTATCTGTGCGAGGCCGGCAGCGACGATGGTTTGCTGGCGTGCGGCTGGATCGATGAGCCGGGAGCTGGAGATGAGTTCCCGGCGTGGAGGGTGAGCGGGATCGTGATGGAGTGAAATCACACCGCCGCCGCAAACGCCTCCCTCGTCATATTCTCCGCCGCGGCGTCGGTGCAATGCACCTCGTCCTCGATGCGTACGCCACCGAACTTCCGCAAATGATCGACCGCTGCCCAGTCCACTACATTCGCATGCGGGCCTGACTTCAATTTCTCCAGCAGCATGTCGATGAAATAGATGCCGGGTTCGATAGTGACGACCATGTCGCGTTCCAGTGTGCGCGTCATGCGCAGGAACGGATGGCCGTCTGGTTTCGCAATCGTTCCGCCGGAATCGGACGCCATGAAGCCGGCGACATCGTGCACCTGCAATCCGATCGGGTGGCCGAGGCCGTGCGGAAAAAATATCGAGGTCACGCCGGTTTCGAGCATCGTACCGGGATCCATTTTCACGATGCCCAGATCGTGCAGCACACCGCCGAGGCGCAAGTGCGCTTCGAGGTGCAGTTCGCGGTAGTCCTGTCCAGGCTTCACTTTCGCAGCGAGTGCCTGCTGTTCGCGGTCGACTCCATCGACCAACGCAGCGAATGCCGCATCGCCATTGCTCCAGGTGCGGGTGATGTCGGACGCGTAGCCGGCATGTTCGGCGCCCGCATCGATCAGCAGCGAACGCGATTCGGTCGGTGGTTTCGCCTGCTGGTATTGATAGTGCAAGGTCGCGCCGTGTTGGTTTAGGCCGACGATGTTGCCGTAAGGCAGATCGAGGTCATTGTGTCCGGTCGCGGCCAGATAAGCGCGATGGATGTCGAGTTCGGAGCCACCGTCGTGAAATTTCTGGCGCGCGGCAAGATGACCATGCACGGCAGTGCGCTGGGCGACGCGCATCATCGCGAGTTCGTAGTGGGTCTTGTAGGCGCGATGGAAGTGGAGGTAATCGAGCAGCGCCTGCGGATTGTTCGGCACGAAACCGGGCAGTGCGGCATCGGCTTCGCCGAGGATGGCGGCGCGTCCGGATGTCGGGAAATGCTGCGCCACTTCTTCAGCGGAATGCACGACCCGCACGTCGAATGAATGCGACCAGTATCCCGACGGTGGCGCCGGCGGCAGATGCCAGTAGTCGTCCGGCTGCACGTACACCAGCACCGGCGTGTTACCCGGCGTATATGAAATCCAGCAATCCGGATGATGCAGCAGCGGCACCCATGCCTTGAATTGCGGATTGACCTTGAACGGATAAGGCATGTCGTCGAGGAAACGCATTTTCTGTACGCCCGCAGCGATGAGTACATGGTCATGCCCGGAACGTTGAAGCGCGATATCCACGCGCGCGCGCATCGTCGCGATGTGTTCTTCGTAGGCGGTGGTATGCATGGCGTGATCGCTTTCGGCATTGCCGCGATTCGGCCATGCGATTGTGCCGCATCGCGGCGCGGCGCGCAGACGCGGATCAGTTGCGCGTTGGAATAACGCGTGGGAAAAGGTCGCTACGTGACCGAGGAGTACACGTCGTAATCGGGATGACCATCGGCGAGTACCCATTCGCGAAGGCGTTGTGCGTCGTCCGGCGAGATGTCGATGAAGCGGAAGCCGACCCAGGATTGATCGGGCGAAGAGGCCGCTTCTGACCACAAATGGTGGGCACCGACTTCGAACGCGTGCCGTGAACCGTCGATATCGTGCAGGGCGAAGCGGAACTGGTAGATGCCGTCGTCCACCAATGGCTGGTCGGCCTGGATCAGCATTCCGGTTTCCGAGAGGTTGCCGATGCGCCCGACCAGCGCTTCGGTCATCACATCGAGAACGCCGACCATGTGATCGGGATTGCGACGATGCTTGCGGCGATTGTCGTTCATGCGCCCGCATCCGATTCTTGCTGCACAGGCGTTTCGCCACGCAGCAGATTCATCACGCTATGCAATGCGCGATCGAGCAGCGAATCCTTCTTCCTTTCGACGACGCGTACTTGATCCTTAGCCATCGCCCGCGCCAGCGTGTCCAAGGTGTAATCGCCCACGCGCTGGCCACGATGGTTGATGAACAGGCAATGCCCGCTGGTCGGACTGAACCACGACAGCCGTCTGCGGACGCAATCGCCTTGCTGGTTGGTGACAAACTCCATCCAGGTGCCGAACGGCAATGCGCGGATGCGCTCAAGACATTCCTCTTCGTTGGCGTCCAGCGGCGGCAAATGGATGCCGCTGGGTTTGGTGACGGCGTGCTCACCGAGCCGCGCGCGCGCCTTGACCTTCATAGCAAGTTCGGTGCGGCTGGCCGTATCGTCGGAGTCGTCGTGGCTGACACTCAGGCGCTGGCTGATCGCCAAGGCCTCGTCGGCGTGATAGCCCACCTGCATCAGCGATTGTTCGACGTGCTGGCTCAGTTCGGCACTCTTCTGCGCATCGGCGGCTGCGCTCGGTTCTCCACTCGTCGCAGCGGACACCGACGCGGTCGCCGCAATCTGCGTAGCCACTTCGACTTGTCGACGCCATTCCTCGGAGTCCTCGCCATGCCGCAATGCGGTCAACGCCAGCACATCGCTCCAGGCCTGATTGAGCAGCGCGCGGGTGAATTTCGGAACCGGATGCGCGTTGGTGATCTCGGTCATGATGCGCGCCGCATGCGCCTGCGCGATCGCCAGTTTTTCCTTGCCGCGCGCGGCTTCAACGTGGCGGCGTTCGGCCACTTCGGCGCGACGCATCACTGCCTGGGTCTGGCTCGCCAGATCCGACAACAAGGTGTTGAACAGTTGGATATCGCCGTCGAATTCCTGGCTGATGCGTTCGACCAGTTTTTCCACATTGCCCATCAATTCGCGATCGCCGGCATCCTCGCCGGACCAGTACGCTCCGGTTTCGGCCACCGCATCGAGCATTTGCCGCGCCGGATGCTGTTGCTGGCTGAAAAACTCCTTGTCGCGCAGTGCCACCCGCAGCAATGGCACCTGCAGCTTGCTGAGCAGGTTCGCGGCAGGACTGGTCGGACGCACGTCTTTCATGATCTCGTCGAACAACATGCCGACCAGATCGATGGTGTCGGTGTCTTCGCTCGCGAGCGCCGGCGCCGCGTCGTTGCCGGTGAGTTGGCGCAATTGGGCGAGCAGATCCTGTTTGACGTGGTTGATCGACTGCGGCCGCTGCTGGCCATTGACCAATACCTTCGCCGCCGGGCGCCTCTGCAGCAGTCCCAGTATCGATTGCACGTCGTTCGGCGATGCCACGCCATAGCGCCCGGCACCAACGCTAGCGCCAACGCCCGCTTCTTGCACCATCGCCGTAGCCGGAGGCCGCGCGCTTTTCAGCAGTTCGCGCAGGTTGGTGTAGATGTCTTCGTTCGCGCTCGCCACTTGCGCCGACGCGCCGATCGATTCGCCGGGCCAGCCGGTGAATGCAACCAGATGCGCCGCAAACTCTTGCGCACTGGCAAGCTGGGCTGGCCGGATCGCTCGTGACGGCGCGCCGGGATAGCCCGTGCGTGCCGGGACATCGAGCGCGGGCGGGGCGTCTTCGCGACGCGGAATGTTTTTCAGTCGAGCTGGGAGGTAGGCAAGATTTGGGAGTACGCCCTGATTCACCAGATAGGCGTTCACGGCCTCCACGAGGTGCGCATATTCGGTCATCAGATGACGGTCGAACTGACGGAACAGCAACTGCCGATGTTCGGGACTGAGTTCGAAACAATGGCTTGCGCGACGCAGATGACGGCACAACGCAATCGGGCCGACCGGCATCGATTCCGAATCCAGCGCCGGTTTGGCTGCAAGCACGCCGAAGCGCTGGCTGAGCAGGAAAATCGGCAGACTCGCCTTCATCTCGGCGCGCGAGGAAATCTCGTGCAACAAGGTGGTCTCGTCCATATCGGCTTCGGCCACCAGACTCATGTCGTTGTAAGTCATGCCGTCGCCGGGTCGTCCGACCGGACCGACGACCTCGCGTACGCGGGCAAGCTCCGATTCCAGTTCGGCGATATAACGCGGCATCAGGTCGAAGCGTCCACGCTTGACTGTACCCAGGGCTTCCAGACAGTGCAGTTGCACATCGTTGCTGCGGGCTTGCTCGGCGAGCCGGAAGAGTTGTTGTTCCAGACCGTCAAGCGTCGCGCTCAATCCACGATCCATCTCGCCGGTGACGATCTCGAAAATGCCTTCGAGCAGCGTGCGCACGCGGCGCGGAAACGTGCGGCTCGACAGTGTCGCGTGTCCTGGATCGGACGACGACGGGGCAGAATTTGTGACATGCATCACGTTTTTCCCCAAGCAGACGCGTTCGATTCTATGCCACAGCACGCCTCGCGCCTAGCGAACCCCCAATCATTGGGGGTTCGCTCGTTTTGCCGTCAGGGTTGTGGCTTCCAGTTCAGGGTCACCATCACGTTGCGACCCGGGGTGTTGTAGCCGCTGGCCAATTCGTAGTTCTTGTCGAGCAAATTGTTGAGGCGCACCTGCGCACGCCAGCCGGGATGGAAGCTCCAGCCGGTAGCGAGATTGATCAGGCCGTAGCCGCCGCGTGGGCCGTCGAAGTCCTGACGCACCGATGCCGCCAGTCCGTCGACCGACAGATCCCAGCCGTTGCTGAAGTCGTAGCGCAGGTCGGCGGCGATCTTGCGGCGCGGGCGGCGCAGCAGTTGGTCACCGGTGTCCGCGTTGCGCGGATCCTGCAAGGTGATCGCGGTGCCGGCGCTCCACGGCCCGCTGATATAGCGATACGACAGTTCGATGCCCTCGAGATCGGCGTGGGCGATGTTGATCGCCTGGAAGGTCGGATCGTTCGGGCCGCCGAATACGATCAGGTCGCTCACCCGTGTGCGCCATGCCGACAACGTGAAGGCGTGCTCCGCCGAAGGTTTGAATTCGAGGCCGCCTTCGACGCTCTGCGAGCGCTCCGGCTGCAGCAGTGAATTGCCGGCGAACAGGCCACCGAAACCCAGTGAGTACAGCTCGTCGAAGCTCGGCGCGCGGAAGCCCTGGCCCCACGATGCGCGCAACCGCCACGCCGGATCGATCTGCCAGCCCCACGCGGCGGTGCCGGTGGTGGCGCCGCCGAACTGACTGTTGTGGTCGTGGCGCAGCGCCAGCTCAATTTGCTGTGCGCCGAACTTCCCGTCGTAGCCGGCGAAGCCGGCGGCGTTGCTGGTCGAGCGCGCGTAATCGATGCCGTCCGCGTTGATGCTGAAGGCGTTGAACGTAGTGCCGCTTTCGCGCTGCCAGTTGCCGCCGAAAGTGAAGCTGCTGTCCGCGCCCGCCTCCACTGTGTTCACCCAGTCCACAGTCGACCTGCGACTGGACGTCTTGCTGAAGTAAATCGGGGTTTCGATGTCGTTGTCGGCGCCGCCAACGGTCATCGATTGCGACCAGTGCGCAGCGAGCGGGCCAGACAGGGTCGCGCCGCCCGAGGTGTTTCGGGCGAACGAGCGTGACGGGTCGAAGCCGGTGGGTGGGCCGCCGTCGAACATCGCGTCGCCGTCGGTATGGATCGCGGTGACCGCCAGCGTCTGGGTGCCGAGCGGGATGCTGCCGCGCACGCTGGCGTTGCGGTTGCGGTAGCCATCGTCGTCGGGATTGCCGTAAAAGTTGTATGCGTCGGTCGCGGAGAAGCCATGTTGGCGATCCACACCGAAGCTCACACCGAGATAGCTATCGTCATCCCCCGGCGTGCCGAACGCGACCTCACCGCCGCGCTGCTGGTAGCTGCCGACATTGGCACTGACGGAGAAACCACGTGCCTTGCGGGTAAATATCTGGATCACGCCGCCGATCGCATCAGAACCCCAGAACGCCGCGCGCGGGCCGCGCACGATCTCGATACGGTCGATCTGGTCGAGTGGCAGGTTGGCGAAGTCGAACACACTATTGGTGCTCGCGGCGACGCGGATGCCGTCGATCAGCACCAAGGTCTGGTTGGAGTTGGCGCCGCGCAGGAACACGGTGCTGGACTGGCCGGCGCCGCCAGTGCGCGAGACGTCCACGCCGGCCTGCTGCGCGAGCAGCGAGATCATGTCGACGGCGGGACTCTTCTCGATGTCTTGGCGGGTGATGATGGTGACCGATGCCAATGACGCGTCCACCGTCTGTGCATGGCGCACGCCAGTCACGACGACATTGGGTTCATCGAAGATCGACTGGGCATGCGCGGCAGCCAGTGGTGCGAGTGCAGCGATCATCCCGGCAAGGATGCGGCGATGGTTTGTAGCAAGGTTTTTCTGCAAGGCGAACATGTGGACACTCCGAAGACGCAACCCCGTGGGTAGCGCGAACGGAGGGCACGAAAAAACGAAGCGCACGGCAAGCGTGAACCTCGCAGCATTGCCCACCGCAACGCGCCAGTTAGGCCTTGAGCCGGTCTCCGGACTCGCCAGCGATGCCATTGGATGGGCATCCGACCTCCGCCTTCCCGCTTGCGCAGTGGCGTAATGGAGGGTTTGACTGACTTACCGTTGCGGGGGCAGTGCCGGAATTGAAAGCGCAGTCATCGAAGACTGCTTGTTGGTTTCGGCGATCAGCAGCGATCGCTCAACTCTTTCGCACCGGCTTCCCGAACACTCAGGGCGTGCGCAGTTTACGCGATGGGCCGAGCGGGCGCGACCTCAATCGTCGCGCGAGGCGTCGAGTCCGTCGGGATTGCCGTCTTCGTCAACGGAAAGATGCAAGGTGATTGGCCGGCAGCAGACCGGGCAATCCTCGACGTATTCGGACTCGCCGCCCGAAGCATCGACCAGCGCCTCGAAGCGCTCGCCACAGAACGGGCAGGTGACGTGGATGGAGTCGAGCATGCGCCAAGTATGCGGTGTTCCGGGCGATGCAATCGCGCGACACCGAAGCTCAATGCAAAAACAATCCGATCACGTCATTGCTGAAGCGCTGGCCGAGCTCGGTGGGCCGCACATGATCACCCTCGATGACGATCCATCCGCGCGAAATCGCCGTCTGCAATTCATCGGCGATGACAGAACGGTGCAATCCGGTGCGTGCCTCGAACAACGACAGCGCGAATCCGTCGGTGAGCCGCAACGCATTGAGCATGAAGTCGAATGGACGGCGCGATGCATCCAGCCATTCATCGCCGCCGATGCGCGCATCGCTTACGGCACTCGTCATGTAGGCGGTTGGATGTTTGAGCTTCCAGCGACGCAGGATGCCCTCCTGCGCAGGCAGCGTGATTTTCGCGTGCGCACCGGCGCCGATGCCGAGATAGTCGCCAAACAGCCAGTAGTTGCGGTTGTGCGCGGACTCCAGACTGGGCTTCGCATACGCCGATACTTCGTAGTGATCGAAGCCGGCGGCGGCGATCAAACGCTGACAATGTTCCTGGATATCCCACGCGCTATCTTCGTCGGGAATGCCACTGGGCGGCTTCGCAGCAAACACCGTGTTCGGCTCCAGCGTCAGTTGGTAATGCGACAGATGCGTCGGCTGCAATGCGAATGCGCGTTCGATGTCGTGTTCGGCCATCGCCAGTGTTTGTCCCGGCAGCGCGTACATCAAATCGATATTGAAGTTGGAGTAGCCCGCGTCCTGTGCAAGCTTGATCGCGATTTCGGCTTGCGCGCTGTCGTGGATGCGGCCCAGTTTTTTCAGGCAGCCATCATCGAAACTCTGCACGCCGAACGACAGGCGATTCACGCCGGCAGCGAGGTAATGTTCAAAGCGGCCATGCTCGGCAGTGCCGGGATTGGTTTCCAGAGTGATCTCAAGGCTCGGGGCAAAGCGCAATCGCGATGATGCGGCTTGCAGGAAACGATCGATCGCTTCCGGTGGAAACAGCGAGGGGGTGCCACCTCCGAAGAACACGCTGGTGATCGTGCGCCCCCAAACCAGCGGCAAATCCTGGTCGAGATCCGCGATCAATGCATCGACATAGCCATCGAACGGCAACGCACCGCGCGCTTCATGCGAATTGAAATCGCAATACGGGCATTTGCGCACGCACCAGGGCAGGTGGACGTACAGCGCGAGCGGCGGCAAGCTCAACGTGGCAGGCACGGAGGCAGCTTCACTGCGCAAGGCTGGATCGCTCACGACTGTGCCAGTTTCTCGCGCAACGCAGCCAAAGCTTGTCCGCGATGACTGATGCGATTCTTCATCGCCGGATCAATCTCGGCAGCGCCGAACACTTGCCCATCAGGAAGGAACAACGGGTCGTAGCCAAAGCCGTTCGCGCCACGCGGGGCATCAAGGATGTGACCGCACCAGAGGCCTTCGGCGATCAACGGCTGCGGATCGTCGGCGTGTCGCAACAGTACGAGTACGCAGTAAAAATGCGCACCGCGTTGTTCGCTTGGCACGTCGCGCAATTTTTCCAGCAGCAATGTGTTGTTCGCCGCTGCATTGCCGTGTTCGCCGGCAAAACGCGCCGAATAAATCCCTGGCGCGCCATCGAGCGCATCCACCAGCAAACCCGAATCATCTGCTAGCGAGGGCAGGCCGGTGATGCGCGCTGCATGTCGTGCCTTGATCAACGCGTTCTCGACGAAAGTGCTGCCAGTTTCGTCGGCGTCATCCACGCCGAGTTCGGACTGCGCGACCAATTCGAATCCTGCTGTTGCGAGCAATTCGCGCAGCTCATCGAGCTTGCCTCGATTGGAGCTGGCAAGCACCAGTCGCTTCACTGCGCGAGCGCCGCCCGCTGCAACGCCAGCAATTCGCGCACGCCTTTCTCGCCGAGCGCGAGCAACGCGTCGAGTTCATCCCGGCGGAATGCATGGCCTTCGGCCGTTCCCTGCAATTCGATGAAGCCGCCGCCATCGTTCATCACGATGTTCATGTCGGTGTCGCAGGCCGAATCTTCGGCATAATCGAGGTCGAGCACGGGAACGCCCTGGAAAATGCCCACCGACACCGCCGCAACTGCGCCGTGCAGCGGTTCCTTCGCGATGTCGCCGCGCTTTTTCATGAGATTCAGCGCATCGACCAACGCGACATACGCGCCGGTGATCGCCGCAGTGCGGGTGCCGCCATCGGCCTGCAGCACGTCGCAATCGATGGTGATGGTGCGTTCGCCAAGCGCGCGGCGGTCGATGCATGCTCTCAATGCACGACCAATCAGCCGCTGGATTTCCAGCGTACGCCCGCCTTGCTTGCCCTGCGCGGCTTCGCGGTTCATGCGCGAATGCGTCGAGCGCGGCAGCATGCCGTATTCAGCGGTCACCCAACCTTCGCCCTTGCCGCGCAAGAATCCGGGTACGCGGTTCTCCACGCTGGCATTACACAGCACGCGGGTGTCGCCGAAGCTCACCAGCACCGAACCCTCGGCGTGGCGGGTAAAATGGCGCTGGATGGCGACATCGCGCAAAGCATTAGCAGCGCGGCCACTGGGGCGAATGGTCTGGGTCATGCGAGTTTCATCGGGGCAGTGACTCCTGAGGAAGTCTCCTCAATGGCGGGCCGGGAGTTTACCATCGACACCTTCGCAACCTTGGCCAGACGTTTCGGACAAGCGAGCGCCGCACGGGAGCAACCATGACAATCCGCAGCATGACCGCTTTTGCTTCCGGCGAGCGCGCTACTCCGTGGGGAACGCTGGGCTGCGATATTCGCGCAGTCAACCATCGTTTCTTCGAGCTTGGACTGCGCCTGCCCGAAGAATTGCGTCCGCAGGAAACCGTGTTCCGCGAACGCATCGCGCTCAAGCTGAGCCGCGGCAAGATTGATGTGACCTTGCGTTGTCGCTCGCCGGAAGGCACGAATGCCGCATTGCACCCGAATGCGTCGATGCTTGCGCGTTTATCGGAGCTTGCACTCGATCTCGATACGCGGTTTCCGCGCATGCATACCGACTTCGTCGAATTGCTGAAGTTTCCCGGTGTGTTGAGCGAGGCTGTCCTCGATCAGGCAGGCCTGCAAGCGGAAGCATTGCTGTTGCTGGATGAGACGCTGGTCGAATTCGTCGCAGCGCGCGAACGCGAAGGCGGCAAGCTCGCGGCAGGCATGCGCGAACGGCTCGATACGATCACCGGACTGGTCAGGCAGATTCGCGCGTGGATGCCGGAAATCCGTGCCGGCCTGCGGCAGAAATTCGAGGCGCGCGTTGCGGACTTGAAGCAGCCGCTGGAACCAGGACGTCTGGAACAGGAAATGGTGCTGTGGCTACAGAAGCTCGACGTCGAAGAAGAGCTCGACCGCCTCGACAGTCATCTCGTCGAAGCGCGCCGCGTGCTCGACCTGCCCGAAGCGGTCGGTCGTCGGCTGGATTTCCTGATGCAGGAATTCAATCGCGAGGCGAACACGCTTGGGTCGAAGTCGGTGGATGCGCGCACGTCACAGGCATCGGTCGATTTGAAAGTGCTGATCGAACAGTTGCGCGAGCAGGTACAGAATCTCGAATGAACATCCATTTCTTCAGGATCGGTCGATAATCATGCGCGGAACGCTGTTCATCGTTGCGGCGCCATCGGGCGCGGGCAAATCCAGCATCGTCAACGCGGCGCTCGCGCGCGATCCGGGCATTGCGTTGTCGATTTCGTTTACCTCGCGCGCGGCGCGGCCTGGCGAGCGCCACGCGGAGCATTACCATTTCGTCAGCACGGACGAATTTCAGCGCATGATCGACGCCGGCGATTTCTATGAGCACGCGCTGGTGCACGGCGACTGGAAGGGCACGGCGCGGCAGTCGGTCGAGCCGCAACTGGCGCAAGGCCGCGACGTATTGCTTGAAATCGACTGGCAGGGTGCACGCCAGGTGCGCCAGATGTTGCCCGACTCGGTCAGCGTGTTCATCCTGCCGCCGTCGCTCGACGAGCTCGAACGTCGATTGCATGCGCGCGGCCAGGACAGCGAGGACGCCATCGTCCGTCGGCTCGCGGCTGCGCGCGACGAGATGTCGCACTATGGGGAGTTCGATTTCGTGATCGTCAACGAGGTGTTCGAGAGAGCTGTCGATGAGATGTGTGCGATCTTTGGCGCGAGCAGATTGCGCCGCGACGTTCAAGTCGCACGCCACGGTCGCCTGATCGGCGCATTGCTAACCGGAGAGGCCTGAACCGGCTAGCGACGACGATTCGGATTGCGAGTAACCGCCCCAGCCGCTATACTTCGCAGTTCTATTCTTTCTGCTGTCCGGCGTTGTGTCGGCGCATTCCCGGAGCAAGCATGGCCCGCGTAACCGTTGAAGACTGTCTTGAAGTGGTTGGTAACCGCTTTGAACTGGTAGTGATGGCGTCCAAGCGCGCACGCCAGCTCGCCAAGGGCGTGCCGTCGGTGCTCGAAGGCGTCGAGGCATCCGACAAGCCAACCGTCTTGGCGTTGCGCGAAATCGCCGCGCGCAAGATCGACCAGGCCACGATCGATCACGTTGACAAGACCGAGCGCGAGCGCGCCGAGCGCGAGGCGCTGGAATGGGCTGCGGCGGAAGTCGTTGACGACGACCTGTCCAAGGGTGGCGACGACTGATAGCACCAGATCGGCGCTTCACTGCCGCCGACCTGCGTAACAGAAAATCGGCGGCGTTGCCGCTCCCCGCGTCGCCGCGTAGGCTGGCCGCATGAACACGCAGCTGAGCTCGTCGCTTCCTGCCGGCCCCGAATCGGTGCCGGACGACGTGCTTGCGCTCGAATCAAAACTGCGCGACTACCTTCAGCCCGAGCAGATCGCAACCGTCCGCCGCGCTTATGCACTCGGCGCATCGGCCCACGCCGGCCAGACCCGTGCCAGCGGTGAACCCTATATCACCCATCCGGTCGCGGTCGCCTCGATCCTCGCCGATTTGCGCATGGACGCGGAAACCCTGTGCGCTGCAATCTTGCACGACGCGCTCGAAGACACGCCGCTCGAGCATCGCGTGCTGGCCGATGCATTCGGCGATGCCGTGGCCGACTTGGTCGAAGGCGTCACCAAGCTCGACCGGCTGAAGTTTCGCGATCGTCAGGAAGCCGCTGCCGAAAGTTTCCGCAAGATGCTGCTGGCGATGTCGCGCGACCTGCGGGTGATCCTGATCAAGCTTGCCGATCGGCTGCATAACATGCGCACGCTCGATGCGATGGCGCCGGCCAGCCAGAAACGCACTGCGCGCGAAACACTCGACATCTACGCGCCGATCGCGCAGCGGCTGGGCATGAACCGGATCAAGAGCGAGTTACAGGATCTCGGTTTCCGTATCCTGTACCCGAACCGCCATGCCGCGATTCTGCGCCGCATCCGCAGCCAGCCTGTCGTGCGCCGCGAGGCGATGACCGTGATCGAGAAACGCATCGCCGAGCGACTCGCCGAGGAAGGCCTGCCGTATCGACTGGTCGGTCGGGTGAAAACGCCGTACAGCATCTACAACAAGATGCGTACCGAACATAAATCCTTCGTGCAGGTGATGGACGTGTTCGGTTTTCGCGTCGTCGTGCAGACGGTGAGCCAGTGCTATCAGGCGCTCGGCATCGTGCATGGCGTTTACAAACCGGTGGATGCGCGTTTCCGCGATTTCATCGCGATACCGAAGGCGAACGGTTACCAGTCGCTGCATACAGTGTTGTTTGGACCTTACGGATCGCCGCTGGAAGTGCAGATCCGCACCGAGGACATGGACGTGATCGCCGAGCGCGGGATCGCCGCGCACTGGGTTTACAAGCACGGCGGCAATGCGCCGAACAGCGCGCAGACCCGCGCGCACGACTGGCTGCGCAGCCTGCTCGAATCGCAACAGTATGCTGGTTCGTCGCTGGAATTCCTCGAGCACGTCAAGGTCGATCTGTTCCCCGACGAAGTGTATTTGTTCACCCCCAAGGGTGCGATCCTGGCGCTGCCGCGCAACGCGACCGCGCTGGATTTCGCGTATGCGGTGCATACCGATGTCGGCAACCACGCGGTCGCAGCGCGGGTGGACAAGAAGCTCGTGCCGCTGCGCACCAAGCTCAACAGCGGCCAGCGCGTGGAGATCATCACCGCGAAATCGGCGACCCCGCACACGCAATGGCTGGATTATGTAGTGTCGAGCAAGGCGCGCACGGCGATTCGCCATCATCTCAAGCATCTCGAACACGAGGATGCCGTCGATCTCGGCCATCGCATTCTCGAACGCGCACTGGAATCGCGCGACAGTTCGCTCGACAGCGTTCCCGCGAAGGTGCTGGAAAAATATCTTGCCGATCATCGTTATCGGCGGCTCGAAGAATTGCTGTCCGATATCGCGTTGGGCAATCGCATGCCGGCGCAGGTCGCGCAGGCGCTTGCGCGCGGCGACGCGCACGGGCATGGACGTGCAGCCAGCGAAGACAACATCCACATCACCGGCGCCGAGCGCGGCATCATCACCTACGCCGCGTGCTGCAAGCCGATCCCGGGCGATCCGATCATGGGTCACCTCAGCGCGGGCAAGGGCGTGGTGGTGCATCGACTTGAATGCAGCAACGTACCCGAGTTCCGCAAGTCGCCCGAGCGCTGGGTCGGCATTGATTGGGACCGCAACGTCGAAGGCGATTATCGCGTCGAGCTTCGCATTGAAGTGGTGAACAAGCCCGGTGTGCTGGCGCAGGTCGCGGCAGCCGTGGCCGAGGCGAAATCGAACATCGACAGCGTCGAATACCTGGAGCGCGATATCAGCGCCTCGGTGATGCACTTCGTGATCGAGGTCAAGTCGGTGCCCCATCTCGCCGAAGTGATCAGCCGCATCCGGCGATTGTCGGTAGTGCAGGACGCGCAGCGGGTTTAGCGCGCTAGACTTCCGCATCGCCACCGCCACGGATACCCATGCCCCGCCAACCTGTCGCAACCGACAACGCACCGGCCGCCATCGGCCCATATAGCCAGGCCGTGATCGCTGGCCGCACCGTTTTCACGTCCGGGCAGATTCCGCTCGATCCGGCGACTGGCGAGTTGGTCGGTGGCGATATCACCACCCAGACGCGTCGTGTGTTCGACAATCTGCGTGCGGTCTGCGCGCAAGCAGGCACGGATTTTGACCATGTCGCGCGGGTCGGCATCTATCTCGTCGATCTCGGCGATTTCGCGGCGGTGAATGCGGTGATGGCGGAGTACTTCAGTGCCCCATACCCCGCACGCTCGACGATCGGCGTCGCCTCCTTGCCGAAAGGCGCGCGCGTCGAGATTGACCTGGTGATCGCGCTCGATTGATGCGCATGCGATCGCATCTGGCTTGAACAAGACGCCGCGCCGCAAACTTTCCGCGCCGACGCTTGCCGTTAACGGCGATGCGTCGCTTTCCGCGTTATCGGGCATCGGCCCACGCGTCGCCGACAAGCTGGCAGCGCATGGGCTGTTGCGCGTGCAGGATTTATGGCTGCATCTGCCGCTGCGTTATGAAGATCGCACGCAGCTCGGCACGATCCGCGCACTGCAATCGGGCATTCCCGTGCAGATCGAGGGTCGCGTCGAGGCGGTCGAACGCAGTTTTCGTTTCCGGCCGATGCTGCAGGTCGCGGTCGGCGACGATTCGGGCGCGACCCTGGTGTTGCGTTTTTTTCATTTCACCGGCGCGCAGGTCGCGCAATTCGTGGTCGGTCGTCGCTTGCGCGTCTATGGCACGCCGCGTCCGGGCCGCAATGGGCTGGAGATCGCGCATCCGTCGTACACATTTCTTGCCGATGATGTCGCAACCGAGCTGCGCGACCGGCTTGATCCGGTGTATCCCGCAGTTGAAGGCGTTGGCTCCGGCGCGTTGCGGCGCTTGATCGGCCTCGCGCTGGAGCGATTGCCGCCGGTCGACGAACTCGAACTGCTGCCGACGCAGATGCTGCGCGCGCACAAGCTACCGAGCCTGCGCGACGCGCTGCTGACCGTCCATCAGCCGACTGCCGATACCGATTTGCTGCAACTCGCCGCGGGCATTCATCCCGCGCAACAACGGCTCGCGCTGGAGGAATTGCTGGCCTATCAACTCAGTCTGCGTCGACAGAGGATGGCAGTGCGTCGGCTCGGCGCGCGACCGATTGTTGTCGCCAGCGATCGACTGGCAGATTCACTGCGCAAACGATTGGGCTTCGTGCCGACCGCTGCGCAGGAACGCGTCCTGCGCGAGATCCACGCCGACATCGCGCGCGATGAGCCGATGCTGCGTCTGTTGCAGGGCGATGTCGGCAGCGGCAAGACAGTCGTCGCTGCGCTTGCGGCGTTGCGCGCAGTCGCCGCAGGCCGCCAGGTTGCGCTAATGGCGCCGACAGAACTCTTGGCCGAACAGCATCTGGCGACGTTTCGCGCGTGGCTGGAACCGCTGGGCATGGTGGTCGTGTGGCTGGCGGGAAAGCTTGCAGCACGCACGCGGCGCGAATCGCTCGCTGCCATCGCTGATGGGAGCGCTCAGGTCGTTATCGGCACGCATGCGCTGATGCAGGAAGGCGTGGCGTTCGCCGATCTCGGTTTGGCGATCGTCGATGAGCAGCATCGCTTTGGCGTGCACCAGCGACTCGCCCTGCGCGACAAAGGGCGCGACGGCGAGCGGGTTCCGCATCAACTGGTGATGACCGCGACGCCGATCCCGCGCACGCTGGCGATGACGGCATATGCCGATCTTGACGTGTCGGTGATCGACCAACTTCCACCCGGACGCACGCCAGTGCAGACAGTCGCCGCGAGCGCCGAACGACGCCCCGAACTCATCGAACGCATCCGGATCGCGTGCGCTGAAGGCAGGCAGGCGTATTGGGTTTGCACGTTGATCGATGAAAGCGACGAGATCCAGGCGCAATCCGCGACGACACTGTATGCGCAGCTTGCAGAACAATTGCCCGAGCTGCGTATCGGCTTCGTGCACGGACGCATGAAGGCCGCGGACAAGCAGGCAACGATGCGCGCATTCAAGAGTGGCTCACTGCACCTGCTGGTCGCCACCACGGTGATCGAGGTCGGTGTGGATGTGCCGCGCGCAAGCCTGATGGTGATCGAGAATGCCGAACGCTTGGGTCTTGCCCAGTTGCACCAGTTGCGCGGTCGGGTCGGGCGCGGCGCGGCGGCGTCCACCTGTGTGCTGTTATACCAGCCGCCGCTGTCGGCAATGGCGCGGCAGCGCATCGATACGATGCGCTGCACGACCGATGGCTTTGTGATCGCGCAGAAGGATCTGGAACTGCGCGGCCCGGGCGAATTATTGGGTACCCGCCAGACCGGCCTCGCGCAGTTCCGGGTCGCCGATCTGATCCGCGACGCGGCTCTGCTCCCGCAGGTGCAGCGATTGGCCGACGACTTGCTGACCACCGATCCTGCGCGTGCCGAGCGCCTGGTCGCGCGCTGGGTTGGGGGCGCTGAACGTTATGCGGGTGTGTGATCCCGATGCCGGGGTCTGTAGCGGTGCTTCCGCGACCCTTTTGTTGGCTTGGCTTGGTGAGCTTGCGGCGAGTTGGCCAAAACAGCTAGAATGATCGTCTTTTCCCATCACTTCGCAAGGCGCTTTTCATGAAGGCCGATATCCATCCCAACTACCGCCCAGTCGTATTTCAGGACGTGACCTCCGACTTCGCCATGTTGACCCGCTCAACGCTGGCCAGCAAGGAAACCGTGAAGTGGGAAGACGGCCAGGAATATCCGTTGATCAAGATCGACGTGTCCTCGCATTCGCACCCGTTTTACACGGGCAAGCAGAAAATGATGGACACCAGTGGTCGCGTCGATCGCTTCCGCAAGCGTTACCAGAAATAAGCCCTCACTGTGCGGTCGCTACGGCGCTCGCGCACGCTTCCACGAAATCGAAGCGCCGCGACGCCTGTCGCACTGTGCCGATGCGCCCGCACTGACCATTGCGCGATAGCTGTGTGATAATTCCTGCTTGAATTGATGGTCCGGATCGCGTGCTCACTGCCGCGCGCGGGCCGTTTCCGGCCGCGCTGATTGCGCGTGCAGAAGATTCCAGCAAGGAGATGCACGTGTCCGATCACAAGAGCGTACTGCTGAGCGATGCCGCGAGCGGCAAATCGGTGGATCTGCCGCTGGTTCCCGGCACCATGGGGCCATCCTGCATCGACATCGCCAAGCTGCCAGGCGCCACTGGGCATTTCACTTACGATGCGGGGTTTACCGCAACCGCGAGCTGCAAGTCGGCGATCACCTACATCGACGGCGACGCTGGCGTGCTGATGTATCGCGGCTATCCGATCGAGCAGCTAGCCAAGCATTCCAACTTTCTTGAGGTCAGCTATCTGCTGATGAATGGCGAGTTGCCGGATCAGCAGCAGTTCGCGAAGTTCGAACACGAAGTCACGCATCACACGATGATGCACGAGGCCTTCCGCAACTTCCTGTACGGCTTTCGCCACGATGCGCATCCGATGGCGATGCTGACGGGTATGGTCGGATCACTGGCTGCGTTCTATCACCACGGACTGGACCTCGAAGACCCGGAGATGCGCCGGCTCGCAGCGATCCGGTTGATCGCCAAGGTGCCGACCATCGCGGCGGCCTGTTATCGCTATTCGATTGGCTGGCCGATCCGCTATCCGCGCAACAATCTCGAATACGTTGACCGGTTTCTGCACATGATGTTCGAGGTGCCGAGCGAGCCGCTGCAGATCAAACCGATCGTGGCGGAGGCGCTGGATCTGCTGTTTATCCTGCACGCCGACCACGAGCAGAACGCATCGACCTCGACCGTGCGCCTGGTCGGCTCCACAGGTGCGAATCCCTATGCGTGCGTCGCTGCCGGCGTCGCTGCGCTGTGGGGTCCAGCGCATGGTGGTGCGAATGAAGCAGTATTGAAGATGCTCGGGGAGATCGGTCGGCCCGAAGACGTCGGCAAGGCGGTGGATCGCGCGAAGGACAAATCCTCGGGTTTCCGCCTGATGGGCTTTGGTCATCGCGTTTACAAGAATTTCGATCCGCGCGCGACCATCATTCGTGAAATGACCCACAAGGTTCTCGCGGATCTCAACGTCAACGATCCGATGCTCGAGGTTGCCTTGAAGCTCGAGGAAGCGGCGTTGAAGGACGATTACTTCATTTCGCGCAAGCTCTATCCGAATGTGGATTTCTATTCGGGCATCATCTACAAGGCGCTCGGCATTCCGACCGAAATGTTCACCGTGATGTTCGCGATCGCGCGCACGGTCGGCTGGGTGTCGCATTGGCTGGAGCAGCAGAACGAAGCCGATGGCAAGATCGGGCGTCCACGGCAGGTCTATATCGGCGCGACGCCACGCGACTTCACCGCAATGGCATCGCGCTGATCGCAGGCAGCTTTGGATAAGGCCCCGTTCCGGGACGTTTTCCATCCTACGCATGGCATCGCGCTTGCCGCCAGTTTCAGCCGGCAAGCAATTTCTGCAATGCCGCCAATGACGCGCGCAGCATCGGTTTTGCGTCGATGCGATCCAGAGGCGCCTGCCGCAACGCATTGAGCGGCAATACCGTGATGTCGAACGACAGATCGTCCGCAGAGAATAACCATACCGGTACGTCATCGCTACGATCGCGGACGAAACGAATGCGCCGGCTGGCCGGCTCCACCGGAATGCCGCGTTCGACCAGGAACATCGACACGCGTTCTGCGTCGTCGGTGTGCAGGTGCAGACAGACTGCCGAATGCGCATCGGCGGTGCCTTCGAGCACTGCACCAACCAGTCGCGGCTCGAACCCGGCGAAGAAGGAAAGCGCGCGCGCTGCGGCCTCGCGTCGTTCACGCAGCAGCTGCGGCTGCGAGCATGCGAGAAACAGCCGCTGGTAGTCGCGCAGGGCATCCTTGATCTCGCTGTTGCACGGCAGCGAGGCATCATCGTGGATGCCGAGCCGCTCTGCGGCCTTGCGTTTGGCGAGCTGGTAGTCGTGGATGCCGCCCTCGCTGATCAGGCGCGCGGCCTCGATCGCGAGGTGCCGACGACGTTCGCGGGTACGGGTTTCCGTATGGGTCACAGCGTGGGCGTGACGGGTCGAGGCGGGGGCATGTCGCATAGCGGCCTCCGAGAGCAGCACGGGCCCGCGCGACGAGCGTCGTGCGGGTGAGAAGGCCGCTTGCGAGCCATCCCTCGCGGCCTGGAGAACGCCCGACGGCTATGCCGGCGGCCGCCGAGATCGAACGATCTTGCAAAAACGACAAACGCGGCCGAATTCGCAAATCCTGCGATCAGAAGATATCAAAAGCCTGTTCGTTGGTCGTGGTGGTATCCACAGTGCCCGGCGCTTCGTTCTGGAAGCGTTCGAGATCCTCCGCCTTGAAGAATTCCTGCATGCCGCCCGAAGTCAGCCGTCCGCTGCCCGGATCGATCGTCGCGGTGACGACACCAGCGGGCGGAGTGATGCTGCGCTCGGGCACGTCCGTCAACGCCGCTCGCATGTAGTCGATCCAGATCGGCAATGCGGCGCGCGCGCCGAATTCGCCGTGGCCCAGCGTCGAGAAATCGTCCATGCCGACCCAGACGGTGGTGACGAAATGTCCGCCGTAGCCTGAGAACCACGCGTCGCGCATATCGTTGGTCGTGCCGGTCTTGCCGCCGATATCCGCGCGATTGAGCACTTTCGCTGCAGCTCCAGTGCCATGATCGATCACCGACTGCAACATCGAGACGATCAGGAATGCGGTGCGTTCGTCGATCGCGCGGCGCGCCGGAAACGTCGATGGCGGGCCGACAAAATCCGCATCGACTGGCGGCACCGGAGGCGCGGCGACGACTGGCGCTGCCGGCAATTGAGTAGTCGCGATTTTGTCGCCGGCACTACTGGCTGGTTTCGTGGCCGCGTTGAGGTCGAACCCGTCATCGGTAGCCGGCGAACTTGCGTCGTCCGCAGCAGCAGGTGCAGCGGATACCGCGACCGGGCCAAGGTCGAAGCCATCGACCACGCTGGAAATCGCCTGGTCCTGCTGCGCGCGTTCGACGCAACCCTGGCACGCGCGCGCCGGATGCGCACGCGCAATGGTCACGCCATCACGATTCACCACGCGGTCGATGAAGTAAGGCTCGACCAGAAAGCCGCCATTGGCGAATACGGTGTAGCCGCGCGCCATCGCGAGCGGCGGCTCAGCGGCGGTACCTAGCGACATCGAGAGGTTCTGCGGAATGCTCTGCGGTGTGAAGCCGAAGTTCTGCACGTAGTGGTAACCGAAGTCCACGCCGATTGCGTCCAGCAGCCGGACCGAAACCAGGTTGCGCGAGTGCGCGAGCGCCTCGCGCAGACGCATCGGGCCGTCGAATTTGCTGTCGTCGTTCTGCGGTCGCCACGACTTGCCGGTTGAGCGATCGGTGAACACGACCGGCGCGTCGAGCACGATCGATGCCGGCGAAAAACCGCGCTCGAACGACGCCGCGTAGATGAATGGCTTGAAGCTCGAACCGGGTTGGCGCAGCGATTGTGTGGCGCGGTTGAACTTGCTTGCAGCGAAGCTGAAACCGCCGACCAAGGCGCGCAAGGCGCCATCTTCGGGTTCCAGCGAAACGAGTGCGGACTGCGCCTTGGGGATTTCATTGAGCTGGTAGCCGACGATGATCGCCGCGTCGGCCTTGTCGATCCCGGGGAGCGGTGCCGCCTTGGCGACGTCGGTTTTGCCCTTGTTCCTGAGCTTCTCGGCGGCAGCGGCTTGCGCGGTTTTCTCGACGTCGGCCTTGGAGATGGGCAGCAGTCGGATCACGTCGCCGCGCGCGAGCAGCGCATTGACGCGCGACTTGCTGGCCAAAGCCCAGCGCACTGCTTCGAGATCGATTGTGACTTCGCGGCCATCGCCGAGCAGCACACGCGCTTCTTTATCGCCGGCATCGAGCACGACGCCCGGCAGCAGCCCACCGATGATTCCGCGCGCAAGCAGTTTCTGGAGCAAAACCGCACGGTCGGTTTCGACGCTCAGGTCGAGCTTCGCTTCCGGGCCTCGATAACCGTGGCGGCGGTCGTACACCAGCAGGCCGTCGCGCAACGCGAGATTCGCGGCGGCCTGTTTGGTTGCATCGATGGTGGTGTAAACGCGATAGCCGCGGTTAAGCGCGTCGCTGCCGTACCGATCCAGCATCGCCTGCCGCACCATCTCGGCCACATACGGCGCTTCGACCTCCACCGGCGGTTCATGCGGCGCGGCATGCGGCAGTTCGGCTTTCGCCGCATCGCGCTCGGCGGTGCTGATAAAGCCCAATTCGGTCATCCGATCGAGGATGTAGTTGCGACGTTCTTTCGCGCGATCGGGATTCGACAACGGATTGCCGCTGGACGGAAACTTCGGAATCGCCGCGAGCGACGCGGATTCGGCCAAGGTGAGCTGGTCGAGTTTCTTGCCGTAGTAGTACTCGGCGGCGGCAGCGACGCCATAGGCGCGGTTGCCGAAAAAACTCTTGTTGAGATACAGCTCGAAGATCTGATCCTTGCTCAATTCGCGCTCAATCTTCAGCGCCAACGCCATTTCCGACAGCTTGCGCGTGTAGCTGTATTCGTTGCTGAGAAAAAATTGCCGCGCAACCTGCTGAGTGATCGTGCTGCCGCCGGGAACGCGGTGATCGTGGGTGGTGGCAAGCAGCCAGACCGCGCGCGAAACGCCGCGCCAGTCCACCCCGGGATGTTCGTAGAAGCGCGCATCCTCGACCGCGAGGAAAGCTTTCTTGAGCCGATCGGGCACCTCGCGGATGTTGATCGGGTAGCGACGGGTCTCGCCGAACTGCGCAATCAGCCGTCCTTCGCGCGAATAAATGTTCATCGGCATCTGCAATTCGACATGCCGAAGACTGTCCACATCCGGCAGGCGCGGGACGATCAGCCAGTACAAGACCCCCAGCGCAGACGCGCCCAGGACAAGCAAAACAAGGCCCGCGTAGATCGCGCGGCGCAGCCAACGGAGGAGTCGTACCATCCCGGGAAGCTTCCAGAGGTTTACAGAGGGTGGGGCGAAGGAGTATAGAACGTGGGCGGTCTGCTCAGGGGATCGGGCAGGATGCACCTTCAGGGGAAGGTGATTGGGGTCGTTTCAGGGTATCCAGAACGGGGTCGTCGACTTTATTTTGCTCTGCCTGTTGCTTTTTCGTGAGTAAATCGTTATTAATTTAATGCAGCGGCGCACGTTTCGCCGCTAAATGCCCGCAGGAAGGGGAGATACCGTGGGTCTCTTTGGAAACACTCAGGCGCCGCTCGTCGGCGTCGACATCAGTTCCACCGCGATCAAGCTCCTTCAACTGAGCCAGAGCGGCGGGCGCTATCGCGTGGAGCATTACGCGGTCGAGCCATTGCCGTCGAACGCCGTGGTCGAAAAGTCAATCGTCGAAGTCGAGGCGATCGGCGACGCGATCAAGCGCGCGGTGGCCCGGTCTGGTACCAAGGCCAAGCATGCCGCAGCAGCAGTCGCGGGTTCGGCAGTGATCACCAAACTGATCACGATGCCGGCCAACCTAGACGAGGACGCCCTGGAAGATCAGATCCAGTACGACGCCGCGCAGTACATCCCGTATCCGATCGACGAAGTCAGCATGGATTTCGAGGTGCTCGGCCCGATGCCAGGCAATCCGGATGTCCTGCAGGTGCTGCTGGTCGCATCGCGCTCGGAAAACGTCGAGTTGCGGCAATCGGCGCTGGAAATGGGCGGGCTGACGGCGGCGAAGATGGATGTCGAAGCCTTCGCGATGGAAAACGCCTTCCGTCTGATCGCCGACCAGTTGTCCGTCCCCAAGGATGGCCTGGTTGCGCTGGTCGATGTCGGCGCGACCGTCACCACGCTCAACGTGCTGCGTGATCAACGCAGCATCTACACACGCGAGCAGACCTTCGGCGGCAAGCAACTCACTGACGAGGTGATGCGCCGTTACGGTCTGAACTATGAAGAAGCCGGACTGGCCAAACGCCAGGGCGGATTGCCGGAAAGCTATGAGGTCGAAGTGCTGGAACCGTTCAAGGAAGCGATGGTTCAGCAGATCAGCCGCCTGTTGCAGTTCTTTTATGCCGGAAGCGAGTTCAATCGCGTCGATCAGATCGTTCTGGCCGGCGGATGCGCATCGATCGTCGGCATGGCCGGCATGATCGAGGAACAACTCGGCGTGCCGACCCTGATCGCCAACCCGTTGGCCAACATGACGCTCGGCCCCCGCGTACAAGCCAAGGCGCTTGAACAGGATGCGCCTGCGTTGATGATTGCCTGCGGCCTAGCCTTGAGGAGTTTCGACTGATGGCCAAGGTCAATCTCCTACCGTGGCGCAGCGAGCGCCGCAAAGTCCGCCAGCAGGAGTTCTATTACCTGCTCGGTGGCGCCGGCGTGCTTGCGCTGATCCTGGGTCTGGTGGCCACGTTTTATTACAATGGTCAGATCGACGGGCAGAACACTCGCAATGCCTACCTGACCGATCAAATCGCCCAGCTGGACGCCAAGCTCAAAGAGATCGAGGCGCTCGACAAGAAGAAAGAGACGCTGCTGCGACGCAAGGAAGTGATCGAGGAGCTGCAGGCCAATCGATCGCAGATGGTGCATCTGTTCGATGAACTGGTGCGCACCATTCCCGATGGCGTCCGTTTGACCATGATCAAGCAGGACAACGACAAACTGACCCTTGAAGGCCAGTCGCAGTCGAATGCACGCGTCAGCGCCTATATGCGCAACATCGAAGCCTCCGGCTGGATGACCAATCCGGATCTGTCGGTGATCGAGGAAAAAGGCGAGGACAAGACCTTGCCGTACCAGTTCAAACTGTCTCTGACACTGATCAAACCCGGACAGCAAATGGGGCCGGATGGCAAGCCGATGCTCGGGCCGGACGGCAAGCCGCTGGTGGTTCCTGCAATGCCACCCACGCCGGCAGCAATGACGCCGGGTTCGGCGGCCACTGCGCCTGCAGTGATGCCGGCATCCGCCGCTACATCAGCTCCAGCCGCCATAGCAGATCCCACTCCGGCGGCAGCGTCCTCAAGTAGCAAGGGAGGGACGACCCCATGAGCACCGCCAAGAAAAAATTCGATTTCCGCAACATCGACTACAACAATGCGGGTGCTTGGCCGGACGGCCTGAAGTACGCCGCATGCTTGGTGTTGGCATTGTTCATTCTGGGCGGCTTTTATTACTTCCTGATCAGCGACAGGCGCGAGACGCTCGACGGACTGGAGAAGACAGAAGCCTCGCTCAAGACCACTTTTGTGGAAAAACAGGGTCGCGCAGCCAATCTTGAGCCGTTGAAGATCCAGTTGGCGCAGATGGAAGAAATGCTGCAACAAATGCTGCGGCAGTTGCCGGGCAAGACCGAAATGCCCGACCTGATCGTGGACATCTCGCAAACCGCGCTGGCCACCGGTATTGTCAATCAATTGTTCCAACCTGGCGAAGAAGTCCCGAAAGAGTTCTATGCGGAGAAGCCGATCACTTTGCGGATGCTGGGCACGTATCACCAATTCGGTTCTTTCATGAGCGGCGTGGCTTCGTTGCCGCGGGTAGTGATCCTGACCATGCACGACATATCGCTCAAGCCGGCGACGGTGGAAGGGAAGATCAGTGCGAATGGCGCCTTGACGCTGGAAGGCATCGTGACGACTTACCGTTATCTGGATGAAGACGAGCAGGCGGCACAAGAAATGGCTCCTGCCGCCAACGGCCAGCCTGCCGCCGCGCCGACAACGCCGGGGGGGCACTGATCATGGGCAACAAGCGGAATTACGTGTTGCGCTGCGCGACTGTCCTTTTGGCGGTTTCGATCCTTGGCGGCTGCGGCCGTGGCACGTCCGACCTTGAGGCATGGGTCGCCGAGGTCAAGGCCAAGCCAGGTCCTCCACTGGATCCTGTGCCGGTGATGCAACGATTCGAGACCTTTACATACAACGATCAAGGCCTGCGCGATCCCTTCGCGCCACCCGTTGACGCGAATCGCAATTCGTCCGGGCCGCGTCCTGATCCGGATCGCCGCAAGCAACCGCTGGAATCCTATCCGCTGGATGGCCTTGTCATGGTCGGTACACTGGGTAGTGGTAACGGCATCGCGGGATTGGTGATATCACCGGATAAAGTGACTCACAGGGTGACGGTGGAACCGAAGACGTATATGGGGCAGAACGAAGGTCGCGTGACAGCGGTGGGGCCGGCCAAGATCGACCTCATGGAGCTGGTGCCGGATGGGGCGGGCGGATGGATCGAACGGCCGGCTTCCATAGCATTACCAAATCAATGATCGGGGAGTAGCAAGATGAGCTCAATTAATGTCATTCGCCGGATGAACCGGTCGCGCGCTGCGGCGCTGGGCTTGGGTGTCTGGCTGCTCAGCAGCGCATTCCCCGCGTTCGCGTCGAATGTATTGCAACAAGTCAGCCACGCACCGGGCGCGAAGGGTGGGGTGGATATCACCTTGCAGTTCGCCAACCCGATTGCCGACGCCCAGGTTTTCACGACCGACAATCCGCCGCGAATCGCCATCGACCTGCCAGACACCCATAACGGCATGGCGGAGCGCAGAGTCGCGATCGGCAATGGCTCGGCGAGCGCAGTCTCGGCTGCCGAAGCGAATGGTCGCACGCGAGTCGTGGTCGATCTGTTCCGGCCCGCCGCCTATGAATCGCGCATCGAAGGCAATCGTCTGGTGCTTTCGGTTGCCGGGTCAGGAGCGATGGCCGCGACGAGCGCAAAGACGCCAATGCTGACCAATACCATGGATCCGGCGCGGCGCATGGTAGGCGCGCTCAATGTGTCCAACATCGACTTCCGCCGGGGCGCGAATGGCTCTGGCCGCATCGTCATGCGCTTCAGCGGCGATGGCGCGAATGCCGACCTGCGCAATGAAGGGTCGCGCGTGATCGTTGATGTGGGCAACGCGATGATTCCCGCGAACCTGTCAAAGCATATGGACGTCAGCGATTTCGCCACGCCCGTGCAATCGATCGATCCGCGCGAACAGGCTGGCGGCACGCGCCTGGTCATCAACACCAACGGCGCCTTCGATTCGTCTGCTTATCAGGCCGGCAATGAATATGTCGTTGAAATCACTCCGAAGAAAGCCAAAGAGAACGGTATCCGTGGCAACGCCGACAACAGCGGACGGTTTGGCGTTGTTCCGGTTTACAAAGGCAAGCCAGCAACGTTCAATTTTCAGGATATACCGGTTCGCACGGTGTTGCAGCTAATCGCCGAAGAATCCGGTCTCAACGTTGTCGCGGCCGACACGGTGCAGGGCAATGTCACCCTGCGCCTCATCAATGTGCCTTGGGATCAGGCTCTGGATATCGTCCTGCGCGCCAAATCTCTGGACAAGCGTCAGGACGGCGGGGTGATCTGGGTTGCTCCGCAAAAAGAACTGGCCGACTACGAGCAGGCAAAAGAAGATGCGCGCATCGCAATCGATGAGCGCGCCGAGACGGTGACCGAATACATTCCGGTGAATTACGGTAATGCCGAAGATATCGCCAAGCTGTTGACCGATGACGCCAAGACCAGTAACGGTGGTGGTGGTAGCGGCGGCGGCAGCAACTCTTCGCGCGGTTTCCTTTCATCACGCGGCAGTGTGAGTTTTGATCGCCGCAGCAATACCTTGCTGGTTATCGACATTCCGAAGAAGGTTGCGGAGATCCGGCGCTTGGTCACGATGCTGGATCGTCCGGTGGATCAGGTGCTTATTGAGGCGCGCATCGTCATTGCCGATGAAGAGTTTGCACGCTCGCTGGGTGCTCGCCTGGGCGTCACTGGGGTCCACGCAGGCGATGAAAGCCTGATTGGCTATGGCGGCAACCTTGACCAGAATTTGAGCAATATCAATTCAATCAATGACGCAGCGAACAAGAATTCCGCCATTCCCACACCGAACCCGTTGAACCAGCCGGTCATTACGCGTTCGCTGAACGTGAATCTTCCGGTTTCAAACCCGGCAGGCGCTCTCGCTTTCAGCATCCTCAACGGCGGCCACTTGCTCGACCTTGAGTTGTCTGCGATGCAAACGGAAGGCAAAGGCGAAGTGGTCTCCAATCCACGCGTCATTACCAGCAATCAGAAGGAAGCGATCATTCAGCAGGGCGACGAGATTGGCTATGTGACGATTACCGGAGGCGCCGCCGGCGCTGCCGCGACGCCGAACGTCCAGTTCAAGGACGTGTTGCTACGGCTCAAAGTCACCCCGACCATCACCAACGACAACCGTGTGTACCTGGCGCTGGACATCAACAAGGATGAACTTGCCAAGTTTATTACTATAGCTAACTTCGGTGATGTGCCGCAGATCACCAAGCGCGAGCTCACCACCGCAGTTCTGGTCGATTCCGGTCAGACGGTGGTCGTCGGCGGCATCTATGAGTTCAAGAGTCGGGAAGACCTGACCAAAGTCCCATTCCTCGGCGACCTGCCGGGCTTGGGAAATCTGTTCCGCACCAAGAACAAGAGCACCAACAAGGCCGAGCTGCTTGTCTTTGTGACCCCGAAGATCCTGCAGGTGCGCCAGCGCGATCAAGTATCGTATCCTGCTCCTGCTGCCCGCACTGAAGCTCCAGAGTGGCGCAACTGACTCGACGGACATTGCTCGGTGTTATCTTGAAAGGGTCGCAATGCGGCCCTTTCCTTTTCAGCCGAACCCAAGGACGCTGCGTTGCTACGCAAGACCCTGCTTGCCGGAGAACTCCTGTTCCGCGAGGACGATATGCCGGTCTCGGCTTTTCTCATCGAGGAAGGTGCGGTGGAGATTCGCTTTACCCGCGCAACTCGCGCGGGCGAACCGCGTCGTCCGATGGTGCTCGCGCGGCTTGGGCCCGGTGAACTGGTCGGCGAGATGTCGGTGGTCGATCGGTCGCAACGCACCGCAACCGCTGTAGCACTCGTTGACAGCGTCCTGCTGGTCATTGACAGCGACCAGATCAAGGATCGGCTCGCCGATGCCGATCCGATCATCCGCATGCTGATCGATGGACAGATAAAGCGTTACCGGGGCATGCTTTCGCTGCTTCGCGAGGGCGAACTTGCCGGCGCCGAGAAGCCCGAGATCGTCGCTGCGGATGCGACCACCGATATCGATCAAGGCCTGAGCAAATTTCGACTCGAGAGCCATCTGCGCGATGCCTTGTCGCAGCAGAAACTCGAAGTCCGTTATCAGCCCATCATGGAGATCGCGTCCCATCGCATCGCCGGGTACGAGGCGCTTGTGCGCTGGGAGCATCCAACGCGCGGAGCGGTTTCGCCGGAGGAATTCATCCGGCTCGCGGAAGAAACCTCGCTGATCGTGCCGGTCGGCGAGTACGTGTTCGACGCTGCGTGTGCCGCGCTTGAAAAATTACGCGCCGACCCGATGCCCTTCATCACCGTCAACGTTTCCGCACGGCAACTGGCCAATGTGGGTCTCATGCAGCGCCTGCTCGATCGCCGCGAAGCGCTGGATCTGCCGGCGGGATGCATCAAGGTCGAGATTACCGAAAGCCAGTCGCTCGACTATCTCCAGGTGGCCGAGGTGATCCGGCAGTGCCATGCGAATCGCATCGAGGTGTCCCTCGACGACTTCGGCACCGGCCATTCGAATCTCAATCATTTGCATCAGCTCGACTTCGACACGATCAAGATCGATCAGGCGTTCGTGCGCGAGATGTTCGGTTCTGAGCGGGCAATGAGCATCGTGCACGCGATCGTTGCGCTGGGGCATGCGATCCACGCCGATCTCGTGGCTGAAGGGGTGGAAACCCGCGAACAACTCGACTTGCTGCATGCGATAGGTTGTCGTTACGCGCAGGGCTATCTGATCGGCAAACCGGAGCCTCTGAAGGCATTATTGGCCATGCGTTGAGCGAGCTTGCCGCAGCATGCGGAACCTTCCGCAAAAGCCTCGGTCGAATCCACGTAATCACGCGAATGCACCACGTCGCCCAACTTTATCGACGCTTTCAAACCGACTCCAACATGGATACTTTCAGCGACATCTCCACTCTGCACGCGCGTTTTCATGCATTGCGCAGCGATCTTTCGCTTGCTGTCATCGGCCAGGCAGCGCTGGTCGAGCGCTTGCTGATCGCCTTGCTCGCCGACGGCCATCTGCTGGTCGAAGGCGCGCCAGGTCTGGCGAAGACCACTGCGGTGAAGGAACTCGCCGCGCGTATCGAAGCCGATTTCAGCCGCGTGCAATTCACACCCGACCTGCTGCCGGCCGATCTTACCGGCACCGATATCTGGCGCGCTGCCGACGGACGTTTCGAGTTTCAGCCCGGCCCGATGTTTCACAATCTGCTACTCGCCGACGAGGTCAATCGCGCGCCGCCGAAAGTGCAGTCGGCGCTATTGGAGGCGATGGGCGAGCGACAGATCACCGTCGGCCGCACGACATACGCGCTCCCGCAGTTGTTTCTGGTCATGGCGACGCAGAATCCGATCGAACAGGAAGGCACCTACGCGCTGCCCGAAGCGCAGCTCGATCGTTTCCTGATGCATGTGCGGGTCGGCTACCCAGAGGCTGGAACAGAAACCGAAATTCTGCGACTGGTGCGCGAACGCGCGCGCACGTCCATGCAGGCTGCGCCTGTACCTGCGCGCATGCTGACTCAGCAGGAATTGTTCAATGCGCGCGCCGCCGTGCTCGATCTGCATCTTGCGCCGGCGCTGGAACGCTATCTGATCGAACTCGTGCTGGCCAGCCGCGATGCAGCGCGTTACGACCCGGAGATTGCCGCGAAGATCGCGTGGGGCGCGAGTCCGCGCGGATCGATCGCACTGGAACGTTGTGCACGCGCACGCGCATGGCTGAGCGGACGCGATTACGTCACTCCCGAGGATGTGCAGTCGGTCGCGCCCGATGTGCTGCGTCATCGCATCCTGCCCAGTTACGAGGCAATCGCCGAAGGCTGGGACGGCGAACGGCTGGTGCGCGCGCTGCTCGATCGCGTCCCGCTGCCCTGAGTTCAACGTGTCGTCGCCGATGTCACCGCCAGCACTTCCTTCGCGCACCGACGGACTGCGGCCCAGCCTCCCGGAGCTGATCGCATTGCGCGAGCGCGTGCGCGGCTGGCCGCCCGCGCAACGCGGCGCGGCGAGTGTCGCAGGCCCCGCGCCATCGCCGTTTCGCGGACGTGGAATGGAATACGCCGAGTCGCGTCCGTACGCACCCGGCGATGATGCACGCCACATCGATTGGCGGCTTACCGCGCGCAGCGGCAAACCGCACACGAAATTGTTTCAGGCCGAACGCGAACGCGTCACGTTGATCGTCGCCGACACTGCGCCGCAGCTCTTTTTCGGCACGCGCGTGCGCTACAAATCAGTACAGGCAGCGCGCGCGGGCGCGGTCGCCGCATGGGCGGCACAACGTCGTGGAGATCGCATCGGCGCGTTGCGCGGAGCAGCATCGGAGCCCCCGATCACGCCGACCGGCGGCAGTCGCGGCGCATTGCGCACCCTCGATGCGCTGGTGCGCTGGTATGCGCAACCACCAACGGGCGATCTCGGCCTCGAGCATGCGCTTGCGACTGCGACACGCTTGCTGCATCCGGGGGCAAGTCTGGTCTTGCTGGCCGATGCGGCATCGCTTGCCGACGTCGCGCAGGGACGTCTCGCCGCACTTGCAACGCATCACGATCTGCTCACCATCCTGTTGACGGATCCGCTGGAAATGCAACCGCCGCGCGCGAACCTGCCGTTCGTGGTCGGCGCTGCGCGCGCCGAATTCGATCTTGGTTCTGCAGCCGCGCGCGCGCGTTGGCAGCGTGTCTTCGCAGACGAAGTGCAAACACAAACACAGCGACTGCGGAGCATGGGCGCACGCGTGCGCAGCGTGAGCGGCGACGACAGCACCAAGACATTGCTGACGGCGCTGCTCGACCAACGTCGTGCCGCAGCGTGATCTGGACGACACGATGACGGGCGCCATTTCCGCTTTGCGCGATATCCATCTGCCGCCTTCGCCAAGCTGGTGGCCGCCAGCGCCCGGTTGGTGGTTGATCGCCGCATTGCTGTTGTTCGCGACGGTGTGGACGACGAGCCGTGGGTTGCATGCACGATCGCGCAGACTCCGCATTCGCAACGCGTTGCGCGACTACGACGTCGCACTTGCCGGTGCCAATCAAGCGTCTGCAAAAATCGCGGCCGCATCGTTGTTGTTGCGCCGCGCGGCGAAAGCTCGCGATCCGGGCGCTGCCATGCTCGAAGGCGATGCATGGCTGCGCTTTCTCGATGGCTCTGACGCAACGCGCCCATTTTCGGATGGTGTCGGCAGGTTGTTACACGACGGTGGATTCCGTCGCGACCTCACCGACGACATCGCGCCAGCGTTGATGCTCGCGCGCCGGCGATTCGCCGCGTTGCTGGAGCGCGACGATGCCTGAATTCGCGTGGCCATGGGCATTCTTCGCGCTGCCGCTGCCGTTGCTGGCGATGCGTTTGTTACCGGTCGCGCCGCAGCGTTTGCGGGCTGCATTGCGGGTTCCTTATGCGCGCGCTTTCGCAGCGATGCACGCGGCCGGCGGCGATTCGCGGCGCGTGCTGCCGCGTCGCTGGTTGCCATGGCTCGGCTGGCTGCTGTTGTGCGTCGCCGCCGCGCGTCCGCAACAACTTGGCGCGATCGTGCAACCGCCGCACAGCGGCCGCGACCTGCTGCTCGCGGTGGACCTCTCCGGCAGCATGGGAACGCAGGACATGCGCCTCGGTGACGATGTGGTCGATCGGCTGACCGCGATCAAGGCAGTGCTCGGTGATTTCCTCACCCGCCGCGTCGGCGATCGCGTCGGCCTGATCCTGTTTGGCACGCGCGCGTATGCGGTCACCCCGTTGACGTTCGACCGCCAGACCGTGCGCCAGCAATTGCAGACCAGCGAGGTCGGGCTTGCCGGCCAAAACACCGCGATCGGTGATGCGATTGCACTGGCCGTCAAGCGTCTGCGTGCACAGCCGCAATCAGCCGGTGCGCCACCCACGCGTGTATTGATCCTGCTCACCGATGGCGTCAGCAATGCCGGCGCGATCCAGCCGATGAAAGCCGCGCAACTCGCGGCCGCAGAACACGTGCGCATTTACACCATCGGTTTCGGCGGCGAAGGACAACTCGACCCATTGATGGGATTCGCATTGCCGACGCAAGACGACGATGTCGATGAGAAAACCCTGACCGACATCGCAGACCTGACCGGCGGCCGCTATTTCCGCGCGCGCGATACCGCGACGCTCGCCGACATTTATGCCGAACTCGATCGCATCGAGCCGACCCTGCGCGCCGGCCGCATCGAGCGTCCGCGCACCGAGCTCTATCCGTGGCCGCTTGCGACGGCGCTGCTGGTCGGCGTGCTGTTGACGGGCATGCCTGCCACGTACGCACGACGGAGGATCGCATGAACTTCGCATCAGTCATGGCGATCATTCCGCATCTGCTGCGTCCATGGTGGCTGCTGGCCTTGTCGGCGCTGCCCTTGCTGTGGTGGTTGCGGCGTCGCCGCGCAAAGACGGATACACCGTGGCGACAGGCCGTCGATCCGCATCTGCTGCCGAGTTTGTTGCAAGCCGCCCCGGCATCGGCGCAGCGCGTCGCGTGGTTGTTCGGCGCGGTTTACGCGTTGTCGGTGCTCGCCCTGGCCGGACCATCGTGGCGGCAGTTGCCGGTTCCGCTGTATGCGCCCGCCGCACCGCTGGTCGTGGCGATGGATCTGTCGTCGCACATGCTTGTGGCGGATTTGCGGCCGTCGCGGCTTTTGCGCGCGCGCTTGAAGATCGAACAGTTGATCGCGCAGCGCAAGGGCGGACAACTCGGCTTGGTCGCGTATGCTGGCGATGCGTTCACCGTTGCGCCGCTGAGCGACGATGCGAACAACATGCGCGATCTGCTCGCAGCGCTCGCGCCCGATACCATGCCAGTCGATGGCCAGCGCGCGGATCTTGCAATCCGCCGCGCCGCCGATCTGCTTGTGCATGCCGGTTACGCGCATGGACAAATTCTGTTGCTCAGCGATGGCGCCGATGCCTTGCTTGCGCAAACTGCTGCACGCGATGCATTAGGCAAGGGCTTTCGCGTCGACGTACTCGGCGTCGGCACCACGCAAGGCGCGCCGGTGCCATCGCTGGACGGCGCGTTCGCGCAAGATGTGAACGGCACGCTGCAAATCGCACGCCTGGATTCCGATGCATTGCGTGCGCTGTCGCGAAGCGGCGGCGGCCGTTACGCCGCATTGAGCGCGGATGCGAACGATCTGAAAACGCTCGGCGTGCTTGAAAGTGAACCGGATGCCGCCGTGCACCGCAGCGATACCGAATCGCTGCGGTGGCGCGACGATGGGGCACTTCTGTTGCTTGCGTTGCTGCCTTTGGTCGCGCTGGGCTTCCGACGGGGCTGGCTCGCAGTCGTATTGCTCGCAGCGCTGGCGATGCCGACCCAGCGCGCGGCGGCCACCGACGCGAGCTGGTGGAATGCGCTCTGGCAGCGCGCGGATCAGCGCGCCGATCGCGCATTGCGTAGCGGCGACAGCAAGAATGCGAGCTTGCTCGCGCAAACGCCTGAGCAACGCGCTGCTGCTGCGTATCGCACCGGCAACTTCGCTGTCGCAGCACAGACGTGGGCGAGGCGCGGCAACGCCGACGCGCACTACAACCGCGGCAATGCGCTCGCGCAAATGAAGCAGTACCCGCAGGCGATCGATGCCTACAAGCGCGCGTTGCAACTCAGCCCCGGAATGGCCGATGCGCAGGCGAACCTGAAGCTGATCGAACAGTTGCAGCGCCAGCAACAACAGCAGCAACAACAAGACGGCCAGCAGAAAAATCAGGATCGGCAGGCGCAAAATCAGCAGCAGCAAAAGCAGGATCAGCAAAAGCAAGACCAGCAAAAGCAAGACCAGCAGAAACAGGATCAGCGAAAACAAGCCCAGCAAAAGCAAGATCAGCAGAAACAGGATCAGAACGGACAAAACAAGAATCAGGAAAACATGCAGTCGAGCCAGCAACAAGCGCAACAACAGAAACAGAATTCGCAACAGCAAAACTCGCAGCAAAACCGGCCGCAACAAAACGACCTGCAACAAAGCCGACAAGGCAACGAGCAGCAACAGGCCCAACAGCAACAGCCGAAGCCCGATCCGAAGCAGCAAGCCCAAGCCGATGCCGCGGAACAGCGCGCGCTACAACAGGCGTTGCGCAACCGCAAGCCCGATGACGGCAAACCACGGCAACCGGTGGCGATTGCGAAGGAAACCACGGCAAAGCGCGAACAACGCGAGGCGATCGAATCGCTGCTGCAACGCATTCCGGACGACCCGGGCGGATTGTTGCGGCGTAAGTTCGCGCTGGAATACGCACGCCATCAGCAGGAGGGCGACAAGTGAGGATTCTGCGCGTCTTGCTTGTTCTGTTGCTGCTCGGCGCGATCGCTACCGCGAATGCCTCCGTGCGCGCGTCGCTGGATCGTGATCGCATCGCGCTCGGCGATGCCGTGACCTTGACCATCGCATCCGACGCATCCGGCGCGCAGCCGGATCTTGCGCCATTGCGCGCGGATTTCGACGTGCGCGGAATTTCGACCGGCAGCCAGACCACGATCGTCAACGGCAGCATGCAGTCCAGCACGCAATGGACGGTGGCACTGGTACCGAAACGTGCTGGCACGATTGAAATTCCGATGTTGGCGGTAGGCCGCGAGCGCACTTCGCCATTGCGTGTCGATGTCGAAGCGAATGCAACCGTAACTGCGCAGCCGACCGCAGCAACTACCAGCGCCGCACCGGTATTCATCGAAACCTCGATCGAGCCGACCAATCCGTACGTGCAGCAGGCGATGGTTTATACGCTGCGTCTGTATTACGCGGTCACCCTGCTCGATGGCGCGCTCGATGCACCGACGCCGGACAACGGCGACCTGCGCCAGATCGGCGACGACGTCACCAACTCGGCGGTGGTGCAGGGCCGGCGTTACAACGTCCTCGAACGCCACTACCTGCTGCAGCCGGAACGCAGCGGAGCGTTGCACATTCCGTCGCCGACGTTTCATGGCCGCGCGATGGAAGGCGTCGACAGCATGTTCGACGACCGCATGCCCGGCAATGGCGGCGCAATGCGGGCAGCCGGCAAGCCGATCGATGTGCAGGTGCGCGCGCGTCCGGCGCAAGCCGGCGATCCGTGGATTCCTGCGCGCGCGTTGACGTTGAGTGTGCAACCGCCGGGTCCGCCCGTGCACGTCGGTGAGCCTTTCAGCATCGTGGTCAAGATCGATGGCGAAGGCGTGACTGCAGCGCAATTGCCGGAGATCGCGTTGCCGACGATCGCCGACGCGCAGGTGTATCCGGAGCCATCATCCACGTCCGAACAACAACGCGATGGCCGCCTGCTCGCCGAACGCACGCGACGCTTCGCGATCGTGCCCGATCGTGCCGGCGAGATGCGGTTGCCAGAGCTGACGATGCCGTGGTGGGATATCGTCAATGACCACGCTGCGCTCGCGCGTGTCGCGTTGCCTGCATTGCATGTGCTGCCGGGAACTATGGCTCCGTCCGAGGCGAATGCGGGCGCATCGCCAGGCGCGGAGGGGGCCGACAATATTTCAGCGACGACAGCCGCTGCATCGACGAACGCATCCGTATTGCACGGCTGGCAGATCGCGACCGCATGTCTGGCCGCGCTGCTTGGATTGGCATTGTGGCGGGGCTGGCGGCGTGGACACGTTGTCGCCGTTGTCGATCGCGGGCGTGCACCGATGCGTGCCCCGAACCGCGCGCCGACGCTGATGCGTGCACTCGCGCTCGGTGATCCATCCGCGATCGCGCAAGCATTGCTCGAAGCCGCACCGGGTTCGCCGGCGCGTAACCTCGCCGAGGTCGCGCAACGCCTTGAACAGTCCGCGCAACGCAATGCGGTGCTCGCGTTCGACGCCGCACGCTGGAGCACCGACGGTACGCCATCCGTGCAAGTCCTCGCGGCATTGCGCGAGGCGTTCAAGCAACCGCCGCGCTGGACAGGGCGAACCGCATCGACCTCGTCCAACGATGCGTTGCCGCCGCTGTATCCGTAACAGCGCGGCGGCGATCCTGGTATATGCTCGGCGCGGATCGCAGGAGATGGCATGGATACGCATCGCAACGCACGCAAGGTCGTCGCATGAGCCACGTAGCCGAGGCGCACATCCCGCCCGCCGATCCCGAAGCGCGCGGTCGCGGTTTGCCGCTGCATGTGAAGGTGCTGATCGGTTTCGCGCTCGGCGCGGCTCTGGGCTTGCTCGTGCATGCGTATGCAGCCGATGCGTCCAGCGTGTCCGTCATCATCAAATACGCGACCAAACCGTTGGGTCAGATTTTTCTCAGCCTGCTGTTCATGCTGGTGATCCCGTTGATGTTCTCGGCGCTGGTTCTCGGTGTCGGCGAACTCGGTGACATCGCAAGCCTCGGCCGACTCGGCTGGAAGACGCTGATGTACACCGCTGCGGTCACCGGCATGGCGGTCGCGATCGGCCTGCTGATGGTGAATGTGATCCAGCCCGGCTTGCACATGGATCCGGCGCTGGTGCAGAAAGCGATGGCGAGCAACGCGGCCAAGGCCGGTGCGATCGTCAGCAGCGGCCATCAATTGAATGCGATCGACCTGATCGTCAACATCGTGCCGCACAACGTGATTGCGGCTGCGGTCGATGAAAAACAGCAACTCGGCATCGTGTTCTTCGCATTGATGATCGGCATCGGCCTGGTGCTGACCCCAAGCACGGCGACCCACGCATTCAAGACCGCATTGCAAGGCTTGTTCGAGATCAGCATGCGGCTGATCGGATTGTTCATCCGGCTCGCGCCGTATGCAGTCGCGTGCTTCATGTTCAACCTGTGCGCGCAACTCGGTTGGGATGTGCTGGTAAGTTTGAGCTGGTTCGTCGTCACCGTGATTGGCGCACTCGCGCTGCACATGTTCGTGGTGCTGCCGTTGTGGGTGCGCTACATGGGGCGGATGTCGCCGCTGCGTTTTTTCCGCGACAGCCAGGAAGCGATCCTCACCGCGTTCGCCACCGCGTCCTCCACCGCCACGTTGCCAGTGACACTGCGCGTCGCCGAAAAAAACCTGATGCTGCCGCGCAAGGTATCGCGTTTCGTACTGACGGTCGGCGCATCGGCGAATCACCACGGCACCGCGTTGTTCGAAGGCGTGACCGTGCTTTTCCTCGCTCAGGTGTTCGGTCTGCACCTGCCGTTGCTGCAGCAGGTGATGGTGCTCGGACTGTGCATTCTCGGCGGGATCGGCACGGCGGGGATTCCGTCCGGCTCGTTGCCGGTGATCGCGATGATCTGCGGGATTGTTGGCCTGCGGCCGGAAGGCATCGGCATCATCATCGGCGTCAACAGCTTCCTCGACATGTGCCGCACCGCACTGAACGTGACCGGCGACTTGGCGACCGCAGTGGTGGTGTCCGAGCGCAGCGGCGAAGCTGATTTGCCCCCGGCGCTGGTGCAGGACACGCGCTGAGGCAGGCATATCACCGCGCCAATCGCTGCGCAACGGCGACAGCCGCGCCGACGGATGGGACAATGCGCATCCGCATTCGTTCACAGGCCCGCCGCCGTCATGCCCACACCTACCCGCCGCGAGCTCGCCAACGCCATCCGTTTCCTTGCCATCGATGCGGTACAGGCGGCCAACTCCGGTCATCCTGGCATGCCGATGGGGATGGCCGATATCGCGGAAGTATTGTGGAACGATTTTCTCCGCCACGCGCCGAAGAACCCGAAATGGTTCAACCGCGACCGTTTCATGTTGTCGAACGGCCACGGTTCGATGCTGCAATACGCGTGCCTGCACCTGAGCGGTTACGATCTGCCGCTCGAGCAGCTCAAGCAGTTCCGTCAACTGCATTCGATGACGCCAGGACATCCCGAGCGCAAGGACACGCCCGGAATCGAAACCACCACCGGACCGCTCGGGCAGGGCTTCGCGAATGCGGTCGGTTTCGCACTTGCCGAACAATTGCTCGCGCGCGAATTCAACCGGCCCGAATTCGACATCGTCGACCATCACACGTATGTGTTCATGGGCGACGGCTGCATGATGGAAGGTATCTCGCACGAGGCTGCGTCGCTGGCCGGCACGTTCAAGCTCGGCAAACTGATCGCGTTCTGGGACAACAACCATATCTCCATCGACGGCGACACCGATGGCTGGTTCAACGACAACACGCCGGCGCGATTTGAGGCTTATGGATGGCACGTAATCGCTGATGTCGATGGTCACAATCCTGAAGACATCGCGCAGGCAATCCGCGCCGCGCAAGCCACGATCGACATGCCGACGCTGATCTGCTGCCGCACCATCATCGGCTTCGGTGCGCCGAAGAAGCAGAGCACCGCAGCAGCGCACGGCTCACCGCTGGGCAAGGACGAAGTCGCCGCCGCGCGCGCGAACCTGCATTGGCCGTATGGACCTTTCGAGATTCCCGCAGAAATTTACGACGGTTGGCGCGCGGGCAACACTGGCATCGTGCGCGAAGAACTATGGAACCGTCTGTTCGACGCATATGCGGCGCAATATCCGCAGCTCGCCGATGAACTCACGCGCCGCTCGCATGCCGAATTGCCCGCCGATTTCGCCGAGGTCGCGGACGCATACATCGCGAAGATGCAACTCGAAGGCCCCGAAGTCGCCACCCGCAAAGCATCGCAGATGGCACTCGATGCCTACGGCCCGCACCTGCCCGAATTGATCGGAGGTTCGGCGGATCTTGCAGAATCGAATCTCACGATCTGGAAAGGCTCGGTCAATATCCTCGACGACAAGCCCGTCGCGAATTACATCCACTACGGCGTGCGCGAATTCGCGATGACCGCGATTTCCAGCGGCCTCGCGCTGCACGGCGGATTCCTTCCGTACGACGCGACCTTCCTAGTGTTCTCCGATTACGCGCGCAACGCGGTGCGCATGTCGGCGCTGATCCCGGCGCACGCGATTCATGTGTACACGCACGATTCGATCGGCCTCGGCGAAGACGGGCCGACCCACCAGCCGGTCGAGCACGTCGCGTCCTTGCGCTACATCCCGAACAACGATGTGTGGCGCCCTTGCGATGCGGTCGAATCCGCGGTGTGCTGGAAGGCGGCGATCCAGCGCCGCGATGGACCGAGTTGCCTGGTGTTTACGCGGCAGAAACTCGCGCACCAGCAGCGCACGAAAGAACAGGTAGCCGATATCGCGCGCGGTGCCTATGTGTTGAGTGATCCGCTCGAAGCGAAGTTCGATGTGATCCTGATCGCTACCGGTTCGGAGGTCGCGCTGGCGATGGACGCGATGCGACAGCTTGCGGCGACCGGCATCAAGGCGCGCGTCGTGTCGATGCCTTGCGCCGACGTGTTTGATCGCCAGCCGATCGAGTGGCGCGAAGGCGTGCTGCCATCGTGGTGCCGCAAGCGTGTTGCGATCGAAGCGGGCGTCAGCGATTTCTGGCGCAAGTACGTCGGCCTCGACGGTGCAGTCATCGGCATGGACACGTTCGGCGCATCGGCGCCGGCGGAAGTGCTGTTTCCGTATTTCGGATTCACCGTCGAACACGTGGTCGAAGCAGTCAAGTCTCTAGGCTGAATTTCCTGCAAGCGACACGGCGCTTTGAAAGCGCCCGAAACACTACGCTTGACAAATGCGATTACATGCGTAATCTGTAGATCAATTACAGGTGTAAACGAACCATGTCCAGCGAACGCCGCATTACCGTAACGGCCCAGATCAGCGATGCCGAGTCTTCGGTCATGGAAGTGCTGTGGCGTCGCAGTCCGCTCGCGGCCGAAGATGTGGTTGCTGCGCTCGACAAAAGCCAGGACTGGCAGGAAGCGACGATCAAGACCCTGCTCAATCGCTTGCTGAAGAAGAGCGCGATCCGCGCCGACAAGGATGGTCGCCGCTACCTGTATTCGCCGCTGCTCGCACGCGCGGACTGGGTGCAAAGTCACAGCGAAGGCTTGCTCGATCGCCTCTTCGGCGGGCGTGTTGCGCCACTGGTTGCGCACTTCAGCGAGAAGGGCAAGTTGAGCAGGAAGGACATCAACGAACTCAGGAAATTGATCGCGGAGATCGACGATGAAAACTGAACTGCTGGCGTGGCTGATCAATGCGACGGTCGCGATATCGATCGCTGGCATGGCAATCCTGCTATTGCGCAAGCCGTTGCAACGCAGGCTCGGTGCGGAGATCGCGTATCGGTTGTGGATCGCATTGCCGCTGGCGACGCTCGCTGCATTCTTCTCGTTGCCGCATCGGGCAACGGTTGCACACGACAGCGCGCTCACAGTGCCGAACGCGCCAGCGATCATCGTGCGTGTGACCGGCAGTCTCGGCTCAATCGATGCGGATCGTTGGTTGCTTGCGATCTGGTTGCTCGGCGCATGCGCATTGCTCGCCGTTTTGATCTGGCAGCAGCGGCGCTTCGTCGCGCGGTTGCGGCTACGTTGGCACGACGACGGCAGCTGGCGCAGCGGAGTCGAGAATGCAACGCCAGCAGTGCTCGGCGTTTTCCGCCAGAAACTCGTGTTGCCGGAATGTTTCGAAAGCGATTTCAGCGACGTCGAACAACACCTCGTGATCGCGCACGAACGCATGCACCAACAACGCCGCGACCCGTGGGCTCTCGCGACGTGCGCCTTGTTGCGCACGGTGTTCTGGTTCAATCCGATCGTGCATCTCGCCGCGACGCATTTCCGCCGCGATGTCGAACTCGCCTGCGATGCGGCGGTGCTGCGCACGAATCCCGGTTCACGACGTTGTTACGCTGATGCGTTGCTGAAAACCCAGATAGTCGACCGCGCATTGCCGGTTGGCTGCCACTGGCATCACTCGCCACCCATGAGGGAGCGCATCATGTTGCTCAAGAACGCAGTGCCCGCGCGCAGTGCGCGACTCGCCGGCGCGATCCTGCTCGGCCTCGCGGCGTGCGGCGCGACCGGCATCGCACTCGCCGGACACGATTCCGCATTCATCGCAGCCAGTGCGCTCGCTACGGCAACGCCTGCATCGCATGCGACGCCGTACCTGTTGGAACGCACGCTGAGCGCCGATGCCAAGCCCGTTGTGCATGACGTCGTGCCCGGCGATCCGCCTGCACCCGGCGCGCATCGCGATATCACGATGGGCGCAACGGTCGATGGCGCCAAGCATGTCCGCGGGCAGAACAAGCACGTTGAGCGCAGGATCGTCATCGCATCGAACGACGATGGCACGGCACCGCCACCATTGCCGCCGCTTGCCTCGATTCCACCAGTGCCGCCAACTCCACGCACGATGCCTGCACCGCCGCCGCCACTGCCACCGGCTGGTGCGATGCCGCCACCACCGCCTCCGCCGGCGCAGACGGGAATGCTTCCGCCGCCACCGCCACCACCGCCGCCTCCTCCGCCTGCGCCGCCCGCACCGCCGCCCCCAATGGCGCGGATGCACGGCCCACATCCGCCGCGCCCGCCGATGGTACCCATGGCACCGATGCCACCGCCGCCGCAACTGCTCGCGCCGCCGCCGGCGATCCCACCGCAAGCAGCAGATGCACCGGCAGCGCCGACTCCGCCCGTGCCACCTTCCAACTGAACCACGATGCGATCGACGCGCGTTTCAGTACCGATGCGCGTTGATCAATTCGACTCGATCGGCTCAGCGTTGGTCGGATTGGGATCCATCAATTCGGCGTCGGGCTCGCGAGTACGCTGTTGAGTTCCGCAGCAAGGCGCGCGGCCGCAAGCCGCAGGCGTTGTTCGGCCAGCGCACGATGCGCGTCGAGATACGCATCGTCGATGATGTGGCCGGACGGGTACAGTTGCGCGGCATCGATCGTCATGCACGATTCGTGCGCCCAGCGTTGCGCGGCACCTGCGTCCACCAGCTTGTCGGGTGCGGCGACCGGCGTCATCGCCAAGCGCGCGGCATAGTCGCCCGGCGTTGTCGCCTTTCGATAAAGAATCAGCGAATCCCAGACCGCGTGCAGGTTGGTTCCATGGCCGTGATAGCTCACCTGGTAATCGTTGGCGCCGCGGTCAGGACGATTGCTTGAATGCAGCGGCTGGTGCACGTCGCCAATGAAATGCACGACGAACTTCAGGGCCTGGATGCGTGCCGCGCGCGGCTGCGACTTGTCGTGCAGCATGCCCAGCTGGTTGTTGATCGCGGCGATCACGCAGTTGTCGCCCCGGCAATCGCGCGCCGGCACGTAGTCGCAACTGCCCGGAGCGACATCGACGAAGTGCCAGCGAGACGTGCGCCTGCCGAGTTCCGGATCCGTCTGGCGCAAGCCGTCGGCCCAGTTCGCGACGCCCGCGAGTGATGGTTCGGGTTCGTCGCGCAGCAGATCGGCGACCGCAGCAGCAGCCTGCGGGTTCAGTTGCCGCTGCGCCAGCTCGCCTATGATGCGGTGGCCGGTCGGCCCCCAGGCAAGCGCCAGCGCGGGTAACAGCAACGTCGCCAGTAGTCCGCGCCGGAATGAAATACGCATCTGCAACCTCGAATACTGGCAGGGGTGTCTTGTCAAACCCCGGACAGCTAAAATACGCGTCTTCCCGGCGTTCCGCATCGCCGTCCCACCGCAACGAGGAGTCTTTCATGGCGATCAAGGTCGCGATCAACGGGTTTGGCCGCATCGGTCGCAATGTGTTGCGCTCGGCGGTACAGAATTTCGGCAACGACATCGAAATCGTCGCCATCAACGACCTGCTCGAACCCGATTATCTGGCTTACATGCTGAAGTACGACTCGGTGCACGGCGGCTTCAAGGGCGACGTATCGATCGACGATGGCCATCTGGTCGTCAATGGCAAGAAGATCCGCCTGTCGCAGGAACGCGATCCAGCGAAGCTGAAATGGAACGAAGTCGATGTCGACGTGGTGATCGAATCCACCGGCTTGTTCCTCGACAAGGTCACCGCGCAGAAGCATCTCGACGCCGGCGCGAAGAAAGTGTTGTTGTCGGCGCCGTCGAAAGACGACACGCCGATGTTCGTGTTCGGCGTGAACCACAAGAAATACGCCGGCGAAGCGATCATCTCGAACGCCAGCTGCACCACCAACTGCCTCGCGCCGGTCGCGAAAGTCCTCAACGACAAGTGGGGCATCAAACGCGGCCTGATGACCACCGTGCATGCGGCGACCGCGACGCAGAAAACCGTCGACGGCCCGAGCAACAAGGACTGGCGCGGTGGACGCGGCATCCTCGAGAACATCATTCCGTCCAGCACCGGCGCTGCCAAGGCCGTCGGCGTGGTGATTCCGGAACTCAACAAGAAACTCACCGGCATGAGTTTCCGCGTGCCGACCTCTGATGTGTCGGTCGTCGATCTCACCGTCGAGTTGAACCACCCGGCGACCTACGCCGAGATCTGCGCCGAGATGAAGGCACAGTCCGAAGGCGCGCTGAAAGGCATTCTTGGCTATACCGAAGACAAGGTCGTCGCCACCGATTTCCGCGGCGACACCCGCACCTCGATCTTCGACGCCGACGCCGGCATCGCCATGGACAGCACTTTCGTCAAACTCATCGCTTGGTACGACAACGAATGGGGCTACTCGAACAAGTGCCTGGAGATGGTGAAGGTGATGGCGGCGAAGTAAGCGCGCGCCAAAGCTTCAGGATGAAAGACAAGCCCCGCGAATGCGGGGCTTGTTGTTTGTGATGCCGTTACTCTCGTGGTGTTGGAACATCGAATGCCATGACGGTGAGATAAAGCTCTCTGTTGCGGTCGTCTCTGTTGGCAAATAGATATCGAAACGTCGTTTCAGAAGAACCGGGAAGATCCCGTTTGAAATTTGGATGTTGCCGTACCGTCTCAGGGATTGCCGCGAGTACTTTAGAGAAATCTCGATTGCGGTTGAATAGGACGACTGCTGTCTTTGTGTCGCGCCATGAGCTGTAACCGAGCAATTGATCAATGGTCTCAGTCAACTTCTTCGGACCGGACCAAAACTTGCATTCACCTATAAAGATGTTACGTCCCTCAGAGCGAATTAGGATGTCTGTCTTGCCTTCATAGTTGAAGGTCTCCCCGGTTGCCTGACCTTGGTAGTGACCATTCAATTGAACAAGGAAATGCGAACGTAGGGCTTTCTCATCGACCTCATGAAATGCTGACGGGCTAAGCTCCATGACTTGGGTCATGTTTTGCATGACTCCGAGGATATGTTCATAGTCTGTAGATGCCAGCGCCGGTTCCGGCTTGTATGGAGCTGAACTAGCAGCGGGCATAACTGGCGAAATCTTTCGGCGAACCTCAGGCGCGACGAATGTCTTGTGTGCGTTCTGTCGCTGCTTCATTTTAAATCCGAGTGCTGCGACCATATTGCGATTAGCTAGTAACTTAGCTCGACGAGCTTCTATTGCCGCGCGCGCCTCGTCTAGCAATTGGCTGTTCAACCCCGAAACGTTGGATCGAAGGTTGCTCAAATAAGACTGAATCTCTGAGACCGTTCGTTCAATTTGGGCGCGAACCTGCTCCGCGTTTAGGTTCGTTCCCGCGATGCTAAACGAGACCATGGAATCTCGGACGGATGCACGAGGTGGGCTCAACGTATAAGGATTTGGCTGGATCTTGAAGGCCTCTGCCTCACCTGTGAAAGGCACTTCGACTTCAATTTCAGTTCCGGTGATGAAGTAGGGTGTATTGCTCTCCCTGATCATCCTCATTGGGTCACGACTCACATCAATCTGTTTTTCGTGTTGATCGACAACGAGGTTGTCCACGTCAAGTACGGGTATGTCAATCTTGAACTTTTTCTCGAAGTAGACGGCGAGATCATCAGCAGAGGTATTCAGAAGCCGATCCGCATCAACTCTCTCTATCTCGGCAGCCATCTGTTGACGCTGATGACGGTCTACCGAGTGCCAGTCATGTCCAGTGAACAGGTAATCCTCTCGCGCCATGTTGGCTCCCCTTGTGACGCCTAATTTCTTTTCTACCAAAGTTGAGTCTAGTCGCGCGAAGCATCAATGGGCGACAAAACTACTTCCAGAACACCGACACCCCAAACCCCGCCTGCACATCCGGACTGCGCGGAGTCAATCCACGCAATCCGTACAGATCGAACTGCACGCGATCGTGCAGCAGCCAGGTGAGTCCGCCACCGGCGACCGTACTCGATTGGCCGCCGCCGAATGTGTGGCCGGCTTCGACGTAGCCGTCAAGATTTCCGCTGATCGGGAATCCGAAATTCGGCGACAGCGTCCACGTGTCTTCGCCGCCGCTGCGATCGACGTTCGCGTAGAACGCCAGCGAACGGCCACCGCCAAGATCGTGCGCGACGGTGGCGCCGAGCGACACGATTGGTCGTCCGTTGGTGAAGGCGGCCGAGCCGGTTGCGGCGGTCACGCTGCCGAGCACCGCGAGGGTGATGTCCTTGCTCGCCAGCGACGGCGCCCATTTCAGCGCGAGCTTGGTGTCGCCGCCGCCATCGTCGTGGAATGACACTCCGCCAGCGTGTTGATGAAGGCGGTTCCACAACGAACCGGCAAGTTGCACTTCCAGTGTTGAGGTCAGCCCAACGCGGAATGTCGTGTCGGCGCTGTAACTGGTGCTGCGCACGCCATCAGCATTGTCGTGTTCAAGATCGGGCAAGCCCTGTTCCCAATCGAACGAACCCGCCGGCAACACCGAAGTCGCGAACGAAATGCCGGGACGATCAAACGCCGGTGCATCGGCTTGCACGCAGTTCGCGCACAGCAACAATGCAGGCGTCAGCAACATGCACGCGCTGCGAATCGTGTATTTATCGCGTTTCATCGAAAATCCTTGCGCAGCAGTCCGTACAGCGCCGTGTCCTGCAATTCGCTGGCGACCAGCCAACGTTCGCGCAGAAATCCTTCGCGCACGAAGCCGAGGCGTTCGAGTAACCGGCATGATGCGGCATTGCGTGGATCGGCATCGGCCTCGATGCGGCGCAACTGCAATACGTCGAACGCATGCGTCAGCGCGAGCCGTAGTGCTTCCTGCGCCAGCCCCTTGCCCCAATGTTCACCCGACAATGCGTAGCCGATATTGGCACGGCCCTGCGCGCGATCGATGCCGAACAGGGTGGTCGTTCCGATCAACACATCGTCTTCGCGCCGCGCCATCGCCCACGCCAGGATGCCGTCGCCGACGTAGTCGCGATCGTGTTGCAGATAAGCCTCGGCCTGCGCGCGATCCGTCCATGGTGGATAGCTCCAGTAACGCATCACCGTCGCGTCGGAATGGATCGCGTACAACGCATCCGCGTCGTCGTCGCGATACGCGCGCAATTGCACGCGCTCACCGCGCAACAGCGGAATCGGTTGTCGCTGTGTCGTGACCGATGTGTTCATGCGCCCACGCACTTCACTGGCGGCATGCGCCAGCCCCTGCCTTTGAACACGGCAAGCGCGCCGTAATAAAACACTGCGGCAGCGACCGCCATGTGCGGGTGCGAAATCCATTCGCCGCTTGCGGGCAGATGCAGGCTCGCGACGGTCGCCGCGTCCAGCCCGAGTCGCGGCAACGGCAACATCAATCCCGCGAACACCGCGCCAAGATACGCCAGCACCGAAAACGCCCACGCAGCCATCTGGCGGCTGGTCTCATCGGCGCGCGTGCGCGGATTCGCGAACACCCACGCGATCTTGCCGACCACCAGCCACAGGAACACCCGCAGGGGCCACCATTCGTGGAACGCATACGACAATCCGCAGACGAACAGCATGTAGAACAGGGTGAGCCCAAGCATCGGGCCGATGCGTTGCATACGCGTTGAATCGGCCGCTAGCGCAAAGATGGTGAAGAATCCGGTCGCGTGCACGAGGATGAATTCCATCAGCATCATCAGCAGCACGGTCTCGACCGCGTTCTCCCTGAGTGCGCGTGGCGCAATCCATACAATCAGGCAACCGATCGCAGTGATGCCATCGGGCAACGCAGAGACCACGCGATTCCACAGCGCAATCGAGGTTTGCGCGGCGGAACCGGCGGGCGACGCATCGGGCATGGCGCATCCTGCCATGCGCAATGAGCGCACGCACCAGCGTTGCGGTGACTAGGCGAGCGTATCGAGTGCCGCCGAAGACGCGATATCGGTGTTCGTGGAACGCGCGCGGCTCGGCTGGTGCTTGCGCACTGCGACATTGAACCATTTGAAGACGGCCAACGCCGCGAAGTAGATGACCGCCGAAGCCACCGCCTTGTGCGGAGCGGCCACCCATGCGCCGCCGCCGGGCAGATGCAGCGACGACACGATGGCTGGAGTGATGCCGAATCGCGGCAGATTCTGCGATGCGCCGATGCCGACCGCACCCAGATACGCCACCACCGAAACCGCCCACATGCCCATCAACCACATCTGTTCGCTGGCGCAGATGCGGCGGTTGCGGACGACCCACGCCAGCTTGGCCAACGCCAGCCAGCCGAACGTCAACCAGGGCCACACGGCATGGAACGGGGTCGCGAACGCGGCCACCAGCAGCAGGTACAACACGCAAAGGCCCAGCAACATTCCGCTGCGCGTGCGTCGGCCGAAATGGACCACAAACGAGATCGCGGTAAAGAATCCGGTGGCGTTGAGCAGGATGAACTCCATGAGCATCATCAGCACCACGCACTTCACCGCGTCCACACCAAACGCCAGCGGGTCGCGCCACACCCACAAGCACCACAGGGCGGCGAGAGCGTCCGGCATTCCGATCAGCGCCACATCGAGAAGCCTGATACGGCCGGGCACAGTTGGCGATGGCTCGTTGGCGGACATGCGTCGTCCTTGCGGGAGTTACCGGTGAAAGCGCAGCCCAGACTTCATGAGCGAACTTTCACCCAGACAATGTACGCCGTGTGCGCGCCGCTGCAACTGCCTGAAGTCACCGCGCTTCACTCTTTCGCACCGCGATGCGCAGGCCTACCAGATCTTCACCCGTGCCTCCGGTGCCAGATACAGGGACTCGTCAGGTTTCGGCGCGAATGCGTCGTACCACGCATCGATATTACGCACGGTCTGCGCGCGGAAAGATGCGGGAGAATGACCGTTGGTGACGACCTGCTGCTTCAGCGCGGCCTCGCGCACCTTGTTGCGCCAGGCCTGGCCGAAGGCGATGAAGAAGCGCTGGTCGCCGGTCAGCCCGTTGACGACAGGTGCCGTTTTTCCGGCTAGCGATTTGCGGTAGGCGATGTAGGCGACGGTCAAGCCGGACACGTCGGCGATGTTTTCCGCCAGCGTTTGTTCGCCGTTGATGTGCAGGCCGGGCAGCGGTTCGTAGGCGTTGTATTGGGCGACGAGTTTCGCGGTCGCGGCCTTGAAGTGCGCCTGGTCTTCCGGCGTCCACCAGTTTGCGAGGCGGCCTTGCGCATCGAACTCGGCACCACTGTTGTCGAAGCTGTGGCTGATCTCGTGGCCGATGATCGCGCCAATTGCACCGTAGTTTGAAGCAGCGTCCGCGTTCGGATCGAAGAACGGCGCTTCAAGAATTGCGGCCGGAAAGTTCAGCGCGTTTTGCAACGGCAGGTTCACCGCATTCACGGTTTGTGGCGTCATCCACCACTCACCGCGATCGACCGGACGCCCAAGTTTCGCACGCTGGTGTTGGTATTCGAACTGCTCGGCGCGCAGATGGTTGCCGAGCGCGTCGTCGGCGCGGATGCCGAGCGAAGTGTAGTTGCGCCACGTCTCCGGATAACCGACGCCGACGCGGATCGTCGCGATTTTTTCCTTCGCCTTGCGCTTGGTCGCGGCGCTCATCCATTCGAGCGTGTCCACGCGTTCGTCGAATGCGGCGAGGATATTGGCGACCATCGCCTTCACCTGCGCCTTCGACGCGGCCGGGAAGTAATGCGCCACATAGATCTGGCCGACTGCATCGCCAAGATCGGCGTTGGTCATTGCGATCGCGCGCTTCCAGCGTTCACGCTGCTGCGGTGTGCCCTGCAAGGTATGGCCATAAAACTCGAAGTTCAGATCGTCGAACGCTTTCGGTAGCAGGTTCGCGTTCTCATCGAGTGTGTGGAAAGTGAGCAGGTCTTTCCACGCCTGCAGCGGTTCGCTGGCGACCAAGGCCGAAATTTTCGTGATCGCATCGGCTTGCCACGCATCGATCACGGCCTGTTTGTCGAGACCGGCCGCCTTGAAATACGTCGCCCAGTCGAGCCCCGGCGCCTTCGTCGCGAAGTTGGCGATCGGCCACGGATTGTTCGCCTTGTGTACGTCTTCGGTGTCGATGACGCTCGCATGGGCGGTCGCGATTTTCGTCTCGAGGTCGAAGATCGCGTGCGCCTTTACGTCGGCATCGGCGATCTTGGCGAGCTTCAGGACGCCGGCGATGTAGGTCAGGTATTTCGCGCGGAAACCGACCATGTCCTTGTCGGCGGAGAGGTAGTAATCGCGATCGGGCATGCCGAGGCCGCCCTGCAACAGGTAGGCCATGTTGTGCGAGGGATCTTCGAGTCCTTGCGTCACGAACAGGCCGAACAGACGCTCGGTGTGCAGGTTGGTG
>JBBQAN010000019.1:0-54188 GCA_038316385.1 Lysobacterales bacterium | reverse complement strand
TTTTTATGTGCCATGACTGATTACTCCTGGCCGCCGGCTTTTGCGCCAGCGTCTTTCTTGGAATGATGGCCGGAATGATGGATGCCGGTGATCTCGATCTCGGTGTAGCTCTGCCGATGGCCCATCTGCTTGCGATGGTGCTTGCGGCGGCGGAACTTGACGATGCGGATCTTGTCGGCGCGGCCGTGCGACTTGATCGTCGCGCCGATCGAACTGCCCTTGAGGGCGTCGCCGAGATGGATGTTGTCGGCATCGGCCAACATCAACACCTGCTCGTTCTCGAACTTCAACTCGGAGCCAATATCGCCCTCGAGCTTCTCCACACGCAGGATTTCGCCCTGCATCACGCGGTATTGCTTACCGCCAGTCAATAAAACTGCGTACATGATGGTGTCCTGGATTGGTTATCTGTAGTTATTCTGGCAACGCTGCCGCGCATCGAGGCACGACAGAAGCGGAATTGTAGGTGAAACAGTCCCTTACAGTCAAACCATCCTGTTTTGAGTTCCCAAATTCGCGCTGATGGACGAATGAGAGCGCGAGCCGCTCGACCCCAAGTCTGGGCATGCCCACCCGTGGCTCTGCCTTGACAGCAGGTCTAAACTGGCAGATTGGATTGAATTTCGAGGCAGCGCATGGCCGGCATGGACACGATCCGCATCCGCGGAGCGCGCACCCACAACCTGAAGAACATCGATCTCGACCTGCCGCGCGACCGGCTGATCGTCATTACCGGCTTGTCGGGTTCCGGCAAGTCTTCGCTCGCATTCGACACCATCTATGCCGAAGGACAGCGCCGCTACGTGGAATCGCTGTCGGCGTACGCGCGACAGTTCCTGTCGGTTATGGAGAAGCCCGATGTTGACCACATTGAAGGCCTGTCGCCGGCGATTTCGATCGAGCAGAAATCAACCTCGCACAATCCGCGTTCGACGGTCGGCACGATTACCGAAATATACGACTACCTGCGCCTGCTGTTCGCACGCGTCGGCACGCCGCGCTGCCCCGATCATCACTTTCCGCTGGAGGCACAAACTGTCAGCCAGATGGTGGACATGATGCTGGGCGCCAATCCAGAACATCGCTACATGTTGCTCGCGCCGATCGTGCGCGATCGCAAGGGCGAGCACGTGCAGATTTTCGACCAGCTCCGTGCACAGGGCTTCGTGCGCGCGCGCGTCGATGGCACGTTGTACGAGATCGATCAGGTGCCCGCGCTCGCATTACGAACAAAGCACAGCATCGATGCAGTGATCGACCGCTTCCGCCCGCGTGAGGACATGAAGCAGCGACTCGCCGAAAGTGTGGAGACCGCGCTGAAGCTTGGCGACGGGCTCGCTTCGGTGGTGAACCTGGATGATGCGTCGATCGCCGAAGTATTGTTCTCCAGCAAGTTCTCATGCCCGGTCTGCGACTATTCGTTGCCTGAACTCGAGCCGCGCCTGTTCTCGTTCAATTCTCCGGCCGGCGCTTGTCCGACCTGCGACGGACTCGGCATCACCCAGTTCTTCGATCCAGCGCGCGTGGTCGGGCATCCCGAACTCAGCCTCGCGGCCGGTGCGGTGCGTGGATGGGATCGTCGCAACGCCTACTACTTCCAGTTGATCGCATCGCTCGCGCGACATTACGACTTCGACGTCAACACGCATTGGCAGGACCTGACCGAGGATGTGCGCAACGCCGTGTTGTACGGTAGTGGTGGCGAGGTCGTCACGTTTTCGTATCTCACCGAAGCCGGCGGCCGCACTCAGCGCAAGCACAAATTCGAAGGCATCCTGCCGAACCTCGAACGCCGCTACAAGGAAACCGAATCGCAGATGGTGCGCGAGGAATTGTCGAAGTACGTCAGCGACCGACCCTGCCCCGAATGCAATGGCGCGCGACTCAATCGCGCGGCCCGCAACGTGTTCGTCACCGACCGCAATCTGTCGGACATCGTGAAACTGCCGGTCGACGACACCTTGAAGTTTTTCGCCGGTCTCGCGCTGCCCGGCTGGCGCGGCGAGATCGCGGGGAAAATCGTCAAGGAAATCCGCGATCGCCTGCGTTTTCTCGTCGATGTTGGCCTCGATTACCTTACGCTCGACCGCAAGGCAGATTCATTGTCCGGCGGCGAAGCGCAGCGCATTCGTCTCGCATCGCAGATCGGGGCGGGCCTCGTCGGGGTGATGTACGTGCTCGATGAGCCCTCGATCGGCCTGCACCAGCGCGACAACGAGCGACTCCTCGGCACGCTCACGCGCTTGCGCGACATCGGTAATACAGTGATCGTGGTCGAGCACGACGAAGACGCGATCCGCATGGCGGACTACATCGTCGATATCGGCCCGCGCGCTGGCGTGCATGGCGGCCGCATCGTCGCGCAGGGACAACTGGCGGACATTCTCGCCGCCCCGGAATCGCTGACCGGCGACTATCTTTCGGGCAAGCGCCGCATCGAGACTCCCAAACTGCGCCACAAGCCGAATGCAAAGATGACCCTGCACTTGCGAGGTGCGACCGGCAACAACCTCAAAAATGTGGACCTCGCGATTCCCGCTGGCCTGTTCACCTGCATCACCGGCGTCTCCGGTTCCGGCAAATCTACATTGATCAACGACACCTTGCAGGCACTCGCGTCAAACGAACTCAACGGCGCATCGCAAACAGTCGCGCCCTATCGCGAAGTCACCGGCATGGATCTGTTCGACAAGGCCGTGGACATCGATCAGTCGCCGATCGGGCGCACGCCACGCTCGAATCCGGCGACGTACACGGGGCTCTTCACCCCGCTGCGTGAACTGTTCGCGCAAGTGCCGGAATCGCGCGCACGCGGCTATTCGCCTGGACGTTTCTCGTTCAATGTGCGCGGCGGCCGTTGCGAGGCCTGCCAGGGCGACGGCCTGATCAAGGTCGAGATGCACTTCCTGCCCGACGTGTATGTGCCCTGCGACGTCTGCAAAGGAAAACGCTACAACCGCGAAACGCTGGAAGTCCATTACAAGGGCTTCAATATTTCCGATGTGCTGAACATGACGATCGAGGATGCGCTGAAACTGTTCGAGCCGGTGCCATCGATCGCACGAAAGCTCGAAACCCTCGTCGATGTCGGCTTGAGTTACATCAAACTCGGCCAGTCGGCGACGACGCTGTCCGGCGGCGAAGCGCAGCGCGTGAAGCTGTCGAAAGAACTCTCGCGCCGCGATACCGGCCGCACGCTTTACCTGCTCGACGAACCGACGACCGGCCTGCACTTCCACGACATCGAACATCTGCTCGCCGTGCTGCATCGGCTGCGCGACGACGGCAACACGATCGTGGTGATCGAACACAACCTCGACGTGATCAAGACCGCCGACTGGGTGATCGATCTCGGCCCCGAAGGCGGTCATCGCGGCGGCAACATCATTGCCGAAGGAACGCCCGAAGACATCGCCGCGAATCCGGCATCGCACACCGGACGCTTTCTCGCGCCGCACCTGCTTTCTTCGCGGCTGGTTTCAGCGAACGAAAACGCGCCGCGCAAAGCCAGGCCGCGCCACGGTGAAGCGCACAAGCCGATGCGTCGACGGAAAATCGCGACATGACCGATTCGCCTTCCGTTTCGCCATTGCTTTTTCGCACCGAACTCGCAGTGCGCTGGCGCGATCTCGACGCGTTCAACCACGTCAACAACGCGATGTATCTGCGTTATCTCGAAGAAGCGCGCCTGCGCTGGCTGATGACGTTGTCGGGCTCATGGATGGACGAACTCGTTGCTCCGGTCGTCGCATCGGCGCTGGTGAATTTCAAGCGGCCGATCGCATGGCCGGAAGACGTGGTCGTGGAACTGTTCGTCGATCGTATCGGCAACAGCAGCTTCACCCTCGGCCATCGCATCCTGTCGGCGAAGGACGCATCAACACTGTACTGCGACGGACATGTGGTGATGGTGTGGTTCGACAAGAGCAGCGGAAAATCTGCGCCGTTGCCGGAGTGCGTGCGAGTTGCTTGCGCGCGCCATTTAGAAATCTGACCTATTCATGACGAGTCCGGATCGGACTCGAAACCGGATAGCTTCTGATCACGAAGGAAGCTCAATGTGGACAGGATCATTCAGCGCGATGCGACCCGGTTCCACGGTTGTTCCGTAAACGCCCAGACAACCTTGGCGATCTTTGGCGACCGTTCGCAGGATTTCCGGATTGCGTTCGGTTGTCACTGGATCAATGGTGATGACGATGCAGCGGCCGTCGCGTTTATCGACACGCATGCGCATGCTGCCAATCAACAACACGCAACCCATCCAGTCGTCCTCGACAAACGGCAACGCATCGACTGCTTCGACCAAGATATTGGGTCGAAATCGCTGAACGTCCAGCGTAACACCAGCTGTTTCACCAAGCTTGGCAATCGTCCGGGTGGTGATGAGCGACAGCGGAAATGTGTCGAAGATGCCGCGATCCTGTCGAATGACGCGCACGCCGTCCGGCGAGAGTTCTTCAGCGAGCGTCGGATCTGCAACGTCACGGATTTCGCCCGCGGGCGTGCGCACCAGCGTCGGCGATTTGTCGGGTCGAGTCGGATCGGCAAACGAAGGATGGTAATGGCTCATGTCGTTGCGCTCACGCAGCGTCAGCCATGGGAATCCGCTATGCGTCAAACGATTCTGGACGAAGGCCCAACGACGATCGCCAGCAAAGCCATGCCAGGACACTTCGACGGCGGCCAGTGCCTCCGATCCCATCGACTTGACAGGATAGCGCCACAATCCCGCGACGCGACCGACAAGCTTGCCTTTTCGAGAGTCATCCATCGGGTACTTCCAGAGACCTGATTCGAGGAGCGACGGGAAATCGCGGATTGAAATCAATCTATAACGGCGCTTGTGCGGTCACCGGCGCCACAACATCCGTCGAACTGCCATTGCTAAAGACCAACCGGAACCGCACGCTGTCGCCAACCTTCAACGCATGCTTCGGCTGCATCAGCATCAGATGCAATCCGCCCGGTTGAATGTGCAGGACGCCGCCAGCAGGAATCGTCTGTTCGCCGGCCGCGCGCATCGTGCTCATGCCGTTGACGATCGACGATTGATGCAACTCAACCATTCCGAATGCATCACACTGTGCGGATACGAAACGCAGCGGCGTCTTGCCGTCATTGTGGATGGCCATGTAGCCGGCCATCATCGTCGCGCCCGGCGGCGCGGCGCGAACCCATGCTGCATCGACGTGCGCTTGCGCTGGTTGCGAAGCAGTCGCGGAAGTAGCCGCTGGTTTCGCCATGGGCATGGTCATCGCATGCGGTGCCGCGAGACAGGCAAGCGATGCGATGAACCAAGACAGGGACGCAATCAGGATGGATTTCGTTTTCATCAGCCAATTTTAGCTCGCCGGTTCGCGTGATGCGTTATCGTCGCGGTCTCGAATCCAGATCGCGACCACGGGAACCCACCATGATCGAACTCAGCCAGCACGGCCACATCCACGAAATCCGCCTCGCCCGCCCGCCCGTGAACGCGCTGAATCCAAAGTTGCTGGGCGCGCTGCGCTCAGCAATAGAAATAGCGCCGGCAAAAGGCGCGCGCGCGATCGTCCTGTCTGGCGGCCCGAATGTGTTTTCCGGCGGACTTGACGTACCGCACCTGCTGGGGCTCGATGCGTTCGCGTTGAAAGGCGCGTGGCGCGAGTTTTTTGACGCCGCCATCGCGATCGCACGCTCGCCAATCCCAGTGGTCGCCGCGATTGCGGGACACAGCCCCGCTGGCGGATGCGTGCTGGCGCTGTGCTGCGATTACCGGGTGATGGCGCGCTCGCCGGATCCCGCCAAACCGTTCCGTATCGGCCTCAACGAAGTGCAGGTTGGGCTTGCGGTGCCGGAAAGCATCCAGCATTTGTTGCGTCGCGTGGTGGGAACCTATCGCGCCGAACGCATGCTCGTGGCCGGCGCGATGCTGACTGCCGAACAGGCGCAGGCAATCGGCATGGTGGATGAAGTCGTTGAAATCGACCAAGTGCAATCGCGTGCGGTCGCATGGCTACAACAACTGCTCACCCTGCCCTCTGCACCGATGCTCGCCACGCGCGCGCTGGCGCGCGCTGACATGGTTGAAGCACTGACCGATCCGAAACGCGTGAACCTCGACAATTTTCTCGATGGGTGGAACGGACCGGATACGCAACGTGCGTTGCAGGCGCTGGTGGCGCGGCTGAAGAAATAGTCAACCGGTCGCAACCGACCGCGAAGGATCGCTGATCCACCCGCTCCAGGAATTCGCATACAGCCGCGCGCCGCGCAGGCCGGCGTGCTCCATCGCGAGCAGGTTGTGGCAGGCGGTGACGCCGGAGCCGCACATCATTACGGCAGATGCGGGTTCACGTCCTTTCAACAACGTGCGGTACTCGTTCGCCAGTTCGACGGCGGAACGAAAGCGTCCGTCCGATTGCAGGTTCATTGAGTATGGTCGATTGATTGCACCCGGCACATGACCTGCGATGCGATCGAGCGGCTCGACATCGCCGCGAAACCGTTCGGCCGCGCGCGCATCGATCAGTAGCGGCGCGTCGATGGCGTCCGGATGCGATAACGCATCGGCATCGACGAGCAGCGATGCATCGTAGTCCGCGAAATATTCAGCGGACACTGGCTGCGGTATGGAGGTCGTCACGGGTAACCCCAGTTGCGTCCAGCGCGCAAACCCGCCATCAAGCACGGCAACGCGTTCGTGTCCGAGCAGTTTCAGCAGGAACCACGCGCGCGCAGCAGCCATCGCGCCATCGCAGGCGTCATAGACGACGATCTGATGCGTGGGCGTGACGCCCCATGCGCCAAGACGTGCGCAGAAATCCTTCGCCTCAGGCAATGGATGCCGGCCATGCCCCTTGCGCGAATGATCCGACAAGTCGCGATCCAGATGCGCATATACCGCGCCCGGCAGATGGCCAGCGATGTAGTCGCGCTCACCTTGCGCGGGGTCGCCGAGCCCGAAGCGCGCATCGATCAAAACAAGGTCTGAGCGGCCCAGCACTCCGGCAAGTTTTTCCGCAGAAACCAGCGCATCCCATTGCGTCGGTATCGCATCGTTCGCGGTCATCGCTCCGCCTCCAATCGCTGTCGCAAATTGACCAGCATCGCTGCCGTCGCCCCCCAAATGCGGTGCGGCGCATAGGCGTATTCGTGATAGTGCCGCAGCCTGCCGGCGTATTCGCGCGCTATCAGGCGAATGTTCGACGCATCCATCAAGTAATCCAGCGATACCTCGAAGATGTGTGCGACTTCGCGCGCATCCAGCTTCGGGTTGTAATCGGGTGCGATGCGCGCAACCACCGGATGCACGTGGAAGCCGGTGATCGTGTCGAGCGGATCGAGATAGCCGATGGGTTCGATCTGGTGCGCAGCGAGCCCGATTTCCTCGTGCGCCTCGCGCAGCGCGGCGGCGACCGGATCGGCGTCGCGATCCTCGATGCGACCGCCCGGGAAACTAACCTGCCCCGCGTGATGGCGCAGGTCGTCGGTGCGCACCGTCAGCATGACCTGCCAGCCCGCAGGGCGCGGGATCAATCCCACCAGCACCGCTGCAGGAGTCATTGCGTCGGCAGCGGGCAAGACGTCAGCGAGTTCAGCGCGATTCCATGCCACTGCGCTTGGTGGCGTGGACACGGGATGCAGGGCGCGACGGAAACACGCAAGCCGTTCAAGCTCCTGCTGGGCATGCGCTTCAGCGCGCGAGGGCAATATCTCGTCCATGTAGCGCAGTCTGGCGCGATCGCCCAGCGACATCCACGCCGCGATCTCGCTGCCGGTGCGATGGCAGCCTTCGCAATAACCGCTCGCATCGAGCCGACAGATACCGATGCATGGACTGAGGACGGCAGGCTGAAGTTTCATCATGCCGACGATTATCGCTCGCCTGCGTGACAACGATGCATGTGCTGATGCGAACCGTCGAGTATCCGCTGGCCGATTACGTATCAGCCGCTTACTTCAAGACATCGACGATCTTGATATCGAACACGACGACCTGATTCGGCCCGATCGGCGAACCCGGTCCGCTGCCATAGGCCTGATCCGGCGGCAGCACGACTTCCCAATGCGCACCTTGGCGCATCATCGGCAGGATCTGCTTGATGCCGGCCAGCGGCGATTCGTTGATGACAACGGTCGTCGGTTGCGGAGTCGCATTGGCGTAGCTGGTCGCGAATTCCCGGCCGGTCGAAATGGTCGCGTGATAGAGGATGCGCACCTGACTGTCCGGGCGCACGTCCGTCCCGTTGCCTTCCTCGATGATCCGGTATTGCACGCCGCTGGGCAGCACCTTTACACCTGGTTTGGCGCGATTCTTCGCGAGAAACACTTCGCTGGCGGCTTGGTTGATCGCAGCAGCTTTGTCGAAAGCCGCCTTCGCCTCAGCGTATAGGCGCTCCTTCATGGTCTTCAAGGTTTGCCCGATCTGTTGCCGTGGCAGCGCCGGATTCTTGTTTGCCATGCCGTCCTGGATCGCCCGGATCAAGGTGGCCTGATCGGTGTCGATCCTGTTATCGACAAGATTGCGTCCAAAGTCGTAACCCAGCGCGTAGCTGAGCTTGCCCTTGTCGGAACTGACATCCTGCGCGAGCGCCGTACCTGCGCTCGCGAATGCAACAACAAGGACCAGCAAACGCAATCTCATCGATCGTCTCCAACATGGGTGAGCAGCATGCGGCTGCGAAATCGTGCCCGCCAATCGCGAATGCACCGGCAGCAGGCTAGGATAGCCGCCAAGGCCCGAATCGCCAATGATGGACAATCCAGGCGCGCGGGAGTTCCCTGGCGCGACGACCAGACACCGACACGGAATACTCATGTCCCAGCCAGCGACAGCTTATGCGCACCTATTGATCGAAGACCGCGACGCCATCCGCATCGTCACGATCAATCGCCCGGACAAACTCAACGCGCTGAACCGCGCGGTGCTCGACGAGCTGGATGTGGCCTTCACGCAGATCGCCGAAGATTCGGGAGTGCGCGTGGTCGTGTTGCGCGGCGCTGGCGGCAAGGCGTTCGTCGCAGGCGCCGACATTGGCGAACTTGCCGCATTGAACCCGATCCAGGCGCGCGATTTCTCGCGACGCGGCCAGCAGATGATGCGCAGGATCGAAACGCTCGGCAAACCAGTGATCGCGATGATCGGCGGTTACGCTTTCGGCGGCGGCATGGAACTGGCGATGTGCTGCCATCTGCGGATCGCCTCCGACACCGCGAAACTCGGCCAGCCGGAGATCAATCTCGGCGTGCTGCCGGGTTTCGGCGGAACCCAACGTTTGCTTCGGCTGGCTGGTCGTGGCGTTGCGCTGGAGCTATGCCTGACGGGCGCGCCGATCACCGCGCAGCGCGCGTACGAACTCGGTATTCTCACCCGGGTCGTACAGGCCGAACAACTCGAAGAAGCGACCTTCGCGCTCGCCGCGCAACTGGCCGTCGCAGCACCGCAAGCGGTGCGCGGAATACTCGACGCGGTGCTGATAGGCGGTGAATGTGGAATCGAGGCCGGGCTCGATTACGAAACCCATGCTTTCGCGGTCTGCGCTTCCACCAAGGACATGCGCGAAGGCACGACCGCATTTCTCGAACGCCGCAAGCCGACTTTCAGCGGCGACTGAGCGATGACTGCGACGACCGCGCTGTCGGAAATCGAGCAGCCCTGCATCCGCTGCGGCGATTGTGCGACGGTGTGTCCGGTGCAGTTGGATCCGCAACGGCTGCTGTTGCGGTTGCGCGACGGCCACTTGCGCGCAGCGGAAAATGAGGGCGCGCTGGACTGCACCGAATGCGGTCGTTGCGACACGGTTTGCCCGAGCCGGATTCCACTGTTGCACCGCTATCGCGAAGCGAAGCAGGCGATCCGCGATGCGGCAGCGCGCCGTGAAGTGGCGATGGCTGCGCGCGAGCGTTACCGCGCGCGGCAGCTGCGTCTGAGCCGCGATGAAGACCAACGCGCCGAACGTCACGCCGAGCGTAACGCGAGCCTGACCAGCGCCGATGCGGTCGCCGCCGCGATCGCGCGCGCGCAGGCGCGGCGCACAGCCATTCGCGATGATCCGAAACAATGACGGACTTGATGCAGTCGACGAAGTCCGCCCAAGCATGAATCCTGCCGCACGCTTTGAACTGTTCGCACGCCTGCGTGAACTCGACCCGCATCCGCGCACCGAACTCGACTATGCATCGCCGTTCGAGTTGCTGGTGGCCGTCGTACTCTCCGCGCAAGCGACCGATGTCGGCGTCAACAAGGCGACAAAGAAGCTGTTCAAGGTCGCGAACACGCCGCAGGCGATCCTCGATCTTGGCGAGGATGGATTGAGGCCTTACATCGCAACGATCGGCTTGTTCAACAGCAAGGCAAAACACATCGTTGAAACCTGCCGAATATTGCTTGAATTGCACGGCGGCGAGGTTCCAGACGATCGCGCTGCGCTCGAAGCATTGCCGGGCGTCGGCCGCAAGACCGCGAACGTTGTATTGAATGTGGCATTCAACCATCCGACGATTGCCGTGGACACGCATATTTTTCGCGTTTCCAATCGCACCGGACTTGCACCCGGGAAAACCGTGGAAGCGGTCGAGCACAAACTGCTCAAGCGCGTGCCCGCCGAATTCCGCCAGCCCGCGCATCATTGGCTGATTCTGCACGGGCGTTACGTGTGCAAGGCGCGCAAGCCGAATTGCCCGCACTGCGTGATCCGCGATCTGTGCGAGTACCGAAGCAAGACTATTTGCTGATTGCGACTACTACGATGGAAAAGACGCGCCTGCCGCCAAGCGCATGATGCGCCTGGCGGCAAGTCCGCCATTTGTTCGCTCACGCTTTGACAGGTTCAGACTAAAGCGTGTCGATCATTAGAACGCCACTTCGCCGAAGATTCCGAATTCATCGGTCTTCTGGTCGTTTGCGTTGTCCTTCAGGTCGTCGTTCTTGTAGACCGCCGCAACCTTGAGGCCTTTGCGCACATCCCATTGCAGACCGAAGTTGTAGTACTTGTCCTTCAGGCTCGGATCAATGTTCTTGCTTGGCTTGACGCTGTCGTAGCGCCCGAACACCGACAACGCATCGGTGAAGCCGTAGCTGCCCCAAAGCGAATAACCGTCAGCCTTGTCGGTCAGCGGATTGAGGACCGTCGTCCAGTTGTTCGACTCGAAATACTCCGCACCGATTCGGGTGTTGCCCTTGGCGTAGGCAATGAGCGCATCGCCACGGGTGGCGGTGTGCAAGGCTTTGGTAGTCTGAGTTTCCTTGCCAAGGTCGCCCGAGTAACCGCCGATGGCGATCACTGTGTTGTCGATCGGTGAGTATCCGATACGACCTTCGAAATCCATCGATTTGCTGCGCGACGGATTCTTGTAACCGCCGCCATTCACCACCGATGCCGAATAGTCCAGTCGGCCATCGGCGAGCTTGCCGTTGGCATTGACGCCCCAATCCGCCGAATTGCCTTGTTTCTGCTTGTCGATCAATGTGTTCTCGACATAGCGGTTGCCATAGTAATTCTCGACGAACGGAATCCACGGCATTTCTGCCGAGCCGGCGCGGAACACGAACGCATCGCTGAACTTGCCTTGCAGGTATGCCTTCTTGATGAAGAGCTGGGTTTCGCCGTCGGCTGCGATGTAATTGAAGTCGGTGGTGACGTTGGCCGACCAGATGTCGTTGAAATTGTGGGTGACGCTGACGTAAGCGCGCTTCACGTCGAGGCCGTTGCCGGTGTTTGCGGTCTTCACGCCATTCTTCTTCTGACTGAGGTCGCTGATGTCGATGAAGAGCTTTCCGGTGACCGAATTGTCGTTGACGAGCTTGGCGAGCTTGTCGACTTTTGGCGCGTCGGCCTGCAGCTTCTCGACGGCTTGCGCGGTTCCGGTATTGACGTCGGACTGCGCATCGGTGCGCTGATCGAGTTCTTCGACCTTGGCTTCCACGGTTGCCAGAGCACTTTTCAACTCGGCGATCTCACGGTCGCGCATGGCCAGTTCGGCAGCCATGTTCGACGCCGGCGCAGTGGTTACGACAGCCACCGATGCGACGCGATGATGGTAATGATGAGTAGCCGCATTGGCGCTGACGCTGGTGGCGCCGAGGCCGATGGCGACTGCCATTGCGAGCAGGTTGGACTTCATGGATCTCTCCGGTTCGGTGATGGGAACTGTTGTCGTGGATCGGGGTTCGGCCTGTCACCCACCGCACGGCGCTTGCGCGCAGTCATGCAGCAGGAAGCGCTGGCAGCTTGCAACGGTTTCTTTACATTGACGTGGTTGTTTAGTGACAGATCGATGACAGCACGCGTCGAATGCGGCTGCGCGTCGCAGGATTGTTCATTACAGCAACGATTACAGCAATGATCGACAAAAGCATTCAAGGCGCTGCGCTGAATCTTCACCAACAATCTTGGTGCCACAAGATACCGAGCTACCCATTCTCCCACGCGCTGCGGCGGCGCTCCCGACTGAAGCCTGCGTGACCCGCGCGACACCAATGCGGCGGTTGTCATATCGCTGTCATGCATTTCGCTTTTCATATACCGATCCGCAAACCTCGTCTGTCCGAACCAGCCATCCAGCCCAAGGAGCACAACGTGTTCATTTCAATCAAAGCCCGCGCAGTCGCCATCGGCATCGCAGCCGCCATGCTCAACTTGAACGCTCAAGCCACCAACATCACTGGAGCCGGTTCCAGCTTCGTCTATCCGGTGCTCTCGAAGTGGTCGGCCGCTTACCACGAAAAAACCAGCAACGAAGTCAACTACCAGTCGATCGGCTCCGGCGGCGGCATCGCGCAGATCAAGGCCGCGACCGTCGATTTCGGTGCGTCGGATGCACCGCTGTCGGCTGCCGACCTGAAGCAGTTTGGCCTCGGCCAATTCCCGGTGGTGATCGGCGGCATCGTGCCGATCGTCCACGTTGCCGGTGTCAAGCCTGGCCAACTCAAGCTCACTGGTAGCGTGCTTGCCGAGATCTACCTCGGCAACATCAAGATGTGGAACGATCCGGCAATCGCACAACTCAATCCGGGCCTGCCACTGCCGGCCGCGAAGATCACCGTCGTGCATCGCGCGGACGGCTCTGGTACGTCGTTCAACTTCACCAACTACCTGTCCAAGGTCAACAAGAATTGGCAAAGCAAACTCGGCTTCGGCACCACCGTTGCATGGCCGGCCGGCATTGGCGGCAAGGGCAATGAAGGCGTCTCCGCTTTCGTGCGCCAGGCCGGCAATTCCATCGGCTATGTCGAATACGCCTACGCATTGCAGAACCACATGGCGTACGCGTTGGTGCAGAACGCAACCGGTCGCTACGTCGAACCGAACGGCGCATCGTTCGCCGCTGCTGCCGCCACTGCGGACTGGAAGAGCGCGAAAGACTTCAACATCATCATGACCAATGCGCCGGGCGCCGACGCATGGCCGATCACCGCGACCACGTGGGCGATCATGTACAAGAAGCCGAAGAACGTCGCGAATGCAAAGACCGCGTTTGCATTCTTCAAGTGGTCGTTCGAGCAGGGCCAGGAACAAGCCAAGTCGCTCGACTACGTGCCACTGCCGCCGCCGCTGGTACAGCAGATCGAAGCGTACTGGACGTCTGATTTCAAGGGCTGATTCTTCGCGTTGATCGATAGGCGCGCACGTTGCAAGCGACGTGCGCGTTTGCATTGCAGGACCGCAACACACCATTGACCCATCCATCATCGTGCAGACGGATCAAGGCATGTCGAGTATTACCGCCAATGCAAGCATGACCAACGCACGCAGCGTCGATACGGACAGCCGTCGCGATGGCCGCAACGACCTGTTATTTCGGCGACTGATGATGCTCAGTGCGTTGCTTGTGTTGGTCGCGCTGATCGGCGCTGCAGGCGCGACGCTTTGGGGCGGCCGCCTCGCACTGGAAAAATTCGGCTGGCACTTCTTCACCTCGACAACATGGGACGTCAACGCCGGCCAGTTCGGCGCCCTGGTGCCGATCCTCGGCACACTGGCCACCGCCCTGATCGCGATCCTGATCGCGGTACCGGTGAGTTTCGGCATCGCCATGTTTCTCACCGAAGTCGCCCCGCAATGGATGCGCACGCCAATTGGCACGGCGATTGAATTGTTGGCGGGAATACCCTCGATCATCTACGGCATGTGGGGCTTTTTCGTGTTCGTGCCGATCATGAGCACCTACATCCAGCCGTGGCTGATCAACCATCTCGGCGATGGCACTGATGATGCCGGCAAGGCAACCGGGCTTGGTCTTGCAATATTCTCCGGAGCACCGATCGGCGTCGGAGTAATGACCGCCGGCATCGTGCTGGCGATCATGATCATCCCCTTCATATCGTCGGTAATGCGCGAAGTCTTCCTGACTGTTCCGTCGCGCTTGAAGGAATCGGCTTACGCGCTCGGCTCGACACGCTGGGAAGTGCTATGGGACATCGTGCTGCCGTACACGCGCACGGCAGTGATCGGCGGCGTCTTCCTCGGCCTCGGCCGTGCACTCGGCGAGACCATGGCAGTCACCTTCGTGATCGGCAATTCGCACGACTTCAGCACCTCGCTGATCATGCCAGGCACGTCGATCGCGGCGACGATCGCGAACGAATTCAACGAAGCCAGTAGCGACCTGCATCGTTCCGCATTGATCGCCCTCGCCTTCGTGCTGTTCATCGTCACCTTCATCGTGCTCGCCATCGCCAAGCTCATGCTGCGCCAGCTCGCCAAGCGCGAGGGCAACTGATGAACGCACGCATCCATCCAACACGTGTCACTCCAGCGTCGTCAAACATCGCCGAACGCATGTATGGCCGCCGCCGCATCACCAACGCCGTCGCACTCGTCTTCTCTGGTCTGGCGACCCTGTTCGGCTTGTTCTTCCTCGCCTGGATCCTGTGGACGACGCTGAGCAAGGGCATCAGCGCGCTCAACCTCGACCTGTTCACGAAAATGACTCCGCCACCGGGCGAAAAAGGCGGACTGCTCAACGCCATCGTCGGCACCATGATGCTGAGCTTCATGGGCATCGGGATCGCCACGCCGATCGGCGTCGCCGCCGGAACCTACCTCGCTGAATACGCGAAGCTGCGGCCGATCGGCGAAGCGATCCGCTTCGTCAACGACATCCTTCTGTCGGCGCCGTCGATCGTGCTCGGCATGTTCGTCTACACCATCATCGTACTGCCGACCGGCAAGTATTCCGCGTTCGCCGGCGGCGTTGCGCTCGCGCTGATCGCCTTGCCGGTGATCGTGCGCACCACCGACGAAATGTTGCGGCTTGTGCCAGGCGCGATGCGCGAAGCGGCGCTGTCGCTCGGTGTTCCGCAATGGAAAGTCACGATGCAAGTGCTGTACCGCTCGGCGCTGCCCGGAATCATCACCGGCATCTTGTTGTCGCTCGCGCGCATCGCCGGCGAAACCGCACCGTTGCTGTTCACTGCATTCGGCAACCTGTTCTGGAGCGTGAACCCGACCAAACCGATCGCGTCGCTGCCGGTCGTCGTCTACCAGTTCGCGCAGGCTCCTAACGATGACTGGAATGCACTGGCCTGGGCAGGCGCGCTGCTGATCACGCTGTTTGTCTTGCTGCTTTCCATCGTTGCCCGCACCGTCCTCCTCCGCAACAAGGTCGCGGGTGACGCATGAACACCGCTGCCGCCGCGCGACCCACTGCCAGACCTTACGAAGCAGGATCGAACAAGGGAAATCCCATGAATGACGCCCGCCTTGCGGTCGCCTCGACCGTAACGATGTCCGCCGTGCCAGCTTCGGCGCAGCCGAAAATGTCTGCGCGCAACGTAGGCTTCACGTACAACGGTTTCGATGCGCTGCGCAACATCAACCTCGACATCGCTGAACGCCATGTCACCGCGCTGATCGGTCCATCCGGCTGCGGCAAATCCACCCTGCTACGCATCTTCAACCGCATCTATTCGATCTACCCGAAGCAAGAAGCGAGCGGTGAAGTGCTGCTCGATGGCGACAATATCCTCGACCCTCGCTTTTCGCTGAATCGCCTGCGCAGCAAGGTCGGCATGGTATTCCAGAAGCCGGTGCCGTTCCCGATGTCGATCCATGACAACATCGCTTACGGCATCCGCCACTACGAAAAACTTTCGCGCGCCGAGATGCAGGATCGCGTCGAGCAGGCACTGCGGCAAGGTGCGCTATGGGACGAAGTGAAGGACAAGCTCAAGCAGAATGCGCTGGGATTGTCGGGCGGCCAGCAGCAACGCCTGTGCATTGCACGCGCGGTCGCGCTGAAACCAGAAGTGCTGCTGCTCGATGAGCCGACCTCCGCACTCGACCCGATCGCGACCGGCAAGATCGAACAACTCGTGAGCGACCTGAAAAACGATTTCACCATCGCGATCGTCACCCACAATATGCAGCAGGCTGCGCGCGTTTCCGACTACACCGCCTTCATGTACCTCGGCGAATTGGTGGAATTCGGGCAAACGCAAACGGTGTTTACAAAACCGGTGAAGAAGCAGACTGAGGATTACATTACCGGGCGATTTGGCTGAAATGAAGCGCTTGCGAGAGTCCAGTGGACTCTCGAGTTTCATTTCAGGGTCGAGGCAGGAGCCGAGACCGGGAGTCACTTAGTGAGCGCACGATGCGCGAAGTTAGTGACAGTCAGGCCGACCTCTAGCCCACCCACCCTTTCGCAATGCTGCGCAGACCGTCAACACATTCAGGGGACCAAATGAACGCCACACTCAACGAACACATCGTCAAGAGTTTCGACACCGAATTGCATCGCCTTACCGGTGAGATTGTGCGGATGGGCGAGATCGCCGTCGCGCAACTGGAAGCGGCGATGGACGTGCTCGAACGCCGCGATAGCCGCGCCGCCGAGCGCGTGATCATCAACGACGACGCCATCGACGGGCTTGAAAACGCGGTCGGCCAAGACGTCGTCAAGTTGTTGGTGATGCGATCGCCAATGGCGCGTGATCTGCGCGAAGTCCTAGCCGCATTGCGCATTGCATCCGACATCGAACGCGTCGGCGATTACGCGGCGAACCTTGCGAAGCGCTCGATGGCGCTCAACCTCGCGCCTCCGGTCGCGCCGGCGCGCGGATTACCTGCGCTTGCCGAACTCGCCGCCGAACTGATGAACGAAGTGCTCGCCGCCTATCGTGATCGCGATGCCGAGCGCGCGATCATCGCCCGCGCCCGCGATGCCGAACTCGATACGCTTTATACCGGCCTGTTCCGCGAACTGCTCACCTACATGATGGAAGACCCGCGCCACATCACCTCGTGCACGCACCTGTTGTTCATGGCGAAGAACATCGAACGCATCGGCGACCACGCGACCAACATCGCCGAAAACGTCTGGTTCCTCGTGCACGGCGATGAACCGATGCCGATCCGCGAGAAGCGCGATTTCACCACGCCAGTCTGACCCGCAAGGAAGCTGCATGACCACGAGAACACTAGCCGCCGCCCGACTTTTCCATTTACCGACCTCGCCAACATCGTGCTCCGGTAACATCCACACCATGAAGCCGTCATCCGCGCGTGGGCAAGCATTGGGGCGAGGTTCCTCGTGAACAAGCGCATCCTGATCGTCGAGGACGAACCGGCCATTCGCGATATGGTCGCGTTCGCGCTGCGCAAGGGCGATTTCGAGCCGGTACATGCCGGCGACGCGCGCGAGGCGCAGGCCGCCATTGCTGATCGCGTACCCGACCTGATCCTGCTCGACTGGATGCTGCCTGGCACCAGCGGCATTGAACTGGCGCGGCGCTGGCGCAAGGATGAAATGACCCGCGACGTGCCGATCATCATGCTCACCGCGCGCGGCGAAGAAAACGATCGCATCAACGGCCTCGATTCGGGCGTGGACGATTACGTCGTCAAGCCCTTCTCCGCACGCGAACTGCTTGCTCGTATCAGAGCAGTCATGCGTCGCTCGCGCGAAGACGATGCCGATGGCAGCGTCGCCGCGGGCAACTTGCGGATCGACGGTGCGGCGCATCGGGTTTACGCCGGTGACATTCCCGTCTCCATCGGCCCGACTGAATACCGTTTGCTGCATTTCTTCATGACCCACGCAGAGCGCGTGTATTCGCGTACGCAATTGCTCGATCACGTGTGGGGCGGCAATGTGTATGTGGAAGAGCGCACGATTGACGTTCACATCCGTCGCCTGCGCAAGATCCTGGAACCCCATGGACTGGAGAATCTGGTGCAGACCGTGCGCGGCTCCGGCTACCGGTTCTCGACGTCGCATTAGATAGACGCCGATGCCGCTCTTTCCAGGCGAATCATGGCAACGGGCGATTGCGCAATTGCTGGCGCTGTATCTCGCAGCACTGGCGTTCGGCTGGGCGATCGACCATCTCTGGCTGCCGCTCGCGATCGTGTCGATGGGTGTCGTCGCTTGGCATTACTGGCGTCTGTGGCGATTGCTGAAGCGACTAACCGCGCACCGCACATTGTCGCCTGCACGCGGTCGCAGCGTGTGGTCGGAAGCCGAAGACCTGCTGCATCGCAGGCAACGCGATGTACACAATCGCAAGCGCCGCCTGCTCGACATGCTGCGCGCGTATCGCGCCGCTGCGGCGGTATTGCCCGATGCAGTGGTCATCATCGATCGCAACAGTCAGCGCGTGGTGTGGTTCAACGAAGCATCCGAGCGCCTGCTGGGATTCCATTATCCGCGCGACAAGGACATACCGGTCGCGCAGCTGCTGCAACCGCTGCCTATTGCAGTATGGATGACCGCTGGGCAGCACGCGGAGCCGATGATTGACGCACCGTCGCCACTCGATCCGCATATCCGCCTCAATCTGCGGCTGATTCCGTATTCCGAACAGCAATGGCTGCTGGTGGCGCGCGACATCAGCAAGCTGATGCATCTCGAACAGGTTCGCCGCGACTTCGTCGCCAACGTGTCGCATGAATTGCGGACGCCGTTGACGGTGATCCACGGCTATCTCGAATTGTTCGATACCGACGACATGCCGGAATGGAGACCGATGTTCGAAGAGATGCGTCGTCAGTCACAACGCATGGCGCAAATCGTCGAAGATTTGTTGACGTTGTCGCGGCTCGAAGCGCAGGAATTACTTCCCGCGGAAATCGTATCGATGCCCGCACTGTTGCAAACCTTGCGGCGTGAAGGCGAGGCGCTGAGCCAGGGTCGCCACACGATCGTCGTTGAGGATGCGGCGGCGCTGAACCTTCTGGGTTCAACCAAGGAACTGCATAGCGCGTTCTCGAACCTGGTCAGCAATGCGGTGCGCTACACGCCGACGGGCGGACGTATCACGATCCGCTTTTTGCCGGATGGCGACGGCGCCGTGCTCGCTGTTCACGACACCGGTTACGGCATTCCGGCGCAACACTTGCCCCGCATCACCGAACGTTTTTATCGCGTCTCCACCAGTCGCTCTCGCGAATCCGGCGGCACCGGCCTTGGCCTGTCGATCGTCAAGCATGTGATCGCGATGCATCAGGCGCGGCTGGAAATCGCCAGCGAGGTCGGCAAGGGCAGCGTGTTTTCGATCCACTTCGATGCAGCGCACGCCACATCACGCCTCGCGCACGACGCAGCGATTGAGTAAGCCTCAGGAATGGGGCGCGTCACGAGCCGCACGCGGCAGCTCGAAATGTGGGCTCTGTTATCCTGACGGCATGAACGAACCCAACCCGATGCCGCGCATGGCGCAACGTTTTCGCGGCTTCCTGCCAGTGGCCGTGGATGTCGAAACCGGCGGCTTCGACTGCCATACCAATGCGCTGCTGGAGATCGCGGTGCAGCCGATCGTGATGGATACCGAAGGCTGGTTGTGGCCGGGCGATATGACCAGTACGCACGTGGTTCCGTTTCCTGGTTCGGTGATCGATCCGAAGTCATTGGAAATCACCGGCATCGACGTCGATCATCCGTTTCGCGCCGCGCGCGAGGAACGCGCCGCGCTCGACTACGTGTTCGCACCCGTGCGTGCGGCGGCACGCGATGCCGGTTGCCAGCGCGCGATCCTGCTCGGCCACAACGCATTCTTCGATCTTGGTTTTGTCAACGCGACTGTGGCGCGCACTGCACACAAGCGCAATCCGTTTCATCCGTTCAGCACTTTCGACACTGTGTCGTTCGCCGGCATGGCCTACGGACAAACCGTGCTGAGTCGCGCGGTGCAGGCCGCCGGGCTGGACTGGAACAGCGCCGAAGCGCATTCGGCGGTGTACGACACCGAGCGCACCGCGCTGCTGTTCTGCACAATCCTCAATCGCTGGCATGCTGCGCAGACCGGACGCAGCGTTCCGCATGCGCGCTCCACTGCTATCGAAAACGCAGCCTAAGCTCATGCCATCTGTCGGTTGATTCAATCTGCAGCCTGGTCACTACTTCAATTCACGCGTCGCCAACGCCAACAATGGAGTGCGCCATGATTCACGACAGCATCCTCGGCACCGTCGGTAACACACCGATCGTCCGCATCAACAAGCTCGCTCCCGCTCACGTCACCATGTACGTGAAGTGCGAGGCATTCAATCCGATGTCGTCGGTGAAAGATCGCCTCGCCCTCGGCATTATTCTCGATGCGGAAGCACGCGGCGAACTCGAGCCGGGACAGATGGTGGTCGAGGCAACCTCGGGCAATACAGGCATCGCACTTGCGATGGTCTGCGCAGTGCGCGGTTATCCATTCGTTGCGTTCATGAGCGAAACGTTCTCGGTCGAACGTCGCAAACTAATGCGCGCGCTCGGCGCGAAAGTGATTCTCACGCCGGCCGCCGCACGTGGCGCAGGCATGGTGAAGATCGCCGAAGAATTCGCCAAGAAGCACGGCGCTTATCTGACGCGGCAATTCGACAATCCCGCCAACCCTGCCTATCACCGCGCCACAACGGGGCCCGAGATCGTCCGGGATTTCGCCGGCAAACGCCTGGATTGGTGGGTGACCGGCTGGGGTACTGGCGGCACGCTCACCGGCGCGGGCGAAATGCTGAAACTCGCGCGGCCCGACCTGAAAATCTGCGTCAGCGAACCAGCCGTCGCAGCGATGCTGGCTGGCAAGGAATGGTCGCCGCACAAGATTCAGGGCTGGACGCCGGACTTCATTGGCTCGGTGCTGAACCGCGGGATTTTCGACCGGAACGAAGCCATCGACGACCTCACTGCACGCGACACCGCACGCGCACTCGCGCAACAGGAAGGCATCTTCTGCGGCATTTCGTCGGGCGCAACGTTTGCTGCTGCACTTGCAATCGCGAAGGATGCATCCGAAGGAACCGTGATTCTGGCGATGCTGCCCGATACCGGCGAGCGTTATCTGTCGACGTTCCTGTTCGAAGGCATCAACGAAGGCTCGGATGATGAGTGGCTCGCGTCGCTCTGAGCCGCAGCGCGTGCATGCATAATCATCGTTACGAGTCGATTGATGGATGAAACTTCTCGACACATACAGCGATTCGGACGAGGCTGATCGTGTCTGCAGCTTGCTGGAAGAAAAGGGAATTCCCGTCTTCCGGCAGAACGTCGGCGGCTATCGTCGGTCGCCCGGCTTCCCAGTGTTCGTCTGTCTCGATCCACAAATGGAAGACGCGCGGACGATTCTGAAGTTTCCGTCGCACACTCCTGCCGAACCGATGGACGCGAAGCAGTTTCATTGTGAGGTAGAAGCCGACAGCATGAAGTTGACCTTCAACTACCTGTTCGTTCCATGTCTTGTCATCGTCGTTGTCATTGCGATCCTGTTGACGGCGATTTACTTCCTCGCTGCGAAGTAATGCGCTCGCTGAACTCGCTCCCTATCTCAATTTCTGCCTGCGCATCCCGCGCCAGATGCCGTAACCGCTGATCAGCGCCCACGTCGCTTCGAGCAGGAATACCGACAAGTTAAACTTGCCGTACAGCGACACCAGGATTCCGAGCGAGCCCACCAGGTTCAGCATCTGGAACACGATGCCTTGACCGTGCAATTTGCCCGCCTGCAACAGGAAAAAGGCGAGCAGCACCGATGCGGTGCCGGCGAGGCCGACCCAATCCCACCACTGCAACTGCAGGTTCATTTCGCAGCTCCGCGCTGGCGCACCGCCTCGAACAGGGCCACACCAGTCGCGACAGACACGTTCAAGCTTTCGACCCCGCCGCTGGCGTCCTCACCTGGCATCGGGATGTGCACCAGCGCGTCGCAGTTCTCGCGCGTGAGCCGGCGCATGCCGTCGGCTTCGCCGCCCAACACCAAAGCAACCGGGCCGCGCAGGTCGAGCGAATACAGCGAACCGCCCTCCTCTCCCGCGAGCCCATAAACCCAGACTCCGGCATCGCGGATTGCTTTCATTGCACGCGCAAGGTTGGTGACGCGCACCACCGCCACGCGATCGGCAGCACCGGATGATGTCTTGCGCACCGTCGCATTCACCGGCGCGGCTTTATCTTTTGGAATGATGACGGCAGTGACGCCAGCCGCCGCCGCGCTGCGCAAACAGGCACCGAGATTGTGCGGATCCTGTACGCCGTCGAGTATCAGCAGTAACGCGTTCTTGCCTGCAGCCTCAATCAACGCCGGCAGATCGGCATCGTCATGGCTGCGCGCACCTGCATAACGTGCGATCGCACCCTGGTGACGCAGTCCGCCGGCGATGCCATCGAGCGCTTGCAAGGCGACGCGACGCGCGGAAATTCCGAGTTGTTGCGCGCGCTGTTCGATATCGGTCAGGCGCGTGTTGCGCCCGCCGGCTTCGATCAACACTTCCAGCACGTGATCCGGATCGTGTTCCAGCGCTGCGGCAACGGCATTGATGCCGGCGATCCACTGTCCTGCGCTCATCGCTTCTTCCCTTTGCCCTTATGCGGCGTGGTCTTGCGGGCCGCGAATTGCTTGATAGCGTCGGATGTCTTGCGCGTGGATTTTCCGGATGACGCAGGTTTGCGCCTCGACGTTGCGCCCGCGTCATTTTTTCCATCGGACCCTGCACCGCCACTCGATTTTTCGACCAGTCGGAAATCGATCTTCCGATCTTCCACGCTAGCGCGCAGTACCAGTACGCGCACCGGATCGCCCAATCGATATTCAACACCGCGTCGCTCGCCTTTCAACGTCTTGCGGATCGGATCGAAGTGGTAATAGTCGTTCGGCAATTGCGTCACGTGGACGAGCCCGTTGACTTTCGATTCGCTCAACTCGATGAACAAACCGAACGAGGTGACGCCACTGATCACGCCGTCAAACGTGCTGCCGACATGCTGTTCCATCCACGCCGCGCGATAACGTTCGTCCACTTCGCGCGATGCCTCGTCGGCGCGACGCGATTTCTCCGAACTCTCCAGCGCCAGGTGCGCCATCGCGTGCGGTGTGTAGATGAAATCATCAGCGGTGCCGCCAGCGAGCACGTGCTTGATGGCGCGATGCACGAGCAAATCCGGATAACGACGGATCGGCGAAGTGAAATGCGCATAGGCCGCAAGCGCGAGTCCGAAGTGGCCGTGGTTATCGATCGAATACACCGCGAGACTTTGCGATCGCAGCAACACGGATTCGAGCAGCGCCGCATCGGGACGCTCGCGGATTTTCTTCAACAACGCAGTGAAATCGCGCGGCTGCACTTTCGGCCATGGCGGCATCGTCAGCCCGAACTCCATGAGGAATTCGAGCAAGTCGGTGTACTTGTTTTCCGGCGGGCGATCATGAACGCGATACGGCGTTGGAATCTTGTGCTCGTGCAGGAACTGCGCGGCCTGCACGTTCGCTGCGATCATGCATTCCTCGATCAGCTTGTGCGCATCGTTGCGAACCAGCATGCCTGCCTGCACCACTTCTCCAGCCGGGCCGAGCACGAAGCGCGTTTCGCTGGTTTCGAATTCGATCGCGCCGCGTTTCGTGCGCGCCTTGTCGAGCACGCGATACAACTGTTGCAGTCGCTGCACGTCGGGCAGCAATGCACCGATGCGTCGGCGTGCCGTCGCAGCGGCATCGTCGGCAACACCATCGCCAATTGCATTCCAAACTTCGGTGTAGGTCAGCCGCGCATGCGAACGCATCACGGCTTCGTAGAATTTCGATGAAGTGACCTCGCCTTCGCGGCCAATCTGCATGTCGCAGACAAAGCACAGGCGATCGACTTCGGGTTTCAGCGAGCAGATGCCGTTCGACAAGGTCTCCGGCAGCATCGGCACCACGAAACCGGGGAAATACACCGAGGTCGCACGCAGTTGTGCTTCGTCATCGAGCGGCGTGCCGGGCTTCACGTACGACGACACATCGGCGATGGCGACGACGAGGCGGAAGCCGTCGCGAGTTGCCTCGCAATACACCGCGTCGTCGAAATCCTTCGCATCCTCGCCATCGATCGTGACCAACGCCAGCGTACGCAGATCGATACGTTGCGCGGCAATTTTCGGATCCACATGCACCGGCACCGCGGCGGCTTCAGCGAGCACTGCCTGTGGAAACTCGTACGGCAGCCCATGGCCATGGATGGCGGCCTGCACGGCAAGCGATGCGGTGAGCTTGTCGCCGAGAACGATCAGCACTTTGCCAAACGGCTGACGGCGATAGTCCTGCTTTGCGCCTTCGGCCTGCTGCACGAGTTCGCAGACGACCAGTTGTCCCTCGCGCGCGCCATTGCTCGCACCAGATGGAATGATGATGTCCTGCAACACGCGCTTGTCGTCCGGCACGACGTAACCGATGCCGTCGCGTTGCGCGTAGCGGCCGGTGACGCGGCTGACGCGCCGCTCCAGCACTTCGACGATCGCGCCTTGACGTCGCCCGCGATGATCGACGCCGGTCACACTCGCCAACACGCGATCGCCGTGCATCGCCTTGCGCAATTCGTTCGGCGGCAGGAACAGATCGTCGCCGCCCGCCTCCGGTCGCAGGAAACCGAAGCCTTCGGGATTTGCGATGACGGTGCCGGCGATCAGATCGAGCTTGTGCGCCACCGCATAGCCACCGCGCCGGTTCGCGATCAATTGCCCATCACGCAGCATCGCCGCGAGCCGCTTGCCGAGCGCATCGAAACGATCGGGCGCGCCAAGATCGAGCGCATCGGCGATCCGCTCGGCCGTCTGTGGGCCATCGCAATCGACCAGATGCGCGAGGATCGCCTCGCGGCTGGCAATCGGACGCTCGTAACGGCCTGCTTCGCGTGCCGCATGCGGATCGGGCCCGCGACGCTGCGGCGCCGATGGTGACGTGTGCCGCGATGGCTCATGCTGGCGCGGCGGCCGCGGCGCATTGGATTCGCCTGCGGAGGCCTTCATCACATCGGGCATCCACGGCGGAAGCTGCGTTGGCTTGCCCTGCGACGGTCGCTTGCCCTTGCTCTGGCCGCCTTTGCCCTGACTGTTTCCGCCCGGATTTCCGGCAGACTTGCGCGCGCCCTTCCCGGACGCGGATTTCGGTGGTTTGGTCATGCAACGATGGTAGCGCAGGCAGTCGATGATTACGCCGCGAAATTGACAATACGTCGCCGCGTCATTACCGTATGCGACTCGTTCGCGCGTGCGAGCGGCACCTGCCCAGGTGGCGGAATTGGTAGACGCACTAGCTTCAGGTGCTAGCGGGGGCAACTTCGTGGAGGTTCGAGTCCTCTTCTGGGCACCATCGTAAAGTTTCAAGCCGTTCCATACGGTCCAAGAAAATTCATGAGACCCGCCTAAATGGCGGGTTTCTTGTATCTAAGACGTCCACAGCCGTCCAATTGCATCCGGTTCACTTTAGGAATACGGTCGGGGAGAATCGTCAAGCGCCTCTTTTCTGACACGGAGGCGGGGGCCGGTACTGCAGTCGATCGGAGAATTTTCGGATGGGAAATGCCTCGTTGAACCGCAACTTCATTGTTGCGCCCAGAGGTGACTGGCGGGGGCCGGACAGAGCGGATAGGGCCCGCGCCACGCTGATTCGCCTCATCCTCGCGCTTTTCCTGGTAGCAATCGTCCAGACCGCCATTGCCGCACCGGCGCGCATCATCATCTTGCGCCACGGTGAGAAGGCGGATGCCTGGAAGCTGTGCGAAGTCGGCGAGCAGCGCGCCACGGCTCTGGCCTTGACCTATCTCGGTCGCAACGCCAACAAATCGCTGTTCGCCAACGGCGAGGAGCCCGCCTCCTTCTCGGCCATCACTTTGCACACCGCCGAGCTGACCTCGCCTGCTGCGTCGAGCTGGAACAAGCCGATCATGTTTTTTTCGGTCCTGCCCGAGACCAAGCAAGAGGATTTCACCAAGGCGCTCAACAGCCGCACCCAGGAAGCCGCGCGCGATCTGCTCACCAATCCTGCGTTCAACGGCAAGACTGTGGTCGTGGTCTGGGAGCACAAGCACATCGCCAATGCTGCGCTTGAGACTGCCTTCAAAAGCGAAAGCGTGACGCTGCGCCAGCTGCTCAGTCTCGACACCCTGCCAGGCGTGCCGAAGACCTGGCCCGACGACACCTACGATTATTTCTGGATCGTTGATTTCGCTGCGAACTCGAATGTGCCTTCCAAGTTCACCATGATGAAGCAGGAATTCGGCACATCCTTCCCCACTGTGCCTTCAAACGACTGGGGTACGCCCGATGGGCTCGGCCCATCGAGCGGCTGTGTGGCCAAGGTCAAACACTGACGGCCCTGCGCTTGTGCCGGATGACCGGGACCTCGCGCGAATCATTGCCCAGATACAGCCGTTCCAAGGCAAGTGGGCAACGACCGTCAACATGCAGGACAAGGCGCACCTGCTGCTTCGGGCTGAGGCCCGTACTGAGAAACAGGCGAAGCGGTGGGTCGCCATCTGGCACCACATATCAAGCATTCCCGAACCCCGCTCCGGCGGGGTTCTTGCGTCTGAGCCTTTTGGCCTGGCAGCCGCGAAAAAACTGTCCCGGAATGGGTTCGCTAACGCCGATTTGCACGATGTGGCAAGCCAGGACGAGGCGTATGTGAAGGCAGACTGGTATTTCAGCGCCGATGCAGCAATCGCCGAAGCAAAACGGTTGGTGGAAACGTGCATGCGTGAAGAACCTGGAAGCGAGCGGTCGCAGGAAGGAATCATGGATCAGTACAGGTCGTTCGGCAGCGATCCGGCGGTGATCGGTTCGCCCTCGGTGGAATTTTCCGCCTGGAAATACGCAGAGGAACTCGCTGCGCGCATGGCCACGCAGAGACACTCAACTTAGGAGAATCAGTGAAAATCCCGCGACCGTGTTGGCAGCATGCCAAGCAGCGGCGTGAGATCTTCCAGGCTGGTCGCGATCAAGTGCGCGACGCCCTCGTGCGATTCCCAACGACCGTTCACTGCCATCAAGCGCGACCCTAGTAGCTCACGTCGCTGACGCTCGCCCAAGCGTTCCCAGACGATGATGTCGACGGTGCCATGCTCGTCTTCGAGGGTGATGAAAGTCGTGCCGCTCGCGGTCGCCGGACGCTGGCGCAGTGTGACGAGACCCGCAGCCCGGACGCGCGCGCCGTGTCGGTGGAACTTGATTTCATTGGACGGCAGGCAACGCTTCGCCTGGAGTCGATCGCGGATCAGCGCGAGCGGATGTTTGCCGAGCGTCAAGCCCATCGCGCTGTAGTCGGCCAACACATCTTCTCCAAGCGTTGGCGGCTGCAACGCGATACGGACTTCGGGCGCGCCCTCCGGCAGCAGCGGTCGCTGTTGTTCGATGCCGGCGGTTTCCCAGCGCGCCTGGTGGCGATGACCTGCAAGGCTTTGCAGCGCGCCGGCATCGACGAGCAAGCGACGCGCACGCTCATCGAGTCCGGCTCTGCGTGCGAGGTCGGAGACATCGCGAAATGACTCCTGCGCACGCGCAGCCACGATCCTGTCAGCCGCTTCGCGCGAGAAGCCATGGATCTCACAAAACCCCAGCCGCACGGCTGGCTGTTCGGTTTGGCTGCCATCCTCCAAGGCGTTGTCCCAGCCACTGCAGGCGACATCGACCGGGCGGAACACGATGCCGTGCCGACGTGCATCCTGCGTGAGCTGGCTCGCGCTGTAGAAGCCCATCGGTTGCGAGTTGAGCAGCGCGCAGACGAAGGCCGCGGGTTCGTGGCACTTCAGCCAACAGCTCACATACACCAGCAATGCGAACGAGGCCGCATGGCTTTCCGGGAAGCCGTAGGAGCCGAAGCCGCGGATCTGCTCGAAGATCTGCTCGGCGAACTCGGGTGCATAGCCGCGCGCGAGCATGCCGGCATGGATGCGTTGCTTGTGCGCCTCCATGCCGCCGTGCCGCTTCCATGCCGCCATCGAGCGACGCAATTGGTCCGCCTCGCCGCCGCTGTAACCGGCCGCGACGACTGCGATCTGCATGACCTGTTCCTGGAATAACGGGACGCCGAGCGTCCGTTCGAGCACCTTGCGCAAGTCGTCGGATGGATAGTCAACGGGTTCGAGGCCCTGTCGGCGGCGCAGGTAGGGATGCACCATGCCGCCCTGGATCGGTCCCGGTCGCACGATCGCGACCTCGATCACCAAGTCGTAGAAGCTGCGTGGCTGCAGGCGCGGCAGCATCGTCATCTGCGCGCGGCTTTCAATCTGGAACACGCCGACGGTGTCGGCCTGCTGGATCATCGCGTAGGTCGCCGCATCTTCGGCCGGGATCGTCGCGGGCGTCAGATCGCGTCCCCTGTGAGCACGTACGAGGTCGAGCGCCTTGCGGATGCAGGTCAGCATGCCGAGCGCGAGGCAATCGACCTTGAGCAGGCCCATCGCGTCGAGATCGTCCTTGTCCCACTGGATGATCGTGCGATCCGGCATCGCCGCGTTCTCGATCGGTACGATGGTGGACAGCGGAGCATCGGCGATCACGAAACCGCCGACGTGTTGGGACAGGTGGCGTGGGTGATCCAGCAGGTCGCGCGTAAGCGTGATGACTCGATGCATCATCGGCGTAGTCGGATCAAAGCCGGCTTCACGCAGGCGTACATCGAGCGATGCCTCGCCGCTCCACCAACCGAAGCAGTCGCTGAGTTGCTGTACTTGGTCGAGCGGCAAGCCCAAAGCGCGTGCGACATCGCGCACCGCACTCTTGCCGCGATAGCAGATGACCGTCGCAGTCAACGCGGCGCGTTCGCGTCCGTACTTCGCGTAGATGTACTGGATGACTTCTTCGCGGCGCTCGTGCTCGAAGTCGATGTCGATGTCTGGCGGCTCGTTGCGCTCGCGCGAAATGAAGCGCTCCATCACGAGATTCATGCGCGCCGGATCGACTTCGGTGATGCCGAGCGCGAAACACACGGCCGAGTTTGCCGCCGACCCGCGACCTTGGCAGAGAATTCCCTTGCTGCGCGCAAACCGCACGATGTCCTCGACGGTGAGGAAGTACGGCTCGTAGCCGAGATCGGCGATCAGCGCGAGTTCGCGTTCGATCTGGTCATGCACTTTGGGCGACACACCCTGCGGCCAGCGGAATCGCATTCCCTGTTCCGTCAGATGCCGCAGCCAGGTTGAGGATGTGTGGCCGGCGGGTACGAGTTCGGCGGGATAGCGATACACGAGTTCGCCAAGCTGGAACCGGCAGCGCGCAGCAATGCGCAGGGTCTCGTCGAGCAACGTGTGCGGATAGATGCTAGCGAGCGCCTGTCGCGTGCGCAGATGGCGTTCGCCGTTGCGAAACAGATACGCGCCGGCCTCGGCGACCGTGGTGTTGTGACGCACGGAGGTCAGCACATCCTGCAATGCGCGTCGGCGCCGGAGATGCATGTGCACGTCACCGCTCGCGACAGCGGTAATGCCCAACTCGTCCGCAGCATCGAGCAATGTCGCGAGGCGTTTTGCATCATCACGATCACGATGCAGTTCGACTGCGACCCGAAGGCGATCCCCGAACACCGACCGCAGCCAGCTCCCCTGTTCGCAATCAATTGGCTCGCCGGGCAACCACAGCGCGATCGTGCCAGGCAATCCATCGTGCAGATCGCTGCGTTCAAGTCGATAGCTCCCTTTTTCAGCTTGCCGGCGGCCGCGTGTGATCAGTCGGCACAGAGCGGCGTAGCCCTGAATCGACTCGACCAGCAATACAAGACGCAGTCCATCTTCAAGACGAAACTCGCTGCCGACGATCAATGGCACGTCCACCGATCGGGCGGCTTGGTGTGCGCGCGCGATTCCTGCAAGCGAGCATTCGTCGGTGATCGCGAGCGCGGTATAGCCGCAGTGCTGCGCGCGCTCGAACAGTTCGCGCGCGCTCGAGGCACCGCGCTGGAACGAGAAGTCCGACAGGCAGTGCAATTCAGCGTAGGCCGGCGCGTTCACGCGAACCAGCCGTGCAGCATCCACGGACCGTGCTCGCCAACCGGGGCGAAGGCCCACGCGTGCTGTCCCTGCGATGTTTCGAGGATGTAGTAATCCCGGCGTGCATCCTCCCCATCCCACCAGCCGCTCTCCAAGCGCTCGGGACCTGCGAGGATGCGCAGCGCGGGATCGCGCAGCGGCACTGGGCGCGGCAACAGCCAGGTCGGCCGTGGTGGATGTTGCGGCAAGTTCGGCGGATTTCCCGAGGCACGGGTCCATGCGCGCTCGGGTCTTGGATCGGTGGCCGGTGCAACGCGATACACCGATTCATCGCCGAGCCGTGCACGCAGGCGTTCGCGCAACTGCGGCCATGGCACTGCCTGCGCTGGCCGGTTGTCAAACAGGTCGCGGCTCGCCGGGACGAACGGCGGCAACTCGCGTGCAATCAATCGCATCGCGACGATGGGTGCAGTAATGCTGGCGCGTTCCAGACGGTTGAGAGCGAGGTCGAACAGGACGCGTTGCTCGCGCTCAGCGGCGAGCAGGCCGACGCTCACATCGGTATGACCGCTCGCATGTTCCAGCCGCATCACGAAGCGCTGCACACCGCCATCGCGTATGGACAGGTAGGTCGCAAGATCGCTTACCAAGCGGCGAAGCGGGAACTTGAGCGCCAGGTGGTTCTCGATTTCGTAGGAGAACTCGACACGCACATCGAAATGATCTGGCGGGCTGTAGAGCGTGGGCGTCTCTTCGGCATCGCCGTACAACCGGTCGAGATGATCGAGCAGGCCGATACCGAAGCGTCGGCGCAGGCTGTCGCGCGGTGCCTGCTGGAGTGCGGCGAGCGTGCGCAGGCCCATCCCATGCAAGCGTTCGCCGGCAGCGTCCGGCAGCGCCGCGCGACGCACGGGGACGTGAGCGAGCGCTTCGCGCATGGCAGGCTCGCTGGTGATCGCCAATCCATCGCGCAGGCCCGCGAACACCAGCGCCGCACGCGGCGTCGGCGCCAAGCCGATGCGATGGCGGAAGCCAAGCGCCTGAAGATCCTCGCGCAACCGCGCTTCCAAGCGTGGCCACGGGCCATGCAAGCCGAAGCTCGCGCGCACTTCGATGAGGAGCGCGTGCGGCCATTGCACGCTGACCTGCGAACTGTAGCGATAGGCCCATGCGGCGAGGAAGCGGTGCCAATGGGCGGTCGCTACCGCATCGAACGGAATCGCAGTGAATTGCGAAAGCAGGGCTTGAGCGGATGCGAGGCGTTGACCGGGACGCAGGCCGGCAGCGGCAGCAGCGGCATTCACCGCATGCAGCGTGCGCTGTAGGACTGGGCCATCGACGAGGACGAGAGGTACATCAGGATGCGGCAGACGCCGCAGGATCGCGTCGAGTGCCAGATGCGGCAAGAGGACACAGGCCCACAGCATGGGTTGTTCTCACGATGCTCGCTGAAGCGACAGCGGATGCGAGGGTGCATTCGTGCCGCGACATTTGCGTATCCAGACCTGCCGGCCATCGACCTCCAGACGCAAGGCTGCCGGCGACGGGTTGTCGGCATGGCGTCGATCGCGAAACGCGAAGCCGAGGCAGGACCCGGTGTCGGCTGCGACCTGTAGACGCCGCATGGCTTGTGGATCTGCATGTAGCGGCCAACCAAGCACGGCAGCGCAAGCGCCTGATCGCAGGCATTGCTCGAACGCCCACAGCGCATCGCGCGGATTCGCCGAGACGACCTCCAGGTGCAGCAGGTCGATGCCGGCTGCCTGCCATGCAGGCGCATAGGGAATGTACGGTGGTGAGATCAGCGCGACCGTCGCGCCTGAGTGTGTGAGTCGTGCGAGTGTTGGCAGGACCAGCGCCAGCTCGCCGACGCCATCGGCACGCAGCAGGATCTCCGTGAGCGCGCTGCGTGGCCAGCCCTGCTGCGGAAGCATCGCGTCCAGCGCAGTCCAGCCGGTCGGTTCACCCAATTCGGCGGATACCGGTTTGGCGTGTGCTCGCCAGACCGTCTGTGCCAACAGCATCGCGTCGAGAGATTCGGCAACGCGCATCAGGAACGGCGCACCAAGCCGCAATACAGACCTTCGATCGCGAAGCTCGTCCCGCGCGCGACAACGATGGGTTGGTAGTCGGGATTGCGTGGCAACAGGCGGATAGTAGTTCTGGTCTTCTCGAAGCGCTTGATCGTGATTTCATCGTCCAGCCGGGCAATCACGATCTGACCGTTGCTCGCGACATTGGTGCGCTTCACCGCGACGAGGTCGCCGTCGAAGATGCCGTCGTCGCGCATGGAATCGCCCTGCACGCGCAGCAGGTAATCCGGTTGAAGGAAGAACATCGCGCGATCGACCAGCACCACGTCATGCACATCGGCATCGGCACCGATTGGCTCCCCGGCAGCGACACGGCCAAGGATCGGCAGTTCCACGCCACCGGTACGCTGCCGACCAGCCAAGCGAATCCCGTGCGCAGCATGCGGTTCCATCCGCAGATAACCCGCATCCACCAACCTATGCACATTCTTGTGCGCCGCGACGGTGCTGAAACCAAAGGCGTCAGCGATCTCCTGCCGCGTCGGCGGCATTCCGGACGCAGCAAAGCGGTCCTGGATAAAGACCAGGACTTGCCGAGTGCGAGGAGTGAGATGGTCGGTCATGGTTAATATCTTTTAACCTGTTCTGGCAAGCCTAGTCCCGCCATGACCGACAGTCAACGCGATGCGTTTCTCATGGACTGAGATCGTTGCGGGACGTGGGTGCGCTCGCTGAATGAATCTGTAGCCAACTCCGATCGAAGATGATCAAGCGCGCAGGGTAAGATTCGATCCACCTGTCCGGTGAGGCTCGCGCATGTGCTACTCGGCAATGGCTTGGGAGAACTACCGGGACTACGTGCGCGAGTTCGGCGCAGACATCGACATCCGGCAATTCGTGCGGTTGTATGGCGATCGCGGCCATGGCGCCAGGATCAAGATCCCGAAGGCGATGGACGCAGCTTTCGCCAATCCCGCGACTGACGACGAGCGAGAGATCAAGGCCCTGATCGATGCATACAGCGGACAAGAAGCCACCAAGCTCGAACGGGAATTGTTCAAGCAGCGCACGCGCCTTGTCGATGCGGAACGTACGCTGCAGACGAAGACAACGAAGAAAGCCACCGAAGATCAGCGCATCGCCACCGAGAAGATCGCGTGGATCATGGGCAAGCTGGCCGATTTGCGACGCACGGACTTGAAGGACCGCGACTCGCGAATCTTCCCTGGGTACTACGCGCCGGTGATGGTGATGGAAAGCGGCCGGCGTGTGGTAAAGCCAATGCGTTACCAGTGCCGGCCATCAGGCAAGCCCGCGCTTTACGACGTGAAGTATCCCGGCACCTACAACGCCCGCCGTGACAATCTGGAGGGATTTTGGAAGGACTTGTTTGGTTACCGGCACGGCATCATCGTGGTCAATGCGTTCTACGAGAACGTGAGTCGTCACGCGATGGAAGGTCGTGAGCTCGCGCCCGGCGAAAAGGAAGAGAACGTCGTGCTCGAGTTCAAGCCGACCCCGACGCAGGAAATGCTGGTGGCGTGCCTTTGGTCTGAGTGGAAAGGAGCCGGCGAGCCTGACCTGCTGTCCTTCGCGGCGATCACCGACGAGCCTCCTGCCGAAGTCGCAGCTGCAGGGCATGACCGCTGCATCATCCCGATCAAGTCCGAGCACATCGACGCATGGCTGAATCCGGAACGATCGAATCTGGCGGCGCAATACGCGATCCTCGACGACCGCGCACGGCCATATTACGAATATCGCATGGCGGCGTGACGGTGATTGCGCGTAGATCTCAAGCACGGAGTTTTAGGGATACGCTACGGGAGATATAGAAAATCGCCAGCTATAAAACCTTTATTTGGAAAGAGATGCAGCGACTTGTTCGAGTCCTCTTCCGGCACAAATACAGTGTTTTAGGCTGTCCAACCCCCTCAAAAAAACCTCCTGAAACCCGCCTAGATGGCGAGCTTTTTGTATCGATGGCGTCCGAATCGAACGGCTTCTCAAACGGACCCAAGCGATCTTGCTTTTCGGAATGCAATTGACGCTTTCGACCGACCGCTCAATGTCTATTCCGTTGAACAAATTCGACCATCGCGCGAAGGCCCTTCTCCGTGTATGGCATTGGTTTCGCATTCGGGCGTCCCCAGCCTGCGCGATTGGTCGGCGATTGCTCTGACAACAGGCGCAGAATGGATTCCTCACATCCACGAGGAATCGACATGCCAAACGCTGGCTGGTTTACCCGTTTCGCGAAAGGCGCATCACGTTTTACCGGGCGCCCGGCATGTTTTGCGCTGGCACTGGGCACGATCATTCTATGGGCTGTCACTGGCCCGCTGTTCGGCTTCAGCGATACCTGGCAACTGGTGATCAACACCAGTACGACCATCATCACTTTCCTGATGGTGTTCCTGATCCAGAACACGCAGAACCGTGATTCGCAGGCGCTGCAGATCAAACTGGACGAATTGATCCGCGCGTTAGAGCCGGCGCATAACGCGCTGCTGGACCTCGAGGAACTCGACGATGATGAGCTCGAGCGGTTCCGGACTGGCTACGAGAAGCTGGCAAAACTGGCACGCGAAAAAGGCGATACGGTCGAAGACGCCTGCAACCCGAGCACGGCCTGATGTGACCAGCACTATTTGCAACGATTCGCGCAGCCGTTGCCGAATCTTCAGGTATTGCCAGCACGGATGTTCGCCGACAATCAGTGAGCGCAGGCTGTACCGTCGATGCACGCTTCCATTCGTTGAAAAGAAAGGCCCGCTCTCGCGGGCCTTTTTTGTTTGGTGCGACGAAGCCGCCAAAGTCGCATCATCTACAATGCATGCAGCAAATTATTCGAGTTATTTTCCGGCATGGATGTTTGAAACAAATCCGCAATGGCGTTCGTCCATTCGGTCACCAACTGAACCCTGCGCCTGCGATCAGGCCGCTCTCGCTATCGGTGAACGTACCGCCGAGCGATACGCTGGCGCGGTTGTTGTTGAACGCGTGCTGGTAGCCGATCGCAAACGCCGACTGCCCGCTCAGCGAACCCACGCCTAGTCCAATCCGGTTTTGTCCTGCCAACCCGGCGGTGTTCATCGCCATGCCCGCTGCTGCCGCACCCATTGCGCCGATCTTGCTGATGCGTCGATCCTGCATGTCGAACTCCTGATGCACCTGGGTCTGGAATGCATCGAACGAATCGCTGAGAACACCGACCTGGGAGGTCGTGAACGCATTCGCAGTGCTCAAAGTCGTCGCATCGCCGGCGTCGGCATGCGCGTTGGCGGCCGACAACGTGGTTGCATCGCCGGCATCGGCATGCGCATTGGCTGCGACCAGAGTCGCGGCGTCGCCCGCATCGATCGCTTGCACTCCTGCGGAACCCGCCAGCGCGCTCATTTGAGCGTTGCTCTCGGACAGCGCATTGTTGGCCGCGCTCAATGCCGTGTTCGCCGTGCTCAGTGCGGTTGTCGCTGTGGCTTTCACGCTGGCAACCAAGGTGGAAGCCAGGGTCGTTGCTTGGTTCAAGTTCACCGCGTCGGTGCCGTTCACGGCCGCCCCGACATTGGTGATGCGTCGCTCGCTGCCGACGCTGCCCACCGAAACCGTATTCGCCGCATTAGCGATCGAACCAGCGCCCAGCGCCACCGCATTGTTCGCGCTCACGCTCGCGCCTGCACCCAGCGCCACGTCGTTGGTGCCGGTGGTCGTCGCGCCCTCACCAAATGCGCTGTCGTTGCTGAAACTTGCCGAAGCCCCGCTGCCCACCGCAACCGAATCCGCACCGACCGCCGACGTGGTTTCGCCCGGATCCACTACGTTGTTGTTGTTCGCGTCGAACCAACCACCCACTGCCACGCTGCCTTTGCCACTCGCCTTTGCCTTCACGCCAAACGCCACGCTGCGCGCACCACTGGCGGTGTTGCCGTAGCCAAACGCGCTGGCACCGCTTCCACTGGCAAGGTTGCTCACTCCAAATGCGCTTGCATTGGATACCGTTGCCGAATTGCTGTAACCAAATGCTGTGCTGTGGGTGGTCGTGGCTGTGTTCTTGTAACCAAACGCATTGGATTGCGCGCCATAGGCCTTGTTCACTGCACCCACCGCCGTGCTGCCGTTCCCCGATGATATGTTCGAGCGGCCAATCGCATCGCTGGCGTTTCCAAGCGCCTGATCGCTCACGCCAAACGCGGTGCTGCCGTTGCCAGAGGCGGTGTTGCTCGCGCCCACGGCAATATCCGACCCACCCGACACGGTGTTCTTGAAACCGAACGCGCTGCCATTGGTGCCGGTCACGTTGTTCCCGTAACCAAATGCATTGCTCTTTGCGCTGCTCGCAATGTTCTTGTAGCCAAACGCGTTGCTTTGTCCGCCAGTCGCCGTATTCTTGTAGCCGAACGCGCTGTCGTCTCTCGTGAAATGCGCCGTTCCACCGCTGCCATATGCCTTGCCGGCTGTATTGGCCATGCCAACAGCCGAACTGTTATAGCCGTAGGCATGATCGAATGAACCGAACGCGTTGGCATTGATAGAGTGATAGTGGGTGGCGGCATACACGAAATCACCGCCCGCGTTGTTACTCCAGCCAAACGCATTGCCGCCGATGCCCGAAGCGGTATTGAAATCGCCGAATGCGCTGCCATTCGTCGTCGAAGCGGTGTTGTGGACGCCGAATGCGCTGCCGTTGGCGCCGTAGGCGTGATCCGCGAATCCGAATGCGCTGCTGGCTTGGCCATATGCGCGGTCGAAAGCACCGAATGCCCCGCTGAACCCACCTGTGGCAGTGTTATAGGAGCCAACCGCATTGTCACTCTGCGTAAGGTATGCGGTGCCGTTCCGATTGTAGGAAGCGCCAGCGGTATTGCGTGCGCCGATGGCATTGCTGTCACTGCCCTTGGCGGTGTTGGCGTGTCCAATCGCGCTGGCTTCGCTGGAGATGGCGGTGGTCGAACCGAAGAAATAGGTAAAGCCTGCAGTGTTATTGTCCCCGAATGCATTGTCGTGTTTACCCGAACTCTGGTTGAGATAACCGAACGAACTGTTGTGATCGCCGTCCGCGCGGTTGTCGATGCCGAAGGCGCTGTTGTAGCCACCGACATCAGCGATGTTCCCGGCGCCGAACGCACTGGATTTGGTTCCGCTCGCAACGTTGAAGGATCCGACCGCGCTGGTGCTGGCGCTGGTCGCGTAGCCCTTGTAGCCCAACGCCACACTATTGCCGCCGTACGCATGCGAGTGGTAACCGATGGCAACGCTGTGCGTCTGGTTCGCGATGCTCAGGACACCGAATGCACTGCTGTGGTCGCCCGATGCCTGACTCTGGAATCCAACCGCGGCACTGTCGCTGCCGGAAGCAACACTCGCATAGCCGACTGCCGTGCTGAGACCTCCGTACGCATGACTGCGGTAGCCGAATGCGCTGCTTGCCGTCATCGTCGCCTTGCTGTTGTAACCGAATGCGCTGCTCTTGCTGCCCGAAGCAATGTTGTATTTGCCGAATGCGCTGCTTGCAAAACCATATGCGTGATTGCGGAAACCAAACGCACTGCTGTCATCGCCGCTGGCGACGTCGTAATAGCCGCACGCGGTCGCGTCGGTTCCGGTAGCTGTCGAATGGCCGATGGCATTGGTCGGACAACCGACAACGCCGGCAACGGCATTGTCGGCAACTGCGGACAATCCGCCAATGCCTAACAGGATGCACAAGGTCAGGTGGGCAGTACGTGGATGTCGCAAACCTTTCATGTTGCTCTCCTTAGGTTGTTTGCAGCGCCTGCGGCGTTGTTGCGTGCCTGCAAACAGAGCGTCGTAAGCGCCTCACGGCGCGGTAGTTGACCATCATCAACTGGATGCACGGCCTCGCTATCGATGGTTGTGCAGGAAATGCCGTCGATCGAATCCGTAACTCCTGCTGTCTTGCATACTCAAACGCAATTGCGCGCCGCAAGCGGACGCGCTCGTGTCGCAGATGTATCTTCGAGTGACATAAAAAATCCGGACGACCGCGTCGTCCGGATTTGTTTACTGCGCGAGTATTGTGCTGCGAGCGATTACGGCAGATCGACGCCGAAGCCGATGCCGGCTTGGCTCTCACCGCTACTGAAAGCGCCGCCGAGGGTGAACGATGCGTGCTCGCCGAGCGGCAGGCCGTAGCCGATCGAGAATGCCCCTTGTCCACCCTGGAATCCTGCGCCGAACGCAACCCGACCATGCTGGCTACGCGAAGCGGCGGCGTTGGATGCAGACTGGATCATCGCCGCGCTCATCGCGCCGGTCTTGTCGATCCGGCGATCCTGGATCTGGAACTGGGTGTTGACGGTCGTCTTGAATGAACTGAAATCATCCGACAACGCGCTGACGCGGGTGTCGGTGTAACTCTTGGCCGATGTCAGCGTCGCGGCGCTGCTGGTGTCGGTGTACGCGTTGGATGCGGCGAGCGTGGTTGCGTCGCCGGCGTCCGCATGCGTGTTGGCCGCGATCAATGCCTGCGCATCGCCCGAGGTCATTGCATCGGTTCCATTTGATCCCGCAAGTGCGCTGACTTGTGCATTGCTTTCGGTCAGTGCGTTGTTCGCAGTGCTCAATGCCGTGGTGGCCGTGGCTTCAGCCTTGGTCGCAGTGGCTTCGGCCTTGGTCGCGGTGGTCTGCACATCCAGCAGTTGACCCAGGTTCACCGCATCGGTGGATGCAGTGGCATTCGCGACATTGGTGATCTGGCGTTCGTTGCCGACACTGCCCACCGACACCGTGTTGGCGCGATTGGCGATCGAACCTGCACCGAGCGCGACGGCGTTGTTCGCCGAAACGCTGGCGCCGCTACCAAGCGCGGTGTCGCTCACGCCGGTGGTGGTTGCACCCGCGCCGAACGCACTGGAATTGCTGCCGCCGGCCGAAGCGCCGCTGCCCACCGCCACCGCATCCGATCCACTTGCGCTCGTGGTCTCGCCCGGATCCATGACGTTGTTGTTGTTCGCATCGAACCAGGCGCCAATCGCCACGCTGCCCTTGTTGGTCGCCTTGGCACCAACGCCCGCCGCGAAGCTGCGCGAGCCGCTGGCGGTGTTGCTGAAACCAAACGCCGCCGAATCCAGACCACTGGCGGTGTTGCCAAAACCGAACGCGCTTCCAGCAACACCCGAGGCGGTGTTCTTGTAGCCGAACGCGCTGCTGGTGCCAACCGAAGCGGAGTTGAAACCGCCGAACGCATTGCCGTTGTTACCGGTTGCGGAGTTCTGGAAACCCACTGCGTTGGCTTGCGTCCCCGCGACTGTATTCTGCGCACCAAGAGCCGTGCCGCTCGGTGCGGACACCGTGTTGTTCACGCCAAACGCGCTGCCGTTGACGCTCGTCACATTGCTGTTGTAGCCGAACGCATTGCTGTTCGCGCCATAGGCCTTGTCGCCGAATCCGAACGCGCTCGCATTCACTCGGGTCGCAACATCGTGATAGCCGATCGCGCTGGTCTTGGAATTGGAAGCGGTGTTCTTGAAGCCGAGGGCAGAGCTGTCTGCACCCGAAGCGGTGTTTCCGAAGCCGGCCGCGATGCTGTCGACGCCGCCCGTAGTATTGCCGCGACCGAATGCGCTGCTGCTGGTCGCAGCGGCTGCGGTCGTATTGTTGTAGCCGAACGCGCTCGAATAATCGCCATTCGCAGTGTTGTTGGTGCCGAACGTATTGCTGTACAGGCCCGATGCCGTGTTGTTGAAGCCGAACGCATTCGTATCCGCGCCATTAGCATGGTTGTAGAAGCCGAACGCACTACTCTTGCTGTTGGAAGCGGTGTTGTTGAATCCGATCGCACTGGACTCGAACGCGGTCGCGTAGTTGCTCTGGCCAATCGCGCTGCTGTTTTGTCCATTGGCGAAGTTCTGAAATCCCACCGAGACGCTGTTGGGTCCGGATGAGCTGTTCTCGAAACCCATCGCACTGCTGTTGCTGCCACCGGCCTTGTTGTAGACACCCATCGCGCTACCGCCGGAGCCGGTGACGGTATTGCTGTTACCGAACGCAACACCGCCGGACGCAGTGGCACTTGCGTAATTGTTGGAACCGAACGCGCTGGCATAGTTGGCGAGAACCCTGTTGTCGCTGCCGATCGCATTGCCGCCAAGGGCCGTGCTGTTGTTGTAGCCGATCGCAGTAGCGCCCTGGCCGGTTGCCATGTTTCTGAAGCCGATCGCGCTGGAGTTGTTGCCGTTGGCGCGGTTGTAGAATCCGAATGCGTTGCTCTCAACGCCGAATGCGTTGTTATCGGTACCAAATGCGCTGCCGTCTGTCGCGGCGGCAGAGACGTAGTTGGTGGTGCCGATCGCGTTACTGTAGGCGCTCAAGGCTCGGTTCGAGCTGCCGATTGCATTGCCGCCATTGGCGGTGTTGCTGTTACCGATCGCATTCGCGTACGTGCCGGTTGCCGTGTTCCGATAGCCGATCGCACTGCTCTCGGTTCCGTTGGCCCTGTTGTAGACACCCACGGCGCTGCTCTTGATGCCATATGTGCTGTTGTTGTTGCCGAATGCGACGCTGTCGGTCGCGGTGACTGCGACGTAGTTGAGCCGCCCGACCGCACTGCTGTAGAGGCCGAGAACATTGTTGCCGGTGCCGATCGCATCGCCCCCATTGGCCGTGTTCGTGTAGCCAATCGCGACATCGCCGGCGCCGTTTGCGGTGTTCTTGTAGCCGATCGCGCTGCTGAAATTGCCATTTGCGCGATTGTAGTAGCCGATGGCGTCGCTCTTGATGCCGTAGGTGTTGTTGCTGTGGCCGAACGCGACGCTGCCGGTCGCGGCGGCGGACGTGTAATTGTCGTGGCCGAACGCGCTGCTGTTGTCACCGAGTGCCCGGTCGCCATTGCCGAATGCCATGCTGTCGAAACCGCTGGCCGTGTTGCCGTTGCCGACCGCGCTGGCGAAGTAGTTGGACGCAGCATTCTTGAAGCCGATCGCGCTGCTGTCGATGCCTGTCGTCCTATTTCCATAACCCACCGCGCTGCTGGAAGCGCCGAAGGCATTGTTGGAAACACCAAACGCGCTGCTGTTGGCCGCGTATGTGCGGTTGCCGTGGCCAAAGGCAGCGCTGCCGGTTGCCGCACTGAACGTGTAATTGTCGTGGCCGAACGCGCTGCTGTTGTCGCCATAGGCCTTGTCGCCATTGCCGAACGCCATGCTGTCGAAGCCGCTCGCGGTGTTGCCATTGCCGATCGCGCTGGCGTATAAGCCCGATGCGGTGTTCTTGAAGCCGACAGCGCTGCTATCTAGGCCGGCTGCAGTGTTCTGGTATCCGAACGCGCTGCTTTCGCCGCCAGTGGCTGTATTGCTAGAGCCAACCGCGCTGTCGTTCGATGTGAAATGCGCAGTTCCGCCACTGCCGTAGCTGCGACCGGCCAAGTTATTGTTTCCGACAGCGGTGCTGCCGTTGCCGTAAGCGTGATTCTTGTAGCCGATAGCGTCCGCTTGGCTGGCATGGTAATGGATGCTGTTGTACAAGAAGTCGCCACCCGCTGCGTTGAATATGCCTAATGCGTTTGTATCGGAACCTGTAACGTTGTTGTTAACACCAAATGCGTTGCCGCTGCCTCCTGAAACGGTATTGCTCAGACCGAACGCGTTGCTGGCTCCAGCCGATGCGATATTGCTGTTGCCCACCGCGTTACTAAGACCGCCAGTAGCCTGATTATTGATGCCGAATGCGTTTCCCTCGAACCCGGATGCATTGTTGGCGTTTCCGAACGCGTTGGCGGACGGGCCTGAGGCACTATTGCGACCGCCGAAGGCACTGCTGTTGGTGCCGGTCACGATATTTAAGTAACCGACCGCACTGCTATCGATGCCGTTAGCGGTGTTGCCAAGGCCAACCGCGCTGCTGTTGGCACCCAAGGTCTTGTCGCCATTACCAAACGCTATCGAGCGCGAGCCCGTTGCAGTATTACCGTTGCCGACCGCGCTGGCGTAGAAGCCCGATGCGGTGTTCTTGAAGCCGAGTGCGCTGGTATCCGCTCCGGAGGCGACGTTACCCCAACCAAAGGCGTTGCTGTATGTTCCACTGGCCCTATTAGCGTACCCGAACGCCGAAGCAGCCTTGGCGGACGCGGACGTGTAGTCGTAATGGCCGAATGCGCTGCTCCTGTAGCCAAGGGCTTGGTCGTTGCCACCGAATGCGGCGCTGCGTGCGCCACTCGCAATCGAGTTATTGCCGAAGGCGCTGGAATAGTATCCAGACGCTGTGTCCTTTAACCCAAATGCGGTGGCGTCGCCGATGGTTGTCACACTCTTGTAACCGAAGGCGCTTGAATAGGATCCGGAGACATTGTTCTTGAATCCGACCGCAGTGCTATGCAGGCCCGAAGCCGAATTCTGGTATCCGAACGCGCTCGACTCACTATTGCTTGCAGTGTTTTTCGCTCCCACTGCGCTGCTGTTTGCACCCAATGCCTGATTGTTGAAGCCGACCGCGCTGGAATAAGAAGCGGCGGCATTGCTGTGGCCGACTGCTGTGCCGCTGAGGCCTAACGCATCGTTGTTGAACCCTACCGCCGTCGAATAACCGCCCGTGGCACTGTTCAGGGCGCCGAAGGCGCTGTCCCGATTTAACGTCGCCGTGTTCTTGTAGCCGAACGCGCTGCTGCCTATACCGGAGGCTGAGTTTAGGAAACCCACCGCAGCGGCTTGCGATCCCGACGCCGTATCGCGTGCGCCCAACGCAGTGCCGCTCAACCCGGACACGGTGTCGTTCACGCCGAATGCGCTGCCGTTATTGCCCGTCACATTGCTGTTGTAGCCAAATGCATTGCTGTTCGTGCCGTAGGCCTTGTTGCCGAATCCGAATGCGCTCGCATTCGCACGGTTCGCAACATTGTGGTAACCGACCGCGCTGCTCTTGGACTTGGACGCGGTGTTGTTGTAGCCGATCGCACTGCTGTAAGCGCCGCTGGCGGTGTCGCTATAGCCGCAAGCAAAAGCTTTCGTTCCGGTGGCCGTGGTGCCAGGCTTGTTGCACCCAATGCCAGCTGTGGCTGAGTTGAGCTGGGTGAGGTTGACCGCGTCCGTGCCGGCTGTACCGGCGGCGACATTGATGATCTGGCGATTGGTCGCGCCGCTGCCGACCGATACCGTATTGGCCCGTGTGTTGGTTGAGCCGAAGCCGAGCGATACCGAGTTGGTCGCGCCTGCGCTTAGGCTGGCGCCCCCGCCGATTGCGGTCTGATCGATTGCAGCAGTCGTCGCGCCCTCGCCGAATGCGGCGGAGTCCAGAAATCCAGCCGAGGCACCGTTGCCGACCGCGACCGAACGCCCTCCGGTTGCGGATGCGGCGCTGCCAACCGCCAGGCTTCGGATGCCGCTGGCAGTGCTGTTGTAACCAATCGCGCTGCTGTAGATGCCCGATGCGGTGTTGGCCGTGCCGAACGCGCTGGCGCTCGCGCCAGATGCGGTGTTGGAAGATCCGAATGCGTTGCTGGAAATACCAGATGCTGTATTCCTGTAACCAACCGCGTTGCTGTTATTAGCTGTGGCGGAGTTCAGGAAACCAACCGCAGTGGATTGCGATCCAGCAGCCGTATCGCGTGCGCCCAATGCTGTGCCACTCAAGCCGGATACCGTATCGTTCACACCGAACGCGCTGCCGTTGTTGCTTGTCACATTGCTGTTGTAGCCAAATGCATTGCTGTTCGTGCCGTAGGCCTTGTTGCCGAACCCGAACGCGCTCGCGTTCGCACGGTTCGCAACATTGTGATAACCGACCGCGCTGCTCTTGGACTTGGACGCGGTGTTGTTGTAGCCGATCGCACTGCTGTAAGCGCCGCTGGCGGTATCGCTATAGCCGCAAGCGAAAGCTTTCGTTCCGGTGGCCGTGGTGCCAGGCTTGTTGCACCCAATGCCAGCTGTGGCTGAGTTGAGCTGGGTGAGGTTGACCGCGTCCGTGCCGGCTGTACCGGCGGCGACATTGATGATCTGGCGATTGGTCACACCGTTGCCGACCGATACGGTATTGGCCCGTGTGTTGGTCGAGCCGAAGCCGAGCGATACCGAGTTGGTCGCAGTTGCGCTGAGGCTGGCGCCGCCGCCGATTGCGGTCTGATCGATTGCAGCAGTCGTCGCTCCCTCGCCAAATGCGGCGGAGTCAAGGAAGCCAGCCGAGGCGCCGTTGCCGACCGCAACCGAACGCCCTCCGGTTGCGGATGCGGCGCTGCCAACCGCCAGGCTTCGGATGCCGCTGGCAGTGCTGTTGTAACCAATCGCGCTGCTGTAGATGCCCGATGCGGTGTTTCCCGTGCCGAACGCGCTGGCGCTCGCGCCAGAGGCGGTGTTGGAAGATCCGAATGCGTTGCTGGAAATACCAGATGCTGTATTCCTGTAACCGACCGCGTTGCTGTTATTAGCTGTGGCGGAGTTCAGGAAACCAACTGCAGTGGATTGCGATCCAGCAGCCGTATCGCGCGCGCCCAAGGCTGTGCCGCTGAACCCGGACACGGTGTCGTTCACGCCGAATGCGCTGCCCTTGGTGGCCGTCACCGTGCTGTTGTAGCCGAATGCATTGCTGTTCGCGCCGTAAGCCTTGTCGCCGAATCCGAACGCGCTCGCATTCGCGCGATTTGCAACATCGTGATAACCGACCGCGCTGCTCTTGCTGTTGGATGCGGTGTTCTTGTAACCGATGGCCGTGCTGTCCAGGCTCGATGCGGTGTTGGATTTGCCAAACGCATTGCTGCCGACACCTGTCGCCTTGTTGAATGCACCGAACGCGCCACTGTTGATGCCCGCAGCGGTGTTTCTGTAGCCGAGCGCATTGCTGTTGTTGCCGGTGGCGGAGTTCAGGAAGCCCACCGCAGTGGCTTGCGATCCCGAGGCCGTATCGCGAGCGCCCAACGCCGTGCCGCTCAGGCCGGACACCGTATCGTTCACGCCGAACGCGCTGCCGTTATTGCTCGTCACATTGCTGTTGTAGCCGAATGCGTTGCTGTTGGTACCGTAGGCCTTGTTGCCGAACCCAAACGCGCTCGCGTTCGCTCGGTTCGCGACATTGTGGTAACCGACCGCGCTGCTCTTGGACTTGGACGCGGTGTTGTTGTAACCGAACGCACTGCTGTAGGCGCCGCTGGCGGTGTCGCTATAGCCGCAAGCGGCGGCTTTGGATCCGGTCGCCGTGGTGCCAGCTTGATTACATCCAACGCCAGCCGTGGCGGCGGTGAGCTGGGTGAGATTGACCGCGTCGGTGCCGGCTGTACCGGCGGCGACATTGATGATCTGGCGATTGGTCGCACCACTGCCGACCGATACCGTATTGGCCCGTGTGTTGGTCGAGCCGAAGCCGAGCGATACCGAGTTGGTCGCGCCTGCGCTGAGGCTGGCGCCGCCGCCGATTGCGGTCTGATCGATTGCAGCAGTCTTCGCGCCCTCGCCGAATGCGGATGTATCCAGAAATCCAGCCGAGGCGCCGTTGCCGACCGCCACCGAACGCCCTCCGGTTGCGGATGCGGCGCTGCCGACTGCCAGGCTTCGGATGCCGCTGGCAGTGCTGTTGTAACCGAATGCGCTGCTGTAGGTGCCCGATGCGGTGTTGGTGTTGCCGAATGCGCTGCTGCCAACTCCGGAGGCCTTGTTGCCGCTGCCCACCGCATTGCTCTTGGTATTCGATGCGGTGTTCTTGTAGCCGAGTGCACTGCTGTAAAAGCCGCTGGCCGTATTAGTGAAACCCAAGGCGCTGCTGTCGAGGCCCGAAGAGGTGTTGCTGACGCCGATCGCGCTGGCATCGGTGTTGTTGGCGGTGTTCGAAAGGCCGATGGCCGTGCTGTAGCCGACGAGCGCGCTATTCAGGACGCCAATCGCGCTGCTTCGGGTGCCGAGGGAGTTGTTCTTGTAGCCAAACGCAGCACCGCCCACGCCCCTGGCGATATCATTGAAACCAACAGCGCTGGCATTGGTCGCCGCTGCGGCGGTGTAGCTATTGGCACCGATCGCCGTGCTTTCAAAGCCCAGAGCACTGTTGAGGTATCCGACCGCCGTAGCGCCCAGAGCATACGCGTGGTCGAAGTCACCGACAGCAGTCGCGCCTTGGCCGGTAGCGGCGCTGAAGCGGCCGAACGCGCTGCTATCGAAACCCGAGGCAGTGTTGTCCAGACCGAACGCACTGGATGCGCCACCGGATGCGGTATTGCCCACACCGAAGGCACTGGCGTCCTGGGCCGACGCCACATTCCGGACACCGAATGCGCTGGTGTTCGTGTTGGTCGCCTGGTTGTAGCTGCCGACCGCGTTGGCGTAGCTGAAAACGGCTGCGCCTGCCGGGCCGCCCGCCGTGTTGCCATTGCCCAGCGCATTGCTCTGCTTGCCGGTGATGGTGACCGTGTTGGTGTTACCGAACGCGCTGCTGTATTGCCCGGAAACCTTGTTCTTGTAGCCCACGCCACTGCCTTTGGCGCTGGATACCGTGTTGTAACGACCGAAGGCCGTGCTGAAGTTGCCGGACGCGTTGTTGTAGTCGCCGATCGCACCGCTATGGGTGCCGGATGCCTGATTGTTCACGCCGAACGCTGAGCTGTACGCCCCGCTGGCCGTGTTGTAGTCGCCGAAAGCCTCGCCGCCAGCGTTGGTCGCCTTGTTTCCGCGTCCGAAGGCATTGCTATCGACGCCGGTCGCCCGATTGCGGAGGCCGACCGCGCTCGCATTGTTATAGGTGGCGTAATCCGCGAAACCCACGGCGAGGGTGTAACTGGCGGTCGCCTGGCTGAGGGAGCCGGCCGCCGTCGAGAACCTCGTACCCGCTGCACCGGCGATGTTCTTGTAGCCGATTGCGGTGCCGTTCAATCCAGTGGCCGTGTTGGTGTTGCCGATCGCGCTGCTGCTTCCGCCGGTCGCGGTGTTGTTGTAACCAACCGCGCTATCGCCTTTGGTGAATTTGGCGACGCCGCTACTACCATACGCGCGCCCCGCCGTGTTGCCGTAGCCGATCGCCGAACTGTTGGTGCCGTAAGCTTTGTTGAGATAGCCAACCGCTGTGGCCCCAGCTGCCTGCGAGTACGTGCTGAGATAAAAGAAATTGCCGCCTGCCTTGTTTCCATATCCAAACGCCGTACTACCGGTACCGGAAGCGGTGTTCTCGTAGCCGAACGCGCTGCTCCCGGCTGCGGATGCAGTGTTCCCGTAACCGAACGCGCTGCTGTAGTAAGCCGAAGCCGTGTTGTAAACGCCGAATGCGCTGCTATCAGTCGCTGTCGCCCTATTGTGGCTTCCGACGGCGCTGGCGCGATAGGTCAGTGGGCTATCCACGCCCGAGTAGTTGCTGTTGCCGATCGAGCTACCGTCCTGGCTGTACGCAAAGTTGTTGGAGCCAATCGCGTTGCTGGTGGAATAGCGGGCGTAGTTGTTGTAACCGATCGCACTGCTGGAATTGCCGTACGCCCGGTTGGATCTGCCCACAGCGCTGGCGCCGATCTGGCCAGCCCTGTTTCCCGATCCGATCGCGCTGGAATTGAAATAAGTTGCGTTGTTGTTGGCGCCGACCGAAGTGCTATTGCCGCCGGTCGCGCTGTTTCTGTAACCGACCGCGCTGTCGCCATTCGTGAATGCCGTGTAGCCGCCGCTTAGATAAGTCCGTCCGGCTGTGTTGCCATAGCCGAAGGCGGTGCTGTTGTTGCCATAAGCTTTGTTGCCATAGCCGACGGCGCTGGCCTTTTGGGCGGAATAATAACCGCCGTAGGTGCTGTTGTAGACGCTGACGCCAGCAATGTTATGTCCGCCGAACGAACTGTTGGACGTGCCGTAAGAACTGTCGTAATAGCCACACGCGATAGCTTGGCTTCCGTACGCGCTAGTGCCAGCGTTCAGGCAATTGGTACTGCCGGCGGACTGTGCGCTGACCTCGACTGTCGCGGACATGCCGAACAGGATGCATAGCGTCAAATACGCAGTGCGCGGACGTTTGAAAGCGGACATGCGACTCTCCTTGGGCTTGAACACACCGGCAACGGCGACACAACCACTGGAAACGGTGCGCGATTCAGCGCCTGTCAGGCGCGGTCAGTGATCGGTTTTCGGGCTTCGCTACCCATTCCCCTGGGCCCCTGTGCGAAACGCTAGCGGGTACTGTGCTCCCAGTCACGGAAAGCGGCAAGCCCCCCGGCATTCGCGAGCCCATTTCATGTGGACGATCCGCCCATCCTTTGAAAAATCGGTGCGCGACGCCGCGCTCAGGGACTGGCGGCTTGCTCGGGCGGAATGATGCCCTGCGCGGCGAGAATCGCGCTCGTCCGCGCCTGCACATGCGCGATGTCGTCGGCGCCAGCGCTGGCTTCGATCGCGTCTGCCTGACCGGCGAACACCGTCCACAGATCGTCGTTGCAGGTCTCGTCCATGATCAGCATCCGCAGATCGCGGTCGAGTTCGTCCAGCATGCCGTCGAGTTCCGCCCGGGTTCTGGTCATCGTGTCCTCCATGCGTTGGACGATCCAGCGCATCTTGCCTGATTTTGGCAGCGCCGCAAGGCGATGCTCGACGCGCCGCCATCCTCCCCTGTCGGGCCGGATCGACTCGCCCGCTTCCGCCCAAAACAAACGGGCGCCGAAGCGCCCGTTGTCGATGCCGATGTTGGTTTGATCAGCGACGTTGCTGGTTCGGATCGTACGATTGGTCGTCGCCATCCATCCCGCGATCCGATGGATCGCCATCCATGTCCGAGCGATCGTCATCATTCTGCTGTCCGTCAGGATCGCGAACGGTGACCTGGCCGCGCTGATCGCGTGGTACATAAGCTCCGGGCGGCGGACCTTGACGATCATCATCGGCATTGTTCATACGTGGATCGTATGCACCCTGTCGATCATCGTCGCGGCCGCCAGCGCGCGCGCTCGAATCACCGGTACCCGGCGCTGGACGATATTGGTAGCGGTTGTAGGCGCCGGGAACCGGGCGATCCTGATAGCGATCGAACGAACCGTGCGGTGGCCCATCCTGGTCGCCATCGTCACGAGATCGGTTGCCACGGTCGCCGTTACGGACATACGCGTTGCCTGCGGCAGGAGGACGTCTGACGACGGCAAAATCCGCGCGGCAACCATCGGTAACCCAGATTCCACGCTGATCAACGTTCCAGTTGCGTCCTTCAATGCAGGGCCGCTCGGAGTATTGGCGCACCACGCGCACCTGATCGGCACGGCGGATGGCGATGGGGCAAAAGTTGCGATTCCAGTTGTTCGACTCGCAATGCACGATGCGCGCTGGCCTGTTGTAGCCATTACCGACCCGCGTATCGTATCCATAGGGTTGCGCAGCGGCATGGCCAGTCGCGAAAGCCGCCAGAGCGGCGGCGATCCAGCGCACCTTGTTTCCAGTCAACAAATTCCGCTTGCTCGCAAACTCGTTCATCGCAAACTCCTGTCATCGACGAACGCCGTTGCGCTGTCTGAGGCGACTATAGATTTTGCGTCTGAACGCCGCGCCAACCGCGCCCCTCGTCGTGTCCGCACAACATGAATCATTCAGCCAATCGGCGACGATGCAGCGCTACTAGGGCGGATTCGAGCGTGCAAACCACATCCGCTGGAACACGCCATCCTTGTCGATCAACAGATGCTTGAGTGGGGCAAGCGCGTGCAAGCTGATCAGTACCACCAGCGCCCAAGCGGTGATCCCGTGAATCTTGAAGAACTGTTAGGCAAGATCATGATTGGGCGTTGCCCAGGCGGGCGTGCTGAGTCCAAAGAATTTCGGCGGTGAGCGGCCATGCGATGCGCCCAGATACCCGGTCAGCGGCATCACGATCATCGCGGCATACAGCAGCCACTGCAGCAGCGCTGCGAGCTTCGTCTGTCACTCGGGCACGGAAGCAGCAGGCCTTCGGACCGATGAGTGGAGCGCCAGAGGATGCGCAAAACGATCAGGCCGAACACCGTCAACCCCAACGACTTGTGCAGATCGAACAACCATGCGCTGTCGGGTTGTTTTCGACGCTCGGCATGTACCAGCCCAGCGCGATCAGGCTGATGATCAGGATTGCAATGATCCAGTGCAGCGCGATTGCGACCGGACTTTAACGCCATGCTGTGACGGTGTTGTTTGGCACTGTCGCTGCACTATTCCGATGGCTCAAATCCATTCGCCCGTCCTCCGTGATGCCTTTGCCCGCAGACCACAATCGCTCGAAACACATATTTCAAGCGTACGTCGTCGGTCACGGATAGCGCGCCGGTTTCCCGGCGCGAATCCCGATCTCGGCAGCGCGTCGCATCCACTCATCTCACGGGCACGATGATTGCGCCACCGTTCCGCGTGGCTCAGCGATTGTAACGGCGCGCCCAGCGAGCGCAGTGACCGTGCCAGAACCGCGTGCAGCGATGGTAACGACGCCAATGCACAGTGCGATGAATGCCCCGACGCGCTTCGTGCGCTTCCTGGCGCATGTCCTGGCGCGCTGCATGTGCGTCCTGACGCATGTCCACGCGCGCTTCATGGGCGTCCTGACGCACGGCCTGCGCGTCCTGATGCATGTCCTGACGTACTTCCTGTGTGTCCTGATGCACGTCCTGGTTGGCGTCCGCCGGGTCGGCGAATGCGATGGGAGCGCAAAGTGCGGCGGATGCAACGGCGAGTGCGAGTAACGAATTACGGATGTTCATGAAAACCCCTTTCCCTGGAATGGATCACCACCGAAACCCAATGCCCCGGCGTAGTGCCACGTTGCGCCGCCAAACAACGCCTGTTGCTGAACGGAATGATGACAATAAGTTTAGGTGCGCTGACTTACCAAGCCATCACACTGCAAATTGATGTACGAACTCTATCGTGTCTTGCGTCGTCCGCTTGCAGGCGAGACGTCGATCAACAATGCGATCACCATCCCCACTGCCGGCCATAACGTCCATTGGCCGCCGAACCAGTGGTGCACGGCGACAAACCACAACAATGTGGTCGGCAGGAAGAGGAAGCCGAGCAGTAGCCACAATGGGCTGGCGAACACGCCGTTGAACCAGTGACTGAAAAACCACAGCAGCGCGATCATGATGCGCGGCGTCAGCAGGGCAAAAACAGCGAACAGGCAAGGCATCGTGGGACTCCGCAGGGAATGTGATCTGCAATGCGAGATTACGTGAAATCGGCGGCCTTGAATGGAATGCGGCTTCAGTGTGTCGGAACAACGCTGGCGACCGGGGCTGCATATCCGATTCTTGCGACTTGTCCCTGCGGGATCGCCTCGGACACATGCGCCTCCGGCCAATACAAGAACACCCATGCTGTGGTCGTACCGAGCAGAATCGGTTGGCTCGTCTCCGGTTTCTCGCGGTTGTTGTAGGTCAGCATGATGCGCGTTCCCTGCCCGGCGAGCACGCGTTGCGATTGCATGCCGACATAGCCGTGGATCAGCCACGCGGCGATGCCGAGCAGCATTGCCGCGAACACATATTCCGCCGTGAAACCGCGATCGGAGAGCTTGTCGCGCCAGCGCGGGAATACGATCATTCCCCACCATGTCTTCTCGCGCAACGCTTCCACGCGATGCGGCTTGCGCTCGCGGAACGCATCGACGCGCGAACCGAGCCAACTCAGGAACGCGCCGGCCAGCACCACCAGGAAATACATCGGATCGTGCAATGCGGCGACCAGAAAATCGGCCGGCTGCATGTAATCGAGAACCGCAATTCCGAACGGTTTGTAAAAACAATAACTCGCCCACAATCCGATCGCCGACGTTGCAATATAGGTCGCCGTCAGCAACAGGGTCGGCTCGCGCAATGCGCGCAGGTTCCAATGCTGGTTATCGACAGACTGTCTTTCGTTGCGTCCGGATTCCATCGTTGTCAACGCCCCTGTGCATCCGCTTCGACGAAAAGCGATCGCATCTTCAAACAAGGTAACGTTGATTGCCGACCGAGGTCAAAGCATGCATGCGGCGCGAATAGATTCCCGTATCGGAACGGTTGTTCGACCCGTCGCTAGGAAGGTCTGAACAAGTCCGTCCTGGACTTATTCAGACGCACCGAGTCCGGCGCATGTCCGGACTCGGTGCTCGCGAATCAACGACTTGCGTCGTTGTTCGCGGCGGTGCATCCATGCACCGCACGAACCTCTGAACTTGTTCAGAGGTTCCCTAGATGCTCTTGCCAACGCCACCTGCGTCGCCGCCTTGCCCGTCCGGGCCGGGTTTCGCCAGATCCGGTCGCACGCCTGAGGGTACCGACTGCGTCTGGTCCGGGGTCGCGGGATCGTTGCTCGGGTGGTAACCGGTGCCGCGTTCGCTGAGATCGGCCTCGGATTTCTTGTCCTGAATTTTCGTCGTCATCGGGTTGTCCTCGTGCAGGTTGAATGCAGTCAAGGGTACGAGCATTCCGGTGAACGCAGCACTACTACCGATCTGCGGGTCGGTTGCTGTGCTCGTTCGATTTGCGGCGACGCGCGGTTATGCAACCGCCATCATCTCCTGAAATCACTGCCTTGTCGGAATACCGCAGGAATCGAACGCAAAAAATCCCCCGGTGCTTGCGCATCGGGGGATCGGATACCGCTGTCAACTGATCAAACCGCTTTCGCTAGCCAGTCCACCGCCTTGGCGACGGGGCTGGCGCTGGAAACTTACGGCGAGATCGTGCCGACCAGGCTGACGCCCGAAGCGGCCGCATAACCGCGCACCTTTACGTGGTATGTCCCGGCGGTCGGCGGCGAGAACGTGCAAGTCTCGTTGTTGCCGGTCAGGTACGGACGGCAGGTGTAGGTGGTCGTGGTCGGTGCTGCACCCAGACGCACATACAGATCCGCATCGCCGGTACCGCCGGAGATCGAGATCACCGCGCTGGTCTTGCCGGCCGGAACCACCAGGGTGTAATCCGAAGAGAACTTGCTCGTGGCAATGCTCGGCAGCGCAACTGGTACGCCGCTGCAGAGCACCAGACCACCGCAACCACCACCGCCGCCGGTGCTGTAGCTGCCCTTGAGCGAGACGCCGGTGAAGCTGGAGTACGCGTTGAGCATCACGTAGTACGTGCCGGTCTGCGCCGTGGCAATGGTGCAGGTCTCGGCGTTGCCATTGACGTACGGACGGCAGTCGTAGCTCGACAGCGTCGGCGCCGAACCAAACTTGACGTACATGTCCGAATCACCCGTGCCGCCGGACTGCACGAAGTTCAGGCCCGTCGCGCCGGACGGAACTGCCATCGTGTAGTTCAGCTGGTTGCCGGTCGTTGCCGCCAGACCGGTCACCGCCACGCCGTTGCTCAGCACATTGCCGCCGCCGCCGCTGGACACCGTCACCGAGGAGGTCTTGGAGCTGGTCGTGCTGTTGACGCTGTCGGTGACCGTCTCGGTCACGCTGTAGGTGTTGCCCGACGCGTAGGTATGGCTCGGGTTGGTCGCCGTCGAGGTGCCGCCATCGCCGAAGTTCCAGGAGTGCGATCCAATGCTGCCGCCGGAGTCGGTCGAGGAATCGGTGAAGTTCGCCGTCAAGCCGCTGGTCGTGAAGCTGAAGTTGGCTGACGGCGTACCGCCGCCACCGCCACCGCCACCGCTCACGTCCGCATGCGAGATCGCGCACGAGGCCGTGTCGTTGGAGTAGCTGGCCTGCTCGGCAAAGGTGCCGGTGCTGAACGTGATGTTGGCCGCACCACCGGTGCTGCCGGCCGCGATCCACGCGCATTCATCCGAGTTTTCCTGGCCCGCATACGTACCGGTGTTGTGGTTCGACATGCCGCCGGCCGGGAACTGGTCGGACATCATCTCGTGCCACTCGTGGCCGAGGGTCATCGTGTAGCCGTCCAGCGTACCCGGGCTGTTCACGAAACCCACGCCGCAGCCAGCGCCCGAATCAATGTTGTACGGCTGGTTGCTGTACGCCATGTTGCCGTTGGAACCGGCGGTGTAGTCATGCCATGCGCAGTACTGGCCCTGGTAGTTGTCCGGGTTGGTGCCCTTCGGCGACAGGATCACGTAGTACGTCGAACGGTTCGCAGCCGTTGTGGTGTTGCCGAAATGGCCAGCGGCCTTGTTTGCTTCGGCGGCCAGCTGCGCAGCGGTCGCTGCCGACGGCGAGGCAG
>JBBQAN010000031.1:0-13196 GCA_038316385.1 Lysobacterales bacterium | reverse complement strand
CACGATATCGATGCGCTCGCCGTTCAATTCGTTCGACACCGCCTGCACGCGCGAACCGCGCATGCCGATGCAGGCGCCGATCGGATCGGTGCGGTGATCGTGCGCGAGCACGGCAATCTTGGCGCGATCGCCCGGATCGCGCGCTGCGCCCTTGATCTCGACCAGGTTCTGGCCGACTTCAGGCACTTCGAGCTTGAACAGCTCGACCATGAATTCCGGCGCGCTGCGCGACACGAACAATTGTGGCCCGCGCGGCTCGGCACGCACTTCGTACAGATATCCGCGCACGCGGTCGCCGGCGCGCACTGCTTCGCGCGGAATCGCACGATCGCGCGGGATGTAGGCTTCGGCGTTGCCGCCCAGGTCCATGAACACGCTGCCACGCTCGACGCGCTTGACCACACCGGTGATGAGTTCGCCGACGCGATCCTTGTACGCTTCCACGACCTGTGCGCGCTCGGCTTCGCGTACGCGCTGCACGATCACCTGTTTGGCGGCCTGCGCTGCGATGCGGCCGAACTCCGGATTCTCGATCGGCTCCTCGATGAATTCGCCAACCTGGATTTCCGGATGCGTCTCGACCGCATCCATCATGCGCACCTGGCGGTCGGGCGATTCCATCACCACGTCGTCGGCAACGACTTCCCAGCGGCGGAACGTTTCGTAGTCGCCGCTCAGGGTATCGATGCTCACGCGCGCAGCCACGTCTTCGCTCGGGTAGCGTTTCTTCGCCGCCGAGGCGAGCGCGGCTTCCATCGCATCGAAGATCACGTTTTTGTCCACGCCCTTTTCATTCGCGACGGCGTCGACGACGAGCAAGAGTTCTTTGCTCATGTTTTTGACTGCTGCTTCCGAATCGCGTCGGACGGCTTGCTTAATCTTTGCCATGTTCGCTCATTGATTTTTTCGGTTTCTTGCCCTTGTACAACTTGCCCGGCCCTTCTTCCAGCTCCGGAACCAGTCGCGCCTTGTGGATGTTGCCTTGCGCGATTTCAACGCGCACTCCATCCTGTTCCACTGCAATCGTGCTGCCTTCCACCGCGAGGATCGGCCCTTGAAAACGCCGCCGACCATTGACCGGCAGATTCAACTCGATCTTCGCTGCACCGCCGATGAAGCGTGCGAACTGTTGCGGCGTATACAGCGGCCGATCAAGTCCCGGCGATGAAACCTCCAGCGTGTAACGGCCCTCGACCGGATCGTTGACGTCCAGCGTCGCCGACACCTGGCGGCTGACCGCTTCGCAATCATCCACCGTCACCGCGCGATCCGCTGCCTCGATGTATACCCGCACCAGGCCGTTGCCATGCGACGGGCTGTACTCGACGCCAAGGCATTCGAGTCCCAGATCCGCCACCACCGGCGCCAATAATTCTGTTAATTCTTCGTTCCGCATATGTTGCAAGATCAAAAAAACTACCATCCAAAAACGCAAAATGGGCCTGAGGCCCATTCCATAGTCCGCCGTTGTATCGTGTCCAGACACCGGCAACGCGCAATCCTTGCGCTGAAAAAATTAAGGCCCCGAATGGAGCCCCTTTTTTTCTAATTCTTCTGGTAGCGGGGGCAGGATTTGAACCTGCGACCTTCGGGTTATGAGCCCGACGAGCTGCCAGACTGCTCCACCCCGCACCGGTCGAACGCGAAGTTTAGCGGACTGACGCCATGCATTGCAACATAAACCGCGGCTGTTTCACTACGACGCCAGCCCAAATGCGTGATAACACCACGCGATCAACGGTCCCCAGAAGATTCCGAGCACGAGCAATGCGACGCCGTTGAGTGAAAGCAGCCAGCGGAATGCGAGATCCTTCGGCAGGGTCAGTTCGGTCTTGTCCACCGGCGCGTCGAAATACATCACCTTGATCACATGCAAGTAGTAGTACATGCCGATGATCGCGAACACGATCGCGACGATCGCCAGCCACAACATGCCGGCGTCAACCGCTGCTTTCAAGACCATGAATTTCGCGGCGAAGCCGAACAGCGGCGGGATACCGGCCAACGACGCCATGGTCAACAGCATGATGAACGCGTACCAGGGATTGCGCTGGTTCAAACCCTTGAAATCGTCGATCTCTTCAGCCTCGAAGCCGGAACGCGCCAGCAGCAGGATCACACCGAAGGCTGCGCTTGCCGTGATCGCGTAGGACACCGCATAGAACATCGCCGCGGCATAACCGGTGGGCGTACCGTTGGCGAGTCCCAAAAGCAAGAAACCCACATGTGAAATTGTGGAATACGCCAACATGCGTTTCAAATTCGTTTGCGCAATGGCGACGATATTGCCGATCGCGAGCGACGCGACGGCCAGCGCCGCAAGCATCTGGCTCCAGTGCGGCTGCATGCCGCCCAAGCCCCCTTCGAGCAGACGATAGGCCATTCCGAACGCAGCAATCTTCGGCGCCGAGCCGATGAAAATCGTCACCGCGGTCGGAGAACCCTGGTACACATCCGGCAGCCACATGTGGAACGGCGCGGCGCCGAACTTGAAGCCGATGCCGACGACGAGGAAGACCACGCCGAACGCAAGCAGGACCGAGTGCAGGTCCGCACCAACGACGACAGAGTGGGCGCCGCTGTGGATCGCCGCGAGATCGAGCGTCCCGGTCGCACCGTAGATCATCGACATGCCGTACAGCAGCAGACCGGAAGCCAGGGCGCCGAGCACGAAATATTTCATCGCCGCTTCCGACGACAGACCCGAATCGCGATTGATCGCGACCAGTGCATACGAGGACAGGGCGAACAACTCCAGCCCCAGATACACCATGACGAGGTTGCCGGCCGAGACCAGCAGCATCATGCCGAGCGTGCCGAAAAGGCACAGCAAATAGAACTCGCCGATGTACAACTGGCGATCGCGCAGATAGCCGCGCGCGTAGACGAACACGGCCGCAGTCACGCCGAGGACAAACACCTTGAGAACGGCGGCAATGCCGTCGTGCAGATAGGCGCCGCTGAAGGCGACCTTGGCCGGATCGGTATCGACAAGGATCAACGCCATCGTGACCAGCAGCGCGGCAATCGACAGCCAATGCGTGATTGCGCGCTGCGCCGGTTTCAGGAACAAATCGATCAAAAGGATCGCGCAGATCGCACCGAGGAGGAAATCCTCGGGCAGCGCCAGCACGATATCGTGGATATTGAAGTTCATCGAAGGGTCATTCCTGCGTCAGGACTTGGCGGCAAGCAAGTGATCGACCACCAGACTGATCGACGCATCCATCAAATGGGTCAGCGGCGCCGGCCACACGCCGACGACAAGCACACCGGCAGCAAACGCGCCGAGAACCAGCGCTTCGCGCGGATTGATGTCCGTAAGTTTGGCGACGTGGTCGTTGGCGATCGCACCGAAAATCACGCGCTTGACCAGCCACAGCGTGTACGCGGCGCCGATGATGAGAATAAGCGCAGCGCCGGCGGCGACCCAGGGACTCATCGCAAAGCTCGCCAGGATCACCATGAATTCGCCGACGAAACCGCTGGTGCCGGGCAGGCCGCAATTGGCCATCGAGAACAGCACCCAGAACGCGGCGAACCACGGCATCGTGTTCACCACGCCACCGTAGTCCTTGATCATGCGGCTGTGCATGCGGTCGTAAAGTACGCCGACGCAGGAGAACATCGCGCCGGAGACGAAGCCGTGCGAAATCATCTGCACCATCGCGCCGGATATGCCGAGAGCGGCCGCATCCTTGTTGCCAGTCGCGCGCACCAGGGCGAGACTGATGAACAATCCGAGAGTGACGAAGCCCATGTGCGAGACCGACGAATACGCGATCAGCTTCTTCATGTCTTCCTGCACCAGTGCGACAAAGCCGACGTAGATCACCGCAATCAGCGACAGCGCCACGATCAACCACGCAAATTCCTGGCAGGCATCCGGCACGATCGCCAGCGAAAAGCGGATGAATCCGTAGCCGCCGATCTTCAGCATGATCGCCGCAAGAATCACGGAACCGCCAGTCGGCGCCTCGACGTGCGCATCCGGCAGCCAGGTATGCACCGGCCACATCGGCACCTTGATTGCGAAACCGAACAGGAAGGCGAAGAACAACCACGCCTGTTCGGTCGCGCTCAACGGCAGCTTGGCAAGATCAGCCAATTCCCACGAATGTGCGTGCAGGTAAAGATAGATCAGGCCGATCAGCATGAAGATCGAACCGAAGAACGTATACAGGAAGAACTTCAGCGTGGCGTATACGCGTCGCGGCCCGCCCCAGATGCCGATGATGATGAACATCGGAATCAGCATGCCCTCGAAGAACACGTAGAACAGCAGCGCATCCATTGCGGCGAACACGCCGATCATCAAACCCTCGAGCACCAGGAACGCGGCCAGATACTGGTTGACCTTGTCGTGCACCGAATCCCACGCGCCGAGAATGACCAGCACCGTGGTGAACGTGGTCAGCAAAATCAGCGCGATCGAGATGCCATCGGCGCCCAGATGATAGTTGGCGTTGATCGCGCCGATCCACTGCACATTTTCCAGGAACTGCAACGTGCCGCTGGCCGAGTCGTAACCCGTGAACAGCGGAATGCTGACGACGAACACGAGGATGGCAATCGCAAGCGCGAGCCAGCGCGCGACGTTTGCGCGTCCGGTGCCGGCGAGCGATACCAGCGCGCCGCCGAAAATCGGCAGCCAGATGACGAGACTTAACAGGGGTAAGGAATTCATTCTTGTTGTTCTCAGACTCTCTTATGACCTAACCACCCACCAAAGCCCACCGAGCAGCGCGACCAATCCCAAAATCATGGCAAACGCATAAGTATACAAATACCCGGATTGCACCCAGCGCACGGTCGCGGAGATGCGACCGACCGTTGCGGCTGAGCCGTCGATGACGATATTGTCGATCACACCCACATCGCCGCCTTTCCACAGCCCACGTCCCAGCAACAGCGAACCGCGAGCGAACACGGCCTGGTAGGCCTCATCGAACCAGTATTTGCGGTCGAGCAATTTCCACAACGGATGAACAGCCTGCTTCACGCGATCGGCAATCCCGGGATTGAACAGGTAGATCCAGGTAGCGACGAGGAATCCGCCGAATGCAAACCAGAACGGCAACTGGGTGAAGCCCTGGAATGCCGTCGCTAGCGCGCCGGCAAACGCTTGCGCATGCTCCCCCTCCGTAGCGCTCTTGATCGCTTCACCGAAATAGCCGCCATGCAGCATCGGCCCGACCGTGTACCAGCCGATCAGCAGAGACGGAATCGCCAGCAGGATCAGCGGCACCGTCACCACCCATGGCGATTCGTGCGGCGCATGCGCCAGATGTCCGGGCTTGTGGTGATGTTCGTGGTGATCGTCATCATCGTGATCGCGCGTGCCGTGGTCGACGACGAAACGTTCCTGCCCGTGGAACGTCATGTACAAAAGCCGGAAGCTGTACAGCGCGGTGACGAATACACCAAACAGCACGCACAGATAGGCGTACGGTGCAGCCCAGCGATGCGATCCGTGCACCGCCTCGATGATCGCATCCTTGGAGAAAAATCCAGCGAAGCCCGGCATGCCGGTCAGCGCGAGCGTGCCGATCCACATCGTCACGTAGGTGATCGGCATGTAACGACGTAGGCCGCCCATGTAACGCATGTCCTGCTCGTGATGCATGGCCATGATGACCGAGCCGGCACCGAGAAACAGCAGCGCCTTGAAGAATGCATGGGTCATCAGGTGGAAAATTCCCACGCCGTACGCGGACACGCCGAGCGCAACGGTCATGTAGCCGAGTTGCGACAATGTGGAATAGGCGACAACGCGCTTGATGTCGTTCTGCACGATGCCGATAAGCCCAGTGAAGAACGCCGTCGTCGCACCGATGATCAGTACCGCGTTCAGCGCGGTCTCGGAAAGCTCGAACAGCGGCGACATGCGCGCGACCATGAAGATGCCCGCAGTCACCATCGTCGCGGCGTGGATCAGTGCGGAGATCGGGGTCGGGCCTTCCATCGAATCTGGCAGCCACACGTGCAACGGAACCTGCGCCGACTTGCCCATTGCGCCGACGAACAGGCAAAGACAGATGACTGTCGCCGCCGACCAAGGCGTAGAACCCCAGATGGCGAGCGTCTTGCCGTTGAGCAGCTCGGCGTGATCGAACACGGAGCGGTAGTCGAGCGTATGGAAAAAGTACAGCACGCCGGCAATGCCGAGGACGAAGCCGAAGTCGCCGACGCGGTTGACCAGGAACGCCTTCATGTTCGCGAAGATCGCGGTGGGCTTCTTGAACCAGAAACCGATCAGCAGGTAAGAGACCAGGCCCACCGCTTCCCAGCCGAAGAACAGCTGCAGGAAGTTGTTTGCCATCACCAGCATCAGCATCGAGAACGTAAACAGCGCGATATAGCTGAAGAAGCGCTGGTAGCCGTCGTCCTCGGCCATGTAGCCGATGGTATAAATGTGCACCATCAGCGAGACGAAGGTCACCACGACCATCATCACCGCGGTCAGGCGGTCGATAAGGAATCCGACGTGCATGTCCAGGCTGCCGACCCGTAGCCAGGTGTAGACATCCTGGTTGAACGTCGGCGTGTTGTTCCAGACCATTTGATACAGCACATAGAACGACAGCGCGCAGCTCGCCGCGACGCCGGCGATGGTGACGCTGTGCGCGCCGACGCGGCCGATCCGGTTGCGGAACAGGCCGGCCACGATCGCGCCGGCAAGTGGCGCCAGGGCAATGATGAGCAGGACGGTGATGTTCAAGCTCATGCAGGTCAGCCTTTGAGCGAATCGATTTCGCCGACGTTGATCGTCGCGCGATTGCGGAACAGGACCACGAGAATCGCCAAGCCGATCGCCGACTCGGCAGCGGCCACGGTCAGGATGAAAAACACGAAGACCTGGCCGGAAACATCGCCGAGATAACGCGAAAATGCGACGAAGTTCATGTTGACCGAAAGCAGCATCAGTTCGATCGCCATCAGCAGGATGATGATGTTCTTGCGATTAACGAAGATGCCGGCGACCGCAATGCAGAACAGCGCCGCGCCGAGCACGATGAAATGCGCGAGGGTGATCATGGCGTCGGCGCCTCCTTCACAGTGCTGCTTTGCATCTTGACGATCCGGATACGGTCGCGCGCCTGGACTGCCACCTGCGCCGCCGGATTCTGGTGACGCGTGTTGGTGCGATGACGCAAGGTGAGCATGATCGCCGCTATCACGGCGACGGTCAGGATCACGGCGGCAGTTTCGAACGGCAACAGGTACTGGGTGAACAATGCGTTGCCAAGCCAGGCCGTATTGGATGCGCCACCCGGATCGGCCGGTGCCGGAATCGCCATCGACTTGACCCCGAGCAGCAACAGCATCTCGGCCAACATTACCGCAGCGACCAACACGCCCACCGGCAGATAGCGGATATAGCCCTCGCGCATTTGTTCGGTGTTGATGTCGAGCATCATGACCACGAACAGGAACAGCACCATGACCGCGCCGACGTAGACCAGGATCAGCGCCAGCGCGAGAAACTCGGCCTGCATCAAGAGCCACAGCGCAGCGCTGGTGAAAAACGTCAGCACCAGCAGCAAGGCGGCGTGTACTGAATTGCGCACGCTGATGACGCCAAGCGCGGCCAGCACCAGCACGCCGGCGAACATGTAGAAAAGGATCAGATTCCAGGGCAAGTCCATCGCGATCCTCTCAACGGTACGGTGCATCTTGCGAACGTGCGGCGGCGATCAGGTGCTCGAAGCGGTCACCAATGGCGAGCAGCTGCGTCTTGTTCACGATGTTTTCGCCGCGCTTCTCGAAATGATATTCGTGGATATTCGTCTCCACGATCGAATCCACCGGACAGCTTTCCTCGCAAAATCCGCAATAGATGCATTTGAACAGGTCGATGTCGTAGCGCGTCGTACGGCGCGTGCCATCGGCGCGCTGCTCCGAATCGATCGTGATCGCCAGCGCCGGGCACACGGCTTCGCACAGCTTGCAGGCAATGCAGCGTTCCTCGCCGTTGGGGTAGCGACGCAGCGCATGCAGCCCACGGAAACGATTGGACTGCGGAATCTTTTCCATCGGATAGCGCATCGTGTACTTGGGCTTGAACATGTACTTGCCGGTTAACCCCAGGCCCTTCAGCAGTTCAATCAGGAACAGACTTTTCAGGTAATTCGCGATGCGCTTCATGGCGCGGCTCCTGTTGCGGCAGCGACGCCTTGTCCAACCACACCGAAATACACGAGCAACCCAGCCACGCCGATCCACACCAGCGCAATTGGAATGAACACTTTCCAGCCCAGGCGCATGATCTGGTCATAGCGGTAGCGCGGGAACGCGGCACGGAACCACAGGTAGAAGAATGCGAAAAAGAAAACCTTGGCGAACAGCCACTGCCAGCCGCCGTGGAAGATCCAGCCGAACAGGAAATTCCCCGCTTCGCCGAGATCCGGATTCCAGATGTCCTGGATCGGCGACAGCCAGCCGCCCATGAACAACGTGGCAGCAAGGAAGGAGATCAGGATCATGTTCGCGTATTCAGTGAGGAAGAAGACTGCGAACGGCGCACCCGAATACTCGACGTGGAATCCGGCGACGATTTCCGTTTCCCCCTCCGCGACGTCGAACGGCGCGCGATTGGTCTCGGCCACGCCCGACACAAAGTAGATGATGAACAGCGGGAACAGCGGCCACATGAACCAGTTGAAAAAGCCGGCGTGCCCCGCCTGCGCGTGCACGATGTCCGACATGTTCAGGCTACCCGCACAGATCAGCACGCCGACCAGGGCCATGCCCATCGCGATTTCGTACGAGACGACCTGTGCGGCCGAACGCATCGCGCCAAGGAACGCGTATTTTGAATTCGACGACCAGCCGGCGAGGATGATGCCATACACACCCATCGACGTCATCGCGAGCAGGTAAAGCAAACCTGCGTTGATGTCGGCGAGGACGCCGCGCCGATCGAACGGAATCACAGACCAAGCCGCGAATGCCGGCACCAGTGCGACAAGCGGCGCGAGTACGAACAGGAGTTTGCTCGCCTTCGCCGGTACCAGATATTCCTTGAACAGCAGTTTGAACACGTCGGCAAACGTCTGCGCCAGTCCCGCCGGGCCGATGCTGTTCGGTCCCATGCGCACGTGCATCCAGCCGAGCACCTTGCGTTCCCACCAGACGTACAGTGCGACGGAAATAATCACTGGCACCGCAATGACCAGGATGCAGAGCACCAGCCAGACGATAAGCCCCATGACCGGACCGAGCAGGCCGAGCAGCCAATCGTGGATATTGGAATGAATCCAGTTGTACACGCGTCAGGCCCTCGTCACCATCAACATTCCGCCGTTTGGCGGAAGCGGCTTGGTCGCCGGCCAGGTTTTCTCGAGCCACGCACCACCACGCGGCACCAGGCGCGTGACGATCACCGGCAATTCCACGTCGCCCTCACCACCGCTCACTTTCGCCGTCGCCCCAGACGCAAGTCCCAGCGCGAGCGCATCTTCCGGATGCAGCCCGATCGCGCATTCGCCGGTCAATGGGTGCGCTTGCAGTGCGGCGCAGCGGCGCAGGACGGCATCGCTGCGATAGATTGGCAGTGTAGCGATGCGCTGCAGACCAGACGTCGATGTCGCGGCTACGGCGCTGCTCACTTTTCCAGTTTGCGCCTTTGTATATTTTGCCGAAACCGCAGCGTCAATCGCCTTGCGCACGTCGGCGAAATCGGTCGCGTCGAAACCGGAGAGGCCCAGCTGCGCCCCGAGCGCGCGCAACACGCGCCAGCCCGGACGTGCATCGCCCGGAAGTTTCGCGCCTGCGGCGAGGGTCTGCACGACGCCGTCGATATTGACGTACGTACCGTCGATTTCCGGCGGCAGGCCAATTGGCAGGATCGCGTGCGCGGTGCGCTTCACGCCGCTACAGGCATACGCGCCGATGTAGATGCTGAAATCCGCATGGCTGCGCACTTCGTCGAACCTCTCCGGCGAACTCGTGTCCTGGGAACCGGCGTGATAGACGATGAGCGACTTCGGCGGTTGCGCGAGAATCGCGGCGCCGTCGCGGCCATCGGCTTGCGGCAGCGCGCCGACACGTGCGAGTCCCACCGCATTGGCACCGTCGCTGATTTCGTTGAACACGCTGTTCGTCGCCTGCGCGATGTATTTGGCCAACGCGCGCAACTGCGAAGCTTGCGCATGGTGACCGGCGTAATCGCCGAACACGAGCACAGACGAGCCGGCATCGCGCAGCGCCTTGATTGTGCCGCGATGAGCATCGGTCGGTTTTGCGGCAGCGATCAGTGCGGAGATCGATGCTGGCGCTGCAATTCCGCCGTCGCCCGCCGCCGCGGCGAGCGCCGCCAGTTCGGCAGCGAACACGCTCGGCAGCACGATCGATTTGCCGGCCAGGCTGAAATTGAAATCAAAATCCAGCGGGTTGACCGCAAATATTTTTGCGCCTTTCTTCCATGCCTTGTGCACGCGATGGCCCAACAGTGGCTGATCGTGGCGCGGATTGCTGCCAACCAGCAGGATCGCGTGGACATTGTCGATTTGCGCAAGCGGCATTTCGAAAGTCGCGCCGGCAGCAGCATCAGCGAAATCGACCACGCGCAGGCGGTGATCGATGCTGTTGCTGCCGAGGCCGCGCACGATGTTCGCCAGCAAAAACCCTTCCTCGCACGAGGTCAGCGGCGCAACCAGCGCACCGACATCGGCGCCATTGTTCCTGAGGCCCTCGGCGACGAACGCGATCGCCTCCTCCCAGCTCGCCTCAACCAGTTCGCCGTTGCGACGGATCATCGGTTTGGTCGCGCGATCCGCCGCGTAAAGTCCTTCGTGCGAATAACGGTCGCGATCGGACAGCCAGCATTCGTTGATCGATTCGTTGTCGCGCGGCACCGTGCGCAGGACTTCGCCGCGGCGCGTATGCAGCCACAGGTTGGAGCCGAGCGCATCGTGATAGCCGATCGATTCGCGCGCGATCAGCTCCCAGGCGCGCGCCTTGAAGCGGAACACCTTGTTGGTCAACGCGCCGACCGGGCACACGTCGATAATGTTGCCACCGAGCTCGCTGTCGATGGCCTTGCCGATATACGTGCCGATCTCCAGATTTTCGCCCCGACCCATGCCGCCCAGTTCCGGGCTACCGGCGACTTCAGTCATGAAACGCACGCAACGCGTACATTGTATACAACGCGTCATTTCAGTTTCGATCAGCGGGCCGATGTCTTCGTCCGGCACCACGCGTTTGCGCTCGGCAAACCGCGACACCGAGCGGCCGTAGCCCATCGACAGATCCTGCAACTCGCACTCGCCGCCCTGATCGCAGATCGGGCAATCCAGCGGATGGTTGATCAGCAGGAATTCCATCACGTTGCGCTGCGCCGACAATGCGCGCTGCGACTGGGTGAACACTTTCATGCCTTCCATCACCGGCGTGGCGCAGGCCGGCTGCGGCTTCGGCACCGCCTTGCCACCCATTTCCGTCTCGACCATGCACATGCGGCAGTTCGCCGCGATCGGCAATTTGTCGTGATAGCAGAAACGCGGGATCGGAATTCCGGCCTTGTCGGCAGCGGCGATGATCATCGAATTCTTCGGCACCTGCATGGCCTTGCCGTCGATCTCGATATTGACCATATCGGGTGCGGTGTTCGGAGTTGTCGGTTGCGCACTCATGCGGCTACCCCGACAGGTTCGTTGACAGGCGCGTCCACAATGCTGCGCTTGTGCTCGACGAAATATTCAAACTCGTTCCAGTAGTGACGCAGCATGCCCTGCACCGGCCATGCGGCAGCTTCGCCGAATGCGCAAATCGTGTGGCCCTCGATCTGGCCGGCCGCCTGTCGAAGCATCTTGACATCATCCATGGTCGCGTTGCCTTCGACGATGCGCGTGAGCACGCGATACATCCAGCCGGTGCCTTCGCGACACGGCGTGCACTGACCGCAGGATTCGGCGTAGTAAAACCGCGCGATGCGCTGACACGCGCGCACCATGCACGTGGTTTCGTCCATCACGATGACTGCGCCGGAGCCCAGGCCCGAACCGGCTTTCTGGATCGCGTCGTAGTCCATCGTCAGCGCCATCATCGTTTCGGCAGGCAGCACCGGCATCGACGAACCGCCAGGAATCACCGCTTTGAGCTTGTTGCCCGAGCGCACGCCGCCAGCCATGGCCAAGAGGTCGGAGAACGGCGTACCAAGCTTGATCTCGTAGTTGCCTGGCTTGTTGACGTGACCTGACACGGAAAAAATCTTCGGACCGCCATTGTTTGGCTTGCCCTGGCTAAGGAACCACTCCGCGCCCTTGCGCAGGATCGCCGGCACCGAGGCGTAGGTTTCGGTGTTGTTGATCGTGGTCGGTTTGCCGTACAGGCCGAAGCCCGCCGGGAACGGCGGCTTGAAACGTGGCTGGCCCTTCTTGCCTTCCAGCGATTCCATCAACGCCGTTTCTTCGCCGCAGATGTAGGCGCCAGCGCCAAGCGCGTTATGGATATCCACATCGATGCCGCTGCCGCCGATGTTCTTGCCGAGCAGGCCGGCGGCATAAGCGTCCTTCAACGCCAATTCGCAATGCTCGAACGGTTCGTGGTGGAACTCGCCGCGCAGGTAGTTGTAGGCGACCGTCGAACCGGTCGCGTAGCAGGCGATCGCCATGCCTTCGATCACCGCATGCGGATTGAAGCGCAGGATATCTCGATCCTTGCACGTGCCGGGCTCGGATTCGTCCGAGTTGCACAAAATATACTTTTGCATCGTGCCTTTCGGCATGAACGACCATTTCAGGCCGGTCGGAAAACCGGCGCCACCGCGCCCGCGCAGCGCGCTCTTCTTCAGTTCTTCGACGATCGTGGACGGATCGGGTTTCTCCGCGAGAATCTTCTTCCATGCTTCATAGCCGCCCGTCTTGACGTAATTGTCCAGAGTCCACGGCGTATCGAAATGCAGGGTCGTATTGACGACCTGATGTTCCTGCGGTGCGGGTCCAAACGCCATATTCGTTCCGTTGCTGTAGGGTGGGTCTTGACCCACCGTCTTTTCAATTTGGGTATTGCGCGTTGCGGTGGGCCAAGGCCCACCCTACTTCAATTCATCCAGAATCTGATCGACCGAATCGGTCGTCAGGTTCTCGTGGTAATGCCCGTTGACCACCATCATCGGCGCACCCGCACAGGCGGCGAGGCATTCTTCCTCGCGCTTGAGATAGATGCGGCCGTCTGCACTGCTCTCGCCG
>JBBQAN010000021.1:0-45621 GCA_038316385.1 Lysobacterales bacterium | reverse complement strand
TTCGAAGCTCACCTTCTGGCCTTCCTGCAACGACTTGAAGCCGCTGCCCTGGATGGCGCGGAAATGCACGAAGAGGTCTTCGCCGCTTTCCGGGGTGATGAAGCCGAAGCCCTTCGCGTCGTTGAACCACTTCACGGTACCATTCTGACGATCTGCCATGTCACTAACTCCTTGAAACATTGATATGAATTCGCGGCTGCCGGAAGCCCGGGCCGCGACTGACGTTACTGAGTTGCAGGGAGTAAGCGAGGGACGATGGAGCGGATCGGCAACAGCGACGACTTCGAGAGCCGCCACCAAGAAACTTGTGATCTACCGCATCGGGCCACGGTTCACTGTGACCCAAGCAAACACAGTGCGCGCACCATACCTGCGAACGACGCAAATAGCCAGAAGATTCCTGAACGGGCACCGCCGGCAGGGAGACCGACCGGAATCGCGTAATCTGCCTGCTCCGCATCAGGGCACGCGCAGCATGACCGCAGGCGACGAATCGCACGGCTTGGGCTACCAGACCAGAATCGTCCCGCTGCGGGTCGGCGGCAGCGACTACCGCATCCGAGCGCTGAGCGATCGCCAGCAGTACGCCGATCCGGATGGCGCTGCCGATCGCGCGGGGATCTCGTCGGCGTTGTGGCCATTGTTCGGACAAATCTGGCCAGCCGGCGTCGTGTTGGCGGAAGCCGCCAGCGCGATGCCGATCGCAGACCGGCGCATCCTCGAATTCGGATGCGGGCTGGCGCTCGCAAGTCTGGTCTTGCAACGACGCGATGCTGATATCACTGCGAGCGACCACCATCCGCTGGTCAATGAGTTCCTGCGCGAAAATGCCGCACTCAATGGTTTGCCTGAAGTTCCCTACCTCGATGCGCCATGGGCCGGCCAGGATGCGAGCCTCGGCCGCTACGACCTGCTGCTCGGTGGCGATGTGCTGTACGAACGCGACCATGTGCCGCTGCTCGCCGCATTCCTCGAACGTCATGCCGAACCGATCGCCGAGATCGTGGTTTCAGATCCGGGGCGCGGCCACGGCAATGCGCTCGGCCGCGCGCTTGCATTGCAGGGATATTCCATCGCCGAGGAACGCTTGGCCTTCGGCGCCGATGACGCCCCGCCTTGGCGCGGTCGCCTGCTGCGTTACCGGCGCGGAATGGACTGAACTCCAGTCTGCTTTCAGTGCAAAGCGGTTTTGGTGTATGAAAGGAATCGGCGATGCGCCCCGCGTCGTCGCGACAACCACCCAACATCCAAAGGAGAGCACCGTGGCCAAGGGTCTCGAGCAGAAAAAAGAAACCAAGAAGAAGCCAGCCAAGACGATGAAGGAAAAGAAGGCCGACAAAAACGCGAAGAAAGCATCCAAGTGATTTGCGCAGACTTGTGTGCTGCATAGAGTCAATCGCTGGATGTTGCTCCATTCGCCCCGTCGCAGTAGCGCGGGGCGAAGTCTTGTTGTGAGCCGCGCGATGGCAGGCTCGATGCGAACCTGCCCGTGAGCGAACCCATCGAAACATTCGATGCTGTCGTCATCGGCGGCGGCGCTGCCGGCCTGATGTGCGCGCTCACTGCAGGCCAGCGTGGCCGTCGCGTACTTGTCATCGAACAAGCCAATCGCGTCGGCAAGAAAATCCTGATGTCCGGTGGCGGTCGCTGCAACTTCACCAACCTGCACGCGAACCCAGCGAACTTCCTCTCCGCGAATCCGCACTTCTGCAAATCGGCACTGGCGCGCTACACGCAACACGACTTCATCGCGATGGTCGAACGCCATGGCATTGCGTACCACGAAAAGGAACTCGGCCAGTTGTTCTGCGATGTCTCGTCGAAACTGATCGTGCAGATGCTTGTCGATGAATGCAGTGATGCTGGCGTCGTGATCCGCACCGGTTGCAGTGTCGAGGAAATTTCTCATCACGCGCCTGGCTTCACATTGAAAACCACTACCGGTGCGGTCCATTGCGATTCGCTGGTGATTGCCAGCGGCGGCCTGTCGATTCCGTCGATGGGCGCGAGCGGTTTTGGCTACGACCTCGCGCGTCAATTCGGCCAAGCGCTATTGCCGACACGCGCTGGCTTGGTGCCGTTGACCTTGAGCGGCCGTCCACTCGAACATAACGAAGGCTTGAGCGGCGTGTCGCTGGATGCCGAAGCGCATGCGAATAGCCAAAGTTTTCGCGGCGGCATGTTGTTCACCCATCGCGGATTGAGTGGCCCGGCGATCCTGCAAATTTCCTCGTACTGGCAACCTGGCGATGCGCTGCACATCAACCTGTTGCCGTGCCTTGATGCAGCCGCGTGGTTGCACGAGCGCCAGCGCTTGCAGCCTGCGGTCGAGCTGCGCAATGCACTCGCCGAACTGATTCCGAAACGCGTCGCCCAGCGCCTGTGCGAACACGACTTCGGCCATCACCTGCTGCGTCAGTTGCAACCACCATTACTCGCGAAAATCGCGCAGACGCTGCACGCATGGCCGGTGATCGCCAGCGGCACCGAAGGCTATCGTACGGCGGAAGTCACCCTCGGCGGCGTGGACACGAATGGTCTTTCTTCCACCACGATGGAATCGAAAATCGTGCGCGGACTTTATTTCATCGGCGAGGTTGTCGATGTCACCGGCTGGCTTGGCGGCTACAACTTCCAGTGGGCGTGGGCATCGGGCCACGCCGCCGGTGACGTCGCTTGACGCGACACCCAAAGCACGCAAATTCAGTTCGCCTGCGAAACGACCTTCAGCACATCCACCGTCGTTGCATCCAGGCCGCTGTGCGCCACATCGGCGAGCGCGACGATGCCGCAAAGCTTGCCGTCGTCGTCCACCACCAGCATCCGGCGCAGCATATTGGTCTCCATCTGCGCGCAGCATTCGCGCAGACTGGTGTCGGCATCGACGGTGACGCAATTCGGAGTCATGCAATCGGAGGCGGTCGCTTCTGCAGGATTCTTGCCCGCCGCGACGATGCGGATCGCGATGTCGCGATCAGTGACCGTGCCGAGCGGCTTGCGCGTTTCGAGTGCGTCCACGACCGGAATCAGTCCGCAGTCGTGCGTCTTCATCAAGTGCGCCACTGCACGCAGCGAGGTTTGCGGCGTGCAGCATGCCGGGTTTGCGGTCATCACGGATGTCAGGTTCATCGCGCATCTCCTTTGCGGGTGTCGTACATCGTCTCACGCGCGGCATATGCCGTGCTAATCTCGGTTTCATACAGACAGTGCCCACGAACAGCGAGAGTGCCTTGGCCAAGCCCAATTATCAGTTCGACAAGCGCCAGCGCGACCTGGCCAAGAAAAAGAAGCAGGACGAGAAGCGCCAGCGCAAGCAGGCCAAGCCGGAGGACGGAACCGACGATGCGACTCCGAACGATCAGACTCCGTCCGAATCAGGCGACGCGCCGACCGATTGATCTACGCGGAACGCATCATCCGTCCGGCGCACCAGATCAGCATACTCCGGATGTCGCTTGATCCAAGCCGCGACATAGGCGCAATTGGGTATCACGATCATCCCGCGTTCGCGTGCCCTGTCGAGTGCGTGTTTGGTCAGCGCCGCCGCGATACCGCGCCCAGCCACCACATCCGGCACGCCCGCATGATCGAGCGAGAGGGTCTTGTCGCGAATGCGGTACTCCAGCACGCAAAGTGCGCCATCGACTGTGGCTTCGAAACGCTGCGCGGCGGTATTGTCATTGATCACCATTCGGTCCGTTCCGGCAATAGCCCGCGCAGTTCGGGGTCGGTGAGGTTGCGCCACTGGCCCGGCTTCAGCGCGCCTAGCTTGATGTTGACGATGCGCACGCGACGCAACTGGGTGACACGATAATCGAAGGCTTCGGCCATCATTCGGATCTGCCGATTCAGGCCCTGCGTCAACACGACGCGGAATCCGAACTTCGCGAGTTTCGCGGTCTTGCAGGGCTTGGTCATCTGACCATGCACACGTACGCCGCGCGCCATGCCAGACAGAAACTCCGGCGTCACCGGTCGATTCACTCCGACCAGATATTCCTTCTCGTGATGGTTCTCGGCGCGCAGGATCGTGTTGACGATATCGCCATTGCTGGTCAACAGAATCAGGCCATCTGAATCCTTGTCCAGCCTGCCGATTGGGAAAATGCGCTGCTCGTGCGCAACAAAATCAACAATATTTCCCTTGACCGTGCTTTCGGTCGTACAAGTGATGCCGACCGGCTTGTTGAGCGCGATATAGACATGCCGACGCGCACCCGGTTTGACCGTGCGAGCGCGCAATTCCTGGCCATCCACGCGCACGTCGTCGCCAGGCTCGACCTGCGCGCCCATGCCGACGACTTGCCCGTCGATCGTGACGCGCTTTTCCGCGATCAGCCGATCGGCTTCGCGGCGCGAGCAATATCCAGTTTCGCCGATGTGTTTGTTGAGGCGGGTCATGTTTTTCCGTGTCTGCGCGCACGCTGGCGCAATGGTCGCACGGTGTCACCCACGCACATGCGGTCGCCAGCCCGAAGACGGTTACTTGCCCGCGTCCGCTGGACCGACTTCCAGCACGGTGAAAGTGCCGGGTTTCATGGTTGGCCGCGTGTGCGGCGGCGCGTTGGCGGGCAACGGTTCAAATTCAGCCGCGGGCAGGTAGACGCGATGGTTCGTCTCGTCGAGCACCATGGTGCGGGCGCTCTTCTGGGTCGGCACCGTGGCCACGACGGTGAAATGGTCGGCGTCTACATCCGAATGCACGATCGTGAGCGTGCCGTCCTTGCCGTTCGGACTGAACACCAGCCTGCGCGCGCGGTCGAACCCGGCGCCGTCGGGGCCGGCACCGATCGGAACCTCCGCGATGTGCTTGCCGGTTTCGGAATCCGTGACCATCATCTTGCCGTTCCTGCATACTGAAAACAGCCGGCGATTCAGCGGGTCAAGCGCCATTCCGGATGGCTCCTCGCACCCTTGCAGTGGCCACGTGGCCACGACCGTGGCAGCGTTCGGGTCAAGCACCGCAATCTCGCCCTTGTCCTCGATGTTCACGAACACGCGTCCGTGCCCATCGACGTGCGCGAATTCCGGCGTGCCGTCGAGCGCGATGGTACCGACGACCTTGCGCGTAGCAGGGTCGATCAGGGTCGCGTTAGCGCTGTCACCATTGAAGGCGATGACCCGTTGCGACACGACGTCGAACAGGATTGCATCAGGATCCTTGCCGGTGACCTTGATGTCTTCCAGACGCTTCAGCGTAGCAAGATCGAATACCGTCACGGTGTCGGCCTTGCCGTTGCTCGCAAAACCGAGGTGCAGATCGGGCACCAGCGCAATGCCGTGCACGCCGTTCATGCCCGCCACTTCGCCGACGAGCTTTCCGCTCGTCGTATCGACCACCATGACCCGATCGCTGCGGCTCAGATACAACCGATGCGCATCGGAATCGACGGACAGGTCGTCCCAGCCACCGGCACCGCCGAGTGCGAAGCGTTGCAGTACGCCGTCGTTCGGAGTTTCCGGGACAGCTCCATGCGCCAACCCGCTGCCCGAGGTCAGCAAGGCGATCAGCAGGCTTGCTTGCAGTGATTGCATGACTTTCTCCGTTGTCTTCGCATCGCGGGAGCGACATCGTAAACGAACCCCCGTTCAGTCGCGCTGAACGCCGCGTCAATCGATGCGCCGCACCCTGAAACTGCGACCCTTGATACGGCCTGCGCGCAGCCGTTCCAGCGCGCGCGCAGCCTGATCGCGGTGCACGGCGACATAACTGCGGGTCGCAAAGGTGTCGATCTTGCCAATCGCATCGGCCTTCAAGCCAGCCTCGCCGGTCAGCGCGCCGACCACGTCGCCGGGTCGCAATTTGTCCTGCCGGCCCCCGTCGATCGCGAGCGTCACCATGGCTGGCGGCGGCGGTTTCGGCATGCGCTGCGACAGATCCACCCTGCCCCATGTCGTCGATGTGCCCAGCGCTGTTTCGATCATCGCGACGCGGCCGGTTTCGCGCGATGCGACCAGGCTTAGTGCGAGCCCGCTGTTGCCGGCGCGTCCGGTGCGACCGATCCGGTGCACGTGCGCATCGGCGTCGGTCGGCAATTCATAACTGATGACGGCGGGCAATTCCTTGATGTCGAGTCCACGCGCAGCAACATCGGTCGCAACCAGCACACTGCAACTGCGGTTCGCGAAACGCAGCAGCACTTCGTCGCGGTCGCGCTGCTCCATGTCACCATGCAGCGCCAGTGCGACATAGCCCAGTTGCGCGAGCTGTTCGGCGACAGAATCTACATCGCGTTTTGTATTGCAGAACACCAGCGCGGCTTCCGGCCGATGCGTCGCTAGCAGCACTGCGAGCGCTTCGAGTTTGCGGGCTGATTCGACTTCGAAAAAAATCTGCTCGATGGCGTTGTCGACGTGTATGGTTTCAATCGTCACTGCGACCGGATCGCGCTGCACGCGCCTGCTGATCGCACGAATGGTTTCAGGCCATGTCGCCGAGAACAGCAGCGTCTGTCGATTCTTGGGGAGTTGCTTGACGATCGCCGCGATGTCCTCCTCGAAACCCATGTCGAGCATGCGGTCGGCTTCATCGAGCGCCAACACTTTCAACATCTCGGGTTTGAGGACTTTCTTGACCAGCAAATCCTGGATGCGTCCCGGCGTGCCGACGACGATGTGCGGCGGATGCGCGAGCGATGCGATCTGCGGCCCCAGCGGAATGCCACCGCACAGCGTCAATACCTTGATGTTGGGAATGCAGCGCGCGAGTCGGCGAATTTCCTTGCTGACCTGATCGGCGAGTTCGCGCGTCGGACACAGCACCAGCGCCTGCATGGAAATCGCACCAGCATCCAGCTTCGACAGCAGCGCAAGTCCAAATGCCGCAGTCTTGCCGCTGCCGGTCATCGCCTGCGCGATCACGTCACGTCCTTCCAGCATCGGCGGCAAGCTCGCAGCCTGGATCGGCGTCATCTGCGCGTAGCCGAGCGCTGCAACGGACTGCAGCAATTCGGGTTGCAGGGAGAGATTGGAAAAATCGGTCATGCGTCATGATCGCATGGGCGCGCATGGGTGCATGCTTCCGAGCTCGAATTGAAACGCCCGATCGACCAGAAATGTTTCGCCGACGGATTGCAGCGAACGGCGCTGCAGGCAAGCGCACGTCGTTGCGCCCGGCGCGCGGCGCGCGCAATCAGCCAGCCGAATGCCGCATTCAGGCGCAACCGCGACAACAACATGCGATGGCGCGCGATCCACGGGTATATGCGATCCCATGACGGACGCAGCCAACGGTTCTCCAACACGCGCGCAACGCTCTCGATCCCGGCGATGCGATAGACACGCTCGAACACCCCGACGCCGCACAGCCATTGGCCGTCGCCATCGCGCGCATGGATGCAGCGCAGGAGTTCGGCGCGCGTCAATCCGGCTGCGGCCATCGCCGCATCCTCGAAATCCGCCGCCGAGCAATCCAGCAATCGCAATCGACCCTCGCCTGCATGGCGCCGCAACGTGAGCATTTCGGTCGCGCACAACGGACACGATGCGTCGTAGTAGATCGTCAACAAGGGATCGTCGCCAATGAGCGCACTCATTTCGTCTTGCCGTCGCGCAGCAGTTTCTGGATCTTGCTGCCGAGCTTCATGACTTTCATCAAGGTCGCTGGCTCGAGTCGCAACATCTCTTCGCCCCAGGACGAAAGTGCAGTCATCAATGCCAGCGTATCGCGGATGCGGATGCGGGCATTAGCGTCTTCGGATGCGAACGCTGGGTCGGCGACACAGCTTTGCAACAAGGCGACCGTCGGATCAAATTCGCGCGACTTGCGTTCGCGCACCACGGTGCGGAACAGTTCCCACACGTCCTTCGACGTATCGAAATGATCGCGGCGATCACCGACCAGATGGACTGTGCGCACGAGGTTGAAGCTCTGCAACTCGCGCAGACTGGTGCTGACATTCGAGCGTGCGACCATCAGGATCTCGGCGATCTCTTCCGCGTGCAACGGCCGCGCCGAAAGGTACAACAGCGCATGGATCTGCGCGACCGTCCGGTTGACGCCCCAGCGCGATCCCATCTCGCCCCAATGCATGACGAATCGGCGGCTGATCGGCGCCAGCGTGTCGGTTGGCAGGGTTCCGTCGCTGGACATGGCCGCAATCTGACTCTTTATGAAGTGCGAAAAAATGTTATTGCTTGCATCCTAGTTTAGTCATATATTTCTGTCAATACAGAAATATCTGTTATTTGGAACCGGACGTGATGACCACCACGCGGGATCGCGAAACCTCCGCCAACGGCAGGACGGTCATGGTGCTTGGAGGTAGCGGATTCGTCGGCCGCCATGCAGTTGTCGCCTTGCTGCGATCCGGCTGTACGGTGCTCGTGGGCAGCCGCCATCCGCAGCGTGTCGGGCATCGGATCCCCGAACTCGCCGAACAGTGCGAAAGCAGATTGACTCGTTTCGAACGCCTGCTCGAACCGCAAGCATGGCTGGGCTTGCTGGATGGCATTGACTGCGTGGTGAATTGCGTCGGTATCCTGCGCCAGCGTGGACGCGAGACCTATCGGCGCGTGCATCATCTGGCGCCGGCCGCGCTTGCAGAAGCCTGCCGGCGGCGCGGCATCCGATTGATCCATGTATCGGCCCTCGGCCTGCATGCCGGCGCGCGCAGCCGTTTCCTGCGCTCCAAGCACGATGGAGAAAATGCGTTGCGCGCGAGCGGTGCGGATTGGTGCATCGTGCGTCCGTCGCTGCTTGATGGCGATGGCGGCTACGGCGCGAAATGGTTGCGTCGCGTCGCTCATTGGCCGATCCATGCCCTGCCCGCCGACGCGGCCGGCATGATCGCCGCATTGGATGTCGGCGAACTGGGCGAAGCGCTTGCGGTACTCGCGTTGAAATCCTGGCCTGCCGATTCCGACGAAGCCCGTGTGTTCGAACTTGGCGGCCCGGTTCAATACACACTTGCCAAATATGTGGCCGCGATCCGCAGAAGGCACACCGACGCACCCGCGCGTTGCGTGCGTGTGCCATCGACTATGGCGCGTTTCGTCAGCCATCTTTGCGATCTGCTGCACACGACGCCGTTTTCGTTCGGACACTGGGAGCTATTGCATCGGGACAATTGTCCGCAGCCAAATCGGCTTGCGGAATTGTTGGGGCGCGTACCGCGTGCGGTCGGTATCGGACTGCACGGCGACGCGCCGATCGCTTCCGGTTACTTACCTGCTCCGCAACACCTACATGCCGAATCGCGGATGCGATAGCTCGTCGAGAAACACGCCGATCACGCGCGTATCCATCGCGATAAGGAACACGATCCCGTACGCCGCGCCCCACAGGTGCGCGCTGTGATTGACGCGATCGACGCTTTTGCGATCCATGTAAATGGTGTAACCCAGGTACAGCACCGCATAGATGATCGCCGGTACCGGCAACACGAAGATGATGATCGTGGTCCACGGCCTGAGCAAGATGAAGGCGAACAACACTGCCGATACGGCGCCGGAAGCACCGAGGCTGCGGTATTGCTCGTCGTCGAGATGGCGCAAATACGACGGCAGGATCGAGACGGTCAGTCCAAGCAAATAAAACAAGGCAAAGCCAAACACGCCAAGATGCTGGTTGATGAACCCTTCCATCGCGCGGCCGAAAAAATACAGCGTAATCATGTTGAAGATCAAATGCCGGCCATCGGCGTGCACAAATCCGTAAGTGAGGAAACGCGAATACTCGTGCTTGCGTGTCACCGCCGGCGGCCAGAAGATCAGTGCACCCATGACTTTGGCATTGCCGAACGCGACGAACGACACGACGCAAGTGATCGCGATGAGGATGAGCGTGGAGTAAGCGCCGTCCATGCCGCGATCAGTCCAGCGTCTGGAACGGGCCGCCGTGCGCGAGGGCGCGCTGGTAGGCGGGACGCGCATGGATGCGTTGCAACCAGTTCGCAAGCTTCGGACGATCCGCGCCGAGGCCGCCGCGCATGGACGCGGCCTCGATCGGGAAACTCATCTGGATGTCGGCGGCGGTGAACTCGGCGCCCGCGAACCACGCATACTTTCCGAGCTCTGCTTCCATGTAATCCAGATGCAATTTGATCTGCGGTTCGACGTAGGAACTGCGCACCCTGGCCGAGAGGCCGCGCACGATGGGCTTAAGGAAAAACGGCATCGGCGCTTTCGGCAATCGCGTAAAAATCAGGCTCAACAACAGCGGCGGCATCGCCGATCCTTCGGCATAGTGCAGCCAATAGGTATAACGCAGCTTGTCCGGCGAACCTTCGGGTGGCTTCAAGCCGCTGTCCTTGCCATATTTTTCGACGAGATATTCAACAATCGCACCCGATTCGGCAACCGTCGCATCGCCATCGACGATCACCGGCGACTTGCCCAGCGGATGCACAGCGCTCAGCGATGGCGGCGCCAGCAGAGTTTGCGGATCGCGCGCATAGCGCACTATCTCGTACTTCAAACCGAGTTCTTCAAGTAACCAGATCACCCGCTGCGAGCGCGAGTTTTCAAGGTGATGGACGACGATCATTGGGTGCGCTTCCGTGCCTGGATTGCATGATCCTATCGTGCCGCATCCATCGAACGCGATGATTTCTTTCCGATTCGTCCAAATCGCGCGCATTTCTGGCACCCTTGGCGTATCGCAACGCGAACACCCGCATGCCCAACGCCCGTTACCTGCAGCTCGATGTATTTGCCGATCGAATCGGCGGCGGCAATCCACTCGGCGTGGTGCTCGACGCTTCCGATTGGAGCGACGCGGCAATGCAGGACTTCGCGGGCTGGACGAACCTCGTCGAAACCACATTCATATTGCCACCGACCGTACCGCAGGCAAGCTATCGATTGCGCATCTTCACGCCGACGCGTGAAATTCCGTTTGCTGGTCATCCGAGCATCGGCAGCGCGCACGCGGCGCTCGACTTCGGCGGCGTCGTGGCCAAAGAAGAATTACTCGTACAGGAATGCGCGGCCGGATTGTTGCCGATCCGCATCGAAGGAGAAGGCGCGTTGCGCCGGTTGTTCGTGCAAGCGCCGTCGGCGCGCGTGTTGCATATGGGAATCGATGAACCGCTGTTGCGCAACGTGCTGGGCGGACTCGCGCTCGGCGCATTGCAACCGGCATTCGTCGAAGGCGGGCGCCGCTGGTGGATGGCGGAGTTCGCGAGCGAATCCGGATTGCGCGACTGGCATCCCGATCATGCCGCGATCGCCGCGCTAGCGAAAGCTACCGACAGCCTCGGCCTGTGCGCGTTCGCGCGCTGTCGAAGCACCGAATACGAATTGGTCGTGCGCGCGTTTCCGGCAGGCGTCGGCATCGTCGAGGATCCCGCGTCTGGCGCTGCGAACGGCCTGATCGCAGCCTACGTCGCCTGGCAGGAACCCGACGGACCGCTCGCGCGCGGCTACCGCGTCAGTCAAGGCCGCGAAATGGGCCGCGACGCACGCATCCGCATCCGCATTGAAGGCGACGCGGTATGGGTTGGCGGACGGACGCAAACAGTCGTCGAGGGCGCCACGCTTTGGCCCGCTACGGTGCAAACGACCTGATCCATGCGGGATTTAGTCGTTCAATTGTCCTTCGGCTTCAACGGAAATAATTTGCGAAACACATTCGGTGAAGCACTCACATAGATTGTGCTGTGCTTCAGATCGGATCTGGCCTCGTAGGACCACTTCAACCCTTGCGGTGCGTTCGCACGCAATGCTGACTGCAATTCCGCGATGCCAGCTTCGATACCGTCGTCGCTCGCGGATGCAACGTAAAGCGTCTTTTTCTTCTGCTGCATCCGCTTCAGCCGTTCGCCTGCCGCATGCATCAGAGCCTGGTTGTTCCACCACAGACTTGGACTGAATGCGATGTAGGTTTCGAACAACTTCGGTTGCTCGAAGAATGTTTCGAGGACAAAGAGTCCTGCGAGGGATTCGCCGACGATCGCAGTGTTGTTCGTCGTCCGATAGCGATGACGTATTTCCGGCATCAGTTCGTCGGCGATAAATCGACGAAATATGGCCGATCCACCCACATGCACCGCAATTTTGCGATCGCTGTCAATCTCGGTCGGATCGGTCATGTCGCGTCGCCGTTCGGTGTTCTCGATACCAATCACGATCATCGGGCGCATCTCACCAGCACGGATCGCCGTGTCGACATCGGTGGCGACATGCGGGAAATCCTCCTGCAAACCGCCATCGGGCATGTATAGCACCGGATAACGCACATCCTTCGCACCGGCATACCCCGGCGGCGTATAGACGTTGATGTGGCGCGTTTCATTCAACGCCGTGGATGCGATGTCGAACGCTACATGCGGCGGCATCAACTTGTCGTCGGCGAATGCCCGTACCGCAAAGGCGGCCGTCAGAATTACCAGTAAGTGAACTCCAGATCGCTTCATCATTCGCGGCATGCAAAAACACTCCTGCTGCTGGATCAGTGCACAGGCGAAAGTGGCGGCTGCGGGTCGAGGTGGGCACGCAGGAATCCCGCGACTCCACTCCATAGCGCGATTTCATTCTTTGAATCGAAACCACCGTGTCCTTCGCCTACGAGCGTCAATACCGTCGGCGGATGACCCGCAAGGTTGAGCATGCGCACGAGTCGACGGGTATGTTCATAATCGACGCGAGCATCTTCAGTCCCATGCGCAAGCATCACGGGAGTCGTAAGTTCCTGATAGCGGTACAAGGGTGCGTATGTGCGCAACGAATCGCTGTCCATCCCGGGATCTCCGACTGCCTTGACGAGCGCCTTGAGACCTTGCTCCGACTCGCTGGCGTCGCTGGCCGTGAACATGAGCAGTTGATCACTGACGCCGGCGATCGAAACCGCACAGCGGAAACGTTTCGGCCATCGAATTGCGGAGACCAGCGCCGAATATCCGCCATAACTCGCACCGACCACACACATCCGATCGGGATCGAGCGGGAAACTTTTCAGAACAGCTTGTGTCGCGGCGTCGATATCGTCTTCAATGAGGCTGCCGTAGTGGTGTCTGCCGGCCTCGCGAAAGGCACGACCGTATCCATCAGAACCACGAAAGTTGACCTGCAGCACTGCGTAGCCCAAGGACGCGAACAACTGCACGGCGGGATCGAACTCGATGGAATCGCGGACGCCGATCGGTCCCCCATGCGAATAGACGATCAGAGGCGACTTGCCGGAAGCGTGCAGCGGCAATGTCAGATAGGCCTCGATCGACATTCCATCGCTACCCTTGGCGTGGACAACCTGCGATGGCGCCAGATGCTGGTCATCAAGCCACGGCGCTGTCTCCTCCAGTAACGTGGCCTTGCCTGCAGCGACGTCGAGTTGGTACAACCGACTCGGCTGATCGCTCCTTTCGACCGCAAGGATCAACTGTTTTCCCCCATCGTCACGATCCAGAACGATGACCGTTGAATCCGGAAAAGCATGCGCGATATGTCCGGCAATTGCTTCGTTGTCGTGATCAAAATATTCAACGACCCGCAACCCATTCTTGTGATAATCCGCGCCGATAAGGCGGCGATGCGCGCCGAAGACCGGATTTTCAATGTCGACTCCAGGCTTGCTGAAGATCGTCGTGAACTTGTGGGCGACTGGGTCGAAGGTGACAAGGTCGCGTTGCTCACGATCCTTGTCGCTCAGACCGTAAAAAAGATTCCCATCGGCCGACATCGCCATTGGCACGAAATAGTCTTCGTCTTCGAGATCGAGCACCGGTTCGTACTTGCCGTCGGCACCGTAGTACATGGTCAGAACCTTGTCTTTCCTTGCAAGCGCCGCGCGCAGGTGGCCATTGCCATCGGTCAGCCATTTCAATGCATGCGAAACTCCACGATCCAGTCGCCTCGAACTGGAGAACTGAAAGCTGTCCGAAACGTCCGATCCACGGATGTCGAGCAGGTGCACGACTGCCGAATCGTCGGAATCGCGACTCTCGAACAGCAAATGTTCGGAATCGTCGGGTAGTGAATCGAGAATTGTGCCGGATCTTGGAATCTTGATGGTAGTGAATGTTCGGCCTTTCGGTCCGTTGTCGCCAATCCTGATCACATACACGACGGACTTTCCAAACGAATCGGGGAGCGTCGCGGCAAGGACATGGGCACCAGCCCAACTCAATTCCTCCACGCCCAGTGGAGAGTCGAACAGACGCTTTGCAGTGTATGTCTTGAGATCGACCAGATCGACGTGCCATGCGTTCTGTTCGAAGAGCGCTTCGACCAGCAGGTCACCGCCTGGACTGAGGCTGACTTGCTGTATTCGCGAAGGCTGCCACAGATCTTTCACTGAGATCGGAAGCTTGCCTGGATCGGGTATCGGAAGGCTCTTGTTGAGATCTTTATCGGTCCACTCGGAATGCGAGTCGCGCACTGCTTGATAGAAATCGGGAAAAGGATTGATCGGCCTTTTGCAACGCCAATTGTTTCGCCTCCCAGCATTTTACCATCGCGACGGATTCGCACGAAGTGGAGTGGAACGGTGGTATCGACGTCAATGACCAGCAAGCCTTCATCCGGTGCCAACTCTGGAACGCTATCGAGCCGCACATAGCGCATTGATGCCGATGCGCGCTTGCGTCGAATCCGATCGCGAATTGTGGTCGAAGGCCTGCCCACGTGCGCATCAACAATCCAGGTATTTCCAGTTGCGCTGCTTGCCTTCAGCTATCCATGCAACAGCCTGTGCGACGCGGCGTTCGCGGGTCTCGGTGCGTTTGGCTTCGGTGATCCAGTCGATGTATTCGCGTTTGCAACTTGGACTGAATGCGTCAAAAAATTCGTGCGCTTGCTTGTTTTTCTTGAGTGCGGCGAGCAGGTCAGCGGGCATGGGCAGCGCGGGTTTAGGTTGTGCCGGCTTGATCCGCGACGGCAATTTGGCGCCTTCCTCGTTGAGTTTCATCGCCTGCCTGATGTAGCCGGTCAATACTTTCTTGGATGGCAGTTCGGACAGCTTGGTGATGCGCCCGAACTGTCCCATCGCCGACTCGTTGCTGGTGCTATCGGCGGGAACGATCAATGCGCCTTTCCAGAATCCAAACACGCAGTGCTGATTGAACGCGGCCATGCCGCACAGGATGCTGCGCCCATACAAAAAGCTCGGCATTGACCACTTGATGGTTTCTTCGACCTCCGGGCAGGCCGCGTGTACGACCTCGCGCAAATGGATCAGGATCGGCTGCGCGAACGCGGCGGATTTGGCGATATAGGCGTCGATGCGCTGGTCTCGGATGGCCATGACGATTTCCTGATGCTGCGCTAACTTAGCGCGCAGCTGCAGACGAGACAACCAGCGAGCGTCAATATCTGAGGCTAAACTCGATTTGAACGATTCGCGAAGTGCGCACCATGCCGTTCGTGAAAATTATCGGTCGATGCTCTGGTTTTGCCTTTCCAGCAAAGCCGTGGGTCGACAGGCTCACCACGAACGGAATCCGCTTCGCGCACCAATTCTCGTTCTCCTCGAACTTTGATGTTGTAACCTGAGTTCATGCGCGCCAAAGCCGCCACCCGTAAAGTCGTCTATGCAGCGCTCGCCGGCAATTTTGCGATCGCGGTGACCAAGTTCGTGGCTACGTGGTTCACCGGCAGTTCGGCGATGCTCAGCGAAGGCGTGCATTCGTTGGTGGACACGATCAACGAATTGCTGCTTCTGTATGGCTTGCATCGCGCCGACAAAAAGCCCGACCGCACACATCCGCTTGGTTACGGACGCGAACTGTACTTCTGGAGTTTCATCGTCGCCGTTCTGGCATTTGCGCTTGGCGCAGGCGTGTCGCTATATGAAGGCGTCGCGCATTTGCAGAAGCCGACACTGATGGAAAAACCTTTCATCAACTACATCGTGCTCGGGCTGTCGTTTGTATTCGAAGCCGCTTCCTGGCACATCGCGTTGAATGAGTTCCGTGCGGTGAAAGGCGATCTCAGCTACATCGAGGCATTCCGGCGCAGCAAGGACCCGACCACGTTCACCGTGCTGTTCGAAGACACCGCTGCCCTGCTCGGCTTGCTGATCGCGTTCGCCGGTATCCTCGGCGCGCAACTGCTGCGCATGCCGCAACTAGACGGTGTTGCTTCAATCATCATCGCAGTGGTGCTTGCGGTCTCGTCATTGTTCCTTGCGCGCGAAACCAAGGCGCTGCTGATCGGTGAATGCGCGCATCCGCATGTGCGCGAATCGATCCTGAAAATCGCCGATGCGGATCCCGCGATCCGCAAGGCCAACGGTGTGCTGACCGCGCAGATGAGCCCGAACCAGGTGGTCGCGGCGTTGAGCGCGGAGTTCGAGGATCATCTGATGACGCCCGAAATTGAAGCCTGCGTGAACCGCGTCGAGGCCGCGATCAAGGCCGCTCATCCGGAGATCTCTACCCTGTTCGTCAAGCCGCAAACGCCAGAGACATGGAAAGCGCGACGCGAGGCGATCGGAACCAACATCTAGATGCCAGCGCATGCGGCGATGCCGAATGACCGGACTCGGCATCGAACCGCGTTTCCTGGATGGCAGTTCGCAGCGAAAGCCGTATCCTTGCAATAGGCTTGCAATCGATCGTTCGTCTATTGTTACCGCAATTCCTGCTTCCATCGTATCCGGACGCGCCATGCCCAACCCGACCGACATCCGCAAGCGTCTGGAAATCCTCAACGCCATCGGCGCTGCGCTGTCGTCCGAGCACGACCTTGCCAGTCTGCTCGAGCGCATCCTCGATGCCGCGCGCGATTTCGCGAACGCCGATGGCGGCACCTTGTACAGGATCGAAGGCGACAAACTCGTCTTCGAAGTCCTGCGCAACGACAGCCTTGGTCTTCGACTGGGCGGCAAGAGTGGAAAACCCATCACCTTCGCGCCGCTGCCGCTGTATCTGGACGAAGGCAGCGGCAACGATACCCTGGTGGCGGTGCATGCGGCGCTGAGCGGAGCAACCATCAACATACCCGACGCCTATATCGCCGCTGGCTACGATTTTTCCGGCACGCGTGCGTTCGACAGCAGAACCGGCTATCGCTCGCAATCCTTTCTCACCGTGCCGATGAAAGACCACAGCGGCGCGGTGATCGGCGTACTGCAATTGATCAACGCCAAGGATGCCGGCGGCAACGTCCGCGAGTTTTCCGAGGACGATCAACAACTGGTCGAATCGCTGGCCTCGCAGGCGGCCATCGCATTGAACAATCGCCAGTTGATCGATCAGTTGGAAAAACTGTTTGAGTCGCTGATCAGCCTGATCAACAGTGCGCTCGACGAAAAATCGCCGTACACCGCCGGCCATTGCGAGCGGGTGCCGGTACTGACGATGATGCTTGCCGAAGCTGCATCGCGCAGCACCACCGGACCGCTCGCGGATTTCCGGATGAGCGAGGCCGATCGCTACGAACTCAAGATCGCCGGCCTGCTGCACGACTGCGGCAAGATCACCACGCCGGTGCATGTCGTGGACAAGGCGACCAAGCTGGAGACGATCTTCGACCGCATCGCACTGGTCGATACGCGTTTCGAGGTGCTGTTCCGGGATGCGGAAATCGCGTGCCTCAAGGGCGCGATTACCCGCGCGGAATACGATCAATGGGTGCAGCGGCTGCTCGCCGAGCGCGCGCTCGTGCGCATCTCCAATACCGGCGGCGAGTTCATGGACGATGCTGCGGTGAAAGCGATCGCCGACATCGGTCACCTCATCTGGCGCGATCACGACGGAGCGGAGCATCCGCTGCTGAGTCCGGAGGAAATCGAAAATCTCACCATCCGGCGCGGCACCTTGAACAACGCCGAACGCGACATCATCAACCGCCACATCAACGTCACCATCGACATGCTCGAAGCACTGCCGTGGCCGACGCACCTCACTCGCGTGCCCGAATTCGCCGGTGGCCATCACGAGCGCATGGATGGCAAAGGCTATCCGAAAGGCCTCACCCGCGACCAGATGAGCATTCCCGCGCGGGTGATGGGAATTGCCGACATCTTCGAGGCGCTGACCGCGCGCGATCGTCCGTACAAACCCGCCAAGACACTATCCGAATCGCTGAAAATCCTTGGCTTCATGCGGCGCGATGGCCACGTCGATCCCGACCTCTTCGACATCTTCGTGCGCGAGCGCATCTATCTCGATTACGCGAAACGCTTCCTGGATGCGGACAAGATCGACGCGATCGACTGGAACACGCTGCCCGGCATCAGTCCGGAACTTGCCGCGCACATGATCAAGACCGAACCTGCGATCGGGGCGGACACATCCACGGACTGATTGCGCTCGCGTTGGTCACATCAGGTCTTCGCGTTACGCTCGATCCACGCCGCGAACGATTGCATGATCTTGTCGAGGAATTTGCCGGTGTCGGGATTGTTCAACTTGCCATCGTCATCGAACAATTTGTCGCCATGGCCGATGTAAGCCTCGGGTTGCGCCATCGCCGGCATGTCGAGGAACACCAGCGACTGGCGCAGGTGATGGTTCGCTCCGAAGCCCCCGGCCGCGCCCGGCGAGACGCTGACGACCGCGCAGGGCTTGCCGCTCCACACGCTCTGTCCGTACGGACGCGAACCGACGTCGATCGCGTTCTTCAACACACCCGGCACCGAACGATTGTATTCGGGCGTCACGAACAACACCGCATCGGCCGCGCGCACCGCATCGCGGAACGCGATCGTCGCCGCATCCGGCGCAGCCTCGTCGTCCTGATTGAACAATGGCAGTGCGCGAATCTCGACGATTTCCAATGCCAGTAAAGCGGGCGCGTGCTCGATCAACGCGTGCGCCATCTTGCGATTGATCGACTCCTTGCGCAGACTGCCGACGACTACCGCAACGTGCCTGGTCATGGGAATACTCCTGGGTTCAGATGCACCATCATGCCGTGGTCGCCGTCTTGGCGCGACAGGATCAAGAACTGCACGACAGCATCGAACAACCGGCGCGGTCGCGTGCCCAATCGGGACGGCGTTGCGCGAAGGTTTCGCGGCCTGGTTGTTCGTCGTATGGGCGGCGCATCACGTCAAGCAGTTCAATGATCCCGGCCTCGTCGCCCTGCTCCGCGCGATCGATCGCCTGCTGCGCGAGATAGTTGCGTAGCACATATTTCGGATTCGCGGCGTGCATGCGCGCACGGCGCTCGGCGCTCGTTGAACCATCCGAGACAGTACGCGCTGCATAACGTGCGAGCCATGCGTTGAAATCCGGTTCCGCACCGCGCATCTTTGCCTCATCGTAAAACGCCAGGCCTAGCGGCTCCATTGAAGGCGCTTCCATGTTCACATCGGCCAATGCGCGAAAGAAAATCGTCATATCAGCTTCCGAAACACGCATCAGAGTATGCAATGATTGCATCAACGCGAGGTCTTCGTCGCGGCATGCACGAAAACCAAGCTTGCGCGCAATGTTGTCGCGGTCGGCTTCGGCATAGACCTCCGCGTAACGCTGCAAACCGGCATGCAGCGCATCATGCGATGCGAAGGCCGGCGCAAGCGCATTCGCGAGCTGCGTGAGGTTCCAGTACGCGACCTGCGGCTGTTGTCCAAAGCGATAGCGGCGGCCCTGCGCATCGGTGGTATTCGGCGTCCAGTCCGGATCGTAATCGTCGATCCAGCCGTACGGCCCATAGTCGATGGTCAGTCCGAGGATCGACATGTTGTCGGTGTTCATCACGCCATGCACGAAACCAACGCGCATCCAGTGCGCGACCATGTGCGCGGTGCGCTCGCAGACTTGCACGAACCATTGTGCGTACAACGATGCGGGCTTCCCTTCCAGTTCCGGAAAATCCCGGCGGATCGTGAAGTCGATCAACTGCCGCAACAGCACGATATCGCCGCGCGAAGCTGGCAACTCGAAGTTTCCAATCCGGATGAACGAAGGCGCGACCCGACACACGATCGCGCCGTTTTCCTCACGCGGATGCCCGTCGTAGAACATGTCGCGCACGACCGATTCGCCGGTCGCGACCAGGCACAACGCGCGCGTGGTCGGCACGCCGAGATGATGCATCGCCTCGCTGCACAGAAATTCCCGCACCGACGAACGCAATACCGCGCGGCCGTCGGCGCTGCGCGAATACGGGGTCGGCCCGGCGCCCTTGAGTTGCAGCTCCCAACGTTCGCCGGATGCGTTGATGGTTTCACCGAGCGCGATCGCGCGCCCATCGCCGAGCTGTCCGGCCCAATGTCCGAACTGGTGGCCGCCGTAGTTCGCCGCGTGCGGCTGCATGCCGGCAAGCAATGCATTGCCACCGAAAACCTGCGCGAATTCCGGCGCAATGATGTCGCTGGCGTCGAGCCCGAGCAGATTTGCAACTTCAGCCGAACAAGCAATCAGGCGCGGCGCTGCAACCGGCGTCGGATCGACGCGCGAATACGCTGCGCCGTGGATTTGGCGCGGAAGCGGCGGCCCGGTATCAGGATCTCCCGGAAGATCGCGCACGCAGGCATTGTCGAAGCGAAACGCGAGCATGTTCACCTCAGATTTTTGCAGCGTATGCGGTTGGCGCAACTCCACATTTTCCTCTTTTCGCCTTCCCGTACCGGGCGGAACACTCAACGAGAAGCCCCGATTCGACACCCGGCATTGAATTCCATTGTGGATTTCCAAAGAGTGCGCGGCATCGCGTGTCATCGAGCCTGCTTGCGCCCTGAAATCACCGGCACATGCCAGACGACATAGGCCGGTGGCGATTCGATGGCCGCGATCATGGTATCGAAATCCGCAGTCACCTCCGCGATCGAACGGCCGCTCGCAATCGACAAGGGTTCGGCGTATCCATCGCGCCAGGCGCGCATGATCCCGCCAAAGGTCACGCGCGAAACCCGCAATGTATCGACGGTAACGAAATCCATCGCGATGTCGCGGTAGCCGGCGACTTCCAGCAGCGCCGGCGAATGTCGACCGATGCGCCCATCGCAACCGATGCCACGCAGGAACGCGACCGCGTTTTCGTTCCAGAACCGATCCGGATCGCGCTCTCCAACCGGCATGTGCAACATGCCATAGTCCTCCGACAACAGATGCAGCCAGCCGCCCGGCTTGAGCACGCGGGTGATTTCGGCCAGAACGAGGGTGAATTCCGGAACTGCCTGCGACATGTGGCGACACACGACGAGATCGAAAATCTCCTTGTCGAATTTCAGCGCGAACGCATCGCCGTGTTCGTAAACGATGCGCTCGCCGAACACCTGGCTGTCGCGGCGCGCAATGGCGAGATTGCCTTCGAGAATATCGATGCCAACCAGCGTTGCGCGTGGATGGCGTTCCGCTAGTCGTCTGGTGATTTCGCCAGTGCCGCAGCCGAGATCGAGGATGCGCGGCGCATCATGCAAATCGTAACGATCGAACAGATGGCGTTCCTGCGGCCAGATCGCCTCGGCCTGATGCGCGAGGTTGCGCGCCATCGATTCGTCGCCCATCTGCACTGCTTGCGGATTGGTATTCAGGGCCATGGAAGTTCCTCGCCTCGACGCCGACAGACTATCTCGTACCGCTGAACTGGACAGCAGAACCCGACAATCTGATCTTGTACCAGATGTTGCCCGACACGACGATGTTCAGGATCATCCGGCGTTTGATCGTTACCAGCATGTCCTTCATTTGTCTTTCCGGCGAACCTTGCGCGGATAAATTATCGTATTTAAATTTCTCGAATTTCGGGCTCAGCAAAGTCCACTGCAAGACGCCGCCCGCATCCGACTTGTTGGTCGGCGTCAGGTCAAGCGTCCACGACAGCGTCCCCTTGTTGACATCGAAAGCATAATAGTAAGTATTGTCCTCGCTCATGTTGCTCGAATTCATTCCGCTGATCGTGCTTTCGCTCAGCACAGTCGGCGCATCTGGATCGGTTGACTGCGCGAAACCTGCTTGCATCGGCACAACGGACAAAGCAAGTAGTACGAATGTCGGGGCTAACAGTCTGTAGTCTACTTTGAACACGCTTCTTTCTCCTTTGTACAAAATCGCTGCTTGCCGATGGGAGTTGTTCTAAAACTGCAGGAGGGTAACCCAGTGTTGGCCACCTTCGGGTTCGGGGGCGTCAATGGCAGGAGCGTGAGACTGCCGAGGCAATTGTGCGTGCACTGATCAATGATTTGTTCGGGCATTGGCTGCTTGCATATCCGCAGCTTGATACCATGGGCCACAAATCCGTAGTCGATTCCCATGCCTGACCAATCATTATCCAACCCTGCAATTGTTTCGAACGACAATTCGCGGTTCGCGATAGCCCCGGTGTGGAAGGCAATGACGGACGACGATGCAGCCGCAATCGGCGCATTCTGGCGCTGCGAGGGCGCGCTCGACAACGACATCGAAATCAACAAGCGATTGCCGCAGGTCGTGATGTATGCGCGCACGGCGGGCGGCGAAGTGGCGGGAGTCAGCACTGCGATCGCAGTGCTGCAACCGCGATTTGGCCAGCCGATGTATTACTACCGCGCGTTCGTCGGGCAGGCGTGGCGTACCACCTCATTGGTTCGTGAATTGATGAACCGCTCCAACGCGCTGCTCGAGGTCTGGGCGCGAGAACGGAATTTTCCATGCATCGGCGTGCTGCTCGAACTCGAAAACGCGGGCTTTTATCGCGCCCTGCGCAAGCCGGTTTGGTGGAATCCCCGCTTCTATTACGTCGGCAAGAGCGAACGTGGACTCGAAGTGCGCGCCTATTACTTTGAGGGCGCTCGCCTGAAAAGCGCCGACGAACTCAGGAATATCCGTCTGCCATCGCACGTCTGAATCGCGAGGAAGCAATCAGGAAGCTGCATCCACCGCAGGATCAGCGAGCGTCGCCAACCGTGATGCATCGACGAACGTCAGCGCATCCGAATTCATGCAGAAACGCAATCGCGTTGGCGCCGGCCCGTCATCGAACACATGCCCGAGATGCGCATCGCAGCGCACGCACAGGCTCTCGGTGCGGGTCATGCCATGACTGCGGTCCACATGACTTGCGACGTTTTCGGCGGCGATCGGCTGGAAAAAACTCGGCCAGCCGGTTCCAGACTGGAATTTCGCATCGGATTGGAACAGCGGCAGCCCGCAACAGATGCATGCATAGACACCGTCCATATGATTGTCGAGCAAGGTACCGCAGAACGGTGCCTCGGTACCCTTCCCGCGCGCGATCCGGTATTGCTCTGGCGTAAGTTGGGTCTGCCACTGCGCATCGGTCTTGACCACGCGCGCGGACTCGATAGGGCCAACCAGTTTTCCAGAGCGATTGAACACCTTCACCTGCATGGCCCTATCCTTGGTTCATCATGAGACGCAGAGTTTGGTCGATGCAACGTTATCCGCCAATGACGATGGTCCGACCGGCAACATGCGCGCGATCAAACCGAAGCCGACTCGCGGAACACCAGGCTGCAACACGTCGTCGCGCCTTCGGCCTTCTGCAATTCGGACAGATCGACGGTGGTGATCGCGACGCCGGCATCCACGATGCGCTGGCGCGTACGCGGGAACGACGCCGGATAGACCACGCCATCGCCGATACGCAACGCATTCGCCGCATGCGGTTCATCCGGATCGACGTCGATCAATCGATATTCGGCGAACACATCGCGATCGACCCATTCGATCTGGATCAGCAACGTGTCCTCTGTTAATTGGGTCACTGCCGACTTCAAGTGCAGGCATTCGCGCGTCGGCACGCCTTGCACCATGTAACCGAACTCGGCTACTGACGCACGCAACTGTTCAATACCCGCCGCATTGCTGCGCGCCGACTCGCCAACGAAAATTTTGCGGCCTACGCGCAACACATCACCACCATCGATCGTGCCCGGCGCTTCGATCGTGCACAGTGCACGATAGCGACCAAGCACCTTTGCGACCGAGGCGCCTTCATCGCGCCGCGACTCCGCACCCGGTCGCGTCATCACCGCGATCTCGTCAAACACCAACGCGACATCCTCAACGAACACCGCATCCGGCATCGCATCCTGCGCCGGCAACGCAATCACGCGGCAACCTAGAGATTTCAGCGCTTGCCGATACGCATGATGTTGCGCGGCTGCACGTTCGGTATCGAGCGTCTCGCGATCCACGAACGACAATTGGCAATCGGCAAGGCTCGCGCTGACGTCACGGGTGATGGCGATCAGCAAGCCACTCACTCAAAATTTACCCATGTAATCGCGCTTGCCGATCTCGATGCCGTTGTGGCGTAACAGTGCATACGTGGTGGTGACGTGAAAGAAGAATTGCGGCAGACCGTAAGTCAGCAGATAGGCTTGACCGGTGAATGTGCGTTCGCGCGGCGTGCCGGGCCGGGTGACGATGGTGCGATCCTCGCTTCCATCGAAACGCGATGCATCGAGGCCGCCGAGGAAGGCGAGCGTCCTGGCGACCAACGCGCGCAACTCCTCGAAGGATTGTTCCTTGTCCTCGTACACGGGTACTTCGACTTGCGCCAGCCGCGCCGACACGCCCTTGGCGAAATCGCAGGCGATCTGCACTTGCCGCGTGAAGATGAACATGTCTGGAAACAGCCGCGACTGCAGCAAAGCGTTTGGATCGATTTTCTTGTCGGCGACATGCGTTTCGGTTTTGGCAAGGACATCGCCAAGTGCGCCGAGCAATTGCTGGAAGACTGGAACTGAAGCTGCGTACATGGTGATGGACATGAAGTCTCTCCGGGTTGCGGATGGCATATCGTACCGCGAGCGAGGCGCGGACTTCCTGTGCGGGCGATCCTCCCCGTCCCCCGTGCGTCTATCCGCGAGCCAAACCACGATGGTGGCTGCGAAATGCCCTGCCAGATGCTGCCGACTGCTCGTCATGGATGCATGTCAATGCCACGCCAGCGCATCTGCGTAACCCCGTTTATTCACTGGCGACGTTGAAAATCCGACCACGCCAACGGCCATTCAATCATGTCTCATCTCGTCAAATTGTTTGCAATGCTGGTTGCCCTTGCCACTGCTGGCGCCTGCGCAGCCGGCGATGACCTGCGTTCAATCGCGATCCAGCAAACCCTTGCGGTGACCGCGCCACTCACGGAACACGACGCATCGACCGACCCGCATCTCGACGCGTTCTACGCCAACATGATGAAAATGCTTCCGCAGCAACGCGCAGAACACGCGCTGGAACTGGCGATCAACCGCCACGCCGACGCTGCGGAGTATGTGATGCGAAACGCGCAAAACTGGCGCGGCCAACTCCAATCCAGCGACCGACTTGCCGCACTCACCCTGACCGCGATGAATTCGCCGCGACTGAATGTCCGCATGGCCGGCTTCGAAGTGCAGCTTGCGCAGGACGGCGTGGCGAAAACTCCACAGGAAGTCGAACACCTGATCCAGCGTCTGCACGAAGACCCGCATGGTGTTGGCGCGTGGGAACTTTGGCACCTGGGCGTCCTCGGTGCACGCGGAGTCGCTCGCGAACGCATCTTTTCAGTGCTGGTCGCAACCACTCGTAGCGAGGACAACGAACTGCGCCATTGGGCCGTGGAATCGTTGGCGCCGTTCGGCGGTGTCGAGATCATCAATCCGCTGTTGTCCGTGGCGGCGAACGATCGCCTGCAGACAATCCGCGAGCGCGCGTTCTGCGGCCTGACGGAATCGGGCACGCTACGGTTGGCTGAGCGTTACGCCGCGATTCCCGGCCTTCTCGCAATCGCGGAGGATCCGCATTCGGATCGCCAGAACATCGATTGGAGTTACCAGGCCTTGCGCGAAATCACCAACATTCGCGATCTGCCGCAAGACCCGCGAGTATGGCGTGTGCGGCTACGAAGCCTCGGTTTGTTGGCACAGACAACATGGCGCAGTGTGCGTGCGCCAAGACTATGACGAACGCCAGCGCGCAACGCATTGAGCAGCTCGCGACTGTCGCCATGCGGTTATGACGCCCGTCTTTCTGGCATTCTTCCCCATTGGCTGACCGCGCGATGCAGCGCGACCCATAGGGGTGGGAATGTCGCTGATCACCGAACTCAAACGCCGCAATGTGATCCGCGCTGCCGGGTTGTATCTGGTGGGCGCGTGGCTGGTGGTGCAAGTGGCCGGTACCATCCTGCCGATGTTCGGAGCGGCGGACTGGATCGCGCGCAGCATCGTGATCGTACTCGCCGTCGGGTTTCTTCCGGCGATGATCGTGGCGTGGGTATTCGAGTTGACGCCCGATGGCCTCAAACGCGATGAAGACGTCAAACCCGAAGATTCCATTGCTCCACAAACCGCGCATCGGATGAACCGTTGGCTGCTGGTGGTGTCGATCGTGGCGATCGGCTATTTCGCGTTCGACAAGTTCGTGCTCGCGCCGCGTCGCGAGGCGGCGCTGGTGACCCAGACCACCGCGCATGTCACCGCCGAAATCAGCGCGGAAAAATCACAGATCAATCCAAAATCAATCGCCGTATTGCCGTTCCTCGACCTGAGCCCGGAACACGATCAGGGCTATTTCTCCGATGGCATGTCCGAGGAAATCCTCAACGCCCTGGCGCAGGTGCAGGATCTCAAGGTCGCCGGGCGCACCTCGTCGTTCTACTACAAGGGCCGCAACGAGGACCTGCGCACGATCGGCAAGGCACTCGGCGTCGCCAACGTTCTCGAAGGCTCGGTGCGCAAGCAAGGCGACAAGGTGCGCATCACCGCGCAATTGATCCGCAGCGACGACGACTTCCATCTGTGGTCGGAAAGCTACGATGGCGATCTCAAGGATGTGTTCGCGCTGCAGGAACGCATCGCACGCGCGATCACCGACAAGCTCAAGGTCACCCTGATCGGCGCGCAGAAGGAGCAACTGGTGGCGGTCGCGACCACCGACACCCAGGCGCACGACTTGTATTTGGAGGCTCGCGAGGCATATCGCGTGCGCGGCGCTGGCGTGCAGCGGTCGATCGATCTTTACCACGCCGCGTTGAAGCGCGATCCGGAGTTCGCGCAGGCTTGGGCCGGGCTGTGCGCCAGTCTCGACGTATTGCCGTATTACCTACCTGATACCGATAAGGCGCGACTGCCGCAGATCTACGCTGAAGCCGAAGCAGCCTGTAAGCGCGCCATCGCCATCGACCCCGACTTGGCCGCAGCGCATGTCGCGCTGGGCGGCCTGTATGCGAACGCATGGCATTGGCGAGCGGCCGAGCAGCAATTCCAGCAAGCCCAAGCACTGGCACCGAACGATCCAGAGTTCCTGTTCACCTACACCGACTGGCTCGGCGCGATGGGACGCAGCGATGAGGCATTGGCAACCGCACAACGCGCCGTGGAATCCGATCCGAAGGCACCGGCCTACCGCAATGTGTATGGCTACCTGCTCTTTTATTCGAACCGCGTCGACGAATCGATCGCGCAACTAGAGGTGGGGCATGTTATCGCGCCTGACTTCCGGTATGTGAACCGAAATCTGTTTACATCCTATGCCAAGGCCGGCCGTATTCATGAAGCAGAGAACATGCGCGGTGTCCTCCACGACGACCTCGTCAGGCGGGGCGACAGCGCGGCGCTGATTGAGGCAAAAATGAAGTCGATCGACGCCACGCTCGCGATCATACGCAAACCGAACGACTACGACGCCATCCGCCGGACACTGACGGTCGATGCCGTCGGCATCAGCAGGATTTTCCAATCGCATATCGGCGATCTGTTCACCTACGCCGAGTCGATCCTCGACATCAAGGGCAGCGGCACCGACGGCGTCGTCCTGCTGCGCAGCCCGCTGTTCGCCAACTACCGCCACGACCCGCGCTACCTGCGCCTGCTGCACAAGGTCGGCTTCGACGATAACGGCGTGCCGCGATGAATGACATCGCCAGCTTGGAACGCCGCAACGCCATCCGTACGATCGCCGCGCAGGGTTCGCGCAAGTCCCTTCTGGAGCGCACACCATGATTCTTCGACGCTTCACCGCAAGCATGAAGAAGCAGGATTGGGCTGCAATTGCCATTGAACTCGTCGTGGTAGTCGTGGGCGTGTTTATTGGTTTGCAGGCGTCGAACTGGAATCAGGATCGCGAAACCGACCAGCGCGCCACCGTCTTCACCCAGCACCTGAATGAAGATTTGCGCGAGGAAGCTTGGGGCTACCAGCTCATGATCGAATACAACCAGCAGGTACGCGCAAACGCAGAGCGCGCCGAGGGTGCGCTCACGAGCGAGGTGCCGCTGGATGACGAAGCACTGCTCGTGGCTGCCTATCGGGCGACCCAATACAAACAGAAGCTACGCCGACGTGCGACCTATGACGAGCTGATCTCGACCGGCACCATCGGCCTGATCCGCGACCGTACGCTGCGCGACTTGGCCATGCGCGTCTACAGCATGCCCACCATCGAGAATTTTGTCCGCGAAGGCATGGAGTCGCGTTATCGCGAAGTCTTTCGCATGACTGTGCCGATCGCCGTACAGCGGACGCTTGCACAGAGCTGCGGCGACAAGCTGACGCCGGTGGGCGACTACGCATCGCTCGCCCATTCCCTGGATTATCCGTGCCATACAGGCCTGACAGAAACGGCTATTCGGGACGCCGCTGCCGCCTTGCGCGGAAATCCGATGGTGTTGCCGGCCCTGCGAAAGCGCGCGGTCGATATTTCCACCCGCCTTGGCGACCTGCTGACCAACAACGGCGAGATTCGCAAGGGGCTGGTCGCGATTGCCGAAGACAAGCCCTTGAAGAATCCTCAGTGAGGCTGTTCTCGGAAATCCAGCATCGTGACGTGATCCGCATGCCAGTACATTGCTCAGTTACCCTATCGCTGGCGCACACCCAATGATCCTTCGTCGTTTCACCGTAAGCATGAAAAAGCAGGACTGGGCTGCGATCGTCATCGAGCTGGTCGTGGTCGTGGTGGGCGTGTTCATCGGCCTGCAGGCATCGAACTGGAATGAGAGCCAGCAAACCGACGCGAAAGCGGCGCAATTCACCGCGAACCTGAAAGCCGACATGCGTACCGAAGACTGGGGCTACGAATTCGATATTCAGTACTTCGGCGACGTGCGGTCAAGCGCAATGCGCGCGTTGAATGCACTCACCGGTGTAGCGCCGCTGTCCGACGAAGACCTGCTGGTCAACGCATTTCGTGCCACCCAGTACAACGACAACATCCGCCAACGGGCTACCTTCGACGAGCTGACGTCCACCGGATCAATGGGCCTGATCCGCGACAAGGCACTGCGCGATACAGCAACGCAGCTCTATACCCTTACCCTGTTCAATACCGTTGCCCGGGAAGGCACGAACTCGTCGTATCGTCGAGCACAGGATGGCGATACCGGTCGAAGTACAGCACACCCTCGACGCCAAGTGCGGAGATCTCGTCGTGACGACAGGTGACTTTCGCACCAACTTCGCCCATCCGCTCGATTACCCTTGTTCGACCGGCCTGTCCCCAGCCGTGATCAAGACAAGCGCGTCCATCTTGCGAAGCAATCCCGACTTCATCCCGATGCTGCGTCTGCGGGTCGTGGATGTCGAGACCAATATTGCCAACTTCTTGGTGTACAACAAATCGGTTCATCCGTCGCTGCGCGCGATAGCGAAAGAAGCACAGTGAGCGTGATCGCCGAACTGAAGCGCCGCAATGTCATCCGTGCCGCCGGGTTGTATCTGGTCGGATCTTGGTTGCTGGTGCAGGTGGCGAGCACGGTGTTGCCGGCGTTCGATGGGCCGCCGTGGGCATTGCGCGGCCTGATCATCGCGCTCGCGGTTGGCTTTCTTCCGGCGATGATCGTCGCTTGGGTGTTCGAATTGACGCCCGCTGGCATCAAGCGCGATGAAAACGTTTCTGCGCAGGAGTCGATCGCGCCCCAAACCGCTAAGCGCATGGATCGCTTGATCCTGATCGTCGCATTGATCGCGATCGGCTATTTCGCGTTCGACAAGTTCGTGCTTGCACCGCGCCGCGATGCCGCGCTGGTGACGCAGACAACGACACATGTGGCCGCAGCTTTCAGCGCCGAAAAATCAAAGCTTGATCCACGCTCGATCGCGGTGTTGCCGTTCGAGAACCTGTCTGCCGACAAGGACAATGAATTCTTCTCCGACGGCGTTTCCGAGGAAATCCTGAACTCGCTGGCACGCATCGACGGCATGCGCGTGGTCGGTCGTGCTTCGTCATTCCAGTTCAAGGCAAGCCACGACGATCCAAGCACGATCGGCAAAAAGCTGGGTGTGGCCAACCTGCTGGAAGGCAGCGTGCGGCGTGATGGCGAACGCGCGCGAATCACCGCGCAGTTGCTGCGTGCGTCAGATGGTACGCAACTCTGGTCGCAAACCTACGATCGCACGATGAAGGACACGCTCGCGGTACAACTCGACATCGCCACCCAGGTGGCCGCTGCGCTGAACATCGTCCTCGACGAAAAACAACTCGCCCGGATGCGCGAGGCCGGGGTGAAGAATGTCGATGCGTTCATCGCCTATCAGAAAGGCTGGAAGCTCTACATCGACGCACACCGCAAGCCCGAGATCGATTTGATCGATGGCCTACGCTTGGCGAATGTCGAATTCGACAAGGCGATCGCGCTGGACCCCGGATTTTCCTTCGCTTATTTCGCCAAGACCGATCTCTACGAACATGTTTTGATCGGCGACGATAGCAACCAGGCAGAGCGCCTCAATGCGCAGCGCTCGGCGTTGCAAAGCCTGCAACTCGCCGCTGACAACAGCCCCGACCGGCAACAACGCGAACTGGCCCTGGCCGAACGCCAGTTGCTGAGCAACGACTGGAATGGCTTGGCTGATCGCATCGAGTCCGCCCTCAAACAACCCGGTTGCAGTGCGCCGAATTGGATGCCGGTGTTTGCCAGTGCATTCGGCTACGGCGACCTCATCGAAAACCTCGGTGCACGGGTGAATGCCTGCGACCCGTTAAACACAATCAACTACTCCACGAGGATGTGGGTTGCACGTGCGACAGGTCATCCTGAGCGCACGCTGGCCGTTCGCGCAGAGTATGTGCGCGTGACCGGTTTCGACAGGTCCAAGGAGGACGAGACAATTGCGTTGGCAATGCTCGATCGGGTAGAGGAAGCCAAAAAGCTGCTTTCGTCGCTCGAACCCATCGGAGAATTCTATTACATGGCGCGAGTCATTGTGGGTACGGCTGCAGGTGAAAGCGCAGCAAGCATCCATGCGCGCTTGCAGGGCGTGGATCGAAAGAATTCGAAATTGAAAGTCTGGACTATAGCCGATGCCGTCGAAGCGTCGCTCTCGGGCAATCGCGTTGAAGCCAACCGCCAAGCCGCCGCTCTAGATGCCAAGCCGGCCGGCGGACTGCTGCTTGCCTATCTCGTTAGCGAATGCCAATGCGGCGCGCCGTTCGACCTCGACGCCACCCCGAATTTCAAGGCCAGACTCGCTGAATCCGGACTGCATTGGCCACCGCCGCAGACGGTCAAATACCCGCACCGCAGTCAGGCACACGCACAATGAGTTTCATCGCCGAACTCAAGCGCCGCCCGTCATCCGCGCTGCCTGCTTGATGACGAGACTCAATCGTTCAACGCCGCTTCCTCACGTCCCTGCTGGCGGATGATCGCTTCCTGGCGCGCGTCTTCGATGGATTCCATCACCGCGCGCACATTGGCCTTGCGTTTGTCGAACACGAAATGGCCGGTGAGTTGCGTGTCGGCGCGCAATTCGCCCTTCTCGTACATCGCCCACATTTCTTCACCGTAATGCGTTGACTTCAACTCCGGCGCGAAGCGGCCGAGGCTGTCGCGCAGGTTGTGCACGTCGCGCAGCAACATTGTGCGTGCGGCATTGTTGCCGGCGGCGCTGACGACTTGCGGCAGATCGATGATCACCGGGCCGTCTTCCGCGACCAGCACGTTGTATTCGGACAAATCGCCATGGATCAATCCGAGTGACAACATCCGCACCACGTCAGCGATCAGGTCGTGGTGGTACCAGCGCGCGAGTTCCGGGATGAGATCGACCTCGCCAAGACGCGGCGCGCTATGGCCATGTTCGTCGACGATCAGATCCATCAGCAACACGCCATGAAAATAGCCATGCGGTTTCGGCACCCGGATTCCGGCCTCCATCAACCGGTACAGCGCATCGACTTCGGTGTTTTTCCACGCAGTTTCCTGTTCCTTGCGGCCGAATTTCGTGGCCTTGCCGATCGCGCGCGTCTGCCGACTGCCGCGCACCTTGCGGCCTTCTTGGTATTGCGTGCGCGCCTGGAAGCTGCGCTGCGCCATGTCTTTGTAAACTTTCGCGCACAACACTTCGTCGCCCGCGCGAACCACGTACACCGACGCTTCCTTGCCGCTCTTGAGCGGACGCAGCACAGCATCGATCACGCCGTCATCGATCAGCGGCTGCAGGCCCTTCGGGATTTTCATCGATTTGCTTTCATTCAACTGGAACTGTGGCGTTTGGGATTCTATTGTCGCCGATTGGCGAGGGCTGCACAGTGGCGACGTTCAGGTGCGGCATGGCTTAGGGATGATCCGGGTTCCGCATTCAATCGTCCGTTCGATCTCGTCGGTTACACGTGGCGCAGCCTTTAGCATCGGCGTCGCAACCTATCTGGAGCATCACGAGGAAAAACTGCAGCTGATCCGGCACGCAGACGAAGCAATGTACGGCGCGAAGAAGAGAGGCAGAAATCGGTTGCTCACCACATCGTCAATCTGACTCTCCTTGTCAGCTATTCGGTGCAAGGGTTCCTGCGTGGCGCGACTTGGTCGGAAACGCATGCCGGAACAGGCGTCCAAGCACGCCCGCATACTGTTTCCAGAATCCGCCGGTGTTGTAGTGGACGCTGTATCGCGCGCAGATCTCGCGCACGCGCGGAGCGATTTCGGCATAGCGCGTCGCCGGCATGTCCGGGTATAGGTGATGTTCGATCTGGCGGCTGAGCTGCCCGGTCAGCAGGTGAAACACGCGACTGCCTTCTAGGTTGCCTGATCCCTGTATCTGCCGCAGATACCACTGGCCGCGCGTCTCGTTCGCGACTTCCTTGGTGCTGTAGGTCTGCACGTTCTCGGTGAAGTGCCCGCAGAATATGATCGCGTTCGTCCACAGATTGCGGATCAGGTTTGCGACCAGGTTACCGAGCAGAACGCGCGGCCATTGCCAGAACGCGAGCGCAGGAAACAGCACGTAATCCTTGAACAACTGACGTCCGGCCTTGCGCAGGAACGGGCGCATGCGTTCGCGGAATTCGGCTTTCTTCATGCGGCCCTTCACGAAGCGACCGATCTTGATGTCGTGGACGGCGACGCCCCACTGGAAGTTTGTCGCGAGCAGGAAATACCACAGCGGCTGCAACAGATTGAATTTCGACCAGCGCTGCTTCTCGCTAAGGCGCAGCATGCCATAGCCGAAATCATGATCCTTGCCGATGATGTTGGTGTGGTTGTGGTGTTCGACGTTGTGCGAATTCCGCCAGTGATCACCATCGCAAACGATGTCCCACTCGTAGGTTTGCGAGTGCAAGGAGGGATCGTTCATCCAGTCGTATTGGCCATGCATGACGTTGTGGCCGACTTCCATGTTCTCGATGATCTTCGCGAGCGCCAGCCCGATCATGCCGCCGACCCAGCTGATCGGGCCGACGCCGAACATTAGCAGTCCGCGCCCGCCGATCGCCAATCCCTGCACGATATGGCGCATGCGATGAATGTGGCGCGCATCGCTCTCGCCGATTTTTGCGAACGTTTCCACACGCAATGCATCAAGTTCGCACGCGAAGCGCGCGGCTGTCTCGACGTCCATTCGGGTCTTGATGGTCATGCGTTGTCCTCGGAGTCAGAGCGCGAGTTCGATTGCGCTTTGCGGAGTGGAAATGCAGAGCTGGATCAATTCGTCGCCAGGCCCGGACAGCTGGCCCGTCAGCAGGTTCGTGACCGTGCCACTGCGTTTGCGACATTGGCAGGTACGGCAGATGCCGCGCCTGCAACCGAATTTCGGCGCAAGACCAGCTGCTTCGGCAGCATCAAGCAGATTCTGGCCGGCCAAGACAGTGAACGATTGTTCAGTCTGGTCGCACATCACCGCATGCGCGCGCGCATCCGGATCGATCGGCGCAGCGCGGCGTCCGAAACTTTCGCTTTGCAGACGCTCTCCCAAGCCAGCGTCCGCATACATCGTCTCGACGACGCGCATGAAATCGTCCGGTCCGCACAGCATCGTTTCGCGGTCGCGCCAGTCGGGAACGATATGCGCGATCTTGTTCGCGTCCAGCCGACCCTGCTCCTGCGTCGCATGCAGGTGCACGTGCAACTGCGGCCAGCGCGCTGCGAGCTGTCGCAATTCGTCGCCGAAGATCATGTCGGCAGCGGATCGACCGCATTGCAGCAGGGACACATCGCGGATCGACCCTGTGGCCGCCAGACCTTGCAGCACCGACATCATTGGCGTAACCCCACTTCCCGCGCTGAGCAACAGCAGCTTGCCCTCGGCATCGCGCGGCGCAAAGTCGCCCTGTGCCTTGCTCAGACGCACGATCTGTCCAGGTTGCAGCGCATGCGCGGCGGTCGATACCGGCCCATTATCCTTGCGCTTGATCGTCAGCCGCAGCAAACCATCGCTGTGCGGGGCGTTCGATATCGTGAAACAACGCGCGTGACGCGCGCCGTTGATTTCGAGTTCGAGCAACACGTGCTGGCCCGGGCTAAACGCGCCGAAACGCGCATTCGGCTTGAGCCACAGGCTTTTTACGCCGCGCGCTTCATCCACAACGCGTACAACGAATGCGCGCGGTTCGTTCAACGACCACATCGGGTTCACGGTCGATGCGAGGCGATTCCACGCGTCGGGCTGATTGAACGGAGCCCACAGCGGATGTCGCCAGAAGCGACGCGCCGGCGAATTGCGGTCTTGGGGCCTGGAGCGTAAGAGGTTCATTAGCGTATCGTTCTTTTGGTGAACATATGTTCACCCAATTCGTACCGAGTTTCCACTCCAATCCTGAAATCCGGGCGACGGCCTATACTTCGCGTTCATTTCGCGAAAGCGGCTGACCCGCTGGAGTACGTCTTGTCATCGACCAAGCGGGCATCTGTGCGTAAGCAAGCGGAGGCTACAATCACGCGCGTGGAGCAGAAGGAACGCACGCGCCAGCGCCTGATCGAGGCCGCGCTCGCCTTGATCGGTCAGGGCCGCAGTTTCTCGTCGCTGAGCCTGCGCGAAATCGCGCGCGAGGCCGGCATCGTGCCGGCAGCGTTCTATCGCCATTTCAGCGACTTGAATGAGCTTGGTCTCGCATTGGTCGAAATGGGTGGCGCGACACTGCGGCGCTTGTTGCGCGAGGCGCGTCGCGATGGAATTCCGCCGACGCACATGCTGCGTGGCTCGGTGTTGGTCTATAAACGCTTCGTCGAGGAACGCAGCCTGGTGTTCCGTTTCATCGCCGGCGAACGCGGCGGCGGCTCACGCGTAATCCGCGATGCAATCCGCTCTGAAGTCAGCCATTTCGCATCCGAAATGGCGCAGGATCTACAGGCGCTCGGCACCCTGCCCGACCTTTCCAGCACAACCATGCAGATGATCTGCGGACTCGTCGTGACCACGATGCTCAACGCCGCATCGGACATCCTCGATTTACCGAAACGCCAACCCAAGCGCGAAAAGGAACTCGTCGAGAATTTCGTACGGCAACTGCGGGTGGTGTTTCTGGGCGCCGCGCGTTGGCGTGAGCAATAGATCGCAGCGCCATAGCTCCTGCCGCTGTTCATTTTTGCCTATTCGTTTTCCTTCTCCGTCGATTCGTCGTTGCTTTCTTCGCTGGATGGCTTGTCGCTGGATGACTCTTCGCTGGATGGCTCGTCGCTGGATGACTCGTCGCTGGACGTCTCGTCGCTTGACGCTTCGTCGCTGGATGATTCATTGCTTGACGCTTCATCACTGGACTCGACTGCAATCGTCTCCTCGGTGACTTCCTCCGAGCTGAAATACTCGTCGTACGTCCACTCTTCGTTGTAAGCCTCTTCGTATCCGTAGGAGGCGTCGTTGCTGTCGGAGTAGATCGCGACATATTCAGTCATTGTCGGCACGCGGTAACTGCCGCCGACATCGTCCCAGAACGAGAAAAAATACGGTACCGCGCCAACCCAGTGCGACAGCTTGCCGAGACTGTAAACCTCGCCGGTCCATGGATCGGCCGTATAGACGCGGCCTTTTGCGTCGATGGTATAAGGCCAGCCCGAAGTCGGATCAAGAATCCACAACTGGTTGTTCTGGGCGACGGCGAACACCGAATGCGATTTCGGATCGGTCTTCCACTTGATCGATTTGTCCAAGCTCAGCGCATGCGATGGCTCGGCGCCCTTGGGCGGGGACTTCGCGCGTTCGACTTTTGTTGGCTTGGCGACATGCAGGGTGATTTTCCGGGCTGGCACCGCAGCAAGTTTGGTTGGCGCGGCCGCCGCCGCAGACGAACTCATACCGCTGCCGTGTCCAAAAGCGACTGTGGCCGTAAGACCCAAGCCCAGTAGCAACGCCGATGCCCAACCACGCCTGATCGTATGCATTGCATCATCCCCTGTTTACCCCGACTGCAGGGAGCAAATCTACGCTCGCAACCCGCGAAAGAAAAGCGTTTGTTTTTCCCTGGCGCTCGCATCCTGAAAGCGCAACGTGCGGCGCGAAAACGAGTCGATACGCTCATGATTCGCTCAAAAAAATCACGTTTAGACCTTCCGGCCCGCTGGGTGAAAACCGGAAGCACGATATGCATTGATGACGAACCAGTGCGCGTTGACGAAAGTAACGACAAAACGGTATCAACGCAGCTGGCTGTCCTTGCTGCCGCGTCGGTTGTAACCGCTGGCCGTGGATTGCTCCTGGTCGTGCGCTGCCTGGCATGCCACGCACAGGCGCACGCCCGGCACGGCTTTGCGTCGTGCTTTCGGAATGACCATGCCGCATTCCTCGCAATGGGTCAGGCCAGGGCCTTTCGGGAGCTGGCTGCGCACGCGTTTGATGCCGTCCTTGATGGTGGCGTCGATTTGATCCTGCACCGCGCCGTCGCCTGCCCAACCGGTTGCCATGATCGTCTCCCGAATATCGCGTCAGAGTGGCGCGCAATGCGCCTTCCGGAACGACATGTAGTCATGCCAGGCGATATTCAAGAATCGGTCGGGTTCAGGCTATGTAACGGTGTTCGTGGATTTGCTTCGCGCATTGTTTGCGTCTGGAGCGTTTCCGCTCCGCATCACATCCGGTTAGCGATGCGCCTGTTATGTTTGATCTCCCAACGGAATGGAAACAACGATGAAAATCCTGATGGTGCTCACCTCACACGATCAACTCGGCAACACAGGCAAGAAGACCGGCTTCTGGCTGGAAGAATTCGCAGCGCCCTACTACGTATTCAAGGATGCCGGCGCGCAGATCGTGCTGGCCTCGCCGAAAGGCGGTCAACCACCGCTGGATCCGAAGAGCGATGCACCCGACGCGCAGACGAAAGCGACAGCTCGTTTCCGCGCTGATGCCACGGCCACAACCGCGCTCGCCAACACGCACAAACTTGCCGGCGTGATGGATGGGGATTTCGACGCAGTGTTTTATCCCGGTGGTCATGGCCCGTTGTGGGATCTGTCGGAAGATTCCGATTCGATCCGTCTGATCGAGACGATGTATGCCGCCGGCAAGCCGGTTGCTGCGGTCTGTCACGCGCCTGGTGTGTTCCGCTACGCGAACGCTGCCGACGGCGCGCCGCTGGTGCAAGGCAAGTCCGTCACCGGTTATACCAACACCGAAGAAGCCGCAGTCGGCTTGACCGATGTCGTGCCGTTCCTGGTCGAGGACATGCTCAAGAAGAACGGCGGCAACTATTCCAGGAAAGACGACTGGCAATCCTATGCAATCACTGACGGAAACCTGGTGACCGGGCAGAATCCGGCATCGTCGGAAGCGGCAGCGCATGCGGTGCTGACGCTCTTAAAACGGTCAGTCTGAGTACGTCCATGTGACAGTGATGTATGACATCCCATGCAGTCGGGATTCATGCTGCGCGTCGCATTATCCGCAAGCACTCACGGACACCGCCAAGGAGGCACACCATGAACCTTACCGCTATTGCTGCAGCTCTTGCGCTCGCTTTCGCAACTACCGCATTCGCGCAGGACGATACCCAGACCGCCCCGACCATGCCCGCCGACTCGCAGTCAATGAATTCCGACGCGATGAATTCCGATCCTGCCTCCCAACCCGCGAAGCCCATGCGGCACCGCAGGATGGCCGCACACAACAACGCCAACATGGCGCTGAGTGGCAACGAGCCGAAAGTTGTGGCTTACCAGAATTCCAGCCGGATGAAGAGTTACCCAGCGGTCGATCACGGTCATGTACCCGGCGATCCGCCGATCATCGATCACAGCGGCGACCAAACTCCGGTGACGCCGACCTCTACTCATATTACCGTTCCGCCGAGCCGCTGATCGTCAAGACAGGTCTCTATAATTCACTGAATCAATCCAGAGGCCGCCCATTTGTGTTCGGCAAATGATTCGGCCACTTGTTCATTCGGTGCGGGTGCGATGCAATTCCATTTTTGAGACTTTCGGATGACGCAACGATCCGGACTTCGCACCGGTATTGCCGCGATTCTCATCGCATCTATCGCGCTTTTCGCCGGCTGCTCCAAGCCGCAGCGGGCGCAGCCCCGTCGCCCTGCCGATGTTCGCGCGCAAATCGTGCGTCTGCTTCCCGTCGCGACGGCGGACCGCGCGGGTTGGGCAACCGATATCTATGCGGCATTTGCAGCGCAGGGCATTGAACCCACGACGCAGAATCTGTGCGCGACGCTGGCTGTCGCCGAACAAGAATCGTCTTTCAAGGCCGATCCGGCCGTGCCTGGACTCGGGAAAATCGCGCTCGCCGAAATCGATCACCGCGCCGTGCAGCACAACATCCCGCGATTCCTGGTGCACGCCGCATTGCTGTTCTCCTCACCCAATGGCAAAAGCTACGACGAGCGCCTCTCGACAGCGCGCACCGAACAGGATTTAAGCCGCATCTACGAGGACTTTATTGGCTCGGTGCCGCTCGGCAAGCGGCTGTTTTCCGGCGATAACCCCGTACATACCGGTGGCCCGATGCAGGTCAGCTTCGATTTCGCGCAACACTACGCAAAGACACACCCCTACCCGTATCCAGTCGGTGAATCGATTCGCCACGAAGTGTTTACCCGGCGAGGCGGTGTGTATTTCGGGGTTGCGCATCTGCTCGGTTACCCGACCACGTATCCGCAGATCCTGTACCGTTTCGCCGACTACAACGCCGGTTTCTACGCAAGCCGCAATGCGGCGTTTCAGCAGGCAGTGAGCATCGCGTCCGGCATTCCGATCGCGCTTGATGGCGACGTGGTCCGCTACGACGGAAAGCTCGGCCGCAATCAAGTCGGCACGACCGAAGTGGCAGTGCGATCGCTGGCCCGATCCATCGACCTGAGCGAGGCGCAGATCCATCGCGCATTGCTGCAGGGCGAAAGCATTGATTTCGAACAGACTGCGCTATATCAAAGTGTGTTTGCACTGGCCGAGCGACTGCAACGCCGACCACTGCCGCGCGCGGTATTGCCGCGCATTACCCTCGAGAGTCCCAAAATCACCCGCAAACTCACCACTGAATGGTTTGCCACGCGCGTTGATCAGCGCTATCAGCGATGCATGGCGAGAGCATCGAGGTGAATACGCCAATCACTCGCGGCGGCGCAAGTGCACGAACACTCAGGTAGCAAACGAGGGCTTGGTCAAGGCAGTCATGACGCGACGAGGCAACAGCATGGTCAGCCGATAGACGACCGGGTCGCTGCACGTCGCGCATTGTTTATTCTGATATGCGGTCGGATACTGCAACGGACGACCTGTTTTCGATTGAAGGAACGATCCGATGCTTGTTGCGAAAAATGCGACATCAGGCCCACTTGCCGCGATCCTGTGGGGTGGATTTGTGGCCGGAACGATCGATATCGGCGCAGCGTCGGCCATCACCGGGCTCGCTCCGACCATGATCATGAAGATCGTCGCGGGCGGTTTGCTGGGCAAATCCGCGTTCGAAGGAGGGGCATCCATTGCAGTATCGGGAATGTTGCTGCAATGGGCGATGTCGATCCTCATCGCGGCGATTTTTGTGATCGCCGCGCGTCGTATGCCGGGACTGATCCGCCACTGGGTCGCAAGCGGCATCGCCTACGGCGTTGCGACCTACTTCGTAATGACTTACATCGTCGTACCCTTGTCTGCACTCGGCCACGGTGTCCCGAAATTCGACCCGAAAGGTTTTTTCTGGAACATGCTCGCGATGATGCTGTACGGTCTGATCGTCGCTTTCTTCGCACAACGTTTTTCTGGTGACGTCGGAAGGGCTCGCCGGTATGCAGGGCTGTCCTGACCATCTGCGGCACGCGTGCAACGGGCGCGCGAAGCTCGAACCCGGAGTACGTCCGGTTTGCAGGCTTAGTCGCGCGATCCGCATGCGCCATGGATCGCCCGTGCACCCAGTTTACGACGGTGCCTACGCATCGGCCCGGGGCGCGATGGCAGAGGCACGGAGCATGCGACGCATCGGGATCAACTTATGGTTGCGAGAGCACGTAACAGATTAATTTTCGGTAAGACGGCCGCCAGCGACGCATCAGCAACGATGATGCAGGTTGGACGGGTCGTGGCGACGCGTCCACGACCCAACCCACTCCAAAGGAGCTTCCCGATGAATGTTCGTATCCTGCTTGCCGCAAGCCTGACGCTTGCCTTCGCGACGTGCGCGTTCGCACAGGACAGTGCTCCGGCAGCGCCGGCCTCCGGTACCGCCGATGCCGCAGCGCCGGCTGCCGATCACAAGGCCAGCAATATGAAGAAACACGCGATGAAACATCACGCGAAGCACCATCGTGCGCATGTCGCTGGCGACCCGGCCAATGTGGATCACAGCGACGATCACATGGCGGTGACGAATCCGACCGAGAGCAAGATCACGGTGCCGCCAGGTCAATAACCATCGCCCGGCGCGCCACGTGCGCGCTGAGCGCGTTGCCCCAGCACGAAGCCGAAGTCAGCGAACTGCCGTCTTCGGCTTTTTTATGTCTCTATCCATCATTGCAAGATGCGAGAGCAGCACTCTACGACGCCGCTTTTTTTCGCGTTCGCGGCTTGCGTGCGGCTGGCGTGAGTACCGGCTTTTTCAAGGCAGGCTTGCGCGAGACTTTCTTTGCCGGCACTTCCGTCGTCGGCGTAAATGTGACGAGCTCAATATCCGATCCGAAGAAATCGATCGCCGTCCTCGCGATTCTGCTGGTGTCGTAGTACGCATACGCGCCAACCCCAGCTGCACCGATGATCGGCACCCAGCGGGAAACCACGCGCGACAGCGACCGCTGGCTCATGCGGATTCCGACTTGGCGCGCCACGGCCTGAAAGGCGCGGACGGACGCTTGATGCACCAGGAAGCGTTCGCCGACCTGCACCACCACTTCGCGCAGCGCCTGGGCTGCAGTGTGGCGAAACAGACAATAGGTCACCTGCTCCTTCGTCAACGTCGCGCTTTTCCCGTACGCGGCGGCGATATCGGCCACCATCTGCGACTGGATACGCCAGACAGCGCCCAGCTCGGGAAGGATTGTCAGCCATCCCAATGGTCCGACAGGCAGCGCGAGTGCTCCGGCTGCAGCCAAGGCCTTGGCCGAGGCGACACGGCGAATCATTCGCGCCTGCGCGCGCGGCGTCGCGCTTTCAAGCTCATCGGAATCAGGCACCGAGGTAATGAGTTCAAGCACGATATCGCCAATTTTCGATGCGATATTCCCGACGTGTTTCACGCGACCATCTTTCATGCGATCATCCCGCAATGCCATGATGACGATATCCCCGAGAGTCGATCAAGCGCGGAATTTTCGGGCATGTACGCCGTCATCCGGATGGGTCCAATCAAGCCGCGTATGACGTACGCCGGCTCGCCAGCTATTTGGGCGACGGCAGGCGAGCATGATGCATCCTTGTGTGTTCGAACCAAAGTCATCCTGACATCCCTGTCGTGGCAGTGTCGGCGGAACCCATCCGCGCTTCCGTACGCGAACACAAGCTACCGCTCGGTTCGCCGATCTACTTTCGACCGCCAGCCAGCTTGGCGATGACGTAGCCCACAGCGATTGCAACGCCTACGGTCGACCACGGGCGTTTGCGGATCAGCTCGGCGGTGCCGTCAGCGAGATCCTTGCCCTGATCCAGAAGCGTATCGAAGCCGTCACCCATCTTGTCTTTCGCCATGCGCGCTACGTCAACGCTTGCATTGACGGCATCGGCCACGCCGACGATCACGTGATCGCGGACGACACTGAGTTTTTCGGTTGCGCCCTCAAGCGCAGATGCAATTCCTTCCGCCATGGTGCTGCTCCTTTAAGTGATTGTTGCGGATCAAGATCAATACCGCAGTACCATTTTCCTCCCGTGTGACTGAACGAAAGCCGGTTGCGGTCGGTGAAGCTAGCTTTGTCGGAAAAATCTTCTACGCAAATGCACATGTAGCCGATGCCGATGCCATAGCGCAGCCGGCCCTGTCACGGTTGTAACGGCCCGATGAGCTACGTGGACGGATGCAACAATGTCCGAGCCATTCTGCCGGCAGACGCTGAGCATTATGACTTAGCAAAAAGGCGCAAAATCACCCGCTTTTTGGTCAAGGTCTGCAGAAGCTACCCTCCAACGACTGCGTTTTTGCGCTCGGCATGCAGCCATGCCGCGTGCGCAGCATCACGTACTTCCTGCCAGGCGAGTGGCGAATTACCGCTGTTGCGTTCCCAGACTGCGAGCATTTCCGCCTCCGCTTCGCTCCACGGCCGATTGCGGTAGAGATAGCCCGCCATGAAGGCCGGCGCGTAGTCATCAAATGGATGCGTAAGGTTGTAGCGCGTGTCGCTTCCGTACATTTCGCGCCAGTAGGTTTCTTCTGGAGTGGGGTTGATGACCTCGCCCACCTCGTGTCCAGCCAACGCACCGATGATCGCGCCGATGAACCCCCCGACAGCCATTCCCACCGGGCCTGCGAGCGAACCCATGGCCCATCCGGCCACCGCGCCGCTGGTGGTGCCGACGCCGGTACCCAAGCCGTGAGAACCGGGCGCACCGGTAATCGGATCGCGGTTCATCATATTGCTTTCGATGCGTGCCGCTTTTTTCTCGAACACGTCGCGCTCGCGACCGAGCTCCTCCGCGGCTTTGTCGACCTTTTGCTGCGTGCGCGCATTTTCGGGCGGTGCCGAATCAGGCGGTGAATTTTCGGTCGATATGTCCTTCATGCTGCATTTCCCTCCGTGGCGATTGCACAGATCCTGCGGTAGATCGCCTGTCTGAGGCTTGAATCGCCGCGCGATGTGTTCTGCTATCCAAGCGTACATCACTGCACTCGATGCCTGCGCCCGCGCCTGCAACGCCTGCAGAAACTGATGGAACGTGCCGACAGCAGCGAAACCGCACTCGGCAGCGACATCATCACGCTCGCGCTGGAGGGATACGCCCTGACGCCTCCGGCATCAGCCCGTCAGCTCGATCTTTGCCGGCTTGCCAAGCCTGGCCGCGAACTGCACCAGCGTGTCGAGGCTGAACTTCTCCACCTTGCCGCGCGCAAGATCGGACACACGGCTCTGGCTGACGCCCAGCAATCTGGACGCCGCTACCTGCGTCATCTTGCGCGCCTTGATCTGCTGTTCGAGCTGGGCCATCAGGTCCGCGCGAAGCGCGAGCACCTGCGCCTCGGCGTCATCGAACCCGAGATCGGTAAACACATTGCCGCTGGACGTCGTGATCTTGCTTTCCCGAGCACTCATGCGCATGGGGCACCTTCTCTTTTGGTCATGGAATCAGTTTGTAGCGCGCCTTAGCCTTCTCTATGTCCTTGGGCGACGTGCGCTGTGTCTTCTTCTGAAAGGCATGCAGCACGTAAACATCTGTCGCGCTTTCGACGATGTAAAAGACTCGAAAAGCACCATCCTTGGTGCGGCTGCGAATCTCGCGAACGCCAGCGCCCACATCGGGCATCGGCTTCCAGTCGCGAGGCTCCACACCCTGTTGCACCAGGCGAAGATCCGTACCGGCTTCTGTCCTCGCACTGACCGGGAAGCTGAGAAGGTCATCGAGCGATGTGCCGATCCAGTGCAGTGCCTTGATGCACGAATTATACAATTAGTTATATATTGCGCAAGCAGCAGCGACATCATGTCGCTCACGCTGGAGGGCTGCGTCCTGCTGAAGGTCGCCGGCAAGAAAGCCGAACTGAAAGGCCTGCACAAGGAGCTGTCAACCTGTTTCAACAAGACATGCCCCTTAACGGCGATGCTACAAAGCTAGACCTGACCCTGCGCCACTGTTGCACTGCCCCGGCGCTCGTTGCGCGCCGTATCCCAAAGCGATGTCCACGCCGGTCTAGGCTGCCGGCCTTCGGAAGGCCCCACGCCGCTGTGCGGCACGCAGCAGCAGCACAACCACGACCGTGGTCGACACGATCGCCGGCAGCGAGCTTTCCGGGCCGAACATGCCGCCGGTGAGCCAATTCGGACCGGCATAGTGGCTTTCGAGCGGCGCGATGGCGCGCCAGTCCTCAAGGCCGGAAAGCGGTACGCCGCTGAGCAGAATGGTGAAGTTCCAGGCGGCGTGATTGGCGGCCGCCGCCCACAGGTTACGCGTCAGGACGAAGATCCCAGCCCACATCAGGCCGGTCAAGATTGCGGACACGAGCATGGTCACTACATCCTCAGTCCCACCTTTGGTGACGTTCTCCAAATGCTGCAGGGCGAACAGCACCGCTTGCACCGCCAGTGCCGCCCACGTTCCCCAGGCCCGCTCCAGCACCCGAAACAACAGGCACCGAAAGACCAGTTCTTCCAGGGTGGCCGCGATGACGATGAGGACCGCCGCGCCCATCAGTGCTGGCGACGCGCCGCGGACAAGCACCAGTTGGTAGGCACCGACGGCGAACAGCAGCGCGATCGGCACTGCCATCAAGGCGGCACCACTGGCGCCGCCCAGCAACAGAGGAACCGGCCGCAGTCGCAGTTCGGTTACCTCACGCTTCTCATGCCAGTGCACGTACGCCCAGTAGCCGGCTACTGCGGCCAGGGAAATGCAGGCGCGCCTGATCGCGCTGAGCAAGTCAGCCCCGGGGTGGAACACCGTATCGATCAGTGGCGCCAGACCCTTGGCAACGACCAGTACCGGGCCCCAGACAGCCACATAACCGAGCAACAGCGAGCCGAGCATCCGGGCAGTGGTGCGCAGATGCCGCGATGCGATGCTTCTCGGCGCCGAAGGCAAGGTACGACTCGGATCAACCTGCTCCGCAGGCATTGCACCTTCGCCGGGTTGGGGTAATCCAGAGGGTTGAGAATCGACAACTGGAATGTGATCGTTCATGTCGGCCTGACGCCTGAAACAAGCGGCGTGCCCGACGCACGTCCGCTTGATTGAAGTGTTGGCCCCGCCACGACTCTTTGCGATTGCATGCTGGACAAGCCCCATGTTGCTGCACATACGACCAAAGCAAAGCACGCTCAACGTGCCAAGCAAGCATGATCGATTGCACTGGTAGAGCCAGCCATGCAGAGATTGGTTGCACGTCTCGCCAAAACGAAGGAGACGGAGATCTCGTTTCCCCGTGCATAAAGGGACTGGGTGAGCCACCCCTAGTTTCTCGGACACCAAAAAGTGGGGACAATCCCCCGGGAGAGGTGTTCGATGACGACGCGAAGGAAGTTTACCGCCGAGTTCAAGCGCGAGGCGGTGCGTTTGCTGCAGATGGCCAGCAAGCCGGCA
>JBBQAN010000013.1:0-89158 GCA_038316385.1 Lysobacterales bacterium | reverse complement strand
TGCCGGCTTGCTGGCCATCTGCAGCAAACGCACCGCCTCGCGCTTGAACTCGGCGGTAAACTTCCTTCGCGTCGTCATCGAACACCTCTCCCGGGGGATTGTCCCCACTTTTTGGTGTCCGAGAAACTAGGGGTGGCTCACTCTGACCCCCTTCATTGCTCGCCTTTCGCTGATGATTCGGAGACCGTTGGAAAATGTCATTGGGCTTAGCCGTCCTTGTTTCCACTTTGACCATTAGCTTGGTGCTCCTTTATCACTGGGGTCACTTGTCCGTTGCCAAGTGTTTGATCGTGGTTGGAATAGCTGTTTCAGGTTTGCTCTTGGTTGCCGGTGGAGTGATCGGATATCGATATTATGAGAGTCGGCCGATCATTCAAGTTGAATACGACGGGATATCCCTTGGAATGACGATGGACGAAGTCGTCTATGTAAAATCAATTCCGGATGCTGTCAAGATCACACCACCAAATGATGGGAAGACTCACTTCACCCCAGATATAAAGATTGGAGACATTGAGGGAGGGAAGCGATTTACCGACTACCTTCGGTGGACTTACGGAACAATGACGGCTGAAGGCTTCTCAAAGAGCTTTTTGTTGGTCGATTTCGATAGTGACAAGAAGGTTTCGACAATTAGGTGCGTAAGTGGGTGCAATATACTTAAAATCACGAATGACATGAGCGAAGAATCTGTAGTTGACAGGCTGGGCAACCCAGAGCGCGAATCTATTTGGACGGGAACTAAGACTCTGGATTATCCAAGACTTAATCTTTCTATAAGCCTCAGGGAAAAAAAGGTCAGTTACATCGAGGTAAAGAGCTTCGGGCTTCCGTCAAATTAGACTGACGGCAAGAAAAGGGAAAGCGGCCAGAGTAAATATTCATTTGAAGCGTTAATTCACTCTGAGCCACCCCTAGTTTCTCGGACACCAAAAAGTGGGGACAATCCCCCGGGAGAGGTGTTCGATGACGACGCGAAGGAAGTTTACCGCCGAGTTCAAGCGCGAGGCGGTGCGTTTGCTGCAGATGGCCAGCAAGCCGGCAGCGGTAGTGGCCCGGGAGCTGGGCATTCCACGCAACCGGATCTACAAGTGGGCTCAGGACGCCAGCAAGAAGGGTGACGAGGCGTTCCGCGGCAGTGGCCGGCCCAAGGCCAGCGCCGATGATCTGTCGGTGCTCAAGCGCGAGAACGCGCGGCTGCAGGAAGAGAACGCGATTTTAAAAAAAGCCGCGGCGTACTTCGCTCGGCAACTGCCGTGAAGTACGCGTGGATCCGGGATCAAACCGGTCATGCGGTGCAGCGGTTGTGCCAGGTGCTGGGTGTCTCGAGCAGCGGCTTCTACGCCTGGCGTGATCGCCCGCCCAGTCGGCGTGCATTGGACGATGTTCGACTGGTGCAGCAGATCAGGCAGTTACACGCGCAGACCCGCGAGGCCTACGGGACGGATCGAATCTGGCACGCGTTGCGACAGGCAGGTGAAGTGTGTGGCCGGCACCGCGTCGGCCGTCTGCGTTGCAAGCACGACATCCGCAGCAAACGTCGTCGTCGCTACCTTCGAACACGCTCGACCTACCTGCGCGAACTTCCCGCACCGAACCGCCTGGCATGGCCCTTCCACAGTCCAGCACGCGATCGGGTGTGGGTGGCCGATATCACCTACCTGCCGACGCAGCAGGGATGGCTCTACCTGGCGGTCATGCTGGACATGCACTCCCGCCGGGTCGTGGGTTGGGCGATGGCCGATACCGCGCACCAGGAACTGGCCAGCGCCGCATTGGCGATGGCCTTGTCGCATCGCCAGCCAACGCGTGACACCATCCATCACAGCGATCAGGGCGTGCAATACACCTGCAAGGCCTATCAGCAGCAACTGCAACACGCTGGCTTGACGGCCAGCATGAGCCGCAAGGCGATGCCCTACGACAATGCCGTGATGGAAAGCTTCTTCAGCTCGCTCAAGCAGGAGTTGACGCACCACGAGCGCTTTGGCTCACGCGACGAAGCGAGAAGCAAAGTGTTCGACTACATCGAAGTGTTCTACAACCGGCAACGACTACACAGCAGCCTCGGCTATCGCTCACCGATGATGTTCGAATCGCTGGAATGTGTTGCCTAATTCAACTGTCCGAGAAATCCGGGGTAGCTCACTCTGTCCCCTTTGCAGCAAAGAATAGGGGACAGACCACGATTTCCGAACCTTAGTCATTGCCGCCCTTCAAATCTGAAAGCCCGCTGGAGCCCACTGTGATACGCACGCTCGCAATAATCCTCACCTTTGTGATGGCGTCTTTGCCATCCCACAGTGCACACGCCGCCTGTGCGATCACTGATCCTGCCGCCGCCGCCAAGTCGTTTTACTTCGGGCATGCAGAGTTTTCCTGGAAGGATCCGGCCGCGTTCAAGCCGCTACTCACGCCACGCCTGTTCGCTGCGCTGGACATCGAATACAAATGCTCCGATGGCCAGGAATGCGCCATCGCGGCCGATCCATGGACTGACGCGCAAGATGGAACGGTTAGTAAGCCGATCGCATTCGCGACCACCCGTAACGCCGGAGGAAAGGCTACGGTTGTGATGACTTATATGTTCGTCCTCGACAAGGCGCATGGCAAACAGCAGCACGCAACCCTACTGCTGCAGCGCGCATCGGCGTCCGAATGCTGGCTACTCGACGACGTGAAGGGTCCGCGCGGCGACTCACTCGTCCAGACCATCGAGCAATGGCACAAGGAGTACGGCAGCGGGCGGTGACGCAAGAAAGGGCCAGAGCAAATTGGACTTGAAAAAAAGCGGCCAGAGTGAATATTAGTTTCAAACACCGGTTAGCCAAAACGCCCTGCGTTGGCCTCCCATTTTTGGGCCGTACTGCCCCCAACTGCATTTCCCAGAGGATTCAGCATGCGCATGGTTTTTCTCTTGATGTCTTGCGCTGCCGTGATGGCAGGCTGTGGACAGGCACCGAACGATACTGCTTCCACGCAAGCCGGCATCGCTTCCGCAGCGCCCTCATCGTCGGATGCGCAGATGACAGCATCCGCATCCGCGACGGCAGCAGGGCCGGGCATCGCCACCGACTCCACGACGACCGCATCCACGAGCGATGCGGATGCGGACGACGATGCGCCACAGGCCAGCGTGCAACTCACGCCGCTCAGCAAGGACGACATCGCGTTGTATCTGCAGGTGATGCATGCAGCTGCGGATCGCGTCCAGCACCCCACAGCCGCCGATGTGAGCACGCTCGCTCGCTACAAGGCGCTGCTCAAAGCCGCCGATTCGGGTGGCAAGAATGCGCCGCCATCGGCCGCCGACATGGCCCTGATGGCGGATGGCCCGCTGATCGAGCAGCAGATGGACATGCTTGTCGTGCGCGAGCGCCACATCGATGAAAAGCGCTACAACGGTATCAGCAGCGCGATCGAGGACGTCGTTCCGAATCCGACGATGCTGGTAGCTGGGGGCGCGACCGGCGAAGGCGGGCCTGCCGATGTGCCGAAGCTGTCGGGCGCATCGTTGGCCCTTCAGCAAAAAATCCACGCTGTCGAAGCGCAGGACACGGCGATCGTCGCCCCGTATCGCGCTGAAATCCAGGGATTGCTGTCGGTGGTGCGCGACATGCGCAAAGTGCTTTGATCGACAGCCGCCAAAAAAAGGGCCAGAGTGAATATTAGTTTCAAACACCTGTTAGCCAAAACACTCTGCGATGGCCGCTAACATGACTTCCGGCTCGACGCCCAACCTCGTTTGCCAGGTGCGCGAAGCCGTAGATTCCTTTCATGGATTGCACACAGTCCCGGCCCTGATCGGCGGCCTTGCACTCGCCGCGCACAGCGTCGTGCGCGGGACTCGCGACGTGGACTTTCTCGCTGACGCAGTCGATGCCGATCGACTGCACGAAATTCTGACGGGCCTCGGCTATCAATGCATTCACCGCAGCGCCGACGCAGCAAACTATCTGCGTGGTGGCGAGGGGCTCGACCTGTTGTATGCGCACCGGCCCGAAGCGCGCCGCTTGCTCGCCGAAGCGGAGGAACGCGATACCGGCATGGGGCGGCTGCGCATCATCGGTGCCGAGGGCCTCGTCGCGTTCAAGCTGCAAGCTTACGTCAACGATCCCTCGCGACTGCGCGACCTTGACGATATCCGCGCGTTGCTGCGTACCAACCGCACTACACTCGACATGCCTTCCGTGCGGCGCTACTTTCAACTCTTCGAACGCGAAGCCTTGCTCGATGAACTCATTGCAGACCTCGATCGCTGATGCTCCCGTGCCTGCATGGCTGGCGGGCGACGCGGGCGTCCGAGTCGAGCTTACCGCAGGCGTCGATCCGATCGACGCATGGATCGACTTGATGGCGGCCATCGAGGCCCTGTGCCCGCGCTGGCCGGAGCGGGAGCCAACAATTGGGCACGATTACCGGCTCTGATTTGCCGATCGGTTTTAGCCGCTCGTCAAGCGACGCTCCATAAGACCAATAATGGGCAGGGCAAGATTTTAATTGAAGTAATCGCAGTAAATTTCTGATCAAAGTGCAAACTTCCCTTAGCGTTTTTTCAGGAGAGCATCCATGCCGCGCACGATTACAGTCAGCCTGCCTGTAACCGATCTGAATGCCTCGAAGGCTTTCTACACCGCCCTGGGTTTCGTCAACAATCCGCAGTTCACGGACGACTCCGCGGCGCTGATGGTTTGCAGCGAGACGATCAACGTCATGCTGTTAACCCACGCCAAGTGGCGCACCTTCACGACGCGGCCGATTCCGCCGAACACGTCGAGTGAGGTCGCGCTCAATATCTCGTGCGAGTCGCGCGAAGCCGTCGATGCAATGAACAGGATGGCCGGCGAAAACGGCGGAACCGCCGACATCAATCCCGTTGAAGACCATAGCTCCATGTATGGCCGCGACTTCGTTGATCCTGACGGCCACGTTTGGGGTGCCATGTGGATGGACATGTCCGCGGGCCCATTCAGTCGATAGCTATGCGCATAGATGAGGCTAGAGAGATTGATTGATTGAAATAGAATTGCTCTGGCCCTCTCAGCCCTCCTATCCGAAACCCCAGCTTTTATGACTGCAAGGAGCCACGCCCATGAACAACCGCATCGGAACCCTGTCTTTCCGTCCTATCGCCATCGCGGCGATGATCCTGATCGGCGTCCATGGTGTTGCCTCCTTCGCCGCAGAGGCGCCACCACTGCCTCCGATGCCGGCAATGGGTCCGCCGCCAGCCGGGCAGTACCAACTCGACAAGTCGCACGCGAGCCTGCTGCTGCGCGTGAGCCACATGGGATTCTCGACGTACACGACGCGGTTCAGTCGCTTCGACGCGGACCTGAAGTTCGATCCAGACAACATCCCGGCATCGAGCGTGGTGACCACGATCGATGCGTCTTCGTTCGAGATGGATGCGGCGCCGCAGATGTGCATCGACATCATGAAGGGTGCGCAGATGCTCGACGTCGCCAAGCACGCGACGATCGTCTTCCGCTCCGGTACCGTGCGCATGACCGGTGCGAAGTCGTTCGAGATCGACGGCACGCTCGAGCTGCTTGGCGTGAGCCGTCCCGTGGTGCTCGCGGGCACCTACAACGGCGGATACCCGGGTATGCCACAGATGGATCCGCATGCGCGCATCGGATTCTCCGCGCACACCGCATTCAAGCGCTCGGATTTCGGCATGGCATACGGCGTGCCCAAGCCGGGAACGACGGTGGGCGTCGGCGACCTTGTCGACGTGACGATCGAAGCCGAATTCACCGGGCCGCCGTTGGCGCAACCGGCCGCCGGGAAGTAGTGAAGTGGAAGCTGAAAACGGGCCTGAGGTAATGATGCGCGCGCAACGACCTCGGTCCCCTTTGGCCGGCGTGCCGATGTGAAAACTGGGCGGAGTTGCACGATGAACATCCTTCTGGGTATTGCAGGCCCGATACAGGAACTGTGCGCATCCCGTGGCAACATCACCCGGCACGCTGCCGGAACGTCCGCGGTTGCAGCAAGGGGGCATGCCAATGGCTACGATGGTTTTGATTGGGTGAGTAGGCTATTCGGAGAGTACGGCGCCGCCGGGCTAAACCGTCTGAGAACTTTCGGCTTTCGGACCATTGCGACATGCGTAGTGGCGCTGGCGCTGGTCTTGCCTTTGGCGGCCCTGGCGCAGCAGGTTCGATTGAATGCCGACGGCATGACGGGCGTCGAGCCATCAAACGACACGACGTCATTGCCGTTGGACGGTACGCGGCTTGATCCCACCGAACCGCTAGGCCGCTATGCAGTGCTTCTCGATGAGGTTCCCGGCCACCCATTGACACTCGATGACGCACGCACTCGACTCGCGGCCGGTGACTTCACGCGCTCGACCTTGGCCGTTCCGAATATGGGTAATCACGCCCCATCGCGTTGGCTCCATCTGGAACTGGAAAACGTCGCATCCATTTCACACGGCTACCGGATCTATGTGGCCGAGGGCTGGACCGACCGCATTGATGGCTGGCTGACAATGCCTGACGGGACGACGCGACATTGGCAAGCTGGCGATCAGCGCTCGCCGTCGAAGGATCTGCATATCGGGCTGGGCTTTGGCTTTGATGCACGGTTGCCGCCGGGGCGCAGCGAACTGTTCGTGCGCGCTGACAGCATCGACTCCGTCGCATTGGCGCTGCGCGTGGTGCGATTGGCGGACACCGGCCCACTGGAGGGCGCCGCCCAACATTGGCTTGGGCTGGTACACGGTTTTTTGTTGGCGCTGGTGGTGACCTACGGCCTGTTGTGGCTGGCGCTGCGTGAAACCAGTCTGCTGCGCTATGTCGCCTATGTCGGCAGCTATTTGTACATGCACTTGGCCTACTCCGGGATCGCCGCACACCTGGTGTGGCCCGATTCTCCGGCGATTTCGCGCTTCGCCATCCTGATCGGCATGTGCCTCTTTTCCAGCGCCGGCATCAGCTTCGCGCGCGACTTCCTTGGCGTGGCGATCTGGGCGCCGCGGCTTGACCGGGTTCTGGCCTGGATGGTTCGGTTGGCGTTAGGGTTGATGACCGTGTTTGTTTTGACTGACGCGCAGGGCCCGGCGGTGAGTCTCGCGTTCGCCTACATCACAACTTTCACTCTGTTGATGGTGGCTTTGGGCGTACTGGCCTTGCGCCACCGTCGCGGTCAGGCCGGCATGTTCCTGGTCGCCGCAGTGATCAGCATGGCCGGCGCCTTGATGACCACGCTGGCGGTGATGGGCAAGATTCCGTTCAGCGACATGATCTTCCGCCTGATCGAGGTCGGCATCATGCTCGAGGCGACCATCTGGGCTCTCGCGCTGGGCCTGCGTCTGCGCCGTGACCGCGAGGATCGCGTCTACGCAATGCAACTGGCGCAGCACGATCCGCTGACCGGGCTGTTCAATCGACGTGGTTTCCTCGATCGTGCACTACCCGCCTATGACGCTGCTGTAAGCGACGCGAAAGCGCTGGCGGTGATCATGATCGATATCGACCACTTCAAGGCGATCAACGACCAGCACGGCCATGACGCTGGCGACCGCACGCTGGTGGCCGTCGCCGAACGCCTGCGTGAACTCGCACGTGCAGGCGACCTGATTGCTCGTTGGGGTGGCGAGGAGTTCGTCATCCTGCTACCTGCGACGACGCATCAGGAAGCCATCAACTTTGCCGAGCGTCAGCGTTCGGATCTGGAGCGGATTGCAGTGGCACTGGCAGATGGCGGCACCATCCGCCTGACTGCGAGCCTCGGCGTAGCAACGTCCACGGCCAGCACCAGTCTGGAGTACCTGTTGCGCCAGGCTGATGACGCCCTCTACCACGCCAAGCAGGCCGGCCGTAACCGGGTCGAAAGCATGGAGGCATAGGTTTGACCGCTAAAGCTTATAGCCGCGCTGAAAAACGGTCGCCAGAAAAAGCGGAAAAAAAGAACTGGAAAAACGCCAAAAAAACGGCTGCTTGAATGCGCGTATCCGTCCTGCATCATGGAGATCGACATGGTTAGCAAGAATACGATTTGCATCTGGTACGACGGCGCCGCGTTGGAAGCCGCGACGTTCTACGCCGAGACGTTTCCGGATAGCACTGTAGGAGCTATCCATCGAGCGCCTGGCGACTATCCTTCGGGCAAGCAGGGCGATGTGTTGACAGTGGAGTTCACGGTGATGGGAATTCCGTGTCTCGGCTTGAACGGAGGGCCTGTGTTCAAGCACAACGAGGCTTTTTCGTTTCAGGTCGCGACTGACGACCAAGCCGAAACAGATAGATTGTGGAATGCGATTGTCGGCAACGGCGGAGAAGAAAGCGACTGCGGGTGGTGCAAGGATCGGTGGGGGCTGTCATGGCAGATCACCCCGCGCGCCTTGACCGAAGCGATCACTGATCCCGACCTCGCAGCAGCCAAGCGCGCATTCGAGGCCATGATGGAGATGAAGAAGATCGACATTGCCACGATCGAAGCCGCACGCCGAGGCTGATCCTTCAAACTTTCGATGGCTACCCGAAGGCGCAGGCTGGGTTGGGCCGGAGCGAGCGCGAACTGTAGGGCCTGCACCAGCACGCCACCTGACATTGCAACATGAAGATCGCCGCGCGAAATAGTGTCTGTATGTTCCATTGTTCGATCGTGGGAAAAAAAAGTGTCTCGTTTTGCAAAGAATTATTTGTGCTGGACTGGCATGGCTGCCGCAGCAGGCGCAGTCCTGCACATCGCCATCTTGTTTGGCGGCCCCGATTGGTACGCTTTTTTCGGCGCACCGACCGGTTTGGTTGCCATGGCTCGGTCGGGCAATCTCCGCGCCCCGATCAGCTGCCTGGTCATTGCGACAATCCTGGTCGTGTTCGCCGCCTATGCTTTTTCTGGCGCAGGCGTCATTCGTCGCTTGCCGTTCTTGCGTCTTGGCCTGGCTTTTATTGCAAGTGTGTTGCTGCTTCGCGGTATGTTATTCGCGCCTTTGATCCTCTGGCGTCCGGACGTACTCGTCCGGATCTGCAACTGTCGTCATGTGGATGCTTTCATTGTCATCACGTCGGTAATCTGTTTCGCGATGGGAATCGGGTTCGCGCTGGGGGCATCGGCCGCACCCGGTAATTCATCCCGGCGGGCTGTTGCTTCGTGACACGGCTTGATCCAGCATCAGGTCGCACGTCCAACCACACACCGGAGATTCACCATGAGACGAGTGACCGGTATCGGCGGCATCTTTTTCAAGGCAAAGGACGCACCGGCACTGCAAGCCTGGTACAAGCGTCATCTTGGCGTCGACGTCCAGGTGTGGGGTGGCACTGCGTTCGACTGGGCCGATTGCGATGGCAAGCCCACCGGCGGAACGACTGCGTGGTCGATTGCTGCCGAGGAGAGCGATCAGTTTGCGCCGAGCAAAGCCGCGTTCATGGTCAACTATCGCGTCGAGGACCTGCACGCTCTGCTCGCGGCGCTGAAAGCGGAAGGCTGCAACGTTCTCGACAAGATCGATGACTCCGACTATGGAAAGTTTGGTTGGGTGATCGATCCCGAGGGTAACAAGGTCGAATTATGGCAACCACCTGCCGGTCAATGAAACCCACCCACGCGCCGTTCGGCGCGAGTCGCTTTTCGTTTTGTGTCGTCAGCCTTGCGCCTGCATGGTCGCGCCAGGAATGGCAAGGATGTCACTGAACGCATGCGCGGCGATTGGCTCCATCGCCGAGCGCCGTCGCAGGTAGAGCAGTGCCAACACAGTGCCAGACATTGCGGTAGCAATCGCGATTTCCAGTCCTTGATAGAAATGGCCAAGGCCGAACATGATCGAGAGGCCGTAGGGGTATTGGACGGCATTCCAGCGGTACAAGAGACTGGTACAGTCAATAAAGGTTAGCTACTTCCATTACCACGTTGCGCTCGTCAGAACACCGACACCTTGAAATCGAATTCGAGGGAACTGCCGACTTCCTGCACCAGATTGCCCTGGATGAAGTCGATACCGCTCATCCAGAGGGTCGCTGCCGCCTGCGCGTCCTCCACGCGAGGTCCGATGACTTCAATGCCAAGCCGGTGCGCGTTGTCGATGGCCAGTTTCAATTCGTTGCGCACGCCCGGCGGCGCGTTCACGGCAACGTACTTCGGCGCGAGCTTGATGAAAGCCCATGGAACCGTTTCGAGCAGGTGGTTCGCGTCGTCGCCGTGTTCGTACTGCACCAGACACAGACGGACCTTGATCTTGCTCAGCGCCTCGACCAGCGACGCCAACGCGGGTGGATTGAGCAGTGCGTCCACGAGCCGGCATTCGAGCACCAGCGCCAAGCCTGCCGCACCCCGGCGGGTCACCTCGGCCTCCAGCCAAGCGGCCTGATCCGGCGACGTGAGGGTCGCAATCGACTGCGGCACGAACAACCGTACGGGTCCCCAGCGGTCGCGCTGCTGGCACATGACGCCCAGCGCGTGTGAAAGCGCCCAGCGGTCGAGTTCGATCATGAGCTTCCCGTGCTCGGCAACCGGCAGTATCTGCGCGGCAGCCAGCATCCGGCCATCCGCATCACGCATCCGCACCAAGGTTTGGAATTGCGCCTCGGGGCTACCCTTCACGGAGACGATCGGCTGGTAGGCGAGTTCGAGGCCGCCGTCGCGGATCGCGTCACGCAGCCGCTCGACCTCCGCGGCCCCCCGATGGCGTTCGGCGCTCTCGAGCGACACGTAGCGCTTGACGCCAGACTCGCTTCCGCGTGCCTCGCGACTGGTGCGTTCGACCGCGTCGAACAGTGCATTCGCATCGTCGAACCCGGCGTGCAGCGGGCACACGCCGACCGAAATGCGCAGTCGCATGGTCATGTCGCCGGCCTCGAACGAGTGCTCCATCAACTGCTGGCGCACGTTCTGCGCGAGCGCGTCGAGCGCGTCGTCGTCGAGGCCGGTTGCCAGCACCAGGAAAGCGTTGTCGTTGATGCCCGCGGTCATATGGGATTCGCCGATCGCGCTTGCGATTACCCGGCCAGCGGCGACGAACAAATGTTCAAGCGCGGCTAGCCCAATGCGCCCGCGCAGTGCGGAAGAACCGTTGATCTTCACGAACAGCACGCCGCCCAGGGCCGCCGGATCGTCGGCATCGGAGCCCAGCGCGGCCTGGATACGTTCCAGCAGGAATTCGCGTGGGTACAAGCCGGTCGCCTCGTCGCGCGGGCTGGGTGCGGTGGCGGCCGTTTCCGTACTGTGCAAGCTGCGCATGCGCAGGACGCGATTGCGCACCGAGGCGATCAGGTGCCTGGGGCGAATGGGTTTGGCCAGGAAATCGTCGCCGCCGGCGTCGATCGCATCGAAGCGCGCCTCCGGATCGCTCTCGCCGGACAGGAACACGATTGGCGTGGTCTTGAATTCTGGATGTTCGCGGATCAGTGCAGTCAGTTCGACGCCGTTCGCATCGGGCATGTGCAGGTCCATGAGGACCAGATCCGGGCGCAGCGATTCGAGCGCCTCGAGCACGTGCATTGGGTCCTGCTCGACCTCGGCCTGCATGCCGGCGTTGCTCAGCACGCTCTGCGCGAACAGCGCCTGGGCGCGGTCGTCCTCCACGATCAGCACGCGCATGCTGTCCTTGATTTTGGGTGCCAGCAACGCCTTGATCTGGCGCACGACCTCGGCGGCTCCGAAGGGCGGGAACAGCAGCGTGTCGACCCCGGCGCGGCGCGCTTCCAGCCGTTCCTTGAAGTTGTCCTCGGTCGCCATCGCGATCAGCGGGATGCGGTGGGTCTTGTCGCGACCGCGCTGCTGAGCGGCGTGGCGCGCCGTGCCGACGGCGGCGAGATCAGCCATGTGCGATGCGTCCACCATCACCGCGTGCGGCGACAGCCCCATCACCAATTCGGAAAACTCGTCGACGGTATCGACCGATTCGACCTGAAAGCCGGCGTCTTCCAGACGTTTGCCGAGTTCGACCGAGAACGCATGGGCGTTGCTTAGGATGTAGATGCTGCGCGGTGTAAGCGATTCGCTCATGGCTGCCTGCTTCTGTCCTCGACGCTACCAATCCGGGCAGGGAAGCAATCAACCCCTGCGCTGATTCGAGTTGTAACCCAATTCGGGCGACTCGGCCAGAAAACCGTGGCTGCGACAGACCGCAGCTTCCGGGGAAAGGGAGTTAGAAACCATGGTCCCATTCCACCGAATGTAGATTCGATCCTCAAATAGTACTATTTGAGGGCCTTCCGATTTTCCTCCCCTGCATCTCCGGGGAAGGGAAGGGGTGGAGGAATTAATTCAGAGACCACTAAATTCTTTTCGGATCAATCATGTGAATTTTCAGGACTATCCCCAGTGCATATCCGAACCGCCGCCCATCTCCTCATCGCTATCGCTCTCACTGCCATCCTCGCCGCCTGCGGTTCCGGCAAGCCGCCTGACACCTCTTCGGTCACACAATTTCTGGCGCTGCCGGCCGACAAGCATGCCGAGCAGGCATCGGGCGCATCGCCTCCGGCTGGGTCTGCAAGCGTCGCCGGTACGCCGATTCCCGCGACAACGGATGAGATATGGATGGCACTCGACAAGCAAAGCTACGCGCTCCAGAAGGCGGTCGACGGCGGCGCGTGGAAGGATGCGCAGACCAAGGCGGACGCCATCGGGGATCTCATTGCCGCGCTGCCGGCGCATGCATCGAAGTTGTCGGCCGACGAGCAGACCCGGCTGCAGCAGAAGATAGCGCTCGTCGCGAACTACTTGCAGAAGCTGAAAGTGGCAGCCGGTTCCGGCGATGCGGCCGCTGTGAAGGACAACTACAAGAAGCTGAACGACACCTTGGGTGGCATCACCCGGTTTCCGTGACGGGCCGAAAAAAGCTGCCAGAGCAGATTTCCAATTCAAGTGTTGATCTGCGCTGGACACTTTTTTGTGCCGGTGTCCGTCACGCTGCCGCTCCGACATAATGGCTGCTCATTCCGAAGCGCGGACGCAGCATGTCCCTGGCACAAACTACGGTTGAAGATGGCGGCGAAAGCGCCTTTGCGACGTTGAGCGCGATCGAGGCGCGCATCCTCGGTTGTCTCATCGAAAAAGAGGCGACGACGCCAGAAGTCTATCCACTGACCGCGAATTCAGTTGTCGTCGCCTGCAACCAGAAGAACAATCGCGAGCCGGTCATGGAACTCGAGCCCGGGGAAGTCGGGCATGCCCTACGCGAGATGACCGAGAAAGGCTTGGTGCGCGCGGTTGAAGGTGCGCGTGCGCAGCGCTATGAGCATCGTTTCGCCCAGTACTGGTCGGTCACTGTTCGCCAGCAGGCTCTACTGGCGATGCTGCTGCTTCGCGGCCCGCAAACCCTCGCCGAGTTGCACGCACGCAGCGAGCGCCTGACCGGGTCCGCTAGCTTCGAAGACGTCCGCTTGACACTCGAGCGACTGGCGCAACGTACGCCGACGCTCGTCGTCAATCTCGGGCGCAACACTGGCCAGCGTGAGGACCGCTACATGCATCTTTTGTGCGGGCCGGTGTCGGCGGCCGACATGGCCGTTCCCGGCGACGCCGCGTCCACAACGTCGAGACGAGGCGGCCTTGAGGCACGCGTGGATGCGTTGGAAGCTGAGGTCCAAGCCATGCGGCGCGAATTGGACGCGCTGCGCTTGCTAGCATGATCTCCACGGACAGGAAGTGCTGCGCCTTCAGCGCGCTGGCGCCGCCCCCTGGCGGGTCCATTCGAGGTAACCGATCGCCTCGTACGCATTGACGACATCGAACACTTCGGCGAGCTCCGCTCCGCTCGCGCGGGCGATGTCGGCGAGTTTGCGTGAACGCTCCATTTGGGCGCTGATGCGCAGCGCGCGTGGATAGTCGTTCGCCAGCTCGAGTCGTTTGGTGAGTCGATAGCTACCTTCGGGATCGAAGCGCCGGGAAAGCGATCCCTTTGAGTGGATGAAGCTATCCATCCATATGAGTTGCGCGTAAGGCCTGGCGTCCACTCCCTTGCGCGCTTCGGCCAGTTCGGTACTGGTGAGGCGCTTCCAGTCTCCGAAACGCAAGGCCTCGCGGGAATACGGTTCGAGTGCGGGCAGGGGGCCGTTCGCGAAGAACATCCGCGCTTCTGGATCGATCACCAGTAGCGGCGCATCGGGTAACGCGATTTGCGCCGGTCCGCCGAAGATCCTTTGAGGCAGGTACTGGAGTAGCCAGCGCGTGGAGTTTTGGTCAACGTCCGGCGTGGCCACCTTGTTAGTAGGCGCAGGAAGCGAACCGTTGTCGGTTTGCGGCAGGCTTTGCAGAGCAGGGCCGGTCGAACTGGCTTGCGCCGTGACGGGCGCGACGGAATGGTTCGCGTGTTCGGCGGAGCCGCTCTTCGCGACTGTTTCCCCCAGTAATGCGGCGAAAGCATCCTTGTGGAATGGCTTGCGCAGAAACAGGCCCGCTGGCATCGGTTCGTCCGCATTGATCAGCAGCGCGCTGGCGACTCCAGGCACGGCGGCGCGCCGGATCGCCGCATCGTCAATCGGGCTATGCCTGTCCATCAACAGCAGATCCGCTTCCGACTCGCTGCCCCAGGCCCAGTCTTCACCCACCTGCTTGCGTGCGGAACGCAGCAGCAGACGCAGATAGGCTTCGTCGTCCTCGCTGGCTCCAACGCACTGGATGATCCACTGGTTTTTCATGACCATCGTAGTCCCGCTGGATTCCCGGGAGCGCAAGGGTCGCGATGCACTGCACTCATCAGCCGAGCAACTTCCGCAGGAAGCGGGCCAGCCGCCTCGCTTGTTTCGCGCCCATCGACCACAGGTACGACAGCGAGCGTTGCAGTGCGTTCAACGTCTTTCTGATGATCGGCCGGGTGGCGCCTGGTTGTGGCTGATCGCGACGACGATCGATCCACTGCGGCTCGGTTGCTGGCGTCGCTTCCGCAGTGACCGGTTCTTTTGCCTCGATCTGGGCAATCTGCGGTGTTGGTTCGGGCGCTGGCCTTGCAGTCTGTATTTGTTCGACGTGTGCCCGCGCCGCTGCCGCTGCGGTCCGTTCGCGCTCATCATCCAGCATCATCTGGCAGCGCAGCATTGCATCTTGCGGCGTGCTCCATGCGCCTGCTTCGGCGCCGATGACAGCCGTATGCAACACAAGCGGGAATGCTTGTCCGTCGATATCGAACACGATCTCCGCAGCCTGCCGCTGCAGTTTGGCCGCCTCGGCTTCGATGCCTTGCCGATGGCCGCCCGGTGCTGATATCGCGAAACCGCCCAGCCCGATACGCCCCGCAGTGTCCTCGTGGCGGATGCGCGCGCGTATCAGGTTTGCCACGTGCATCACCACCTGCTCGACGATTCCTTCGCCGATATCCTGGAATGTCGTGGACAAGCCCTCGATTTCCACGCGCATGATGGCCAATTCCTGCGCGTGCCGGCGGGCGTAGGAAATGTCCTGCTCCAGCCGGGCGAGGAAGCCTGCTTCATTGGCGAGCCCTGTCAGCGGATCGAGTGTGGACTGCGCCTGCAGTTGCCTGGTCATGCGCTGGTACTTGGCATGTGCGCGGGCGCGCGGCAGTAGTTCCGCGCTCAGGGCGCGCTTGTCGATGAAATCCGTGGCGCCCCGTTCCATCGCCTTCACACGCGCCGATTCGGCATCGTCTGCGCCGGTGACCATGATCACCGGCATGCCGCGCAGCCCCGGATCATCGGCCATGCGGACTTTCTTCAGCAGTCCGTAGCCGTCGGTCCCCGGCATGTTGATATCGGTGAACAGAACCTGGATGTCGGGATCCAGTTCGAGTTTGCTCCAGGCATCGTCGCCATCGACGGCGGTGATCACATCGAATTCGGCGCGCAGAATCTTGGACGCTGTCTTGAGCATCACCTTGGAGTCGTCGACGAAAAGTATTCGAGTCAGAGAACTCGTTTCACCGTTCATGCATCCCCCGTTTCGCACCGCCGCGCAAGGCGATGACCACGCGCACTGATCGAATCATAAGGGAAAGCCCACGATTTCGGATAGGACGCGAAAAGAGTCTAAAGCATTTGGGCGCTGACAGTCGGCGCATTCGTTGTGGTGGATTCGAGCCGCAGATTTACCTCGCTCGCCGTGTGCAAACACTGGCGGCATGCGGATCGAATGATTACGATTCTTCAATCCAGCCCGTCTACTCCCGGGGAAATTGCGATGCTGAGAGGAAGCTGCCTCTGCGGTGCGGTTCGGTTCGAGGTTGAAGGCGCATTTCAGCATCCGCCCGATGCCTGCCATTGCTCGCAATGCCGCAAACAGTCCGGGCATTATTTTGTATCCGCCAACGTGCCGCGCGCGGCGTTGACCCTGCACGGCACAGATGGCGTCACTTGGTTTCAATCATCTGCCAACGTACGGCGTGGCTTCTGTTCGATCTGCGGGTCCACGTTGTTCTGGGAGCCGAGCGATCATGACTTCATCGCCATCGCGATGGGATCCTTCGATGGATCAACAGGAACGCACTTGTCGAAACACATCTTCGTGGGCGACAAGGGCGATTACTACGAGATCGCCGATGGACTGCCGCAGAGCAAAGGCTACTGATTCGGGAAAGGTGTCTGGATAGCTACAAAATCATGTCGTCCAAGAGCTTGAGCTCATAGAGAAACGCATTCACCGATACACAAGCTTCAAGCCCAGTTCATGGAAATTTTGCGCGGCGATTTCTGGAGTTCAGTCAGGCTCCTCAATCCTCGTGTGGAATATCGACCTTGCCTGCGACAGCAACATGTTCGACCTCGCCGCTGCCGACATGTGCGACATGCAGGTCGCGCGCGACGCCGTTGACACGCAGATCACCGGAACCGATCGATTTGACATCGACAGTGCCGCCGACGGCACGTAAATCCGCATCACCCGATCCGATACTGCCAATCGAAAGATCGCCGCGCACGCGATTCACGGTGAAATCGCCGGAGCCGATCGACGCGACATGGGTTTCGCCGACGTCCTCGGCCTTGATGTCGCCCGATCCGACATGCGCATCGAAACGGCTGCGCACTCCGTTGACATGCAGATCTCCGGAACCGACGCCGGCAATGAGTTGCGCGACATTCGCCACATGCGCATCGCCTGAGCCGATATTCAACTCCACCGCCAGATTTGCTGGAACCTCGACTTGCAGATCCAGATAAGCGTAGTGCGACGCTCCGAATAAATTGAGCGTCCAGCTGGAGGAGGTATTTTCAGCAGTGAGGATCAGACGGTCGCCTTCGCGATGCTGGGTGATCTGCAATTCGGTCAAGCGATCCTGCGAGCTTGCACAGGCGCGTCCGTGAACTTGCGCGGCGTTGGTCGCAGTTCCGTTCAGATGCAAGGTGTGATGGCCTAGGTCGACCACCAGCGTGTGCACGCCGGCTAGATCAAGCGGCGCATTGCGTGGCGCCTGGAATCTGCATTCGTCGGCGTGCGCGAGCACCGGAGTGAACAACAATGCGCAGGCAAGAAGTTTCCACATGATTGCAATCCTCTGGAAGTGGTTGCAGCTACCGGGATGGATACAAGAACTGGGGTGGCGGTTGCAGTAACCGCATCCTCGTCATTGCGAACGGCAATCCGTCACCTCGTTCGCTTCGATCAGCGCATACGGTTTGAACGCCGGCAGGGCGTCTGCGATCGCAGTTTGCTTTGTACGCAGCGCCTCCACGTCGTTGCAGATGGCCATCGCCTTGGTTTCGATGCCCTTGGCGCGCGATTCGATGGCCGGGCCGATACTGTCCGGATTACCGTGCGCCAGACCCGATGCGACGCTGCCGATGACGTGCCCGGCCATCGCCGCGCCCGCTTTTCCGGTCGCGATGCCATCGTCGCGAATCATCATCACCTGCGCGTAGTACTGCTTGAGCAGGTCGCGCTGATCAGGCGTCAGCGTTACGGCTTTCCCGTCGATGGTCAGATCACCCGAGGGCGTCATGACTGCATCCGGTGCGTTTTGCGCATGCACCAATATGCTGCCGTCGTGCAGGGTGATGTGATTGAACACCGAACTGTGGTCGGTTTGAATGACGCATCCTGAGAACGACATGGCGAGTGCGAGTGCGGCAGCGAATGTGCGGATTGGTCTCATTTTTTTTGTTCCTTGACGAATATTTTGGTTTCAGCCCTCGTCGCGCCAGCGGCGCAGGCGGATCGCGGCGTAGATCATTGCAGCGCCAGCGGCCACACCGATCCACATATCGGCGGTCGTGAACATTTGCCAGGACTGAGTCAAAAGCACGCTCATGTCGGAATGCTCGTGGATGCCGGCTGTCATGTCGCGGGCGTTGGCGATTCCGTGGCTGATGAACCAAGTGCCGGGCATGACACTGAGCAGTCCACGACCCACGACGTTCTGCCAGAACCACACCAGATTCCAGTTGAGGCCGGCCATCGCGTTGAACCAGGTCAACAGTGCGCCGACCAGCAAGGGAGCACCAACGGCCCACAGGAACGGCTTCGTGCGTGCCCATGCCGAGACCATCATCAGCCACCCGGCAGCCGGCAACGCCCACATCACGTACACCGGCAGCATCGCGGCGACCTGCAGCGGCGCCAGATACAGGCTTGCCATGCCGAACACTTGCCCGAACACATGCAGGCCGGAGAAGCTTGCGGCGATGCAGATCATCAGCGTGCACAGCATCGACATCACTGTGGCGGTCACGAACGTGATCGCCGGGGCCACGATCAAGCCGATCGCGAGCTTCGACAACACCGTGGAAACGTCGGAGATCGGCAGCGATTTCCAGAACAAGACGCTGCGATCCTTGCGCTCGTCGAACAAGGAACCCAGATAGAAGAAGAACACCACGAAGCCGAGCACCATGAACAACGGCGATGCCATCCCCATGTAACCTGCGGCGAGCTCGGCTGCGGCCTGGTTTTGCTGGTCGGCAGTCAGCGCGCTGGACAGATCGGTGACGCTGGTATTGCCGATCTGGAAGTGGTTGTGGCTGCCCATCGCGATCGCAGCGAACAGCGAGGCGGCGACGAAGAACGTCATGATCGCGGCGACCACGATCGGCGTCCAGAAGAAGCCGCCCTTGTGTTCCCAGTATTCGCGCTTGACCAGCCATTCCATCGTGTTCGTGCGTGGAGTGTTCATGCGTAGGTTCCTTTCATGGTCGCGACGAACAGGTCGGCGATACCGACGTTGCGGGTTTCGCCAAGCGCCGCGAGTTGCGTGCGTGGCACGCCGTCGAACAGCATGATCGACTTGCCGAAAACCTGGCGTTCGTCGATCGGTTTGAGCGACTTCGCAGCTTCGATCTTCTCGGCCGGCACCATCACTTCGGTGAAGCGTTCGCCGATCTCGTCCATCGTCGCCGACAGCACGATCTTGCCGTCGCTGATGAACATCAGGTCGCTGATGATGTGTTCGATCTCCTCGACCTGGTGGGTGGTGACGATGATCGTCTTCTCTTCATCGAAATAGTCTTCCAGCAGGTTCTGGTAGAACTGCTTGCGGAACAGGATGTCGAGGCCGAGCGTGGGTTCGTCGAGCACCAGCAGCTTGGCGTCGATCGCCATCACCAATGCCAAGTGCAACTGCACGATCATGCCCTTGGACATCTGCTTGACCTTCATCGAAGGCGTCAGCTTGGTGTGGGCGAGGTAACGTTCGGCCTTGGCGCGGTCGAATTTCGGGTGCACGCCGGCAACGAAATCCACCGCATCACGCACGCGCAACCAGCGCGGCAGGATCGCGACGTCGGCGATGAAGCAGACTTGCTCCATCAGTGCGTCGCGTTGCGTGCAGGGATCCAGCCCCAGCACTTTGAGTTCGCCCTCGTAGGGAATGAGGCCCAGCACCGCCTTGAGGGTGGTGGTTTTACCCGAACCGTTCGGGCCGATCAGGCCGATGATGCGGCCGGCCGGAATCTCGAAACTGACGTTGTCCACGGCGAGTTGTTTGCCGTAACGCTTGGTCAGCCCTTTGGCGGAAATCAAGGCGCTCACGATTGTTTCTCCTGCGCGACGGCGCGTTTCAGCAATTCATCGACGCGCAAACCCAGCCGCTGGATGCGTTCGATCATCGCCGGCCATTCTTCGCGCAGGAAGCGTTCGCGTTCGGATGCCAGCAGTTTTTCTGGTGCGCCTTCAGTGACGTACATCCCCAGTCCCCTTCGTTTTTCAACCAGTGTTTCGTCGGCGAGCTCTTGATACGCGCGCGAGACGGTGATCGGATTGAGCTGATAATCGGCCGCAATCTGGCGCACCGAAGGCAAGACGTCGCCGGGCTTGAGCAGCCCATCAAGCATCATCACCACGATTCGTTCCTTGAGTTGCCGATAAATCGGCGCGTTGTCGTTCCAGATCACAGTCATGTCAGTCGTTCCTGCGCTGCGGCATTTGCAGAGAAAACGAAAAGTAGGGCATCGCCAGATTCATGCGGCTGGCACGGCGGATGTTGAGGGCGCCTGCGCCGATTTCGCCGCGCGTGCCCACATTGACGATTGAAGCACTCAGGTCAATGGCGGGCCGCACCGCAACAACCTTGATCGGGTGGCCAAACATCCATCCGGCGGCGACGAACAGCGACGCGGCGGTCAGCGCGGTCAGCGTGTTCCGGGTCTTGCTGTACATGACGCACTCCTCGTAGGTGAACTATGGGTTGGGTGTTGTAGTGAACTATAACACCAAAATCAGCCATGTCAACTACCTGACGAACGATTTTTACCCAACTGATGGCCTATTACGCCTCCGAAGCCGGAGGCTCGAACTAGTTTTGCCGGTCGCAAGGGAACCCGATGCATCTGTTCGGATCGATCAGATCCTGCGCCGGATTGCCCGGATCGCCGCGCCCAGCAAGGGAATGTACTGATATAGCCCAAGCGCCGAATCCCAGTAATCCTGGTGATAGGTCAAACGCCCGTCGGCAGTGAAGCGCAAATGGCTGATGCCAACCGTCCATGTGTCGCGGCCCTTGGCGAACTTTCTGAAGCGGATCAGCATCTTCCAGCGCACCAGATAATCGCCATCCTTGTTGCGGCTGAAATCCTCGAAGTTAACCCGGCAATCCTCGACGCCGCCAGCGCTGTCATTGAGGTATTTCGCGAGTGCGGCCGAGCCGTGGATGGCCTTGAGGTTGTCGTTGAAATACACGTCAGGCGCGTACGTCGCATCCAGCAGCCGCACCACGCGGTCGGGCGCGAATTCGCCGAAAAAGTCGGCGAATCGCTTCAGTGCTGCGGTTTCGGAAGCCGAACCGGGCACGAAATTCTCTGGATGGCGGCGGCGTGCAGCGTCGAGCTCAGTCAGGGTATCCATGCGTACTTCCCAATTCAGGCGGCGATTGCAACGCAATTGGCATGACGATCGCATGATGCCGCAGGCGCGCGACGGGAACCTCAGGAGTCGAACGCGGTCTCACATGCGCCATTGCCGCTGCGCGGTTTCGCCGCGACAATAGCCGACCGGCGCCAGCGATGGCGTCTCGATTCATGCCGCTCGGCCTTATCCCTACTTTCGGAGTTCTCCATGCAGTTTTTCAAGCGCCGTACTGCGGCTGTTGCCGTCGCATCCATCACCATCGCGTTGTCCGTCGCTGCGGTTTTCGCCGGACCGGTCAAGCCCGCATCCGCATCGTCAGCGCAGATGACCGACAAGGACAAGCTCAGCTATGCGATCGGCATGCAGATGGCGGGCTCGCTGCAACAGATCAAAGGCGATATCGACGTCGGCGTGATTTCGCGTGCAATCAGCGTCAGTCTGAGCGGCGGCAAGACAGCGATGACGGTTCCCGAGGCGCAAGCGACACTGCAGGCATTCGGCAAAAAGATGCAGGCGCGCCAAGCTGCGGTGCAGCAGGCAGCGGGGCAGAAGAATGAATCCGAAGGCACCGCATTCCTCGCCACGAACGCCAAGAAACCCGGCGTCAAGACAACTGCCACTGGATTGCAGTATCAGGTCGTAAAAGCCGGCACCGGCGCCAAGCCCAAAGCGACCGACACGGTCAAGGTCAACTACACCGGCACTACCCTGGACGGCAATGTGTTCGACAGCTCCGCGAAGAATGGCGGCCCGATTTCGTTCCAGGTCAATCAGGTCATTCCGGGCTGGACCGAGGGCCTGCAACTCATGAACGTCGGTGGCAAATATGTGCTGTGGATTCCGGGCAATCTGGCCTACGGCGCGAAAGGCACGCCGGGCGGCCCGATCGGTCCGAACGCCATGCTGAAGTTCGAAGTCGAATTGGTATCCATCGGCGCGAAATAAGATTCAACCAGAATCGTCGGTCGCGATGTCGACCGGCGACTGTTGGAGAGTGCAATGCGCGTCACCCTGTTCGGAACCGGTTACGTCGGCCTTGTCACCGGCGCATGTCTGGCCGAGGTCGGCAACGATGTAATCTGCGTGGATATCGACCAGGCCAAGATCGACGGCCTGCGTCGCGGTGTGGTGCCGATCTTCGAGCCTGGTCTCGAGGAAATCGTCATCGCCAACCAGTCGGCCGGGCGCCTGCGCTTCAGCACCGATGCGGCCGAAGGCATTGCGCACGGCGATGTGCTGTTCATCGCAGTCGGTACGCCTCCCGATGAGGACGGTAGCGCCGACTTGCGTTACGTGCTCGAAGTGGCGCGAACGATCGGCCGGCACATTGATCGGCAGGTGGTGGTCGTGGACAAATCCACGGTACCGGTCGGAACCGGTGATCGCGTGCGCGAAACCATTGCCGCCGAGCTCGCAGCACGCGGCGTTGATGTGACCTTCGATGTGGTATCGAATCCGGAATTTCTGAAGGAAGGCGATGCGGTCAAGGATTGCATGCGTCCGGATCGCATCGTGATCGGCACCGATTCGATGCATGCGATCGAGCAGATGAAGCGCTTGTACGCGCCGTTCAACCGCAACCACGAGCGTCTTGTGGTCATGGACATGCGCTCGGCGGAGCTGACCAAGTACGCTGCCAATGCAATGCTCGCGACCAAAATCTCCTTCATGAACGAGATGGCGAACATCGCCGAAAGGGTGGGGGCCGACATCGAGATGGTGCGCCACGGCATCGGCTCGGATCCGCGCATCGGTTACGCTTTCATCTATCCGGGCGCCGGCTACGGCGGTTCGTGTTTCCCGAAGGATGTGCAGGCGCTCGCGCGCATTGCCAGGCAGCACGAATACGATGCGCAAATTCTGTCTGCGGTCGAAGCGGTGAACAACGCGCAGAAATCCAAACTGTTTGAGCTTGTGCATCGCCATTTCAATGGCACGCTGCAAGGCAAACGTTTCGCGGTGTGGGGCCTCGCGTTCAAACCGAATACCGACGACATGCGCGAAGCATCCAGCCGCACCTTGCTCGCGCAATTGTGGGAAGCCGGCGCCAGCGTGCGCGCCTATGACCCGGAAGCGATGGACGAGGCACGCCGCATTTATGGCGAGCGCGACGCACTAACCTTGTGCGCGACTCCGACCGATGCGCTGGACGATGTCGATGCATTGATCGTGGTGACCGAATGGAAAGCGTTCTGGAGCCCCAGCTTTACATCGCTCGCTGCGACCTTGCGCGGGAAAGCAATCTTCGATGGCCGCAACATCTACGAACCCGATGAAGTCGAAGCTGCTGGCTTGGCGTATTACGGCATCGGACGCGGTCGTTCGGTGCGACGACCGTGAGCGACGAGGTAGCGCGGGTGCATGCGGATCGCTTGACTGATCTGGAAACGCGCATCGCGTTCATTGAACAGAGTTTGATCGACATGAGCGATGCGCTGGCCGCAGCGCGACAGGAATCGGCCAGGGATCGCCTGAAGGTTGAGCGCGTACTCGCCGATCTAGGTGAATTGCGCGGGATGATTCCGGGCGATACGCAGGAAGAACCGCCGCCTCCACATTATTGATGCCATCGCGAGTTCGTCGCGAGGGTTGCCTGATGACCTGACACTGCAACGCACCAGCCAGGATTTCGCATGAGCAATTCGATGAAGGATTTGTTGCTGGGCCTCGGCTTCAAGCAGCCGCCGCAAGAAGCATCGAAACCAGTGTCGAAACCCGAACGTAATGATGTCTCCCGGCATTCGAATCAGCGCAATCCTTCGCAGCGACAACCGTCGCAGCCGCACAATCCGACTAAACGCCCCGACCACGCACCACGCAGCCCGCGCACGGAGCAGCGCGCGCGCGCCGAGCTTCCGCATCGTGCGCAATCGCAACGCGCGCGCGAGGAAATCGATCTGGCCAAGGCTTATGCGATCCGAGCTCAGAAGGAAAAGGATGAACGCATTGAAGCCGAACGCCTGAAGCAGGAGGCCGCGCGGATCAAGCGCGAAGCGAAGGCGAAAGTTGCCGAAATCCTCAAGGACAAGGCATTGAATGCCGCAGAGGCCGACCTCACTCGCCACTTCGAATACAACGGCAAGATCCGACGCGTCCACGTTTCCGAAGGGCAACTGAAATCGCTCAATGTTGGCGAACTCGGCGTTGTCCAACTCGATGGCCGTTACCTGCTCGTCGATGCGGCGCTCGCGCGTGAAGTCCATGCGTTGCTGCCTAACCTGATCGCGCTGCTCGTCGATCCCGATGCGCCAATCGCTGAAGATCCCTACGGCGATCCGCAATACAAGGTTCCGGACGATCTGGTGTGGTGATGTTGCAGGAATGCTTTCGTCAAACGCGCTAATGCGTTCGACGAATCATTCTGGATCGTAGTCGAGGTTCGACGCGAGCCAGCGTTCGGCCTGCGCGAGGCTCACGCCTTTGCGCTTCGCGTAGTCCTCGACCTGTTCCTTGCCGAGTTTGCCGACCACGAAATACTGGCTGCCCGGATGCGCGAAGTAGTAGCCGGACACGGCTGCCGCCGGAGTCATCGCGAATCCGCTGGTGAGTTCCATTCCGGTATTGAGACCGGCGTCGAGCAACGCGAATAATGCGGTTTTCTCGCTGTGATCGGGGCAGGCTGGATAGCCTGGAGCAGGACGGATGCCGCGATAGCCTTCGGCAATCAGAACGTCGTTCGGCAACGCCTCGTCGTGCGCGTATGCCCACAAATCAGTACGCACGACACGGTGCATTTGCTCAGCCAGTGCTTCTGCCAAACGATCTGCAAGTGCTTTGAGCAATATCGCGTTGTAGTCGTCGAACGCGGCCTCAAAGGCTGCCACATGCGGATCGATGCCGAGGCCGGCGGTGACCGCGAACGCACCGATCCAGTCGCGCACACCGCTGGATTTGGGTGCGATGAAATCGGCGAGACAGAAATCCGGCCGATCGGCGGGCTTGTCGGCTTGCTGACGCAGGAAATGCAACGTTTCGAACGGTTTGCCCGTCGCGGACTCATACAATTCGACATCGTCGCCAACGGCATTTGCAGGCCACAATCCGACTACGGCTTTTGCAGTCAACCATTTCTCCGCGATGATCTTGTCGAGCATGCACTGCGCGTCGTTGAACAATTCGCGCGCCTGCGCGCCGACGACGTCATCGTCCAGAATCTGCGGATGACGCCCTGACAGTTCCCAGCTCTGGAAGAAGGGCGTCCAGTCGATGATATCGCGCAGCGTTTGCAGCGACACATCATCGAACACGTGCAGGCCCGGCTTGATCGGTGCGGGCGGCAGGTAATCTTTCCAGCCACCGTCGAAACGCTGCGCGCGCGCATGGTCAATCGAGACAAGGCGCTTGGCGTTGCTGCGATCCTTGTGACGCTCGCGAATCGTCTCGTAATCGGCTTCGTTGGCGGCGACATACGCTGCACGCAGATCAGGGCTGACCAGCGACTGCGCGACGCCGACCGCGCGCGAAGCGTCCTTGACCCACACCGCCGGTGATTTGTAATGCGGCGCGATTTTCAACGCGGTGTGCGCGCGCGATGTCGTCGCGCCGCCGATCAGCAACGGAATCGTCAGGCCTTGGCGTTGCATTTCGCGCGCGACGTGGCCCATTTCTTCCAGCGATGGGGTGATCAGCCCCGACACCCCGATCATGTGCGCATTGACTTCGAGCGCCTTGTCGATGATCTTTTGCGCCGGCACCATCACGCCGAGATCAATCACTTCAAAATTGTTGCACGCGAGCACCACGCCGACAATATTCTTGCCGATATCATGCACGTCGCCTTTCACGGTCGCCATCACGATGGTGCCATTGTTCTTGCCAACATCGCCGGTGCGCAACTTCTCTGCTTCGATGTAGGGCAGCAAATGTGCGACCGCTTTTTTCATTACCCGTGCAGATTTCACCACTTGCGGCAGGAACATCTTGCCGGCACCAAACAGATCGCCGACGACATTCATGCCGTCCATCAATGGGCCTTCAATTACATCGAGCGGACGCGTGGATAGCAGCCGCACTTCCTCGGTGTCCTCGATGACGAACGCATCCAGACCATGCACCAACGCATGACTGAGTCGGGCGGCGACGGGCAGGCTGCGCCAGGCGAGTTCCTCGACCTTGACATCGCCTTTCTTCGCGCGGAAGCGTTCGGCGAGTTCGAGCAAACGTTCGGTCGCATCACTGCGACGATTGAGCACCACATCCTCGACGTGCTCTCGCAATTCCGTATTCAAATCGTCGTACAGCGGCATTGCGCCTGCATTGACGATCCCCATGTCCATGCCGGCGCGGATCGCGTGATACAGGAATACGGCGTGAATCGCCTCGCGCACGGCGTTGTTTCCGCGAAATGCAAACGAGACGTTGGAGACGCCGCCGGAAATATGCGCGAGCGGAAACCGGCGCTTGATTTCGCGGCAGGCATCGATGTAATCCACAGCGTAGTTGTTGTGCTCTTCGATGCCAGTGGCAATCGCGAAGATGTTGGGATCGAAGATGATGTCTTCAGGCGCGAAGCCGGCTTGCGTTGTCAGCAGTTCGTACGCACGCGTGCAAATTTCGATCTTGCGCGTTGCGGTATCGGCCTGACCTTGTTCGTCGAATGCCATCACCACGACGGCGTGTCCATATCGCTGCACGAGGCGTGCCTGGCGCAAAAATTCTTCCTCGCCCTCTTTCATCGAAATCGAGTTGACCACGCCTTTGCCTTGCAGGCATTTAAGACCAGCCTCGATCACCGTCCATTTCGACGAATCCACCATTACCGGCACGCGCGCGATGTCGGGTTCGGCCGCAATCAATTGCAGGAAGGTAACCATCGCATGCTCTGAATCGAGCATGCCTTCGTCCATGTTCACATCGATGATCTGCGCGCCGCTCTCGACCTGCTGGCGTGCGACGACCACAGCCTGGTCATAGCGATTGTCCGCAATCAGTTTGCGGAACTGCGCCGAACCGGTAACGTTGGTGCGCTCGCCGACGTTGATGAAATTCGATTGCGGCGTGATGACCAGCGGTTCGAGTCCGGCGAGTCGGGTATAGCTCCAGTTGCTCATGCGGCGGCGGCTTCTTCGGTTGCGCCCGGCAGTAAGCGGCGAGGCACGCCGGCAACTGCATCGGCGATCGCGCGGATATGCGCAGGTGTCGTGCCGCAGCAGCCGCCGACCAGATTCAACAGCCCGGACATTGCGAACTCGCGCAGCATCCGCGCCATATCGGCCGGAGTTTCGTCGTAGCCGCCGAACGCGTTCGGCAAGCCAGCATTCGGATGGCAGCTGATATAGCAGTCGGCGACTTCCGACAGCATGTCCACGTATGCACGCAGATCCTTCGCGCCGAGCGCGCAATTGAGTCCGATCGCGAGCGGCCTGGCATGGCGCAGCGAATACCAGAACGCATCGGTAGTCTGTCCGGACAAAGTGCGGCCGGATTTGTCGGTGATCGTGCCGGATACCATCACCGGCAATCGCATACCCATCGCGGCAAATACGTCGTCGATAGCAAACAATGCGGCTTTCGCGTTCAAGGTGTCGAATACGGTTTCGACCATGATCGTATCGGCGCCGCCTTCAATCAGACCTTCGGCAGCGTCGCGGTAGGCGGCGGCCAGACTGTCGAAGTCGATGTTGCGGAAGCCCGGATCGTTGACGTCCGGGCTCAGCGATGCAGTGCGACTGGTCGGGCCGAGTACGCCTATCACGAAGCGCGGACGCGATGGATCCTTGCGCTCGGCTTCGTCGCAACAGGCGCGCGCGAGTTTCGCGCCCGCAAAGTTGAGTTCGCGCGCGAGATGCTGCAGGCCGTAGTCGAGTTGACTGATCGTGGTGCTGTTGAAGGTATTGGTCTCGATCAGGTCGGCGCCTGCATCGAGATACGCGGTATGCACAGAGCCGATCACATCGGGGCGCGTCAGCGTCAGCAGGTCGTTGTTGCCTTTCAGGTCGTGGTGCACGATCGGCGCGTCGGCATAGTCGTGCTGGCTGTCGCGGCCGTCGGCGAAACGCTCGCCACGGAAATCCGCCTCGTGCAATTCATGCTGCTGAATCATCGTACCCATTGCGCCGTCGATGATCAGTATGCGGTTCGCCAGCGCAGCATCGAGTTGTGCGACGCGTTCGGGGTTTTTATAGGGCATTGCATTGACTGCCCTCACATGGATGTGCGGGTTTTCGCGATGGATTTGCATATCACTCACTCCTTCACCGCATGCATTGAGAGAACTTCGAAATGTGGCGCGCGTTTCTCGCGCGTGACCGCTTCGCAGGACAGCACGCGCAACTTCGCTTTTTCGGCCATCTTGCTCAGTTCGCGCGTGGTGAAACCAAGATTGGCGTGACCGTATGGCTCGACTGCGTCGCGGTGTTCGTGGCGCGCAAGGCTGGTTACCACCAGCCGTCCACTCGGTCGCAGCAGGCGCGCGGCTTCGGCGACTGCGGCGGCGGGGCGCTCGGAATACGTCAGCGCCTGCATCAGCAAGGCGAGATCGAAGCTCGCGTCCGCAAGTTGCAATGCGTGCATGTCGCCGCTCAGTACGCGCACATTGCGATGCGGTTTGAGGCGTTCGCGTGCGGCCGAAACGACACGCTCGCTCGCATCCACGCAGACGTAGCTTTTCGCATGCGGAGCAAGCAGTTCGGCAAGCACACCGTCGCCGGATGCGATGTCGAGCACGTCGCCGGGAGCAAGCAGCGGCAATGTCGCGCGCGCCATCGCTTCCCATGTGCGGCCCGGCGAATAGTGGCGCTCCATATCGCCGGCCACAGAATCGGCCCAGTTCTGGTCGGCTGCGCGCATTGCGAGGACTGCGGGCAAGTGCTCGGCGTCCTGGCGCAACAATGGATCGTCAGTGCCCTCGCGCAATGCGCGCCACAGCGCGGCCTCGGCACCGTCTAGATCGTCGCTGAATCGGTAATACGCCGACACGCCGGCGCGACGGTCGCGCACTAACCCTGCTTCCTTTAACCGTGCCAAGTGGGTCGACACCCGCGGCTGCGCGAGGCGCGTGACGGCGGCGAGTTCGGCGACGGTCAGTTCTTCGCGCTCGAGCAAGGCAAGCAAGCGCACCCGCGTCGGGTCGGCCAGCACCCGCAAACAGGAGGACCAGTCCTCCAGATGCATAAATATCCTTGTATCTTGATTCAGAGATATATGTAGATTAGGTCGGCACAGGGATGGCGTCAAGGATTGCCGTGCCGTCAATAATCTGTTCCGGCGACGTATGACCCCGGTTATGGGTATGCTTCACGAAACATTCGCGCGCGGTTGAGCGAAAATCTGGCGGCTTGGCGACAAACGTTTTGGCATGCGTGAGGAGTTGACCGGAGTTGATCGAGCCGCACGAATTGAAAGTCAGCGTGCGGGGACTGACGACAGGCATGTTCGTGAGCCGGCTGGATCGTCCGTGGATCGGCACGCCATTTCCGCTGGAAGGGCTCCGATTGAGGAACGACGAGGAGATCCGCACGCTCCAGCGGATCTGCAATTCCGTCTATGTCGACACCACGCGTGGAAGCTCGCCTGACATTCGCTTTGTCACATTCGACGAATCCGAGCTCATCAAAAATGCGCGCGCGCAGGCTGAGATCGCGGCGCTTCGCAAGACTAATTGGGAGGATCGTTCGGACTTCGACGCTGAGTTGAAGACGGCGATTGTCGTTCACGGAACGGTGGATCGCGGCATCAGGGAGATGATGGCGGATCTGGAAGAAGGCAGGCACCTGGACCTGCACGTTCTGAGGGACGGCGTCGACGCAATGGTCGACTCGATCGTCCGCAATCCGTCCGCTTTCACCTGGCTGAGGGAGATGAAACATCGCGATTCCTACAGTTACCAGCACGCCCTCGGCTGCGCGATCTGGGTGGTCGCGTTCGGTCGCCATCTCGGGCTTGAGAAATCGGAACTTCAAAAGTTGTCGCTGGCCGGGTTGCTGGCCGATGTCGGAAAGGTCCGGCTGCCGATCGAACTGCTCCTCAAGCCGTCCGCGCTGGAACCAGAGGAAATCGCGCTCGCGCGGCAACACGTCCAGTACAGCCTCGATATTCTCGGTAATGCCGACGGCGCGACACCGCAGATTATCGAGATCGTGGCGACGCATCACGAACGCCATGATGGAAGCGGCTATCCGAACGGTTTGAGCGGAACCAATATTCCAATCTATGGCCGCATCCTCGGGCTCGTCGACAGCTACGACGCTATGATTTCGAAGCGACCGTATGCCGCGATCCTTTCCCCACACAACGCGGTTGCAAAGCTTTACGAACAACGTGGAACTCTGTTCCAGCCTGAACTGGTGGAGCAATTCATCCAGACCAGCGGCATCTATCCAATCGGAACGCTTGTCGAGTTGGCCGACGGGCGCGTCGGCGTCATCACAGTCGTGCACGGGCTCAAGCGGTTGCGCCCCAGCGTGATGATCTTGCTGGACAAGGACAAACAGCCAGCAAGCGACTTTGTGACACTCGATCTGAGTCTGGTGGAATATGACGACCTTGGACAGCCGCTCGGTGTGAAGGGTGGATTGCCGAACGGTGCGTACGGGCTGGATCCACAAGAATTATTCCTGGATTGACGCTCCAATGAATGCGACGCACGACGATTTAACAGGCCTGCACAATCGAAGGGGTTTTTTTCTTGCGCTCCGGCGGCAGGTCGGCTATGCCAATGAAAAACGCGGCGGGCTTGCGCTGCTGGTGGTCGATATCGGCGGCTTCAAGGCGATGAACAATACCCACGGGTACGAGTTCGGCGATCTGATACTGCAACACGTTGGCACATTGATCGGCCGGGTTGCTCGCGCCCATGATTTCGCGGCACGCATCGGCGACAACCGTTTTGCTCTGATCCTTCCTGGCATCATGAATCGAGGCCACGCCGAGTTGGCCATCCAGAAATTGTTTCGCCTCCTCGACCTGCCGTTTGAAGCGCGCCAAGGCCGGGTCAAGGTCGGCGTGACCGTCGGCGCGGCACTTTGCCCGATCAACGCGACTCATGCCGACACCCTCGTGCAACTGGCCGAGCGCGCTGTCATCGCAGCACGTTCGAACCGCGAACCGTACGCTTTCGCGGTTGATACCAGCCTGAGCGACAACCTTTCGGAATATTGGGACATGGAGATCGAACTCTCCAACGCGCTTGCCCGCGGTGAACTGGTCATGCATTACCAACCGAAGGTCGATTGCAGGACCCGCAAGCCGGTGGGCGCTGAGGCCTTGATGCGCTGGACGAGTCGTACCCGGGGCGCGGTCTCACCCGACCTGTTCATCCCGGTTGCGGAGCGCACCGGCCAGATCAAGGCATTGACCTTGTGGGCCTTGAATACGGCCTTGCGCCAAGCCAGCGACTGGAAGCACGATTTTGGTGACCTGTCGATTGCGGTGAACGTGTCGGCGGATCTCGTCGCACATGAGGATCTCGCCGATATCATCGGCAGCGCGCTTAATCTGTGGGTGAGGGATCGCATCAACCTGACTCTTGAGATCACCGAGCGCTCGTTGGTGGTGTCGCCGGAATCGAGTTTCAATATTCTCTCGCGGATTCGCGAAATGGGCGTAAAAGTGTCGATCGACGACTTTGGAACGGGCTATTCCTGCCTTGCCTATTTCCGCAATATCCCAGCGGATGAATTGAAGATCGACAAGTCATTCGTGTCGGATCTGCTCACCGAACCTGCGTGCGCCGAGATCAGCCATCTCATCATCGACTTGGCGCACCGCTTTGGAATGTCGGTAGTCGCAGAAGGCATTGAGGACGAAGCGACGCTGGAGTTCCTGCAGGAGGCACATTGCGATATCGCGCAGGGCTATCTGCTGGGCAAGCCGATGTCGAGTGAGGATTTTCAGCGCTGGCTGGATGCCGCTGGTGGCGTGGAATCGATGTCGGAAATCGATATGGTGGAAGCTGATCTGCGGTCGAAAGCCTGATTGTCCGGGTTGTCGGGCAACATCCGAAGCGCACCCGTTACAATGAATGCATTCGTTATCGCGAGGCAGAGCCATGGATTTCCAGTTCACCGAAGAGCAGTTGTTGATCCAGGACGTAGCGCGGCGCATCGCCCAGGAAAAAATCGCGCCGAGCGCCGAGGGCTTCGACAAGTCCGGTGAGTTCCCGCTGGCGAATATCAAATTGCTTGGCGAGAATGGTTTGATGGGCATCGAGGTGCCGGCCGAATATGGCGGTGCAGGAATGGATCCGATTGCCTATGTACTCGCGATGGTCGAAATCGCTGCCGCTGATGCCGCGCATTCGACCATCATGTCGGTCAACAATTCGCTGTTCTGCAACGGTATTCTCAAGTTTGGCACCGAGGAACAAAAACAGAAATACGTGCGTGCGATTGCCGAGGGGAAAGAGATCGGCGCGTTCGCACTGACCGAGCCGCAATCAGGTTCCGACGCCACCGCGATGAAGTGCAGGGCGGTCAAGCAGGGCGACGGCACCTTCGTCGTCAACGGCAAGAAGAGCTGGATCACCTCCGGCCCGGTCGCGAAATACATCGTGCTGTTCGCAATGACCGACCCCGCGAAGGGCGCACGCGGCATCACCGCGTTTCTGATTGACACTGCGCGAGCAGGATTCCGTTGCGGCAAAACCGAACCCAAGCTCGGCATCCGCGCCTCGGCGACCTGCGAGATCGAGTTCGACGATTACATGGTGCAGCCCGATGAAGTGCTCGGCGCGGAAGGTCAGGGTTTCAAGGTTGCAATGAGCGTGCTCGACGCCGGTCGGATCGGCATCGCCTCGCAGGCGATCGGCCTGTCGCGCGCCGCCTACGAGGCGAGCATCGCCTACGTGAAGGAGCGCAAGAGCTTCGGCCAGCCAAACGGCAGCTGCCAGATGATCCAGGCCAAGATTGCCGACATGAAATGCAAGCTGGACGCGTCGTTATTGCTCACGCTGCGCGCCGCATGGACGAAAGGCCAGACCGAGAAACATGGTGGCCGTTTCAGCACCGAGGCTGCAGTCGCCAAGCTCACCGCCTCCGAAGCCGCAATGTGGATCACCCACCAGGCCGTGCAGATCCATGGTGGTATGGGCTACTCGAAAGAGATGCCGCTGGAGCGGTACTTCCGCGATGCGAAGATCACCGAGATCTACGAAGGGACGAGCGAGATTCAGCGGCTGGTGATTGCGCGAAATGAGACTGGGCTGCGGTAGGGAAGATGCGGCAGCATGCGCATGCACGCCGAGTACAAGCAGTCACGCGATTCCAAACGTGGCAGCTCTTTGGTCATCCTTCGCGTGTGAATGTGAATATTGCGTCAGGGAAGAATGAGCGAAGCGAGGATCAGGCAATCGCTGTGACGCGAATATCTACGCGGGCACGAGCGAGATCCGGCGCTCGGGTTTTTTTTTGACGCATCAAGCCGATGCGACACCACTATCGTCGAGCGCCGATACGACGCGGTTGCGGCCGGCCTTCTTGGCGGCGTAAAGCGCGACGTCGGCGCGCCGAAGCAGATCTTCGGGGGTGTTTCCGTCGCGCGGGAACACGGCATAGCCGATCGATACGGTGACGTGCTCCAGTTGCATGTGCCGATGCGTCACACTCATTTCGGCAGTGGCGATGCGGAGATGCTCGGCGCGCTGTTGGGCGATCGTTTCGTCGGCTTCCTGCAGCACGACCGTGAATTCCTCGCCGCCGTAACGGCAGGCGATATCTTCCTTGCGCGTCGTGCGCTTGAGCACTTCGGCGAAATGCGCGAGCAAGGCATCACCCGCATCGTGGCCGTGGCTGTCGTTGAAGCGCTTGAAGTGGTCGATGTCGAGCATCAGCACTGCAAGCGGCAGCTTGCGCCGCGTTGCGCGCAGGAGTTCGCGTTCGAATGAGACCTCAAGATAGCGGCGGTTGAACAGGCCGGTCAGGGGATCGCGGATGGATTGCGTGCGCAAAGTGTCCTGCAAGCGCATGTTGGCAAGCGCGAGCGCGAGTTGTTCGGAAGCGGCAATCGCCAGTCTGCGTTCGTGCGGATCGATCGCGCGCATCGCGTCGAGTGTCAGCACGCCGATGACTTCGCCCTGCGCTGCCAGTGGAATGCACAGATAATTCGAATCGGGGAAATCCGGATTCGGCCATTGCACGTGCTTGCAGACGAATCCTTCACTGCCGGCGGCCGGCGGATAGGCCTGACCGCGGCGCAGCGCAAGACAGTCTTCCGGTGGGAACACCGACTCGGCGATCAGTCCATGCTGGCCCCAGTGCGCGCCGATTGCGAGCAGGTTCTGCGACGGATTGAACAAGGCGAGCCGGCCGCCGAGTCCCGGCAGGAGTGCACCGAGCGCATGCTGGACGCCCTCGCGGATTTCATCCACGGTCCGGCACGTCTGCAACAATTCGCCGAAGCGCGCCAGTTGCTGCATGTTGTCGCTGAGCCGTTGCGACTTTTCCAGCGCGGCCTGCAACTGCACGTTGCCTTGGCGCAACGTTTGTTGTTGTTCGATCTGGCGCACGTGCGTGCGACGGATCACCAGAAATGCCGCTACGAGGAAAACGATGCTCAGCAATGTGGCTGCGACAGTGAGCATGCGGGTCGCTGATGCGGTCGCGCGCACGTCGCTCCGGCGGCGCTCCAGCAGTTGCTCCTCGCTCAGGATGATGCTGTCCGCGATCCGGTGCGCATCCACGGGTCCCGCTGCGGGTAATTCCGGCAGCATGCCGGTCGCACGCCGTGCAGCAACGGCCTTCTCAAGCAGATCATGCCGCGCTTGCACGGCAATGGTGAAGGAACGTACGCGTGCCGTCTGCTCGGGGTTGTCCGCGACCAGGTCCGTCAAAGCTTGCAGGTCTTGATCGAGCTTCGGCGATTCGGCTGCGAATTCCGCAGCGCGCGGCGCTGCTCCGATCGCTGAGTACACCACAGCGGCGGATGCGATTTTGCCGAGGCGGGCAAGCGCAGTCTCGGTAAGGTTCTCGACTTCCAGCGCATGCGTAACCCATCCCGATTGCTCTTCAAAATGCTCGGTGGTCTGCCACACGCTCACGGTGATCGTGATGAGGATCGCGATCAAGACGGCGAACACGAGCGACAGGCGGCCCATATATGAACCGTTTCTGGAAGACGGCATCGGTTCGAGGGTTGCGCTTGGCATGCGCCGATTGTATCCGTTCGGCCGAAAAGCGCGCGTGGAAACCGTAGGGCAGTTCAGCAAGGTCGCTGTACCTGGCCACTGCGAGTCAACACGCTGGCCGTAGATCGGTCACAGCCGGTATGCTTGCAACTTCGCCCGCACCGAAGAACTTGCGTGAAAAAGACTGCGAAAATACCTGCCGGCTCCGATCCGAAACTTGCCGATCCGAAAACGGCTGCATCGAAATCGTCCGCGCCGAAAGCTGTCGCCGCGATGGCGCGTGGATCGAAAGCATCCACAGCGAAATCGATTGCTGCGAAACTGGCGAATCCTTTCAGTCTGCTTGCCGCCATCAAGCGCGGGCCGATGGGAAAGAATGCCGACTATCTTCGATTTGCCGAGCGCTTGTTCGACCGCGTGTCCGCCGACGACCTGGCTGCGCGCGCAGCCGCCGATTGGCTGGCTATCGCCGATGGCCTGTATGCGCTTTTGCAGACGCGCAAGATCGGCACGGCAGTGGTGCGCGTGTTCAATCCGGAACAGGCGCGCGATGGATGGTCGTCACCGAGTACGGTCATCGAGATCGTCAACGACGACATGCCATTCCTCGTCGATACCGTCACCCTGGCGATGACGCAGGACGGGCTCAGCGTGCACATGTTGATGCACCCGGTGCCGCTGCTGACGCGCGATGGCCGCGGCAAGCTGACCGGCGTGGGCAACGGAAAGGCCGAATCGATCATCCATCTGGAAGTCGAGCGCCAGCACGATGCGGCCGCCCTCAAGCAGATGCAGGCACAGGTGTTGTCGGTGCTGTCGGATGTGCGCGCGAGCGTCGACGACTGGTCGGCGATGCGTAATCAGATGCTACGGATCGTCGATGAATTGCCGATGCGTCCAATGCCTATTGACGCCGCGCAGCGCAACGAGATCGAAGCCTTCCTGCGCTGGGCGGCCGACGATCATTTCACCTTTCTCGGCTATCGCGAGTACAAGGTCGTCAAGCAGGGCAAGGCCGAGATGCTGGTCGCGGTCGAAGGCAGCGGCCTCGGCCTGCTGCGCAGCGACCTGCGCCACAACCGGCCGCGCCCGACTACGGCGCTCGCGGCCAATCAGCCGGGCGGAGCATCCGAAGCGCTGATCCTGACCAAGACCAATTCGCGCGCGACCGTGCATCGCGCTGGTTACATGGATTACATCGGCGTGCTGGTTTACGACGAGAACGGCAAGGCCGCGGTCGAGCATCGTTTCCTCGGCCTTTACACATCCAGTGCCTACAACCGCCGGCCTTGGGACATCCCGGTGATACGCCAGCGCTACCAGGAAGTCATGCAGCGATCGGGTTACGGCGAGAGCAGCCACAACGGCAAGGCGCTGCGGCACATCATCGAAACCTTGCCGCGCGACGAGTTGTTTCAGTCCAGCGCCGATCAGTTGTATCGCACCGCCATGGGCGTGCTCGGCGTGCAGGACCGCGGCCGCAGCAAGCTGTTCCTGCGTCGCGACCGTTATGGGCGTTTCTTCTCCGCGTTGGCCTATATCCCGCGCGATCGCTTCAACACCGACAATCGCAACCGCATCTCGGCCTTGCTCACCGATGCGCTGCACGGGGATCGTGTCGATATGACGTTCCATGTCGGCGAATCGTCGCTGGCGCAGATGCACCTGATCATCCGATCCAAGCCGGGTGCGGACGTCGATATCGACGTCGAAGAACTCGAAGCGCAGATTGCAAGAGTGGTACGCAACTGGCGCGATGAATTGCGCGACGAGTTGGTCGCGGCGAATGGCGAAGATGAAGGCATGCGGCTTGCGACGCGCTATGTGACGACGTTGCCTGCGAGTTATGTCGAAGCGGTGACGCCGGCGGGGGCCGTGGCCGACCTGCGCCAGATCGAACGCCTGAAAGGACCGTTCGACCTCGAGCAGCGCTTATACCGCGATCCGAACAATTCCGATGCGCTGCGCTTCAAGCTGTTGCGCAACGGCGATGCGATTCACCTGTCCGACGCGCTGCCGATGATGGAGAACATGGGCCTGCGCGTGGTCGCCGAGCATCCGTACGAAATCAATCTCGGTGGCGGCAGGGAAGGCAGCGAGATCGTCAACATCCAGGATTTCGAAGTGCAGACCGCAGCCGAGGTCGATATCGCGGCGGTCGGCGCCGCGTTCGAGGAAGCCTTCGAGCACATCTGGGCCGGCACGGCCGAGAGCGACGGTTTCAACCGCCTGCTGCTGACTGCGCGGCTGAGCTGGCGCCAGATCGCGATGCTGCGCGGCTATTGCAAATACCTGCTGCAAACCGGCGTGCCGTTTTCGCAGACCTACATGGAAACCACGCTCAACCGTTATCCGTTGATCGCGCGCTTGCTGGTGGAATTGTTCGAGTCGCGTTTCGATCCGACGCACAGCGCCGGCGCGGACGGCAAGGGCAGCATCGACGAGGCCGCGCGCGAGAAGTTGCGCGCCGAGCTCGACGCAATTACGCCGGAAACCGTGAAGCACGCGGCCGGCACCTTGATCGAGGAAGTCGCCTATGCGCGCGGGCTCGATCGCGATGCGCAAATCGACGCCTGCATGGACGCGCTCGCGATCATGCTCGAAGAGGTCTCCAGCCTAGACGAGGATCGCATCCTGCGTAGCTACATGGGCGTGATCGGCGCGACCTTGCGCACGAACTACTATCAGTTGCACGACGGCAAGCCGCGCGAGTACATCGCCTACAAGTTCGATGCGTCGAAAGTGCCGGATCTGCCGAAACCGCGTCCGTACCGCGAGATATTCGTGTACGCGCCGCGCGTGGAAGGCGTGCATCTGCGCTTCGGTCCGGTCGCGCGCGGCGGCTTGCGCTGGTCGGATCGGCGCGAGGATTTCCGCACCGAGGTGCTCGGTCTGGTGAAGGCGCAGATGGTGAAGAACACGGTGATCGTGCCGGTCGGCGCAAAGGGCGGCTTCTACGTGAAGCGTCCACCGAAGACTGGCGATCGCGACGCGCAACTCGCCGAAGGCATCGCCTGTTACAAGCTCTTCATCAATGCGCTGCTGGATATCACCGACAACATCGTCGACGGCAAAACCGTGCATCCGCCGCGCGTTGTTCGCCATGACGACGACGATCCGTACCTGGTCGTTGCCGCCGACAAGGGCACTGCGACGTTCTCCGATATCGCCAACGGCATCGCGATCGAGCATGGGTTCTGGCTTGGCGATGCGTTCGCCTCGGGCGGCTCGGTCGGCTACGACCACAAGGGCATGGGCATCACCGCGAAAGGTGCCTGGGAGTCGGTCAAGCGCCATTTCCGCGCGATGGGTCGCGATTGCCAGACCGAAGATTTCACCTGTGTCGGCATCGGCGACATGTCCGGCGACGTGTTCGGCAACGGCATGTTGCTGTCGCGACACATCCGTCTGCTCGCCGCGTTCGATCATCGCCATATACTTCTCGATCCGAATCCGGACGCCGAAAAATCCTTCGTCGAACGCGAGCGCATGTTCGCGATGCCGCGCTCGTCGTGGGAGGACTACGACAAAAGCCTGATCAGCGAAGGCGGCGGGCTGTACCCGCGCAGCGCGAAGTCGATCCATATCACGCCGCAAGTGCGGGCCGCGCTCGATATCGACGTGGACGTCGAACAGATGACGCCAGCAGAACTGATCTCGGCGATCCTCAAGTCGCCCGTCGATCTGTTGTGGAACGGAGGCATCGGCACCTATGTCAAGGCCAGTGCCGAAACCAATGCCGATGTCGGCGATCGCGCCAACAACGCATTACGCGTCAACGGCGGCGACCTGCGCTGCAAGACCGTTGGCGAGGGCGGCAATCTCGGCTTCACCCAGCGCGGCCGCATCGAAGCGGCTTTCGCAGGCGTGCTGCTCAACACCGACTTCATCGACAACTCGGCCGGCGTGGACACCTCCGATCACGAGGTCAACATCAAGATTCTGCTCAACGATGCGGTGAAACGCAACGAGTTGACCGAGTCGAAACGCAACGCATTGCTCGCGCGGATGACCGAAGAGGTCGGCGAATTGGTCCTCATCGACAACTATCGGCAGAACCAGACCCTGAGCCTGATGGAGCGGATGAGCCTGCCGAGGATGGGCTCGAAACAACATTTCATCCGCACCCTGGAATCGCAGGGCCTGCTCGATCGCCAGATTGAATTCCTTCCTTCGGAAGCGGAATTCCTGGCGCGCAAGGCGCGCGGACAGGGCCTGACGCGACCGGAGCTTTGCATCCTGTTGTCGTACGCAAAGATCGTGATCTTCCAGCAATTGCTGAATTCCGATGTACCGGAGGACAAATACCTGTCGGCCGAACTCATCCGCTATTTCCCGCAGCCGTTACGCGAGAAATACGGCGAGCACATGCAGCGTCACCGTCTGCGTCGCGAGATCATCGCCACGGTCGTCACCAATTCCACCGTCAACCGGATGGGTGCGACTTTCATGTTGCGCATGCAGGAAGACACCGGTCGCACGCCTGGCGAAGTCGCCAAGGCGTTCACCATCACCCGCGAAACGCTCGACGTCCGCGCGCTGTGGTCGCAGATCGATGCGCTCGACGGCAAGGTGCCGGAGTCGGCGCAGATCGACGCCTTGCAGGTGATCTGGTCCATGCAGCGCACTTTCACGCGCTGGCTGCTGTCGCGCTCCGGGGCGATTCCCGACATTGCCAGTGCGATCGAGCGCTATCACGACGGCTTCAAGGATATCCGTGCGGGCGAAGGCATCCTGCCGGCGTCGCAGCGCCCGGCGTACGAGGCCAGCATTCGCGACTGGAAAGCGAAGGGGTTGTCGAACGCGCTCGCCCTGCAACTCGCAGCGTTGCCATACCTCGAACCGTGCTGCGACATCATCGAGCTCGCGCGCGAGCGCAAGCTCAAGACGCTGGATGTCGCGAAGGTCTACTTCCGCCTCGGCGATGCGTTGAGCTTGCCGTGGCTCGCCCAGCAGATCGATGCGCTCGCTGTGGATGGCCGCTGGCATGCAGTCGCGCGTGGCGTGCTGCGCGACGAATTAGCGGCACAGCAACGCACGCTGGTGGCGCAAGCGCTCAGCATGCCGGGCGCGACCGCGGACGCAAAGGTGAGGGCATGGCTCGATCGCGATGACCAATCGCTGCGCTTTACCCTGTCGATGCTCAGAGAGCTTTCGGCCCAAAAGACGCTGGACTATCCAACCGCTTCGGTCGCCGTGCAGCGGATGTCGCAGTTGGCATCAAGGGGGTGAGTACGGATTGATTGCGAACCACTGGTTCGCATCCGTACGAACGCCACGAGCGCTGCGAGTGGCCGGATGACGTGCAGAGATGACTGACTTGATTCCGTTCGTGGTGAGCATGTCGAACCATGGACGGAATCCGCGCGCCAGTCGCGTCACGACGTTGCTATGCTGTCCCTGAGCCATGGAGCAGCCGATGACCGCATTGCCACGCATCGCTTTCCTTGCCAGTCGCGCAGCCGAATCGCAGCTCGCACTTGCCGAATTGCAGTCCGCACACGGCCAACACGAGCCAGACGATGCCGATGTGCTGTGCGCGCTCGGCGGCGACGGCTTCATGCTGCAGACCTTGCATCGGTACGGTCCGCGCGGATTGCCGGTGTACGGCATGAAACTCGGCGCGGTCGGTTTCCTGATGAACCACTATCAATCCGATGGACTCATCGAGCGCATCGCCGCCGCGCATCCTGCGCACCTGCGGCCGCTGGAGATGACCGCAATCACCGAATCCGGCGCGACGGTGTTCTCCCTTGCTTACAACGAAGTCTCGTTGCTGCGGCAGACGCGCCAGGCCGCGCATCTTCGCATCCATCTCAACGATCGCGCACGGCTCGACGAACTGGTCTGCGATGGCGTGCTGGTGGCGACGCCGGCCGGCAGCACCGCATACAATTTTTCCGCACACGGGCCGATCCTGCCGCTCGGATCGAACGTGATCGCGCTCACCCCGATCGCCGCGTTCCGTCCACGTCGCTGGCGCGGAGCACTGCTGCGTTCGGATACCGAAGTGCTGTTCGAAGTGCTCGATCCCGACAAGCGACCGATGAGCGCCACCGCCGATTCGCACGAAGTACGCGATGTCACCGAAGTCCGCGTGCGCGAATCGACGACGCACAGCGTGACCTTGTTGTTCGATCCGGAGCACAATCTTGAGGAGCGGATTCTCAACGAGCAGTTCGTGAGTTGATCGTAATCATGCAGGCATTGTCATGCCATTGAGCAGCATTGGCCTGCATCCGCTACGGATATGGGTCAGGTGTCGTCGGATTTGGCGATCGCATCGGCTTTGCTCATCGCTCGGTGCAGGATTGTCCAGACGATGAAGACCCACGGAAACAGCAGGGCAGCTCCGCCGATCAGGACGAACATGGTGATGCTGTAATTGGCCCTTGGCATGAGGAAGTAGACCAAGGCCACGGCTGCCGTCCATGCCAGACATGCGACGCACGCGATGAAGAGATCGAACTTGATGACACCGCGCATCGTGCTGCTCCTGATCGTTGACCATGAACCGATGGATGCTGATTGTCGCTATCTCCAGCATGTTGATGACCGTGACAGCAGCCAACGCAAATCGCAAGCAAAAGTTGCGCTCATGACGACATCTGATTGCTGTCTATATCGCGCGCGATCGCGTGGGTCCTCGGCAATGCGGTTGGCGCTATCGCGACGGTTCTGATCCGATCGCGCGGCGGCGTCATCAGGTCGTTGCCGTGGTTCCGGGAGATACTGTTTTTCAGTCGCTGGAAGATTCGCGAGAACGAGCCTGTCGTGGATGTCGGTGCTCCAAACGGCTGTGCCGATGGAGCGCTGTCCAGGCTACGCCAGGATCCTACGTTGCTTCGGTTGTAGCGGGCCAAATGCGAGTGGAAGACGCCGTCGGCAAAGGTTCCGGTGATCGACTGCTCGCGTTCTTCGAGCCTGAACTCGATGGGTTCGCCCGTATAGGGCAGAAAACTTGAACTGTAAATCCATTGATGCTGCATGACATGGCTCCTTGCTCCTGTATCCATCTTCCTGCTCGCAAGAAGGCCGCATCCTAGCGGCCCATCGCGAGTCCCTGCGTGGCCGCGTCCGTACGGCATAGTTGCAAGATCCTTCAACTCCATCGTGCGCGCCGGACGCGATTTTGTCTGTCTGATACCGCACACCAGCGACAAGAAAATTTCAGCGACCGTGCATGGTCGCGTAGATGATCGATGCGGCAGCGGCTCTGGTCATTCGGCCGATCCCGCTGCCCACGCAATTGCGCTCTCAAGTGCGTCGTAGTTGAACGCTTTCAGTTCGGCTTTCACGAAATACTCGGCGATGCGAGGCGCGAGACTGGCCAACTTGCTGTCTGTTGCCAAGGCAACCCTGGCGACCTTCTGTTGGTGATTCCGGATGAAACGCATGTGCCTGAAGAAGCCGTGCAGGCTTTCCCAGCCCGGGAACTCGCGAGCATGAATGACGATTCCGCGCAGGTCTCCATGAGCCTGGATCCAGGTGTCCGCGGTGAGCGCGATGGCATCAAAATCGGTTGCGCGCAGAGGGGCGCTGACCTCGACGACGATGACCCCTGATTCCGGAAGCAGCCGGTGCGACGTGGCGACACCTCCCGGGAGTGCGGAAAGCCACTCGATAGCTTCTTTGCGCTGCTCGTTGCTGAAAACCTGGACAGGACAAGGCAGGATGAACCGAACCAGCTTCGCCGACTCGCGAATCCAGGCAATGTCGGTCACCATGGCACAGCCGTCGAAAAGTCGCATCGAACGCAGGCCAAGCTTTGCGTCTTCCCATGCGGCACCTGGTGTAAATCCGTCGAATTCAGTTCCCATCTCGTAGAGGAAGCGCAAACGACGCCCATCGCGACGCGCATCATCCAGCAGGGGCTCAAAGACCTTTTCGTAGTCCTCCTTGGTGACCGTGCCGACGGCCTTCAGACCGTCGATTCCGGCGGGAAGATTTTCCATTCGTTCGAGCATGGTGGTTCTCCTTCTCATGTTCTCGCGTCGTCCTCGACGCCGAGAGCCAATCTACTCGCGGCGTTGGTGACGTTCCGTTCGGTGTCGCACATAAACGGCTCCATGTGCGGGATTGGACCGTCGGGAGCGTAACGGAGCGGACGAGCCTGCGCGACTTCATGCGTTGCGTTGCCTAGCGAACAGACCGTAGCTCCGGTCGTGGTTCATTCTCGGATGCAGCGCTTGTTCCCATCGCTCAACGGAGATATCTCATGCTACGCAAGCTCGACGAGCTGCACGACTTCGCTGTCCATGCCAGCGACGGCATCATCGGCCATATCAAGGATTTCTACTTCGACGATCATGCGTGGGTCATACGTTATCTTGTTGTCGAAACTGGCAGCTGGCTATCCAGCCGAAAGGTGCTGATTTCACCGATCGGTATAGGCAGTCCGGACTGGCAAGAGAGAACTCTTCCCGCGTCGATCACCATGGATCAGGTCAGCAACAGTCCCGACATCGATACCGAGAAACCGGTTTCGCGGCAGCATGAAGGCGAGTTCCTCGAACACTACCTTTATCCGCTCTATTGGGTCGGTCCTGGCCTCTGGGGAGCAGGAAATTATCCAAGTCCCTATTTGATGGCGATGCCTGAATTCGTGTCGACGCCCGCTGTGATACTGCCGGTCATCGATCAAGTTGAGCCCCTTGCCGATGTGGCGCCAGTGGATGCCAGCATCGTTCGGACCCTCGATCCCGACTTGCGCAGTTGCAAGGTAGTGGCGGGTTATCGCATCCACGCAACCGACGGAGAGGTCGGTCATGTGCAGGGCTTTTTGTTCGACCAAGGGACTTGGGAGATCCGATACCTCATCGTGTACACGAGCAACTGGTGGCTGGGGCATCAGATGCTCATCGCGCCGAATTCGATTCGCGATGTGAGTTGGTTCGAAGGAATGGTTGCGATCAAACTCACTCGCGAACAAGTGAAAAACGCACCGCGTTATGATCCCGAGTTGCCTTTGGATCAGGTACTGGAACAGGTGGAGTGATCCTGTGCGAATAACGCGGCCAGGGAAGGACACACGCGATTTGCTGCCAGCGCAGTCCTTCGCATAGTCATCTCGCCGCCTGAGACGTGATGGCGGATAATGGCCGCATGAATTCAGGCTCATCCGATCACCTCATTGTCGCGATTACCGCGCGAGCTCTGTTCGATCTCGAGGACAGTCATGCCTTGTTCGAGCGCGATGGCGTGCATGCGTATGCAGATTTTCAGCGCTCGCGCGAGGACGATGTACTTGCTCAAGGCATAGCGTTTCCACTCGTGCGCAAGCTGCTCGCGCTCAATATTGGATCCGCAGTTGATGCTCCACGGGTGGAAGTGGTGCTGCTCTCGCGCAACTCCAGCGACACCGGTCTGCGCATCTTCAATTCGATCGAACACTACAAGCTCGGTATCGTACGTGCGGTATTCACGGCTGGTGCGCCGACCGATCCCTACATCAAACCGTTTGGTGCGCAGTTGTTCCTGTCCGCGAATCCGGCATCGGTGCGGCGCACGTTGGAGCACGGTGTCGCAGCAGCGACCATCCTGACTTCACGCAGCGATGACGCTGTCGAAACTGCTACGCCTTCAGAACATGCACAACTCCGGATCGCATTCGACGGGGACGCGGTGATCTTCGGCGACGAATCCGAACGCATCTCGTCCGAACAGGGACTCACTGCGTTCTCACGCAATGAAGCCGCGCTCGCGCACACACCGCTATCGGGCGGCCCCTTCAAGGAATTTCTCGCGGCGCTGCACCGATTGCAGCAGGCGTTTCCGGCGGTGGATTCGCCGATCCGCACTGCGCTCGTCACCGCGCGTTCGGCGCCCGCGCACAAGCGCGTGATCCTGACCTTGCGCGAATGGGGCGTACGCCTCGACGAAGCACTGTTTCTCGGCGGACGCGACAAGGGACCTTTCCTGGAAGCATTCGGCGCGGATATCTTCTTCGACGATTCGCAGCACAACATCGACAGCGCCCGCCGTCACGTCGCTGCCGGCCATGTGCCGCACGGCATATCGAACGAATAGACGTTTTTTCGGGAAAATCAAGGGCTGTCCGGCTTACCTAGCGCGAGAATTTTCACGGTCGCGGCTGCTCAATGTGACATCATTGGGTCATGGAACAAGCGGTCTCGCCACGGATCGGTGACTTTGCATGATCGCAAGCCGCGAGGCGATCGTTGAGGCATGGTTGCGCGTACGCCAAGCGATGCACGGTGCCCGTTCCACGCGTGAGGATGCGGCGCAGGAATTGCCGCTGCGATCGGAATTGTTCAGTGCCGACCAAATGGAGCGCCATGGCCGTGCGCTCGCGCGTTCGCACAAGATCAGCTCCGGTCGCGCACCCGACCAACTGCTCGCGCGTCTGTCGTCCAATGAATACTTGCTGGTGCAAGCCTGTGACCTGCTGGCTGAAGCGGTGGCCGCTAGCCGTCGGATCACGCCGGCATGCGAATGGCTGCTCGACAATTATTATCTGATCGAAGAACAGATCCGCACCGCCAAACGGCATCTGCCAAAAAACTACAGCCGCGAATTGCCGCGACTGACCGATGGCCCGTCGGCTGGTTTTCCGCGCGTTTACGACATCGCGCTGGAAGCCATCTCGCATGGCGATGGTCGTGTCGATACCGAAACGCTCAGCCGATTCGTCGCGTCGTATCAGTCGGTCGCACCGCTTGCACTCGGCGAGTTGTGGGCGATTCCGATCATGCTGCGGTTGGCATTGATCGAGAACCTGCGCCGGGTCGGCTCACGCGTGATTGTCGATCGCATCGATCGCAACGTCGCCGACGAATGGGCCGATCGGATGACTGAGGTCGCGCAGAGCGATCCGAAAAATCTGGTGTTGGTGATCGCCGACATGGCGCGCTCGGAGCCACCGCAAGCGAGCTCGTTCGTGGCCGAACTGACGCGGCGATTGCAGGGGCAAAGTTCGGCGCTTGCGCTGCCGTTGAGCTGGATCGAGCAATGGCTGAGCGAATCGGGCCAGACCATCGAGCAACTTGTGCAGGCTGAAAACCAGCAACAGGCCGCCGACCAGGTATCGATCAGCAACAGCATCGGCAGCCTGCGTTATCTGTCGGGGATGGACTGGCGCGAATTCGTCGAGACGATGAGCGTGGTCGAGCATGCGTTGCGCAACGACCCAGCGGGCGCCTACACGCGGATGGATTTCGCAACGCGCGACCGTTACCGCCACGTCGTCGAGAGACTGGCGCGGCGCTGCGAGATGACCGAAGTGCAGATCGCGCAGCAGGCGGTGTCGCTTGCGCAAAGGGGCGTCGCCGAACACGGCGAAGAAGCGGTCGCCGCGCATGTGGGCCATTACCTGATCGGCGATGGTTTGTCGCAGTTGCAACGCGATATCGCGTATCGCGCACCGCTGCGATTGCGTCCGCGTCGTCGCGCGGGACGCATACCTTTGTGGAGTTTCTTCGCACCGATCGCATTGTTGACGTTACTGGTCAGCGCCGCATTATTGTTGCAGATACGCGCGGACGGATGGCACGGCTGGCCGTTATGGCTGCTTGCGTTGCCGAGTGCATTGGTTGCGAGCGAGCTGGCGCTGGCGCTGGTGAACTGGACAGCGACCTTGCTGGTTGCGCCGCATCCGTTGCCGCGCATGGATTATTCGGATGGACTGCCAGTCGAAGCGCGCACACTCGTGGTGGTGCCGACGATGTTGGGCAGCGCGGCCGGAGTGGAGCGACTGATCGAAGAGCTGGAAGTGCGATTTCTGGCCAATCGCGGACCGCATATCCAGTTCGCGCTGCTCACTGATTTTCTCGACGCCGCGCAGCAAACGATGCCGGACGATGCAACGATCCTGCAACTTGCGCAGCAGCGCATTGCGGACCTCAATCTGAAATACGCTGATGGCCGTGAGGACAGGTTTTTTCTGCTGCACCGGGCGCGCACATGGAACGAGCGCGAACGCGTGTGGATGGGCCATGAACGCAAGCGCGGCAAGCTTGCCGATCTCAATGGGTTGCTGCGCAATGGCGATGCGTCGCCCTTCGCATTGATCGAGGGCGACGCCGGCGCGCTCGGCAATGTGCGCTACGTCATCACGCTCGATACCGACACCCGGTTACCGCGCGATGCGGCGCTGGAATTCGTCGGTACGCTCGCGCATCCTCTCAATCGTGCGCGCTGGGACGAACGCTCCGGCCGCATCGTCGAAGGTTACGGAATCCTGCAGCCGCGCGTCGGTACGAGCTTGTCGGGTGCGCAGCGTTCGCGCTATGCGCGCTGGTACGGCGGCGAGCCTGGCATCGATCCTTATACGCGTGCGGTTTCCGATGTGTATCAGGATTTGTTCGGCGAAGGCTCGTTCATTGGCAAGGGCGTGTACGACGTGGAGGCCTTCGAGCGCGCCTTGGGCGGACGTTTCCCCGACAACGCAATTCTAAGCCACGATCTGCTTGAAGGTTGCTATGCACGCTCAGGCTTGATGAGCGATGCGCAATTGTACGAAGACTATCCGGCGCGCTACGCGACCGATGTCGCGCGCCGACACCGCTGGATTCGCGGCGACTGGCAATTGCTGCCTTGGCTGTTACGGCGCGTGCGTCGCGAAGACGGCTCGCGCGAATCCAATCCGCTATCGGGATTATCGCAATGGAAGGTGTTCGACAACCTGCGCCGCAGTCTGGCGCCATTGGCGCTGCTGACGTTGCTGATCGCCGGCTGGATCGCGCTGCACGATGCGTTGTGGTGGACGCTGTCGCTGCTCGGATTGCTGATGATTGCGCCGTTTGCTGCACTGGCGCTGGGTTTGTTCCGCAAGTCCGATGAAATCACGTTGCGCATGCATGTGGGCGAGATCGCGCATTCGGCGGGACGGCATGCCGCACGGGTTGGGCTGCATCTTGCCTGTCTTCCGTACGAGGCGTGGTTCGCCCTGGATGCCATCGTGCGCACCCTGTGGCGGTTGTTAGTCAGCCACCGGCACCTGTTGCGGTGGAACCCGTCCAGCGAAGTCGAACGCAAGCAACGCACCGATATGTTCGCTTCGTATCGCACGATGTGGATCGCTCCGACGCTCGCGGTCGCGCTTGCGGCGTGGATTGCGCATGCGCGTCCGGAGACGCTGGCGGTCGCGGCACCGATCCTGGCGTTGTGGCTGTTTGCACCGGCACTGACCTGGTGGGTGAGCCGTGTGCTGCCGCGTCCCATACCAGAATTGGGTACCGAGCAACTGCGGTTTTTGGGGCGGCTTGCGCGGCGCACGTGGGCTTTCTTCGAGAGCAACGTCGGCCCCGACGATCATTGGTTGCCGCCGGACAACATGCAAGAGCATCCGCTGTATGTGGTCGCGCACCGCACCTCGCCAACGAATATCGGATTGTCGCTGCTCGCGAATCTCGCGGCGCACGATTTCGGTTACATCGCTACCACGAAACTGCTCGAGCGCAGCACGGCGACGCTGGGCACGCTGACAACGCTTGACCGACATCGCGGGCACTTCTACAACTGGTACGACACTCAGACGCTGAAACCGCTTGCGCCGCGCTACGTGTCCACCGTGGACAGCGGCAATCTTGCCGGACATTTGCTGGTGCTCACCGAAGGCCTGGTGATGCTTGCGGATGCGCCGCTGTTCAATCCGCGTAGTTTCACCGGAGTGGCTGACACCTTCGGCGTCCTGTGCGAGCACGCCGACGCCGTCCCGACGGAATTGCGTGTTGCATTTCGCACCGTGCTCGATGCTGAACGCACGCAACCGCAGACGACATTGCCCGACGCATATGCGGCGCTGCAGCGAATTGCAATCGCCGCCGAGGCGCTCTGCGACGGCGTGTCGGCGGATGCAGAGGAGGCTTCGCTGTGGGCACACAGTTTGTTCGCGCAGTGTCGCGATGCGATCGCCGACCTGCAGTCGTGTGCGCCCTGGCTCGAATCGGGTGCGAGGCAACCAGATGGGCTTGCAGCGCTGCCAAGTTTGCGCGAACTCGCGCGGCACGGCTCAGAGCATGCGACCGCGCGTATCTCGCAACTCCATCAACTCGCGCGCATGGCCTGCGAGATGGCCGAGATGGAATACGATTTTCTTTACGATCGCGCGCGCCATCTGTTGTCGATCGGCTACAACGTGGACGAACGACGGCTTGACGATGGCTATTACGATCTGCTCGCATCCGAAGCGCGGTTGTGCAGTTTCATCGCGATCGCGCAGGGGGAACTACCGCAGGAAAGCTGGTTCGCGCTCGGCCGCCAACTCACCAGCGCCGATGGCGAACCGCTGTTGCTGTCGTGGAGCGGCTCGATGTTCGAATACCTGATGCCACAATTGGTCATGCCCGGTTTCGACGACACCTTGCTCGACGCAACCATGCGCGCGGCGGTCGCGCGGCAGATCGATTACGGACGTCAGCGCGGCGTGCCGTGGGGTATTTCGGAGTCGGGCTACAACACGCTGGACGCGCAACTCAATTATCAATACCGCGCATTCGGTGTGCCTGGCCTCGGTCTCAAGCGCGGACTCGCGCAGGATCTGGTGATCGCGCCATATGCGTCAGTGATGGCGCTCATGGTCGCGCCGGAACAGGCGTGTGCGAATCTGCAACGGATGACCGCAGCAGGCTACAGCGGCGTATTCGGTTTGTACGAAGCGATCGATTTCACGCCGGCGCGGCTGCCGCGTGGCGAGAACGCGGCGGTAGTCCGCTCTTTCATGGCGCACCACCAGGGCATGAGCTTGCTGTCGCTCGCGTATGTGCTGCTCGATCAGCCAATGCAACGGCGCTTCGAGGCCAACCGTCATTTCCAGGCGACCATGCTGCTGTTGCAGGAACGCATTCCGCGCACCGCGACGGTCCAGCCGCATATCGCCGAGTCGCTCGGAGCCGGATTGATCGTCGAGCCGGCTGAAACCCGGCTGCGCGTGTTCAATAGCCCGGACACTGCGATCCCCGCGATACAGATGCTGTCGAACGGGCGCTATCACCTGATGGTGACTAGCGCCGGCGGCGGCTACAGCCAGTTGCGCGAAATGGCCGTAACGCGTTGGCGCGAAGACGCGACCTGCGATGCGACTGGCAGTTTTTGTTACCTTCGCGACGTGGAGAGCGACACATTCTGGTCCGCCGCCTATCAACCGGCGTGCGTATTGGTGGAAGGATATGAAGCCATTTTTTCCGATGGACGCGCGGAATTTCGCGGCCGCAGGAACGGCATCGATACGCATACCGAAATCGTGGTGTCGCCAGAGGACGACATCGAACTGCGCCGCATCACGATCACCAACCGCAGTCGCACGCGACGCACCATCGAGCTGACCAGCTATGCTGAAGTCGTGCTTGCGGCGGCTGCATCTGATGCTGCGCATCCGGCTTTCAGCAAGTTGTTCGTGCAGACCGAATTGTTGCGTCCGAAACAGGCGATCTTGTGCAATCGCAGGCCGCAGGCCGAACAGGACCCATCGCCGTGGATGTTCCATCTGATCGCTGTGCATGGCGCCGACATCCAGGAGATTTCCTATGAAACCGATCGTGCGCGTTTCATCGGTCGCGGCCGCGATCTGGCGCACCCGCAGGCGCTGGAAGTTGATGAGCTGTCGGACACGGACGGCTCGGTGCTCGATCCGGTTGCCGCGATCCGTGCGCGCATCGTGTTCGAGCCCGATCAGGTCGCGGTGATCGATTACGTGACCGGCGTCGGCGACGATCGCGAAGCATGCGTGGTGTTGATCGAAAAATACCGCGACCGCCATCTTGCCGATCGCGTGTTCGATCTGGCCTGGACGCACAGCCACGTTGTGCGTCGCCAGCTCAATGCGAGCCAGTCCGATGCGCAGCTCTACGAACGGATGGCCGGTTCGATCCTGCATGCGAATCCGGCCTTGCGCGCAGATGCGGGCACGCTCATCAAGAACCGACGCAGCCAGTCCGGGCTATGGGGCCATGCGATTTCCGGCGACCTCCCGATCGTGTTGTTGCAGATCGCAGATCCGGAGCGCATCGATCTGGTGCGTCAGGTCGTGCAGGCGCATGCCTACTGGCGGCTGAAAGGGTTGATCGTGGATCTGGTGATCTGGAACGAGGATCACGCGGGATATCGGCAGGTGTTGCAGGATCAGATCATGGGCTTGATCGCGGCCGGGATCGAGGCCAACGCGATCGACAAGCCTGGCGGAATTTTTGTGCGTCCGGCGCAGCAGATGAGTACCGAGGACCGTATCCTGTTGCAATCGGTTGCGCGGCTGGTGCTCAACGATGCACACGGCACGCTCGCCGAACAAGTCGCCCGGCGCAAACCGCCCGATGCGTTGCCTGCGCGGCATGTACCAAGCCAGATCGTGTATGAGCCATCGCCTGCATTCGCGCTTGAAGCGATCGCTGTGCAGCACGACAACGGTTTAGGCGGATTCTCGGAAGATGGCCGCGAATACGTCATCACCGTCGAAGCGGGACAGCAGACACCTGCGCCGTGGTGCAATGTATTGGCGAACCCGCAATTTGGTTGCGTGGTGAGCGAAGCCGGCCCCGGTTATTCCTGGGCCGAGAATGCACATGAGTTCCGGCTCACACCGTGGCACAACGATCCGATCTCCGATCCGTGCGGCGAGGCGTATTACCTGCGCGACGAGGATAGCGGCCGCGTCTGGTCACCGACGCCACTGCCGTGTCGAGGCGAGGGCGCATATCGGATCCGTCACGGCTTCGGCTACAGCGTTTACGAGCATATCGAGGATGGCATCGCGAGCGAGCTGTGGATCTATGTCGCGATCGACGCACCGATCAAGTATGCGGTGATGAAATTGCGCAATCTGTCCGGGCGAACCCGCCGGATCAGCGTGATCGGCTATGTCGAATGGGTGCTCGGCGACCTGCGCGGGAAATCGTTGATGCATGTGGTGACCGAACAGGATGCCGAGACTGGTGCGCTGCTGGGACGGAATCCCTACAACACGGAGTTCGAGGGCCGAGTCGGATTCTTCGACGTCGATGAGAGCGTACGCAGCGTGACCGGTGATCGCACGGAGTTCATTGGCCGCAATGGCACTTTGCGCAAACCTGCCGCGCTCGGACGGGTGAAGTTGTCCGGGCGTCTTGGCGCCGGCCTCGACCCATGCGCGGCGATCGGTATCACGGTGGCGCTGATCGACGAACTAGAACATTCCGTCGTGTTCCGACTCGGTGCTGCGCGCGACGATCGCGTGGCGCTTTCCTTGGTGCGCATGTCGCGCGATGCCGAAGCCGCGCAGAAAGCGCTCGACGCCGTCCACGCGCATTGGCGGCGCACATTGGGAACCGTGCAGGTGTCCACGCCGGATTCTGCGGTGAACGCGCTCGCCAACGGCTGGCTGTTGTATCAGGTGATCGCGTCGCGATTCTGGGGCCGCAGCGGTTTCTATCAATCGGGGGGCGCATACGGATTCCGCGACCAGTTGCAGGACGCGATGGCGATGGTGCATGCCGCACCGGAACTCGTGCGTCAGCATCTGCTGCGCTGCGCCGCGCATCAGTTCCCGGAAGGCGACGCGCAGCACTGGTGGCATCCGCCGCAGGATCGCGGTGTACGCACGCATTGTTCCGACGATTACCTCTGGCTTCCGTTTGCGGCCTGTCGTTACGTCGAAGTCACCGGAGATCGCAGCGTGCTGGACGAAACCGCCTCTTACATCGAAGGCCGCCCGCTCGCTGCAGACGAGGAATCGTATTACGACTTGCCGGTGCGTTCGCCGCAGCGCGAAAACCTCTATCGGCATTGCGTGCGCGCGATCCAGCACGGACTCGCACTGCGCGGCCCAAACGGATTGCCGCTGATTGGCGCGGGCGACTGGAACGACGGCATGAACCGTGTCGGCGCCGCCGGCAAGGGCGAAAGCGTGTGGCTCGCGTTCTTCCTTTACGACGTGCTGATGCGTTTCAGCGCGCTCGCGCGTCTGCGTGACGACGCCGGTTTCGCGGAGCACTGCCTCAACGATGCGGAAGCCTTGCGCGTGGCGATTGAAGCCCATGCATGGGACGGCGCCTGGTACCGACGCGCTTGGTTCGATGATGGCACGCCGCTTGGCGCGAACGGCAACGCCGAATGCGCGATCGATTCGATTGCACAGAGCTGGTCGGTGCTCTCCGGCGCGGGCGATCCGCAACGCGCGCGGCAAGCGATGGGTTCGCTCGATGCGCATCTGGTGCATCGCGATACGCAGATCGTGCAACTACTCGACCCGCCCTTCGACCGCAGCGCGGCGCACGGCCCCGATTACCACGATCCGGGTTACATCGCTGCCTATGTTCCCGGCGTGCGCGAAAACGGCGGGCAGTACACGCATGCCGCAGTGTGGGCGACGATGGCTTTCGCTGAACTCGGCGAGTGCGACAAAGCCTGGGAATTGCTGCGGTTGATCAATCCGGTCCACCACGGCGACGCGGCTGAGAAAATCGCGATCTACAAGGTCGAACCTTACGTCGCCGCTGCCGATGTGTACGCGGTCGCTCCGCACACCGGCCGTGGCGGCTGGACCTGGTACACCGGCTCAGCCGGCTGGATGTACCGGCTGATCGTGGAATCACTGCTTGGGCTGCATCGCAAGGGTGATCTGCTGCGCATCGCGCCATGCATTCCCGCCGATTGGCCGGAGTACACAATGGAATACCGATACGGCAATGCAACCTATCGCATCGCTGTCGCGCAAAGCGCCTCAACGCAAGACACGTGCGAGGTGCTTCTAGACGGCGTCGACCAAGCCGAACGCACGATCATGCTGGTGGACGACGGCCGCATTCATTCAGTTGAAGTGCATATGGCAGCCTCGCCGCACTGAACTCGCGCGAATGAGAATGCGAATCGAATGCGCATCAGAATTCCAGATCCAGCGCTGCGCAGATGTAATCGACCAGCGGCGCACTACCGCGCAATCCGTCGGACACGGCTTTGAGCAGACGTGCGCCGGTGGCGGTCGCATCGTCGAGCGGCGCCATCGCGACGTAGTTTTTGCGCTTGAGGTCGTCGATCAGTTCGTGGTCGACCGGATAGCCACGCGGCGCGCGCGCGAGTGATTCGGCGTGCAACGTGTACTTGCGACGGAACGCGGGCGAGCGCACGGCTTTCTTCCAGCTCTCCGGATTCTCGACGATGAAATCGCGGATGCAGCGTTGCGTTGCCGGCTCCGGATGCCAGAGTCCGCCGCCGAGAAAGCAGTCGCCGGGAGCGATGTGCAGATAGAAGGAGGGAGCTTCTACCGCTGTCCTCTGTCGTTGCAGGGTTGCCTCTGACGACGCGACCTTGATGCGCTCATGGAAGAACCGCGCTCCCGACCACGTCTTGTACGGTGTCTTGTCGTTCGCAAACCGGGTGTCGCGATGAATGCGGAACAGCGAGCCGCCCATTGGCTTGGGGTCGGAGCGGAAATGCGTGCTGATCGTCGCAAGCGGCGCCTGCAAATCGGTGATCAAACGCAGGAACGGTTGGCGCAAATGTTCCTCGTAATCAGCCTTGTGGGACGTGAACCATTCACGCGTATTGTTCTTCGCCAGAGCACGCTGAAACTTGAAGGTCTTGTCGGTGAAGTAGATCGGCATATGCGTGCGTTCCTCGTAAGTGCTGTCGCGGCTCAAGGCAAGCTTGTGGAGATTTTGTGAGTCCAATCCTCCAGCGCATCAAGCAATATCTGCGCGCGGCCATCGTCAACATGTCGCACGCGCAAATCCGCAATGCTCGCAGCGCAGGTCTCGAACGAATATTCGGAAAGGCCGATGTCGCTATCCAGCCGCCTATGGCGATACGCATCCCAGCGCGTTTGCTGCGCGGTGTCCAACGACTGTGGCCAGTTGCGGGCCTGGTATCGGAACACGAGTTCGACCATGCGCGGATCCTGCAATTGTGTGGCGAACCCAGGCAGCGCTTTGGGAGCGGCAGCGCGTATCTGCTGGAACAGACGCTTGTCGTGATCGGGAACGAAGCCGTCGTACAACGCGGCATCCGCATCGGTCGCGCGCGCAGCGTGCGGTCGTGCATAGACTTGCCGCACTTTCGTTGCGAGCCCAACGGCGGCACGCAGCGCTTCGACGCGCCGCTGCGCAAGATCCGGATCGATGCACAACCGCGAATAATCCTCGGCTCGTAAATGTTCCAACGCGACCAGGGCAGGGCAGCGATTGAGGTGAATTTCCTTCAGCGGAATCCGCGACTCGCCTTCTGGCAGATCGGCGGTCGGCGTGTAAAGCCTGTCCGCGATGTCGTCTGGATCGAGCGCAAGCAGCGCCTCCGGATCAGCATCAAGGTCGAACACGATCACCCGCGACTCGATTTGCGGATGGCGGCAGATCGGCGCGACCAGTGCGGCGCTGCCGCGTGCAGCCGAGTATTTGCCGGAGACATGCAGCACCGGCGTCATCTGCGTGACATCCAGCAGCGAAGCCACACGGCGTTTATCGCGCATGCCGAGGTAATAATCGAACAGTCGCGGTTGTGCCTGCTTCAGTTTTTTTGCGAGTCCCACCAGCGCCTGCACGTCCGCCAGCGCATCGTGCGCGTGTTCGTGGCCGATGCCGTTCGCGGCGCTCAGGTGCGTGAGCTTGAAGCTCGGCGCGCCATCCTCACGCAACGGCCACAGCATGCCATCCGGTCGCAGCGCATGGGCAAGCCGAAAAAAGTCCAGCAAGTCCCAACGCGAATTGCCGCCGCGCCATTCGCGCTCGTAGGGATCGTGGAAATTGCGGTATAGCGCATAGCGCACGAATTCGTCGTCGAAGCGCAACGAGTTGTATCCAACGGTACAGGTCTGCGGTTGCGCGAATTCGTCGAAAACGTGGCCGATCAGTTCGGCTTCGCTGATACCATCGCGCAGTGCGTATTGCGGCGTGATCCCGGTGATCAGCGTGGCTTCGGGAGAGGGCAGCAGATCGTCGGCTGGCTTGCAGTACAACACCAGCGGTTCATCGATGGGATTGAGATCCTCGTCGGTACGCAATCCAGCGAATTGGGCTATGCGGGTGCGGCGCGGATCGCTGCCGTATGTTTCAAGGTCGTACCAATAGAATGTTGCGGCCATAAGATTAGTTGCGCTCGCACGGCGGGTATGGTGGCCGGAAAGTCGCGCTCATCCGTTCCGGTCGCGATCGCTCGGCAGAACCGTCAGCTTGTCGACGATGGCTCGATCCAGCATCACCAGATCCACGTCCTCTATGCGCGACTTGCCCAGCGTTGCCGCCACCAGCAGTTCGCGCTGGATCGCACCCCGCGTGAACGCGATCGCGTAGGGAATCCGGTGGAACGTCACCATCGCGTAACGCGGTACGAAACGATTCGGATGCCGTATGGCAAGCAGGCGCTCAAGTTCGCGCTGCAACAGATAGTCTGCATCGTCCACACGGTCGCGCATTTCGAGGTAATTTTCGAGCGCCATCTGCTGGATCGCACGCGCGTTGGGGAGCCGTTCCGCTTCGAATGCAGCGAACGCTGCGGCGAAATCGTCTGCTTCGGCGATGTGACGAGCCAGTGCAACGCAATCCTCGAATGCGCAATTCATGCCTTGGCCGTGGAACGGCACCATCGCGTGCGCAGCGTCGCCAATCAACACGGCCCGACCATCGAGATGCCAGCGATCCAGGTAAAGCGTACTCAGCATTCCGATGGGGTTGTGCGACCAATCGGCGTCGAACTCCGGAATCAGCGGCAACGCATCGGCAAAGTCATGCGCGAACAGGATACGCGCGGCGTCCGGATCGGGAATCATGTCGAAACCAGGCGCGCCATCCCGGGCATGCATCGGCAGGAACAGCGTCACCGTGAATGTGTGCTCGGTGTTCGGCAGTGCAATGCACATGTAGCGTCCACGCGGCCATATATGCAACGCGTTGGGTTCGATGCGAAAGCCGTCATCTGCTGCCGGCGGTATCTCGAGTTCCTTGTAGCCGTGACCGAGCGATTCAAAACGCTCACCGAGTGGAGCGATTGCATCGATCGCGCCACGCAACGCCGAGCCGGCGCCATCTGCACCGATGAGCACGTCGAAAGTCGCATCGCGGGTGGTGTGATCGCGATCGTTCGCAAGTCGCATCGTCTTTTTTTCGAAATCGACTGCATCAAGTCGGGTGTCGAAAAACAGTTGCGCACCTGCTGCTTCTGCAGCATCCAGCAACAGCAGGTTCAACCGACCGCGATGCACCGACCAGATGACTTCACTGTCGTCCTTGCCGTAACGCTGCAGGTCGATGCGGCCGTCGATGAAATGCACCATGCGCCCGCGCATCATCACCGCTTGGTCGAGCACGGCTTGATGCAATCCCGCCTGCCGCAGCGCATGCAGTCCGCGTTCGGCGAGCGCAAGATTGATCGAACGCCCGCCTTCGAAGCCGATTGCACGACAATCGGAGCGTTTTTCAAAGATATCCACCGACCAGCCAGCGCGCGCCAGCAAGGTCGCGAGCAACGCGCCGGCGAGGCCCGCGCCCGCTATGATGATGGTCTTGCCGGATTCAGGCCGCATCACGCCAAGCTGCGATTGCATCGACGAGCTTCCACGCGTCGATGTAGCGGTTATACAACGGAGTGGGGGCGACGCGGATCACATCGGGTTCGCGCCAGTCGCCGATGATGCCGCGTGCGACGAGATGCTCGAACAGCGCGCGGCCGCGAGTGCGACCGCCCGCCACGCGCAGGCTCAATTGGCAGCCACGACGCTCGCTTTGCGCAGGCGTGAGGGTTTCCAGTATTCCAGCAAGGTGCGTACGGATCAGCGATTCGAGATAAGTGGTCAATTGAACTGATTTCACGCGCAGATTTTTAATGCCGGCGCGATGGAACACATCAAGCGACGCGCGTAGCGGCGCTAGCGCGAGGATCGGAGGGTTGCTGAGCTGCCAGCCGTCGGCGCCAGGGGTCGGCACGAATTCCGGCCCCATCTTGAAGCGCGTGGTCTGATCGTGTCCCCACCAGCCAGCGAAGCGGGGCACATCGGCGCGTGCGTGACGATCGTGCACGAAGCAACCAGCGACCGCTCCAGGTCCCGAGTTCAAATACTTGTAGCTGCACCACACCGCGAAATCGGCGCCGCTGTCGTGCAGCGCGAGCGACAGGTTGCCGGCGGCGTGAGCGAGATCGAAACCGACCGCACAGCCATGCTTGTGCGCGAGTTTCGCGATCGCCGCAAGGTCGAATGCTTCGCCGGTGCGGTATTGCACGCCGGGCCACATCACGAGCGCGATGCGCGATCCGTGTTCGGTGAGCGCGCGCTCGATCGCTTCGATACCGACGAGTCCGGTGTCGGGATCACCCTCGAGTTCGATCAATGCGGTCGCCGGATCGAAGCCGTGGAAACGGATCTGCGATTCCATCGCATGATGATCGGACGGAAATGCACCGGCCTCGATCAGGATTTTGTAGCGCTCGGCCGTCGGTCGATAGAAGCTGACCATCATCAGGTGCAGGTTTGTGGTCAGCGAATTCATGGCCACCACTTCGGACGGCAAAGCGCCCGCGATTTCTGCGAGATGCACACGCACTTCCTCGTGGTACGGCATCCACGGATGGCGGCCGTGGAAATGCGCTTCGACGCCGAGTCGCGCCCAATCGTCGAGCTCAGTCAGCAGTGCATCGCGCACGCCGCGCGGCTGCAAGCCCAGCGAGTTGCCGGCGAAGTAGAGTTGCGATTGCGGATCGAGCGACGGATCGGTTGCTGGTGGAATCAGGAACTCATCGCGAAACGCGCGCAACGGATCGACAGCGTCGCGCGCAAGCGCATCGGTTTCCGTGAACGCGTCGCTCACGCATTCTCTCCGAAGCGCGATGCCGATAACCCAAGCCAGTCGAGCGCGGTGCCGTGATAGATGCGTGCTTGTTCCGCATGGGACAAGCCCAATCCGTCAATGAAGCTGCCGGGTTCCTGCTCGCCGAGCGGGAACGGGTAATCGGTGCCCATCATCACGCGATCGATGCCGACGGTATCGATCAGGTAGCGCAGAGCGCGATCATCCGCAACCCATGAATCGAAAAATACGCGATCGAGGTATTCGCGCGGATTGCGCGGATTGTCGGTCGCGACGAGGTCCGGTCGCATGCGGAATCCGTGCTCGATGCGGCCGATGGTGTACGGAAAGCTGCCGCCGCCATGGGCGAAGCAGATCTTGAGTTTCGGCAATCGCTCAAGCACTCCGCCGAAGATCAGGCAGCACGCCGCGCGTGCCTGTTCGGCGGGCATCCCGACCAGCCAAGGCAGCCAGTATTTCGGCATGCTGTCCTTGCCCATCATGTCCCATGGATGCACCAAGATCGCTGCGCCGAGTTCGCTCGCGGCCACAAAAAAATCGAACAGTTCGGGTGCGTCCAGGTTCCAGTCGTTGACGTGGCTGCCGATTTGCACGCCTTGCAGATCGAGTTGGTCCATGCAGCGTTCAAGTTCCTGCACCGCGAGCCGCGGCGACTGCAACGGCACCGTGCCGATGCCGGCGTAATGGCGCGGATGCTTGCGGCAGATCGCGGCCATGTGGTCGTTCAACGATTGATGCAACTCGAACGCGTGCTGCGGCTTGGCCCAGTAGCTGAACATTACCGGCACCGTACTGATCACCTGCACCTGCACGCCGAAGTGCGCGTAGTCGGCGATGCGTTCCTCGGCGTCCCAGGTCTTCGGGAAAATCTCGCGGAAGAATTTGCCGTCCTTGTAAATGCGGTGGCCGCGATCGGTGTGATGGATCACCGGGAAGCGATCGTCACCGTATCTGGTCGCGAGATCCGGCCAATCGCGCGGCAGGATATGGGCATGGACGTCGATCTTGAGCATGTGCGCAGTTTAGCTGTACTGACTCATCAAGCGTATGGGTTCTGCAGCATGAAGGCGAATGGAGGTCAGCCATCGTTACTTGAGATCTCTTTCGATGGTAAGGCAGACAGAGTTAGCATAGTTTGTGCATGCTTTGTTTGATGGAAACTGCTGATGCAACTACTCCTTCCCGTCGTTTTGTTGTTGCAAGCGGCTGGCACCCCCAATGCGCATTGGCAGGCCGAGCTTTCGTCCTATCGAGATACGCAGTTCCAAGGTGCGCTCAGGCCGGATGCTGTCGCCCTGACTCGGGAGATCAGCAATGTATTGCGACCGGAGCTGTCTGGCGAGGATCGTGAATGCCAAAAACCGCCCCGATGGCGGGGAAGCTGGTTGAACTGGAATCGGTCAGTCTCCCGCACCACCAACTGCAATACCCAAGGCATTCGCATTTGTCGTTGCGTCGCTGGATTCGCCGCATCCGGAAATCGTGGCAATCGCCACGCACGCCATTGGTCTGCTTGGCCCACGCGCCCGTTTCCTCGCGCCACGACTCTTGCATGATGGACAGCCACGCGATGCTTGGGCTAGCGAAGCTTTATCGAATATCACGTGCGATGACTGGTCATCCGAAGGTTTGGTCTTTTCGGGTGTACCGTCATCGAAGCATGGCTGCATGGCTGCCACGGATTTCTACTTGAGGCTCGCGCACAGTGATCGTCTGCGATGGCCTATCGGCGCACTTGCAGCAGAATGGGACAAGATATCTCAGGAATGTGGAACATCTGGCGACATGAAAATCCCACCGCCAGAGGAAGCCATGGTCGATCTACTGGCTGGCCTGATTGCGCGTCATGGGCTCGATACGAAACAACTCGTGGAAACCTTGCGCATCTTCGACGACGTCGGTACGGCATTAAAGCCCGTAGCGCCAGTGATCGCCGCATATGCGCAGGCGCCCAATCAGGATCTTGCATGGAGCGCACAACGTGCACTGGTAGCATCCGGCGATCGCAGGGGCGTCGAGGTTCTACAGCTACTGCTGGACAGGCCTGATGCATGGAGCTGGAGTTGGGAAGATTTGATTCTGAATCAGCGCGAAAACGCCGCTGAACTATTGCCGGTCCTGAAACGTACGCTGCATCACCCGAGGTGGGGTAACCGCGCGGCAGCAGCGTCGGTCATCGGCAAGTTCGATCTTGTCCAGGCTACACAGGAGCTGGTTGACTCGATTACGCCAAGAGATTGGGTGACGAGCGAAGCAGCGGTCCAGGCATTGGGAAGGTTTGTCGACCGCAGTGCGCAAGCTCGCGACGCGTTGAAGCAGATCGCCAACTCGTACTGGTCAGGCCGCATCCGCAAAGAGGCTGCCGACGCGTTGGCTGGAAAGCCGGGTAACACGAGTGATGTGGTGGTGTGCATAGGCGCCTGTGCTGTCGATCATCGACAACCGAAGTGCACGAAAGATGGTTTTCCTTCTCGACGCTATCGATTGAAGTCCGGTGATATTGCCAGGATCGATTGGCATCCCGCCAAGCGTCAACCTCTCCCACGCGTCGACATCACCAAGCTTTCGTCTTGGTGCCATGAAGGTCTAACTGCAAGTCGGCGCGTCGCAAACGGCTGGATTGTCGGATGCCTCGGAGTTGAATCTGAAGGCGCGTTGGGCTTCCTTGAAGACGGTGCAGCGCAGCCGCAGTTACTTGCGCGGATGGGAGTTAATTTCATCCTTCCCTTCAAGGGGGAAACTTTTGTTGTCGCCAGCGCTCCGTTTGAAGCAGGTTTTGCTGGTGCGGTCTATTCAGTACGGCAAAGTCCTGACGGGACTTGGAAGTTGGGAATCTTTAGTCTGTTGCCATCACTACCGGACGCATACGCGACGATCAATTCCGGGTTTGCCTTTCTCGATGAGGATAATGCCGTCTTCATGGATAGCAACGGCGATATCAGCACCTTGGGTTGCATGAATTCCAAGTCAAGTCCCGTGACAGGCCATTGATGCGAAAGATGAATTCTTCCTGACTACGTCGGATCAAGCTGCGCGTCGTCCTCGAAGTGTGCGGGACGTGGATGCAGTGCGCCGCATCTCGCGCAAGTCCGATGTTCGATGCTCCGATAGAAACGCTCGAATACCGGCGGGAAATCGGTTTCGATTTGGTGGAGGTGGAAATATTCTTCGTAGATCTTGTGATTGCAACTTTCGCAATACCATTGCAAGCCGTCTTTCTCGTTTGGCAATCGGCGACGTTCGATGACGAGGCCAATACCGCCCGCCATGCGTTGCGGCGAATGCGGCACGCGCGGCGGCAGGTAGAAAATTTCGCCTGCGCGGATCGGTATGTCGCGCACGCCACCGTCGTCCTGCACGCGCAGGATCATCTCGCCTTCGATCTGGTGGAAGAATTCCGGGCCTTCCTCAACGTGGTAGTCGGTGCGCAGGTTTGGGCCACCGACGATCATGATGATGAAGTCGCCATCGACGATGCACTTGTTGCCGACTGGTGGCTTGAGCAGGTGGCGATTGGCGTCGATCCATTTCTGGAAATCGATCGGTGGCGGCAACATCAGCGGTACTCCGAAATCTGCGCGACGCATTTTAGTTCGATCGCGATTGGCGTCGGCAGCGCTGTGATGCCGAGTGTGGTGCGGCACGGCGCGGTCGCGGCATCGGGAAAGTGTTCGGCCCAGACTGCGTTGTAGATCTTGAAGTCGCGCGCCATGTCGGTGAGATAGACGGTGACGTCGACGAGATCTTCCCACTGTGCGCCACTGGCTTTGAGCACAATGCGCACGTTCGCGAATACCTGCCTGCATTGTGCGGCGATGTCGTAGCTTGCGAGGCTGTCATCGGCTGCATGCATGTTGCCAGGGATGACATTGCTGCCTGGTATTCGAGGACCGATGCCGGACAGGAACAACAAATTCGCCACGCGACGCGCGTGTGGGTACGCCCCGACTGGAGCAGGGGCAGCGTGGGTCTGGACGCTCTCGTTCATTGGGCCGACTCGGATTGGGACGGTTCCGAACGCGATTCGCCCATCGCGCGCACGGCTGCGAGCGCGTCTTCGTAGGCGGTGCCGAGTCCGTCCGCCGAATCCGCGCCGATGCCGATTTCGCGAATACGACCGTCGTTGACGCTGTAAATCCAGCCATGCACTTCGAGTGTCTGTCCGCGCCGCCATGCGTCCTGGACGACCGTTGATTGGCAGACGTTGACGACTTGCTCGATCACGTTGAGTTCGCACAGACGATCCGCGCGCTCGTTGATCGGAAACGCGCGCAGCAGCGATTCGTGCCGCTGCATGACGTCGCGCACATGATGCAGCCAGTTATCGACGAGCCCGAGACGCAAGCCGTCAAGCGTCGCATGCACGCCGCCGCAACCGTAGTGGCCGCAGACGATGATGTGCTCGACCTTGAGCACATCCACAGCGAATTGCACGGTGGACAGGCAGTTGAGATCGCCGTGCGCGACGATGTTCGCGACATTGCGATGCACGAAGACTTCGCCCGGCGCCAAGCCGGTGATCTGGTTGGCCGGCACGCGTGAATCCGAGCAGCCGATCCACAGATAGTCCGGCGCCTGCTGCGCGGCGAGATTCGTGAAAAATCCGGGTTCCTCGCGCTCGACGCGTTCGGCCCAGAGGCGGTTTTTTTCAAGCAGGGATCGCAGCAGGCTCATTGGATTCCTTCGTTCTTGACGGTTTCGATCACAACTGCACGCAGACGTTCTTGGGTTCGGTGAAGAATCGCATCGCTTCCGTTCCGCCTTCGCGACCGAGGCCGGACTGGCCGACTCCGCCGAATGGTGTGCGCAGATCGCGCATCATCCATGTGTTGATCCAGACGATGCCCGATCGCAATTCCGCAGCCATGCGATGCGCGCGATCGAGTTGTTGCGTCCAGACGCTTGCCGACAGTCCGTAAGACGTCGCATTCGCGAGCGCGAGTGCGTGCGCATCGTCGTCGAAAGGTTGCAAGCTGACCACCGGGCCGAAGATTTCTTCGGTATTGCTGCGGCAGTCGGGGCCAAGACCATCGATCACGGTTGGCGCGATGAACCAGCCATTAGCGCAACGGCCATCGATCGTGAGCGATTCTCCGCCGCAAAGAACACGGCCGCCTTCGGATTTCGCGGTGTCGATGCAGTCGAGCACTTTCCGGTAGTGCGCCTGCGAAACCAGCGGGCCAAGATCGGTCGCAGCATCCAACGGATCGCCGACATGCAATTTGCGAACGCGCGCGACGAATGCCTCGCGGAGCGCCGCGTACACGCTGTGCTCGACCAGGATGCGCGAGCCGCACAGGCAGATCTGGCCGCTGTTCTGGAACGCCGAACGGACCACGGTCTCGAGCAAGCGCTCGCGCGTGGCTTGATCGTTGAATGCATCGGCGAAGACGATGGTCGGATTCTTGCCGCCAAGTTCAAGCGACATCTTTTTCAGCGCTGGGCCGCAATGTGCGGCGATCTGGCGACCGACCACTGTGCTGCCGGTGAAACTGACCGCCTTGATGCCGGAATGCTCGACCAGTGCGTTGCCGACCAGCGGGCCGAGTCCGTGCACGATGTTCAACACATCTGCAGGAAAACCGATCTCGCGCGCGAGTTCACCGAGCATCCACGCAGTCACTGGCGTGATTTCCGATGGCTTCGCGACCACGCAGTTGCCGGCGGCGAGCGCGGGCGCGATTTTCCAGGTGAACAGGTAAAGCGGCAGGTTCCAAGGGCTGATGCAAGCGACTGCGCCGAGCGGCTGGCGCAAGGTGTAGTTCAGTCCGGCCTGGCCGTGGTGCGATTCGCTGGCGAACTGGATCGCGGCGGAGGCGAAGAAACGCAGGTTCGCGATAGCACGCGGAATCTCGATTTCGCGCACCAGCCGCAGCGGTTTGCCTGTATCGCGCGATTCAGCCTGCGCGAAATCTTCCAGGCGCACCTCAAGCGCATCGGCGAGTCGGGATATCCAACGCGCTCGCGCATCGTTCGGCAACGCCGACCAGATTGGAAATGCGGCCTGCGCGGCGCGCACTGCATCGTCCACATCGGTCGCTGTCCCCGACGGACACAATGCGTACGGCTGGCCGGTCGCCGGCTCGTGCACCGCCAGCATGGCCTCATCGCAGCAAGCGCGCGCTTCGTTGCCGATCAACTGGGTCAGACGCAAGATCGTGCTCATCTGGCGAGCTTAGCCGCTGGACGCGTGCTTGGAAAATTTGCGCCGACGACATTCACAGCGAGCGCGTGCGTCCGCCATCCACTGGTACGTTGATGCCGGTGATGTACGACGCTGCCGGCGATGCGAGAAACGCGACCGCTGCCGCCACTTCGGACGGATCAGCGAAACGGCCCATCGGAATTTCGGCTTCCATCTCGGTGGTCACGGCATCGGTGCTATCGCCGGTTTTCTGCGAGCGCGCAGCGATGATCTGCTTGATGCGCGGCGTGCGCGTCGAGCCGGGCAGCACGTTGTTGACGGTGATCTCATGCGGCGCGAGTTCGCGCGCGAGCGTCTTCGCCCAGCTCGCCACTGCGCCTCGTGTCACATTCGACACGCCGATGCCGGCGATGGGTTCCTTCACCGATGTTGAGATGATGTTGATAATGCGGCCGTAGCCGGCGGCGATCATGCCGGGGACGACGGCTTCAGCCAGCGTCTGGTTTGCCAGCAGGTGCGCGCGATACGCGGCAAGGAATGCATCTTCGGTCGCGCCGCGCACCGTACCTGGTGGCGGGCCGCCGCTGTTATTGATGAGGACATGTACGGCGCGTTCGGCGACCAGGACATCGACGCTCGCCCGAAGGGTTGCGGTCTCGCCCGCATCTGCTGCGATCCATCCGTGTTGCTGCGCATCGTGCGTGCGCGGGAGTTGAGCCGTCAGTTCTTCCAGCACGTCCGCTCGCCGCGCGAGCAGGGTGACGTCGGCGCCAAGTTTGGCGAGTTCGATCGCCGAGGCGAGGCCGATACCCTGCGATGCGCCGCAGACGAGTGCGTGTTTGCCGGCGAGGTCGAGATCCATTCAAGTCTCCGTTGCGTTGTCGTCGTTCACGGTAGCGCGAAGCACGCGCGCCTGCATCAACGCAGCGATCGTGTGCGCAGCCGGAGTGTCCTGTTTGTTCAGTGCCGCGATCACGCTGCGCTGGTTCGCGGTTGGATGGTTCTGACTGAGTTTGAATTTCAGTTCAATGCGCGTGGCTTCGAGCCGAAAGCCGACAATGCCCTTGAGCTGGGCAAAGTGGTTGTCGTGTTCCGGTTCAAATCGCCAGTCCGATCCAATTGCAGTTTCGTGGCGCACGCTGAGTTCGGAAACGATGCCTGCGAGCGCATCAGTGTCGTCGAGGACTTCCAGTGCCCCGCTTATATGTGCGACCGCATAGTTCCAGGTCGGCACGCGCGCCTGTTCTTCTTTATCGGGATACCACGACGGCGACACATAGGTATCAGGACCGTGCAGGATCAGCAGTGCATCGCCTTCATCGCGCCACTGCGGATTCGCGCGCGACCAGTGGCCGCGGAACACGACGCGCTCTTCGTCGCGTACATACAACACCGGCAAGTGGCTTGCGACTGGCGCGCCATCGCGGACGGTGATCAGGGTTGCAAACGGATTCGTTGCAACGAGCCAGTCGAGTTCTGCGAGGTTGGTTTCGACAAATGCGCGTGGCGTGTACATACCGGTCACTCCCGCGATGGCAGCCGCCGCGTCATTGCCGCGCGCAATGCTTCCTCGTCGTCGCTGCCGACGTGCGGCGGTTCGAGTTCGTCGAGGTCGAAACCCATCTGCGCGGCATCGTCGTCGTCGAGGCCATCGAATGAGCGATATTCGGCATCCATCAACGCGGCACGCGCGGTGTCTTCGCTGTCGTAGACGTCGATCCTGCCGTCGCAATCGAAGATCTCGGCGGTGCCGCCTGCGCGCACGCGCATGCGCGCCCACACAAGCAGGTTGCCGACCATTGCGAGCCACCATTGTTCGGAAGCGTGGGCCTCAGCGTCGTCGATGCTGTTGTCATCGGGGGCGTCGTTGTCGTTCATGCGGTCACCGTCAGCGTGATGTTCAAGGTTTCATGGCCCATGCGATCAGTCCGAAGCCACCGGCTGCGGCCAATCCAGCCAGCAGAACGATCAGCGCTAGCCGTGCCGGTGTCCCGAGGCCGTCGAGCCCGGGATCGCGCGATGCGCGATAACGTCCCGCGAGCAGCCACATCAGCGTGGAAGCCGCGAGTACGCCGGCAGTGCCGAGCTGTGCGTGCACATCAGGAAAGCGGTCGCGCAGATGCACCAGGGTCATTGGCCAGAAAAACGCGAATGCCATCAGGCCGGTGATCGCGAACGCCAATCCGAGCAGGGACAGGGTGAGGATCATGCGGTGATCTGTGCGGCGCGCGGCGATTTCATCGGTGGATTGCTCAGAACGTTGCCAGACCCGGCGCGCGCGGGTAGGGGATCGCGTCGCGGATGTTCGACAACCCGCAGACGTACACCACCAACCGTTCGAAGCCGAGGCCGAAGCCCGCGTGCGGAACGGTGCCGTATCGGCGGAAGTCGCGGTACCAGCCGTAGTGCGCGCCATCGAGGCCGAACTGCGCCATACGCGCGTCGAGGATGTCGAGGCGTTCCTCGCGCTGCGAACCGCCGATGATCTCGCCGATGCCGGGCGCGAGTACGTCCATCGCCGCGACGGTACGGCCGTCATCGTTGAGGCGCATGTAGAACGCCTTGATCTGCTCCGGATAGTTCATCACCACGACCGGCCTGCCAACATGTTGTTCGGTGAGCCAGCGCTCGTGTTCGGTCTGCAGGTCGAGACCCCATTCGACCGGGTAGTCGAACTTGTGGCCGGACTTCTGTAGTAACGCGACGGCGTCGGTGTAATCGATGCGCTCGAACGGCTCGGCGATGAAGGCTTCGAGTTTCGTGACTGCGTTCTTCTCGACGCGCTCGGCGATGAACGCCATGTCGTCGGCGCGCTCGTTCAATACCGCCTTGAACACATATTTCAGGAAGGATTCGGCAAGATCTGCGTTGTCGTTTAGGTCGGCAAAGGCAAGCTCCGGCTCGATCATCCAGAACTCGGCGAGGTGGCGCGAGGTGTTGGAGTTCTCGGCGCGGAAGGTTGGGCCGAAGGTGTAGACCTTGCTCAGCGCGAGGCAATACGCTTCGACGTTGAGCTGCCCTGATACGGTGAGGAACGTTTCCTTACCGAAGAAGTCCTGCGAAAAATCCACCGCGCCCTTGTCGTCGCGCGGCAGGTTCGCCATGTCGAGCGTGGACACGCGGAACATCTGGCCCGCACCCTCAGCGTCGGAGGTCGTGATGATCGGCGTGTTAATCCAGAAGTAGCCGTTCTCGTGGAAGAACCGGTGTACGGCTTGGGCGAGGCAATCGCGAATGCGCGCGACCGCGCCGAACAGATTGGTGCGCGGGCGCAGGTGCGCGACCTCGCGCAGGAATTCCAGCGAATGCGCCTTGGGCTGGATCGGATAGGTCTCCGGATCGTCCACCCAGCCGACGACTTCGATTGCGCCGGCCTGGATCTCGAACGCCTGGCCTTGGCCTTGCGACGCGACAAGCTGGCCGGTTGCGATGACCGCGCAGCCTGCGGTGAGTCGCTTCACTTCGGATTCGTAGTTGGAAAGAGCCGCCGTCGCGACGATCTGGATCGGATGGAAGCAGGAACCATCGCTGACGTTCACGAAGGACAGGCCAGCCTTGGAATCGCGCCGCGTGCGTACCCAGCCGCGCACGCTGACGGTGCTGCCGGCGAGCGCCTTTCCTGCAAGCGCTTGCGCAACGCTCACTACTGTCGCATCTGTTTCCGCCATGGCCTTGCAAACCTCGCGATCAAACGCATATCGAAGCCGTGCATGATAGCCGCGACCCACATGGATGTGGGAAATGCACACAGGCGTCTGGAACGCCTGTAGCTAACCCCCACGGGTATAATCAGTCCATGAGCATCACCATGACTCCCGCTGCACTGGAACGCGCCCGCAGCTATCTCGCTGCAAGCCCCAGCCGGATCGGGCTGCGCTTCGGCGTACGCCGCACTGGCTGTTCGGGCTGGGGTTACGTGATGGATCTGGCCGAACACTCCCACCCGGACGACACCGTGTTCGACGTGTCCGGTGTGCGGGTGATCGTGGATGCTGCGAGCCTGCCGCTGGTGCAGGGCACCGAGATCGACTTCGTGAAGCAAGGCCTCAACGCCCAGTTCGCATTCCGCAACCCGAACGCGGATGCCGAATGCGGCTGCGGAGAGAGTTTCACCATCAAGGCAGCTTGATGGCCCCCTGAGATCGCGGAGTGTCCGGCAGTCCTACTGATTCGGCATCGCCTGCAGGTAAGCCGACACGTCCTTGATGTTCTGCGCGGTAAGCCCATGAGCGATGGTCTTCATGACCACGCCTTGTGGCCGCTGGTCGGTCTGCTGCAGGACCTTCAACTGCTTGGTCAGGTAATCAAGGTGCTGGCCGGCAATGCGCGGAGCTTCTGCGTTGCCCATTCCGTCCGGGCCGTGGCAACTGGAACAAGCCGGAACGCTCTTGTCCGGAACGCCTGAGGTAAAGACGGCTTTCCCAGCCGCGATGCGTTCGGGTCTTCCCTCGATGGGAGCGCGCTCGAGTTTTTCGCCCGCGAAATGCGCGGCGAGTTCCCGGATTTGCTTGTCGCTGAGGTTGTGGCTCAGCCCCCACATGTATTCAAAGCCCGCAGGATCTTCGCGACTATGACCTTTGAATTCGTGCAGTTGCGCGGCGAGATACGACTCCTGCTGGGCTGCCAGATTCGGAAAATTGGGAGAAATGCTGTTTCCGGTCGGGCCGTGGCAGTTCGAACACACCTGCATCGCCAGCGTTGCTCCGGCTACATTGGGATTGCCGGTATCACGTGAACGTTCCAGGTTTGCGCAACCGGCGGCCGAGCCGATCAAGAGCGCCGCGATGACCAAACGTGTCGTGCTCATTCCGTCCTCCAGAAACCTCAGTGCCATCGGTGTGTGCGGGTGGATCGCGGTGACGCGAGAGCGTCTCCCGCGCCGGACAATCAGTACGCACCCCAGAGATAGAGGAACAGCGAATTGTTGTCGCTGGCATTGCGCCCCTGTCCGTCGTAGTTGTCCGACGCGCCATTGAACTTGTTGTATCTCGTGTACTGGAGACCGATGCGGGCGTACTGGAGCGGAGTCCAGAAGACTTCGTAAGTCCAGCCGCGTACGGCTGGATTGCCCGAGATATTCCCGCCGACGCGAGTCGGATCGTACAGCGCCGAATTGGTGGTGCCGGTCTGGCTGAAATGCGCAAGACTGCCGCCATACTTGGCGTCGTAGATGTAGCTCACCTTGGCGCGTAGCACATTGGTCTTGTCGACGGCATTCGTGTTCGGCAACGGATTGCCGTTGACATCGTCCACCGGCTGGTTGGCCAGAAAGCCCGGATAGCGATGGTTGTCGCGCATGTAGGCAAGTTGCGCGGTCACTGTATGTGGATCGAGCAGGTACTGGTACTGGGCATCGAAACCGATATCCCTGAAATGGTGGACGCTGGCCGAGTCCGCAGCGTCGAGCGGGTCGTCGAAGACGTCGGCGATCATGCCGGAGGTGCCGACCATGAGATTGTGCGGTCCCCACGCATGGCTCAGAGCCAATCGCCAATAGGGATTAGTGCCTTGCAGTTTGGTCTTGTCGCCCTCGGCCGTACCGGCACTCATGAAGGACGTCAGTCCCTGGGCCGTGCGGTAGCCACCCAACTCCACGTACAGCATCTGGTTGAAGAACGCGTAGCCGGTGATGCCGGAAAGATTGCCGCCCGCAGCAAAGCCTGGATAGGGCGTGGTGCCGTCGATGAAACGGCTGCTGGTGGGGCTTGGCACCGGCACGTATTGCATCCAGGCGGCTGCGGTGTTCCACGGGTCCGCAAACGACGGATTGTTGTTGGCGCTGATGCCCCAGATCCAGTCGCGCTTCGCATCGACGACGCGATCGGCGTAGCGGATTTCCATGTTGTCGGCGCCACTGTGGCCGTGAAACTTGCCGTCGTCCGATTGGGCAGCATAGTTATCGTATGTAACCTGCAAAAAGGTACCAATGTTGTCGGTAATCTTGCCAGCGGCGAACACGCTGCCGGTCGCGAAGATCGGCGAATTATTCTTCTGAAAATCGGCTTTGGGATCGTCACTCTTGGAAATATTGAAAACACGTGAATCGCTCACCACGGCCATGGCGGACAGCGGAATTGTGCGCTTGCCAATCGTGTAACCCGTGAGTTTGAACAGGCGGCCGTAAGGCGTTAATTCGGGAAACTGGCCGCCTGCGTGGCAGGCCACGCAGTTCTGTCCGGTCTGGCGGTTGAAGATTGGCAGTGCCAAAGACGGAGTGGGCCACAGTGTCGCTGCGATGGCGATCAGCCCGAAAAAGACGGCCAGAGACTTCGGAACTCGCTCGCAAAACCGAAATCGAGGCAAGCGTGCTTGTTCGCGACCTTGCGGATAGGCATTCAAAGCAGTCACTGTGATCTCCCCACGTACCGCAGTCGGTCATTGCTGGATGCGACGATGCTGCTCAGGCTGGCTTCTTGGCCCAGGCAGAGCACCAACCCTTTGGCGACACGCTGAAACCGGCAAACAATGTGCAAGCGCCGGTTGCCGCAGTGAAGAACTGGCAATTCGAACAGCTACTGCCTGCTTTGTGGCTCGGAAGCTTGGTCGTGCTCGCATCCTCGGTATATCCCAGTGCCTTGGCTTGGGGGTTGTCGAGGGGAAGCTTGGGCAGACCGGCGGCTTGGGCTTCACCGATCAGGCGGATGGCCAGCGGCAAGGCGACAGTCGCCACTGCAGCGTGGATGAGAAAGCGGCGGCGCGACGAGACAGGTGTGGTCATGATGGTTACTCACTGGATTGAATCTGGCTGACTAGAATGGATCCGGATTGATTGAGTCTATTGCGCCCGCCAAGACCGCGAGTTGATCTGGATCAACGACGCTGCATGGACGATCTCCTGCAAATGCACATTGCGGGGCATTGTTCAGGCACGTCTGTACGCCAGCGCACACAGGGCCGAGCCAACGCACTGAACTTTCGGTGCCGATGCGAAACGGCTCCAGTCTGCGGCCAGTACTTCGGGGCCATCTCATTTGCTTGGTATTCCGCTTATCTGCCATACTGCGCGGCTTCCCGCCGTAACCTTTGGCGTGGAAGCCCTTGCCCCACCATCACGTTGGGGGGCTGACCCGGTCACTCGACCGACTTTCTCAAGGAAACAAACGAATGCGTCATTACGAAATCGTGTTCATGGTCCATCCGGATCAGAGCGAACAAGTCCCGGCGATGATCGAGCGTTACAAGACGCTGATCACCACCGATACCGGCGAAGGTGCCGGCCAGGTTCATCGTCTTGAAGACTGGGGTCGCCGCCAGCTCGCGTATCCGATCAACAACCTGGTCAAGGCGCACTACGTGATGCTCAACGTCGAGTGCGGCCAGAAGGCGTTGACCGAACTGGTTGACGGTTTCCGCTTCAACGACGCAGTGCTGCGCCACCTGGTGACCAAGCGCGACGGTGCCGACATCGAACAGTCGTTCATCATGAAGATGAAGGACGAGAAGAGCGACCGTGGTGACAGGGGTGATCGAGGCGACCGTGGTGACAGGGGCGATCGTGGTGATCGCGGCGACCGTCCGGAGCGCCAAGAGCGCCCGCGTCGGGATGAATCCTTCGAAGGCGGCGCCGTCGGCGCAGACGCCTGAACCTTTATTCAAGGAACCCAGCCATGTCCAAGTTCTTCCGTCGCCGCAAATTCTGCAAGTTCACCGCCGAGGGCATCACCGAGATCGACTACAAGGATCTCAACACCTTGCGCCAGTACCTGACCGAAACCGGCAAGATCGTGCCGAGCCGCATCACCGGCACCAAGGCGCGCTACCAGCGTCAGTTGCAGACTGCGGTCAAGCGTGCGCGCTTCCTCGCGTTGATCCCGTACTGCGACAGCCACACCAGTTAAGCTTGGCGCGCCTCCATGCGCGTGCCGGTTTCAGCGCTTGCAACAACTGAAACGGCTGCGCATGAATGCCTGTCGAGACCGCACGTACTTGTGCGGGGATTCAACAAGAGCTTTCCTCTTGGAAATCCATGGGATTTGAGTTTTGGATTTCTGGTTAGAGGTTTCATCCTGATCCATTCGGACAGCCATCAGTTGCGGACTTCGGTCCGCTAACGAATACGGAGCAACACCATGCAACTCATCCTGCTGCAGAAAGTCGTCAATCTCGGCGCCCTCGGTGACAAGGTCAATGTAAAGCCGGGCTACGGCCGCAACTTCCTGATTCCGTACGGCCGCGCTGTGCCGGCGACCGCGAAGAACATCGCCGAGTTCGAGGCGCGCCGCGCCGATTACGAAGCCAAGGCCAACGACATCCACGCCGCAGCCGAAGCCCGCAAGGCCACCCTGGAAGGCGCCAGCGTCACGCTCAAGGCGAACTCCTCGACCGAAGGCAAGCTGTACGGTTCGGTTGGCCCGCGCGATATCGCCGAAGCGTTCACCGCCGCCGGGCATCCGCTCAACAAGAGCGAAGTCGTGATGGGCGAAGGCCCGCTGCGCCGCACCGGCGAGTTCGAGATCCTCGTGCATCTGCACGCCGATGTCGAAACCACCGTCAAGGTAACGGTCGTACCTGAGGCGTAAGGTTCGAGTTCAAGAAAGATCTTCGACGGGCGCTGCGGCGTCCGTCGTCATTTTGATGCACATGGATGTGCGAATGCCGCGCGCACAGGACGCGCAGGAGCGGCTGATGCACATGGATGTGCGAATGGCTCTGCACTCCCTGCGGTCGCCGCGAGCGGTCGGCTCCTGGCATCCTGCCTTTGCCCGACACTCGTGCTTCCATGCACATCGCAGGACGCGCAGGAGCGGCTGATGCACATGGATGTGCGAGGCAGAGGAAGTGAGCCGGAAACCGCTCCTGCGTTTCCGGCATGCCCGCCATCCATGGCGGTCAAAATATTTTTCTACTGAAAACTGCGCTGCGTCTCGCTCGATGAGATGCGCACCGGTTATCCACAGAGTTGTCTGCAACGCTCGGTGAGGTTCCGGCTCTATGATCGTGCGTCATCCCCCAGCATCCCAGGTCGTCACTTCCATGCCATCGCGTCAGGGCTTTCGCACCGACGAGCGCAACAGCGCGCAATTCGACAACCGCATCGAATCGTTGCGAGTACCGCCGCAATCGGTGGATGCCGAGCAAGCCGTGCTCGGCGGGCTGATGCTCGCGCCCGAGTCGCTGGATCATGTCGGCGACCAACTCAGCAAGGAAGACTTTTACCGCAACGACCATCAGCTGATCTTTGAAGCGATCTGCGATCTCGCACGCAAGAACAAACCGTTCGACGTGGTCACCCTCGGCGAATGGTTCGACGCCAGCGGACTGGCGGAGAAAATCGGCGGCAGTGCTTATCTGATCGAACTTGCGAGCACCACGCCATCGGCTGCGAACATCAGCGCGTATGCCGACATCGTGCGCGAGAAATCCGTATTGCGGCGGTTGATCCAGGCCGGCACCGAAATCGTCAACGACGGCTTCCAGCCGGGCAATGTGCCGATCAAGGACGTGCTCGACAAGGCCGAGGAACGCGTGTTCAAGATCGCCGAACTCGGCGACAAGGGACGCAAGGATTACGTCTCGCTGCGCGAGGCGATGAAGGATGCGTTCCAGGTGTTGCAGGAACGCTACGAAAGCCAGGGCAGCGTCACCGGTTTGCCTACAGGCTTCCTCGACCTGGATGAGTTGACCGCCGGCTTGCAACCGACCGATCTGATCATCCTCGCCGCGCGCCCGTCGATGGGCAAGACGGCCCTGGCCGTGAACATCGCCGAATACGCCGCGCTGAAATCAAAGAAAGCCGTCGCGATCTTCTCGATGGAAATGTCGGCATCGCAACTCGCGTTCCGCCTGATCTCGTCGATGGGTCGCGTCAACGCGCAGCGCCTGCGCACCGGCCAACTCGAGGACGAGGACTGGTCGCGCGTCAACAGCGCGATCCGCATGCTGTCCGAAGTCAAGATATTCATCGACGACACCCCTGGTCTTTCGCCGGTGGATCTGCGTGGACGCGCGCGCCGGCTCAAGCGCGACCACGATCTCGGCCTGATCGTGGTCGATTACCTGCAACTGATGCAGGTGCCGGGCATGAACGACAACCGCACCAACGAGATCTCCGAAATCTCGCGCAGCCTCAAGGGACTCGCAAAAGAATTGAAAGTGCCAGTGCTCGCACTGTCCCAACTTAATCGCAGCCTCGAATCGCGCACTGACAAGCGGCCAGTGATGTCCGACCTACGCGAATCCGGCGGCATCGAGCAGGACGCCGACGTGATCATGTTCATCTACCGCGACGAGGTCTACAACAAGACCGACCTCGACAAGAAAGGCCTCGCCGAAATCATCATCGCCAAACAGCGTAACGGCCCGACCGGCAAGGTCGATCTGCGTTTCTTCGGCGAATACACGCGCTTCGACAATCTTGCGCGGGATAGCGTTGGCAGCTTCGAGTGATTTTCTGCGCTTGAAAGCATCGTGCGGATAAACTGTCGCGCATGAGCCGACCCACCACCGCAATCATCCACATCGATGCGCTCCGCCACAACCTCGCGCGTGTGCGTGCGATGGCGCCACACAGCAAGGTGATGGCGGTGGTCAAGGCAGATGGCTATGGACACGGGCTCGAACGTGTTGCGCGTGCACTGGCAGGGGCAGATGCGTTCGGTGTTGCTGCACTTGCGGATGCCGAGCGTATCCGCGCTGCGGGTTTGTCGAACCGCATCGTGTTGCTGTCAGGTTTCGACGATCCTGCCGATCTCGCACTCATGCGTGCGCTGGATGTGGATACAGTCGTACACCATGATATCCAGCTTGAAATGCTGGAAGCTGATGCAGCGCAGGCACCTTTTCATGCGCAACACGTGCATGTCTGGCTCAAGCTCGACACCGGCATGCATCGCCTCGGCTTTCCGGTCGAAAGCGCGAAGAAAATCCATGCGCGACTCGCCGCCTTGCGCAACGTCGCGCCCGAGATCGCGCTGATGACTCATTTTGCGAGCTCGGATGCATTCGACAGCGCGCAGACGCAAGCGCAAATCGCATTATTCGAGAAAGTCACCGATTTCGACGGTGTCCGTTCGCTTGCGAATTCCGCAGGCGTGCTTGGCTGGCCTTCAACGCATGCGGACTGGGTGCGTGCTGGCGGCGCGTTGTATGGACTATCGGTGGTCAATGGCAAGACCGGTGCGGATTTCGGATTGCAGCCAGCAATGACACTGACAACGCGACTGATCGCAATCAACCGCGTGCACAAGGGTGAACCGGTCGGCTATTCCGCGACTTGGATATGCCCGGAAGACATGGATATCGGTGTGGCCGCAATTGGCTACGGCGACGGCTATCCACGCAGCGTCCCGGCGGGGACGCCGGCCTTGCTCAAGAGCGCGGCAAGCGGTGACGTGCGCGTACCGATCGTCGGACGAGTATCGATGGACCTGATGACACTCGACCTGCGCGGTGCACCGAATGCCCGGGTCGGGGATCAGGTCGTTTTGTGGGGGCCGCAACTTCCAGTCGAGGAAATCGCCACTGCGGCTGGCACGATTTCCTATGAACTGACTTGTTCCATTACGCGGCGTGTGCGTTTCACCGAGGATTGACAGGTCGCATCGCAGGATGGGGTAACGCGCGATCCGTCGCGCATCGGAAACAGCCGCATGTCCACCGCACTGATCTGGTTCCGTCGCGACCTGCGCCTCGACGACCATCCTGCGTTGCAGTCCGCATTGCGCGCCGGGCATCACGTCGTGCCGGTTTATGTGCATGCGCCTGCCGAGGAAACGCCGTGGTCGCCAGGCGCGGCATCACTCGCCTGGTTACGGCGCTCGCTTGCGGCGTTGGATGAGGCGTTGCGCGCACGGGGATCTCGACTCATCCTGCGTGCCGGTCCGAGCCTTGCGGCGCTCGAACAACTGATCGAAGACACCGACGCCGAAGCGGTCTATTGGAGTCGTCGCTACGAACCTGCATGCATCGCACGCGATGCAGCAGTCAAGCAAACACTGCGCGCGCGCGGTGTGCATGTGGAAAGTCATAACTCCGCGTTGCTTTGCGAGCCGTGGACGATAGCAACGCAGCAAGGCGATCCGTATCGCGTGTTCACGCCGTTCTGGCGTAACACTCTCGCGCGACTCGATGCGTCAACGCTCGTGGAACCACCCAGCGCATTGCCACTCGTCGATGCGGCGATCGCATCGAGAGCAGTCAATGCATTGATTCCACCGCCTTCGCCAGCCTGGGACGCCGGGTTCTGGGAGCACTGGCAGCCAGGCAAGGATGGCGCACAGGCGCGGCTGGCACAGTGTGTCGATCCTGTTCTGAAACACTATCGAACGCAACGCAACCTACCCGCTGCCGACGGGACATCCAGACTGTCGCCGCACCTGCATTTCGGCGAAATTTCGCCACGCCGGATCATGCAGACACTACAAGCCGCGCAACACGACGCCCGCACTGCAGCAAACAGCGCCGGTTACATCCGCGAACTCGGCTGGCGCGAGTTTTCGCATCATTTGCTTTATCATTTTGCTCAGACAACCGACGCGAATCTCAACGCGCGTTTCAATGGTTTTGCGTGGGCCGATCCCGAGTCTGTGTTGCTCGATGCCTGGCAACGTGGCCGCACCGGCGTTCCGCTGGTCGATGCGGGCATGCGCCAACTCTGGCAAACCGGCTGGATGCACAACCGCGTGCGCATGGTGGTTGCGAGTTTTTTGACCAAAAATCTGCGCATGCATTGGTTGCATGGTGCGCGTTGGTTCTGGGACACGCTCGTCGATGCCGACCTCGCGAACAACACCCAGGGTTGGCAATGGACAGCCGGCACCGGCGCGGATGCGGCACCGTATTTCCGCGTGTTCAATCCGGTGTTGCAGGCATTGAAGTTCGATCCGGCGGGAATGTATGTGCGACGTTGGGTGCCGGAGTTTGCGACGTTGCCTGACGCGGCATTGTTCGAGCCGTGGAAGCATCCGGAATTGCTCGCGCGGCATGCGCCAGACTACCCACGCCAACCAGTCGTCGATCTGAAGACCAGTCGGGATGCTGCGCTGTCCGCTTATGCGATGTCGAAACCCGCCGCAGTGCAGCGTTGACGCTGTTCCTCGCCGCATGATTCACTGGCCGCATCGATCCGGTGAGTTTCCGTGGAAATCATGCGATGGCCAGGCAGACCGAACAGAAGATCCGTCGTGAGCCGATGTCGCGCGTGGATACCGCATGGCTGCGGATGGAAAAACCGACCAACCTGATGATGATCACCGGCGTGCTGATGTTCGACACGCCAATGTCGATCGAGCGCTTGCGCAAGGTCATCAAGCAACGCTTTCTTTCGTATCCACGTTTTCGCCAGAAGGCCGTGGACGGCGCCACCGGAGCGATCTGGGAAGACGATGCGGATTTCGATCTCGACGGGCATGTGCGCCTGTCCGCATTGCCGGGTGGTGCGGGCAAGCCCGAGCTCGAACGCTTCGTGAGCAACCTCGCATCGACGCCACTCGACCAGACCAAGCCGCTGTGGCAATTCCATCTGATCGAGAGCTACCACGGCGGCAGCGCCGTCGTTGCGCGCATCCATCATTGCTATGCCGACGGCATCGCGCTCGTGCAAGTGCTCCTTTCGCTGACCGATACCACCGCCGAGGCAGGCAAGGGCAGCGACCTCGAAAGCGCATGGCTGAAGGACGAATCGACTACTCAAAGCGAGCGTATGCACAAACGCGATGGCGGCTTCGAGAAGTACCGCAAGATCGGCGGCAAGATGCTGGCGAAAGGCATGGAAATGGGCGCGAAGCTATATGGCGATCCATCGCTTGCTGCGGTGCTTGCGAATGAAGGCCGCGAGATCGCACGCGAACTGGTCAATGCGGTCGTACTGCCCGACGATCCGCCGACGGTGTTGAAAGGCCGGCTCGGCGTCAGCAAACGCGTCGCCTGGGCCGAACCGCTGGACCTTGCCGATGTGAAAGCAGTCAGTCGCGCATACCGTTGCACCGTCAACGATGTGCTGATGGCGTCGGCGGCCGGCGCATTGCGCAGTTATCTGCTCGATCGCGGCGAGGACATCGACGGCGTGACCCTGCGCGCGACCGTGCCGGTGAACTTGCGCCCGCTCAAGCACGCAAAGAAACTTGGCAATCATTTCGGACTTGTGTTCCTCGATCTGCCCGTCGGCGAAGGCAATCCGGTCCGTCGGCTCGAACGCGTCGCCGCGCACATGCACGAATTAAAAACGTCGCGACAGGCGATCGTGTCGTTCGGATTGCTGGCCGCGATGGGGCTTGCTCCCGCGAGCGTGCAGCACATTGCGCTGGATCTGTTCAGTCGCAAGGCGACCGCAGTCGCGACCAATGTGCCGGGTCCGAAGATGCCGTTGTTCATGGCCGGGCAGAAGCTGCGCGAGATGATGTTCTGGGTGCCGCAAACCGGCAACGTCGGCATCGGCATCAGCATCATGAGTTACCACGGTCGCGTGCATTTCGGCTTGATCGCCGATGGTCGCCTCATGCCCGATCCGGACGCGGTGATCCGCCGCTTCGGTCCGGAGTTCGACAAGCTGCTGTATCTGGCGATGCTGTCCGACTGGGACGATCAGGTGCGATCCTGGGACGCGGAGCTGCTGCATGCGAATCTGCTGGATGCGCATGCTCACATGTAGCGTGCGCTGTGTGCACGGCGATCGGTCGGCGCATTGGCAGGTCGTGCGCTCACTGCATCGTCATTCTTCAGCCCGGTAGAATGCACGCATGGACTTCGTCTCCTCGCTGGATCCGGTGCTGCTCGCGCGGTTGCAATTCGCGTTCACGATTAGCCTTCACATCATTTTCCCGGGTTTCACAATCGGGCTGTCGGCATTCATCGCCACGCTCGAAATCCTTTACTGGCGCACCGGGCGCGAACATTTCCTCAAGCTGTCCAAGTTCTGGCTGAAGATCTTCGCGGTCTCGTTCGCGATGGGCGTCGTTTCTGGCTTGATGTTGTCGTACCAGTTCGGCACCAACTGGAGCCGCTTCGCGATCGTGATCGGCAACGTGGTCGGCCCATTGCTCGGCTACGAAGTGTTGACCGCATTCTTCCTCGAATCCACCTTCCTCGGCATCCTGCTGTTCGGCCGCAGCCGCGTGCCGCAGTGGGCGCATGTGCTGTCGGCATGCATCGTCGCGTTAGGCACCGCGATCTCGGCGTTCTGGATCCTCTCGGCAAACAGCTGGATGCACACACCAGCCGGCTACGAGTTGCGCAACGGCATCGCGTTTCCGTTGGACTGGTTGAAGATCGTCTTCAATCCCAGTTTCCCGTACCGCTTCACCCACATGCTGATCGCGGCGTACCTGAGCACGTCGGTCGTGGTGCTTGCGGTCGGCGCGCGCTATCGGATTGCGGGGCGCTTCGATGCCGAGGCGCGCACGATGATCCGCATGGGCCTTGGCATGGTGCTCGCGCTCGCGCCGCTACAATTGTTCGTCGGCGACGCGCACGGTTTGAATACGGAACGCTACCAGCCGACCAAGGTCGCAGCCATGGAAGCGCATTGGGACGGCAGCGGGCCGGTTCCACTCGTGCTGTTCGCTGTGCCCAACGCAAAGACCGAGCGCAACGATTATGAAGTTGCGTTGCCGCATATCGGCAGTCTGATCCTCACGCACAGATGGGACGGGAAAATTGCCGGTCTGAAAGATGTACCGGCGAGCGAGCGACCGCCGTTGCTTGGCGTGTTCTATGGATTCCGGATCATGGTCGGCATCGGCATGTTGCTGATCGCGATCGGCATCGTCGGCGGCTTCTTGTGGTGGCGCGGAAAGCTGTTTGATGCGCGCTGGTTTCTGCGCCCGCTTGGCTATACGTGGCCGCTGGGATTCGTCGCGATCCTGTGCGGCTGGATGGTGACCGAGACCGGCCGCCAGCCATGGATCGCGACCGGCATCCTGCGCACGGCTGATGCGATCTCGCCAGTGCCGGCTGCAACCGTGGCGTTGTCGTTCGGCTTGATCATCGTGATCTACAGCGTGGTGTTTTCGATCGGCGTGTATTACATCCGCAAGATGCTTCGCCACGGCCCGCAGGGCGCGGCGATTGCGCCCACGCAGGGAGCGACGCCGAACAGTCCGCTCGCCGCAGCCGGCAGCGCAACGCGCGCAGCCGCCGACGGAGAGCAAGTGATATGAGCGGCCGATTGCCATGAACCTGTGGATGAGCGAGCACGCAACAATGCTGCCGTGGATATGGGCGGCGATCCTTGCGTTGGCGGTGGCGATGTACGTGTTGCTCGACGGTTTCGATCTTGGCGTCGGCATGCTGTTTTCGCTGTTTCATGACGAAGCCGATCGCGACCGGATGATGAATTCGATCGCGCCGTTCTGGGACGGCAACGGAACCTGGCTCGTGCTCGGTGGCGGCGGCCTGATGGTCGCATTCCCTCGCGCCTACGCGGTCATCATGCCGGCGCTGTATCTGCCGATCATCGTGATGATCCTCGCGCTGATCCTGCGCGGGGTATCGTTCGAATTCCGCTGGATCGCCAAACCCAGGCAGCGCGTATGGGATCTCGCGTTTTGCGGCGGTTCGACGCTCGCAGCATTCTGCCAGGGCATCGTGCTCGGTGGATTGTTGCAGGGAATTCATGTTGTTGATGGAGCATTCGCTGGCGGCAGTTTCGACTGGCTCGCACCGTTCCCAATGTTCTGCGGTTTCTGCGTGGTCGCTGGTTATGCCTTACTCGGCGCGTGCTGGCTGGTGATGAAAACCGAATACGATCTGCAGTCGCGTGCACGCACGCTCGCCCAGCCGATTCTGATCGCGATGCTCGCGTGCATCGCCATCGTCAGTATCTGGACACCGATGATGCTGCCGCGCATCGCGACACGCTGGTTCACACTACCGGATTTCTACTACCTGTCATTGTTGCCGCTGACGACGCTGATCGTCGCATGGCTATGCTGGAGCGGCTTGAGGAAACAGCGCGCGATACAACCGTTTCTGACTGCGATCTCCCTGTTCCTGCTGGCCTACATCGGCCTGCTGATTTCCAACGTGCCCTATCTGGTGCCGCCCGAACTCACCGCCGCAGCGGCAGTTTCCGGTTTGACCATCAAGGACGCCGCCGCCGCGCCCGCGTCGCAACAATTCCTGTTGATCGGCACGGTGTTTCTGTTGCCGATCATCCTTGGATATACGGTATTCGTGTACTGGGTGTTTCGCGGCAAGGTGGGCGAGGGGTATCACTAGACAGTGAGAGCATTCCGAGTTGCTTGGCACTCGCGCTATTGCTAGCTGAATGCTCCAAGACACTGGGTTGGCCATATTCGAGGCACGTTCAGGCCGCCGACCTATAGTTCGGAGTGCGCACGGAATTTGCGCCATCCATCCACTCAAAGGGAGCTTGAAATGAACAATCATTTGCGAGGAGTCGCAGCCGCAGTACTGGCTACGTTCGCAGTCGGATATTCCATTCCATCGCTTGCGGCGCAAGACGCCGTGACGGGCCGTGCCACCGTCGTCAACTCCGAGGGACAGGTCACCCATTGCGTGTCCACTGAAAGCGGTCGCACCTATTGCGGTCATCCGCACATGCGCTACACGATGGCAGGTGCCGCGCCGACCGAGTGTGTGCAGGGAAAAACTTGGGGCTTCGATGATCGAGGTGTATGGGTCACGGGCGGTTGCAAGGCCGATTTCAATACCCTTCCCGGCAACACCGTCACCAGCCGCACGACAAAAGTCAACAGCGCAGGTGAGGTCGTGCATTGCGTAGGTACCGCAAACGGACGTTCCTACTGCGGCGTCGCCCACAAGCGCTACGTCATCGTGGGTACGCCGCCTGCGACGTGCGTCGAGAACACCACTTGGGGAATGGACGACGAACACGGCGTCTGGGTCACTGGCGGCTGCAAGGCCGATTTCAGGCTCGACGACAGCGAGTGATCGCTCGGTCTTGAAGCATTCGTGTGAATTCGAACCCTCCCTGCAACGGGAGGGTTCTTTTTGCGATGGGTTATCGAATCGTAACGAGTCGATATCTCACTCAAGCGTCCACTCCAGCAAGATCTCGGTGTCGAACAGCTTCGATACCGGGCAGCCCGCTTTCGCGCTCAGCACCAGTGTCTCGAACGCTTCGCGGGTGATGCCGGGCACTTTCGCCTTCAAAGTGAGCGCGCTGCGGTTGATGGTGAAGCCGCTGTCATCCTTGATCAACGACACTCCACACTCGCAGTCAAGATTTTCGGCGGGATGGCCAGCCTTCTCGAGTGCGAACGCAACCGACATCGTGAAGCATCCTGCATGCGCGGCGGCCAGCAATTCTTCCGGGTTACTGCCCGCGCCATCCTCGAAACGCGAATTGAAACCATACGGCGCGTCGAGCGCACCCGATTGCGTCGCCAAATGTCCCTTGCCGTCCTTGCCGGCGCCTTTCCAGTTCGCGTTCGCCTTGCGGATCATGACGTGCTCCTTGCTTGGTGGATGCGCAGCGTAGCGCCGTCGAGGTAAGGAATCATCAAGCCAGCGTGAACGCGCGCTTTTGCATGCCGCAGCGCGCCCTTGTGACAACGCCGCTGCGCACCTACACTGCGTCCGTGTCAGACGACGTTGTGTTCCTTGCTCAAGTATCTGGGGGTGTCCAGGCTTCGACGGGGGTAGCAAAATCGCTTGGTGCATGCCGAGGGGGCAGCTTTCCTCGTTAATCCAGCGGCAAACTCTAGTTGCCAACGACGACAACTACGCTCTCGCCGCTTAAGGCGTAAGCCGGGAACCCACTTGTGCCTGTGCTCGTGGATGTACCGTCATTATCACGGGATCGCCTTGGACTGGCCGCGCATCGGTCCATGGTTAACATAACGCGCTGGTCCGGCGATGTGCTTCGCACGTCGTGTTGTCGCCGGACGAGATCAAACGCCGTGCTAAGCATGTAGAGCTGGGGATGGAGCACTTTCGGACGCGGGTTCGATTCCCGCCACCTCCACCATTTCAACATAACCAGATGTCACGTAAGACCACTAAAACCGCGCTCCGGCGCGGTTTTTTCTTTTCGGTTGGTCATGCCGTATCACGGAAAATCACTTGCAATCACCCAAGTCTGGCGGTAGGTTTGGCGCGAAGGCCACTCCGGCCAGTATGGGTTACCGCCAGTGATGGATGAAACCGAATTACACGCCGCGCAGCCTCGCGAAAAGCCCTATAAACTTTTCCCAGGGCGCGGCGTCTTCCTGCTCGTGCAGCCAAACGGGGCTAAGTTGTGGCGCTTGTCGGTGCGGCGCATCGGCATCAACACGACGCTCTCGTTGGGTGCGTTCCCGGAGATCTCTTTGACCGATGCAATGGTCGAGCGCGATCGGATCAGGGCACAAGCGCGGATGGGCATTCATCCAACCGCCGCACGTCGCGCGGCTCGTGAGGCCGTTGGGTTAGGTAGCGCCGGCTCTGCCTTCGCGTTATGTATGTCATCCGACGGGGCGCTGTCGGTCACTGTGGGCGAGCAGACCCTGCGCCTGACTAGGTATCAGACCGATGCCATTCGTTCCGCGTTGCGGGCGGATTGCTGACTGGAAGCCCTGATGCTCACTCCCTCCCAAGTTTCCAATTCCAAACCGCAGGCCAAGCCCTTTAAACTGCAAGATGAACGCGCGATGTTTCTGCTCGTGCAGCCTAACGGTAACAAGTGGTGGCGTCTGACATACCGGCGCCCGATTACCGGGAAGCGCAATACACTTTCTCTCGGGACTTACCCTGACGTGAGCCTCAAGCGTGCGCGCGAAAAGCGCGATGAGGCACGGCGACTTCTGGCGGACGGAATTGATCCTGGCCTACACCGCAAAGCGGGAAAGGCTACAAGCGTCGAACAACTCGCAAACAGTTTCGAGTTCGTGGCCAGGGAGTGGCACGGTAAGCAATCGGCGGTATGGGTGCCGGATCATGGCAGCCGGATCGTCCTTCGGCTAGTGAACGATGTCTTCCCGTGGGTCGGTTCCAGACCCGTGAACGAAATAACCCCGAGAGAGTTGCTGGCAGTAGTCAACCGCATTGTTGAACGAGGTGCCGCAGAATCCGCGCACCGGGTCTTGCAGAACTGCGGTCAGGTGTTTCGTTATGCGATCGCGACTGCTCGCGCTGACAGAAACCCGGCGGCTGATCTGCGCGGCGCATTGCCGCCAGTGAAGCCGAAGAATCTCGCCGCGATCATCGAGCCGGGCGCGGTCGGTGCGTTGCTTCGCGCGATCGATGGCTATGTCGGTACACCCGTCACCAGGTTCGCTTTGCAACTCGCACCTCTGGTGTTTACACGACCTGGCGAACTGCGCGCCGCAGAGTGGTTGGAGATTGATCTAGACGCAGCGGAATGGAACATCCCCGCCGGACGCATGAAGCTGCGCCTGCCGCATCTGGTGCCGCTGTCGACGCAGGCGGTGGCGATACTTCGAGAACTACATCCACTCACCGGGCGAGGTCAGTATGTGTTTCCCGGAGCGCGCAGTACGAAGCGACCGATGAGCAACAACGCTATCAATGGTGCATTGCGTCGCATGGGCTTCGACAAAGATACGATGACCGGTCATGGCTTTCGCGCGATGGCGCGCACTATCTTGGACGAACAGTTGGGCTTCCGTCCAGACTTCATCGAACACCAGCTTGCCCATGCTGTCCGGGATCCCAACGGTCGTGCCTACAACCGGACCTCGCACATCGTAGAGCGACGAATGATGATGCAAGGATGGGCAGACTACTTGGACGCGCTCAAGGATAGCCCGAGCTTGGCGTCGGTAGTGCGGCCGAAATCTGCCGCGAGCTAGTGGCTGTGCAGGAGCCAGAGTCGGTCGGAACGTGCGCGCACACCGTCTACTATGTAACGATTGTGACCTACAAAAGGTGAATAAAATCGAATCGCAGCATTTAGCCTAACGTGGCGAAAGGCTGATCATCCTGCCGGCCTGGTGCCGCGCCGTACAGCGGGGGAGGGTTGGCGCATGAAACTTGATCAATACGAAGGAAAAGAGCTGAGCAAGCGATCTCGATCACGGAGTATTCGCTGCTTGACTCCAAGCGACGTGACACGTCTTTGCCTAACAACTTCTGACTTGCCGGCCGTGTTGCAAGCGCCCAGAGAAGTGGAAACGAAACTTCCTGTCGCTGCGGTTAAGCTCATTCGAGATTGCGTGCCCGATGTCGGCTTTGATGAGTGCGTCGATAAATTGGGCACATTGCTCTGGCAGTTTCGAGAGAGAAAAGCAGCCGACGATCAACGCCAGCATTTTCGTTATCAGCTCTCTATTGCAGAAGAGACAATCTCCATGATCGAAGAGCTTGAGCGCCGGCTGAACCTGCTACCGCGTACGATCCGCGAGTTCATGGACACGCACGCTAGAAGCAAGAACTATCCTTCATGGCACAGCCTTCAAGGCAAGGTCGTCAAATCAATGGTCGAAGCCACCAAGACCCTTCGAATAGCTGAAATTGTGCTTCGCGAAGCGATGCAACAGGCAAAATCTCAAGATCTCGCAGCCGCTGTGATGGAACAGAAACTCTTGCCACGTGCGGTGTTGTCCATGAGCGCAAACGATATTAAGGCGCAGAAGCAAGTCGAAGTTGCTGTGGGGAAAGCGACTAGGCCTGCTGGCAGGAAGTCGCTAGCGGTACGAGATGGATTTGTCTCAGACGTCTTGGATGTGTTCATGACGCAAGTTCGCGAAGGACCGAACACCGGAAAAAAAGGCATGAATAAACCATCGAAGACTGTGCTAGTTGCGGCGAAGGATTTTTTTAAGGAATGCAACATACCTGTACCTCCAAACACCAAAGATTTTCGAGACTATGTGACGTCTATTAGGCGTATAAATACTAGCAAAAACAGTAGCTAGCGCTGAATACCGGTATCAATCGACTTAAGTAGTTTGATTGTTACCGTCGTTAATTGATCGGCCTCAATTAGGATCACTTGCAATACCGCGAAAGCGCGTACTCAAGTGGAGTTGATTGTGAAGAACAACGCTTTATCTGTCGCCAATAACACTACTGTTTCCGACCATTCGAAGAAACGCGAGTACTCTCCCGACGACTTGCTCACTGAAGCTGAAGCAGCCGATGCGTTGACACTAAGTGTTGGAACGCTGCGCAACTGGCGCTGCCTCCGTCGCGGGCCCATCTTTCGCAAAGTGGGCTTGCGCTGCGTTCGATATCGTCGCGGCGACCTTGAGACCTTCCAGCTCATCGTGACGAATACGAGCACGGCGCCGTAACCCAATGATCGCCGTCTGCACCAACATCAAGCGCGCATTGATCAGCGGCTATTGCCGCCACATTTATCTGACTTGCGCCGTCACGGGCGCCTTTCGCGAGTTCCGGTTGCACGCGCTGTGACTGTCGCGACCATCTCCCGCTGCTTGAACCCGCGCCGCCTGTGCACGATCGAGGCAGCACGCGTCTATTTCCGCACGCTCCCGAAGTCCTGCCCGCATCAGTCCGGCGAGTTCCCATGCTCGCCCGGTGGCACATGCCGCGAGACCGTCGCCGAATTCATGCGCGGCCAATGCAGCAAGGTGACGAAGGAGGCCGCCGGGTGACCTAACGAATACAAAGGGCGTGCCGGTGGGGTAACCGTCGGCGGCACGCGTTACAGCCTGCTACCGATGGGATGGGTCTGAGACAGCAGGACGCGCCGTAGTTCGCATAGCGCGTGACCCGAACACAGATGCGAACCGGACAGTCCGCCCCGCTGTGATGGGTGCCTTCCGAGAGTTGCCCCTTTGTTGGGGATGCTCTCGGAACGTTTACCGAAGCGTAGTCGCAACACCGCAAAAAAAGCCCTTCATCAGAAGGGAGCTTTTCAAGGAAGTGAGCAATACGAGAAAGCCCGGCGACGCCGGCAGAAATGAAACACCCGGCAGTTGGGCAGACAGAGACGGGGATTAATGACAACGGAGACGATGATGGTACAGACCGAACTGCATCCGCTTTGCACACTGTTTCCGCGTATGACTGACGCGGAGTTCAACGCGCTGTGCAAGGACCTCACGATGAACGGCTTGCGCGAGCCGATCGTGTTGCACGACGGAATGATCCTCGACGGCGGCAATCGCTACCGCGCCTGCATGGAATCTGGCATCAAGCCTCACTTCATTGAGTTCAAAGGGCCGAGCATCGCAGCGTTCGTACTGTCGGCCAATCTGCATCGGCGCCACCTCAGCCCTGGTCAGCAGGCTGTGATCGTGGCGAGTGTGCAGGACTGGCGCACTGCACAGTCGCACGGCGGCGATCGCGGAAACCAACATGGCGGCCCGAGCCAAACGGCAATGTTGCCGCTTGCCTCCGTTGCTGATCGCGCCGCGCAGTCCGGTGCGAGCGAGCGCACCCAGCGGATGGCCGACATGGTTGCGAAACAGTCGCCGGAATTGGCACAGCAAGTTGCACGTGGCGAAATCAGCTTGCCAAAGGCTGTGCAGCAAATCGAACCGATTGAGTCAGCGGAGAACACACGAGCGCCAAGCTCTGTCGGGAACGATCGCGCGAAGGCCGTGCCGGTGCATTCCCACGACGGAGACGATTCCAATCCGAAGCCGAATGCAAATCAACGTGACAACACCTCGCTTGCTGCGCAGGTCGAGCAGTTGAAGTTCGAGTTGGAAGCTGCAAAGAACGGTGCTCGTGAACTGGCGCACTCGCTCGAAAGCTACGAGGCAGTGTCGCAGGGCGAACATGCGATAGCGAAGGAAATGGCGATCTTGCGCAAGCAGCTGGCAACCGTGGAGGGGACACGCGACCAGTACATGAACACCTGCGCCGCGCTGCGCAGGGAAGTCAAATCGCTGCAATGCAAGGTCAAGATGCTGGCGCCGACAACACCGCAGCGGAGTTCGGCATGAGCACCGTACAGCTCCGCGACTACCAGACAGAGTCGGTCGCGCGCGCCCGCGCTGGCGTCGCGCGCGGAATGCGTAAGCAGATCCTGATGGCACCAGCTGGTGCGGGTAAGACCGAAATCGCTTGTCACATGCTTGTGGGCGCCGACTGAATATTGAACCGCCCTGCCGATTGAATAGTGAACCGGGACGGGACGCTGTGGTTTGCTCCAGCGTGTGTGGATGAGTGTAGCTCTGTTGTCGTTTGGGTTGCTTTGCTGAGTGGATGTTGGAAGAG
>JBBQAN010000010.1:0-118667 GCA_038316385.1 Lysobacterales bacterium | reverse complement strand
TGATGGCTGCATTGAAGACGCTGAAAACGCTCAAGGGCCAGCAACTGCTGCATGTCATCACCACCAAAGGCAAGGGTTTCGAGCTGGCCGAAGGCGACCAGATCGGCTATCACGCGGTCAGCCCGTTCGATCCGGTCAAGGGCATGATCAGCAAGCCCGGCGCGAAGAAACCGACCTACACCGACATCTTCGGCGACTGGCTATGCGACATGGCCGCCGCCGATCCCAAGTTGATGGGCATCACTCCCGCGATGCGCGAAGGCTCGGGCCTGGTGCGCTTCTCGAAGGAATACCCGGATCGCTATTTCGACGTGGCGATCGCCGAGCAGCACGCGGTGACGCTCGCCGCAGGCATGGCTTGCGAAGGCGCGAAGCCGGTCGTCGCAATCTATTCGACATTTTTGCAGCGCGGCTACGACCAGTTGATCCACGACGTCGCCCTGCAGAACCTCGACGTGTTGTTCGCGATCGATCGCGGCGGCGTGGTCGGGCCGGATGGCGCGACGCATTCGGGTACGTTCGACCTCAGTTACCTGCGCTGCATCCCGAACATGGTGGTGATGGCGGCGGCCGATGAAAACGAATGCCGCAAGATGCTGACAACGGGCTTTCGCCACAACGGGCCAGCGGCAGTACGTTACCCGCGCGGCAGCGGCGTCGGCGTCGCGCTGGATGCCGGCCTCGACACAATCCCCATCGGCCAGGCTTTGGTGCGCCGCCGTGGTTCGCGGATCGCTTTGCTCGCATTCGGTGCGATGGTTCCGGTCGCCGAACAACTCGGCGTCGAGTTCGACCTGACCGTGGTCAACATGCGCTTCATCAAACCACTTGACCGCGCGACCGTGCTCGAACTCGCGCGCACGCATGCCGGTTTCGTGACGCTTGAGGACAACGCGGTGATGGGCGGCGCCGGCAGCGCGGTCGCAGAGTTGCTGGCCGCGGAAGGCATCACGTTGCCGATCCAGCATCTGGGCCTTCCCGACCTGTGGCTCGAACATGCCAGCCGCGAACAGGTGCTCGCCGAAGCGGGTCTCGATCTCGCCGGCGTGCGCAGCGCGTTGCTCAAACGCTGGCCGCAGCTCTCTGTCGCAGTCAACGCACCGAAAGTCGCGGCAGGCTGAGCAGCGGATAGCAATCCACGGCACAATCCGGATACGCCGCAATCAGCAAGGACACGCGCGATGATTAACCTGTTCGACAAGCACAACGACCGCGCCCTCGGCGAGATTTCCGAAGGCGAACTGCAGTTTCTGATCGATGAACTCGAGGAAGAGGATCGTCACGACAAGGATTACTACATCGATGCGGCGACCGTGGATTATCTCGTTTCGCGCAACGCCAACGCGCATCTGATCGCACTGCTGCGTAGCGCGATCGGCGACTCGGACGGCGCCGATATCCGCTGGGAAGATTCAGGCCCGGATTCAGATTGAAGTTGCGTACCACCGACCACAGGTGACACGTTCGCGGTCTTCGATATCGCGATGCGTTGTGACCTCGGCGAAGCCCGCAGTTTCCATGAGTCCGCGTACCGCAACACCTTGTTGCCATCCGTGTTCAAGCATGAGCCATCCGTTCGGATGCAAGTACGCTGGCGCATTGCCGACAATTGCACGGATCGCATCCAGACCATCGCTGCCCGACACCAATGCCGCGCGCGGTTCGAAGCGCAAATCGCCTTGCTCCAGATGCGGATCGTCGTCGGCCAGATACGGCGGATTGCCCAGGATTGCATCGAAGCGTTCGCCATCCAGCCCCGCGAACCAATCGCCATGCACGCAGCGCACGCGCGATGACAAGCCCAGCAATTCGGCATTTCCTCGCGCGACATCCAGTGCCGCATTGCTCGCATCAACCGCGACCACTTCCGTCAGCGGCCGTTCGCTCGCAATCGCCAGTGCGATCGCGCCGCTGCCGGTTCCAAGATCGACCACCCGACGCGGCGCATCCGACGGCAGCACCGCGATCGCGCATTCGACCAGCAATTCGGTATCCGTGCGCGGGATCAGCACATCCGGCGTGATCCGCAAGTCCATTGACCAGAAGCCCTGCCGTCCGATCAGTTGCGCAATCGGTTCGCCGCGAACGCGCCGCGCGATGAGTGCTTCGAACGTCGCCTTCGCGCCACCCGGCATCACATCGTCGGCATGCGCATACAACCAGACGCGCGGACAACCCGACGCATGCGCGAGCAGCAACTCGGCTTCAGCACGCGTATCTGCACCAAGCTGCGCTACTGCACGCGACAGCAGAACAGCAACGCTGACGTTTTCCTGATTCAACATGAACGACTCCGGCGAAACGACGGCATCATGACGCCGTGCACACATGACAGCAGCGATGATAGCGCCCTGTCCCGCACAACAGGTTCGCCATGCCGCCTCGCCGTCTTTTGAAAGTTTTCGCGATCATCGCCAGCATGCTGGTCGCGGGTTGCACGCGCGTGGGATTGGCCATCGCCAACATCAACGTGGATTCCAGAGCGATCACGTCGGTCGAATTCGATCCGGCGCGTGCGCTTTCGCTGGATGTATTCCGTCCAGAAAACGTTCATGGAAAATCGGCCGTGGTCGTGTTTTTTTACGGCGGCAGTTGGCGCAACAGTACGCGCCAGGATTATCGCTTCGTCGGCGAGTCGCTCGCAAAAGCAGGCTTGCTGGTGATTGTGCCCGACTATCGCAAGGCGCCGCAGGTGGTGTTTCCCGCCTTCATCGAGGACAGTGCGCGCGCAGTCGCGTGGGCGAGACAGCACGCAGAGCAATACGGCGGCGATCCGTCGCGCATCTTTCTGATGGGACATTCATCGGGTGCGCACATGGCCGCTATGCTCGGCACCGACGGTCGCTTCCTGCGCGCGGTCGGCATGCAACCTCGCGACTTGGCCGGCATCGTCGGACTGGCCGGTCCCTACGATTTTCTTCCGCTCACAGATCCGCTGATCAAGCAGGTGTTCGGCCCGGAATCGGACTGGCCGAAATCGCAGCCGGTCAATTTCGTCGATGGCGACGAGCCGCCGTTCCTGTTGCTGCAGGGCACCGCCGATAAAGTCGTTTGGCCGCGCAATGCGCCGCGCCTGGCCGCAAAGTTGCGCGCCGCAAACGAGTCCGTGCAAGTCGACATGATCGACGGCGCCAGCCACGCGGATCTGCTGATCGGTCTTGTGCGAGAGGCCTCGCCGGTGCGCAACGATGTATTGCGTTACATCGACGCCAGCAATTCGACTCGCATCAGCGCACCAGGTGCACAGCCTCGATGATCACTGCGGCGATGAAGCCGGTGAGAAAGCAGATGTAGCTCAACCGCAAGTAACGGTACTTGTGGTGCGACAGGTAATAGCCCAGCGAATAGATGTCGCCTGCCATCGTGCGGTAGATCGAGCCATCGGCCTTGAGCCGGTGGCCCATCTCGAACAGGAAACGCTCGCGATCAAGCTCGGCGAAGTGGCCGAAAAAAAGGATATTGAACTGCGGCGGCAGCGGCTGTCCCGCCTTCAAGCGTAACGGCCGGTATTTCGGCAGCACCGCGAGAATGGCCAGCAACAATGCTGCCAGCGTGAAAGCGGTCAGCGTCAGTACGCTTGCGCGCAACGCCGGATCGCCCATCCTGCCCAGGCTCAGGGTCAGCACGATCGACGTGACCGTGATGATGATATTGGCCTTGGTATCGGCCATCGACGACAACGCAACATGATGCTGCTGGGTCGTGCGCATGAACTGGTCGCCGGTGCTGCGCTCCGGCATCGCAGCAAACAGCGCACGTATCTCCGGGCTGTCGGTCGGCGTGAAGTGCGCAGCGGGATCGTCGACCTGTTCGCCGTGGTTCGCCGTGTCGTTGTTTGTTTCGGATCCCATGCCTGCCCTCCCTGCGCAATGCGGCTACGTTAGCGCAATCTGCGCCGGACGTGCATGCGGCGGCGATGGTGCGGATCCTGCCGTCTGCCCGTATCCCGCGTTTTCGCTTCAGCTAATGCCTATGCCGCGACCGCCCCCTGCTCCAGCGTCACCGCGAGCGCATGGATCACCGCAGCGATCCGCACGATACTTTGCACGCCCTGCGCGCTGACGCCGTGCTGGCGCAAAGTCTTCTCGTGCGAATCAAGGCACATGCCGCAACCGTTGATTGCCGAAACCGCGAGCGATGCGGCCTCGAACGCGATTTTCTCGATACCCGGATTGGCCATCACGTTCATGCGCAGACTTGCGCGCAGGGTCTCGTATTCCTTGTTCGCGACCAGATGGGTGAAACGATAATAGACATTGGTCATGCCCATCATCGCCGCTGCAGCACGCACGCCATCGCATTCGGTCGCGTCGAGTTGTCCGGCGGCGAACGCTTCCATCGCGCGCGTCAACGGAACATACCGTGCGGCGATCGCCGATGCCAGCGCAACTGCGCCGATCAGCTTGGCAGTCAAACCCGGCGCGCCGCCTTCGCTGAGCACCGATTCGAGATTCAGCCGCAGATCTTTTGCGTAAGCCGGCAACGCTTCGCGGAGTTCGGTCAGGCTCATTTGCTTGTCTCCATGGTGAATCCAGTTGTTGCCTCAGCCCAAGACGCCGTTATTCAACGCGGACGCGATGGCCCTTGAGTTCGATCGTATTGCCCTCGGGATCTTCGAGATAAAACGCAGGCCCATCGCCTTCGGCGCCGTAGTTGTCGTGCGGGCCATCGAGCACGACGCCGTGGCTCTGGAAATGTTCGCGCAATGCGGCTTCGTCAAACGTCTCGATGCGCAGGCACAGGTGATCCATGTTGTGCCGATCTGCCGGCGCGCTATCGCCGCCGCGTCGGCCCAATTCACCATGCACGTCGATCAGGTCGATCATCGCCACACCGGCACGCAGATGCACCAGCCCCAATCCATCGACGCGCTTGTCCACCGCGCAACCGAGCACATCGCGGTAGAACGCGACCAATTCTTCGATGCGGCTGGCGCGGATCACGATGTGATCGATGCCCTTGATGACGAACATGTCGGTCTCCGCCTGCGCAAACCGCCCACGCTCTGCGTGAGCGGCAGCGTCGCTATTACGCAGCCTTCAACGTCTCTTCGCCCTTGTGCCAGTTGCAAGGACACAACTCGTCGGTCTGCAATGCGTCCAGCACGCGCAGCACTTCATCCGGGCTGCGGCCGACGCTGAGGTCGGTCACGTACACGAAGCGGATGATGCCGTCGGGATCGACGATGAAGGTTGCGCGCTGCGCCACGCCTTCGTTCTTGTCGAGAATGCCGAGCGCAGAGGTGAATTCGCGCTTGATGTCGGCCAGCATCGGGAACGGAAGCTCGCGCAGGTCGTTGTGGTGCGTGCGCCAGGCGTGGTGGACAAACTCGCTGTCGGTGCTGCCGGTCAGCAGTTGCGCATCGCGGTCGAGGAACGCCTGATTCTTCGCGGCAAAACCGGCGATCTCGGTTGGGCAGACGAAGGTGAAATCCTTCGGATAGAAGAACAGCACCAGCCATTTGCCCTTGTAGGTATCGTTGTCGATATCGGTGAACGCCTTGGCGAGATCGGTCGAAACGGTGGCCTTGAGCTTGAACTGCGGAAGTTTGTCGCCAACGGTCAGCATGGGTTTCTCCTGGATGGTTTGGATGAGGCGGATTGCAGAGCGAAGCCCGCATGTCCGGTACATGGGTTCCGGGAAGCGGAAGCGCAACCCAGTACGGCTATTTTCGCGCAACTTCATTGATATCTCCAATGAATTGTCCATATCATTCCGATAGTCATAGTCAATCGCTACAACGCGAACGCGAGGCCCGCGATGAACCTGCGTGATTTGCATTATCTGATCGCCCTCGCCGATCACCGGCATTTCGGCCGTGCGGCTGCGGCCAGCTTCGTGAGCCAGCCCACGCTCTCGACCCAGATCAGGAAGCTGGAGGAAGAGTTGGGAGTGACGCTGGTCGAGCGTGGGTCGCGCAAGGTGATGCTGACGGCCGCAGGCCACGACATCGCCGATCGTGCACGCCGCATTCTGTCCGAGGTCGACCAGCTCAGGGAGTCCGCACGGCGCACACGCGATCCCGAGGCCGGCAGCGTGCGGCTCGGTATCTTCCCCACGCTCGGCCCATATTTGCTGCCGCATGTCGTGCCGAAAATCCGCGAACGTTTTCCGCGCCTCGAGTTGTTGCTGGTCGAGGAAAAATCCGAAGTCGTGTTGCGTCAGTTGCACGAAGGAAAACTTGATGTCGGCGTGCTTGCATTGCCGCTGCACGACGAGCAGTTGCACGTCGAGTTCCTGTTTGAAGAGCCGTTCGTGCTCGCGGTTCCAGCCATGCATGCGCTCGCGCGCCGCAACTCGTTGACATTGCGCGAGCTCGCCCACGAGCGTTTGCTGCTGCTCGAAGATGGCCATTGCCTGCGCGATCAGGCGCTGGACGTTTGCACGCTCGCTGGCAGCGGCGAACGCAACGGTTTCCGCGCGACGAGTCTGGAAACCCTGCGGCAGATGGTCGCGGCGAACGTCGGCATTACCTTGTTGCCGATGTTGTCGATCAAGCCGCCGGTCGCGCGTTCCGACGACATCCGACTGTTGCGTTTCCGCGATTCGCATCCGAGCCGGCGCATCGGCATGGTGTGGCGGCGCAGTTCGGCAATGGCCGAATTTCTGCTCAAGCTCGCGCAGGTTTTCCGCACGCTGCCTGAGGATCTGCTCAAGCCGGGGGCGGAATCGGTCACTGCAAAAACCACAGTAAAGCGAAAGATTCCACAGCGCATCGGCAAGTGCTGAGATATCGCAGGCGCCGGATTTTCATTAAACTGCGTGCGCATGCCACGCTGGTTATGGATACTCTTCGCTGTCGCACTCATCGGTTGGCTGGCTTCGCCGCCGATGCACCGCGCGCGCGCGCGCGATCCCGGCGTGCTGGTCGCCGACGCGCCGGAGCAGCGCAACCTCGGCCACGCCGCCGCGTTCCAGGACAAGGATTTTTCGATCACGCCGCTAGCGGATTTCACCTTGACCGCGCGCGTGCTGTCGCGCGCCGATTACAACTACGATCCGACCTCGTCGATTTCACCGACCGATCTGGCGATGGGTTGGGGCCGGATGTCGGACAGCGCGGTGCTTGCCAAGCTCGATATCGAGCAATCCAGCCGCTGGTACACTTATCGCTGGGGCGCCGAAGGGCCGCCGATTCCGAAAGACGAGATCATTCGTTCCAGCGCGAACATGCACATGCTCCCTGCGGACGACACTGTGCGCTGGATGCTGAAAAAAGTGCGGCCAGGCGACGTGGTCCATCTGGAAGGCGAACTCATCGAAGCGCACTCAACGAACGGCGGCGTGTGGCGCAGTTCGATGACCCGCGACGACAGCGGCGACGGCGCTTGTGAAGTGGTGTATGTGCGCCGACTGGTGGTGATGTGAGGCCATCGGACAAGCGCTGCGCTAGCATTCGCTTTCGCCACTGCCCGGTTGAGCCATGATTCGCGCTGCCATTCCGCCTTTGCTGTTGACGATCCTGCTTGCGCTCGCGTTTGTGCTGCCATTCCAGGGCGCACGCCATCTGTGGAGCACCGATGAAGGCCGCTACAGCGCAATCGCGGTGGAGATGGTCGATTCCGGCGACTGGCTGGTGCCGCACCGCCATCCGGATTTTCCGCACTATTCCAAACCACCGCTGACCTACTGGGCGTTGGCTGCATCGGTGACTGCTTTCGGCAGGAACGAATGGGCGCTACGGCTGCCAAGCGCGCTGGCCTTCGTGCTCACGATCGCCTGCGTGTTCACGATGGGCAAGAGGTTGATGCCGGAACGCCCGTGGTGGCCGCCGCTGGTCTGCGCCGGCACGATGATGATTTTCATCGCGGCCAACGCGATCAGCACTGATCCGTTGCTATGCGCGTTCGAGACGCTGGGCATGACCGGTTTCGTGCTGGCCTGGCGCGGTGAGAGTGAACGCATCGCGCGTCGCGGCGCATGGATTCTCGGCGCGGGTTTCGGGTTGGCCTTTCTCACCAAGGGGCCACCGGGACTGGTCGTATTGATTCCCGCACTATGGTTCTGGTGGCGCAACCGACAGGATTTCCGCGCGAATCCGTTTCAATGGAAAACCCTCGCGATCTGGGCATTGATCGCGCTGCCGTGGTTTGTCGCAGTGATCGCGCGCGATCCCAAGCTGCTGAATTATTTCCTCGGTTACGAAACCTACGGACGCATTTTCACCGACCAAGCCGATCGTCATCCGCAGTGGTATGGATGGATCGTCGCGTACGGTCCGGTTGCGCTGGTCGGCGCATTGCCGTGGACGCTGGTGTTGATCCGGGATGCGCTGCGCCGGCGCGGTCAACCGCAACCGCGCGCGGACGACGCGGTGGATCGCGGCGTGCGCAAGTTTCTGCTGCTGTGGATGCTGTTGCCGTTGGTCGTGTTCGTGCTCGCACGCTCGCGATTGCCTTTGTACGTGCTGCCGCTGCTGGTGCCATTTGCGATGTGGGCAGCGCAACGGCTACGCGACGTTCAATTCACCCGCATCGGCAAGATTCTGCTCGCCACGTGGTTGATCCTGCTGTTCTCCCTCAAGGCGCTGTTGCCACCGTTGTACGCGTATACGCTCGCGCTCGCGCATCGTCCCGACTTCGGCAAGGATTCCCGCACCTTGTCTGACAACATCCGCGCGCAAGTGCGCGAGCCGATCCGGGAAGTGATTTTCGTGGACGAGACCGCGCTGTACGGCGTGCGCGTTTATCTCGGTACGCCGGTACTGCGCGTGGACTTCGGCGACTCCAGTAGTCCCAACATCGACATGTCGCTGGACCAGGCCCTCGCCCAGCACCGACCGCAGCGGCTATGGCTGGTGCATATGGACACGGCCGACCAGTTCGTGCGGGAAGTTGCGCACAGCGGCGCGCGCGCGCGGCAAGTGGTCAGCTACGCGCACTATCGTGGTTTCCTGATCGATTCGATCGCGACTCCTGCAGCGCCGACGTCGTCGAAATCCGGTCAGGCGACACCGGTTCCAATTGAACAACTCACGCCGGTTCCAGACAAACCGCAATAACCGCCGGGGTTCTTCGACAGGTATTGCTGGTGATCGTCTTCGGCGTAGTGGAACGTCGGCGCCGGATACGCGATCTCGGTGGTGATAGCGCCCTTGCCTGCGGCAGTCAGTCTCTGCTCGTACGCATCGCGGCTGGCGAGCGCGGCGCGATATTGTTCCTCGGTGTCGCAATAGATGGCCGAACGGTATTGCGTGCCCGCATCGTTGCCCTGACGCATGCCTTGGGTCGGGTCGTGTTTTTCCCAGAACGCGCGCAGCAAGTCGTCGAACGAAATGAGTTTCGGGTCGTACACAACCAGCACGGTTTCGGCGTGCCCGGTCTGCCCGGAACACACCTCGCGATAGGTCGCATTCGGCGTGCTTCCGCCCGAGTAACCAGCCGCAGTAGTGAACACGCCAGGCAACGTCCAGAACGCGCGCTCGGCGCCCCAGAAACAACCCATGCCGAATTGCACCTGTTGCATGCCGGCGAATGCGCCTTCGCCGATCGTCCCCTGAATTGGGCGACCGTTGACGAAATGGCGATTGGTTACCTGCAGCGGCGACGTGCGGCCGGGCAGACGATCTTCCGCGCGCGGCATGCGCTGTTTGTGCGCGCCGACGCCGAGCAGGGTTTCGAGCAAGTTGGTCATGATGCTTCCTCGCGATGAAATGCTTGCGCAAGCGATGCGCGCGCGGGTGAGTTGATTCAATCGACGAACTCGATCGAGTTCGGATCGCTATTCCACCTGATCGCCCGCTAACGCATCGTGACGATCCGCCGGAGTCCTTCCACGCATGCTGCCGACGAAGATGCCGCACAACGCCAGCGCCAGACCCACCCATTCGATCGACCGTGTGACGCGATGGAACAACACCACGTCCATCAGGAACGCGAGTACTGGCTGCAACAGCAGCAGCAAGCCGACCAGCGAAGTCGGCAATTGCGGCATCGCGCGTGAAATCAGCACCCAGCCCAGGCATTGTCCGACCAGACCCAGCGCGACCAATGCGATCAGCGATTGCGTATCCGGGATCGCGATCGCTTCGCCATCGGCGGCGACGATCAACGCCAATACGCCCGCGCACAACAGCGACATCATCGCCAGCAATTGCGAGGAAGCCAGTTGCGAGCGGTCGCGCTGCGCGTGACGGAAACTCAGCATGTAGCCCGCGTAGCAGAAAGCGGTGAGCACGCCGAACAAAACGCCAAGCTGATAATCGCGACTGAAACCCGACCAGCCCTGTCCGATCAGCAGCCACAGTCCCGCGAATGCGAGCACGAGGCCAACCAGGAATTGCCAGCTCAGTTTCTCCCGATGCAGCAGCACACCGGCCAGCGCCATCATGAATACCTGCAGGTTGCCCAGCAGCGTCGCGAGGCCCGGCCCGACATCGATGATGCTGCGATGCCAGAAGAACAAGTCGATCGCGAACGCGAGCGCAGGCGGCAGCATCCACAGCGCATCGCTCCAACGCATCGCGCGCCATTGCCGCAGCGCGATCAACGCGATGCTCAGCATCGATCCGCCGAACAGCATTCGCCAGAACGCCGACACCGTCGGCGGCACATGCGCGAACTTCACCAGCACGCTGGTCGTGCTGATGAACGCGCCGCCGACGATCATCATCAGCAACGGCTCGCGATGGATGCCTGGGCGCATCAAAGGCCGCTCAAGCTCCATGCCCATGCACTGCGCTGTGGCTGGGCGCTGCCTGCACCTGGTTGCGGCCCATGCGCTTGGCCTCGTACAACGCCTGATCCGCACGCTCGACCAGTTGATTCGGAGAATTGTCTTCGGGACGCCGGTTCGCCACACCAACGCTGACGAGTAGCCGGAACGTTCCGGACGGGAAGCTCATGTCGTGGCTGGTCGCATCCACGCGCATGGTTTCGGCCCAGCGTCGCGCCTGCTCCGGATTCAGATCGGGCAGGATGACCACGAACTCGTCGCCACCATAACGGCCGTACACGCCGGTTTTTTCGCAGTGCCTGGTCAGCGTTTCGGCCAGAAAACGCAGGCAGCGATCGCCCGCCGCGTGGCCGTGCTTGTCGTTGAGTTGCTTGAGATGATCCAGATCGACGAACAACACCGCCAGCGGCGTGTTGCGCGCCAGCGATTGCTTGAAGCACGCCTCCATGCGCGCGTTCAAGGTGCGCCGGTTGAACGCACCGGTGAGCGCATCGAATTCAGCGCTCAGCCGCAGCGCGCGATCGTTCGCCGCAGTTTCCACAGCCAGCGTGGCTTTCTGCACGAACTCATTGGCGAGCGCCAGCTCCTCGCGTTCGAACGTCTGCCAGCCGCGGCGCTCGATCAGCAACACCCCCCAGGCCGGCGGGGTCAGGTTCAGCGGCATCACCGCGAGTTGCAACAAGTCCTGCGTCTGCCCGCCATCGGCGGCCGGCATGTCCATGCGCAATTGCATCGGGAATTGCGAGCGCGAAATGCCCTTGAATGCGCCGCTGCGCGTGGCCATCAGCGACTGATATGCATCGCGCGACGCGTTTGGTTCGCACAGCAGCAAATCGCTGCCGTGAAAGCCATTCAACGCCACCGCCGAACTCTGCTGCGGCACCAGTTGATGCAGAGCCTCAAGCAACCGCCGGAATGCGAGCCAATCCTGATCGCTGCCAGACGCATCGCGCAATTCGGCGAGAGATTCGATGAACTTGCGGCGCTCGAGTTCGAGCCGGAGGCTCGCATCCGCTTGATCTTTTGCCAGACGTGCGCGATCGCGCTGCAGGCGAAACTCGATGATGCGATCCGACAGTGCAAAGCCCAGCATCAATGCCGTCAATGCCGCGACGACCTGATATCCGTATTGCGTCCAGCCGTTGTTGGGCATCAGGCCGAATGCAATCGACGAACGCACGCACGCGGCCGCGAACAGCAACAGCCACATCAGCAGCATGGGAAACGCCAGATGCCGCCCCTGTCGCCAGGCCAGCACCGTCGCCAGCGCCGCCAGCAGATTCGCGCACAACACCACGGCGGTTGTGGCGATTTGCAGTGCCGGCACCAGATCGTCGCGATTCAACAAACACACCAGCGTCAGGGTCAGCGGAATCGCGGTGAACCAGAAGAACAAGCGGTCGACGTTCGGCATCGTTTGCGCGAGTCCTGCGAACCTGCGCGCCAGCGCAACTGTTGCTGCCGCCAACACACCGGCCAACGCGTACACCCCCATGGCGTGCCAATGCCCCCATCTCCCGATCCACGGCAACTGGTACAAGTGGCCGTTCTGGGCAAGCAGGAAAACCAGCAACGCGCCGAGGTAGGCCAGGTAATACAGGTACAGACGATCACGCAACGCGATGAACATGCCCAGACCAATCAATGCCAGCAACATCAGCCCTGTATAGACAGCGGTGAACAGCATCACCGTGTCGCGATCGATGGTTACCACATCGGCTTCGGTGAGGATGCGCGGCGACAGGCTGAACGCGCCTTGTCCCTTGGCTTCCAGATACAACGTCGTCGGGCCGCTCACCCCGCGCGGCAGCGCATAGGCATAACCGCCTGCATGCGCGGACGCATTTTCACCCGGCGCAAAGAAGTTCAATGGGTGCAGCGCGGACATTCCGGCTTCGCCCGACCAATGCAATTCCAGACGATCGACATAAGCGCGATCAAGCCACAACATCCAGCGTGCGTCGTCACCGGCTAGCGGCGGCAAATCCATGACCAGACGCAGCCAATGCGTCTTGCCCGACTCGCTTTGCAATTTGACCGGCCCGGATGGTGCTTCGCGAAATGCCGATGACGGCAGTTGCTCGACCTCCTGCGGCGTTGTGGTCGCGGCTGTTTCGTATACCCCCACGCGCAACGCCGGAGCGGGCTGCGCCGACGTCGCCGCTGCGGCGAGCATCAGCAACAACGCCATCCATGATTTTCGAACAATGCTGCGCGATCGGGCGGAAAATTCCACGCGCTTGACGACGGTCATCCATCTCCAGATTGCAAACACTACGCACGACTCCCGCTGTATCCGACCCCCGTTATCTGCTCCGTATGCGCCGCTATCACGACGCAACCGTGCGACTACGCCGACACCACCATCCAGCCCTCATCGTCGCTTTCTTCGACCGATGCGCGCGCGCGATCGCGCTCGAGTTCGGCCAGCACCTCGCGCGCTTCGGCTTCGCAATGATCGGGCACGCATAACGCCAGCAAGCCCGACACCGGCAATTCCCCGATCCCGCCAGCGAGAAATTCGCCGCGCAAATACACCGACAGCCCGGCTTGTTCAAGCACACCCTTGACCAGATGCGCATCGATGATGTTCTCGGGCAGATAGACGACCAGCATGCGCACAACTCCGAACGACTCTTTTGAAGCATAACCCTGCATTGTCGTCCGCGCGACGATTCGGGCGACCGGCTACACTGCAACTTGGCAAACTGCGCACTGCATCACATGACCGACACCTTTCACGCACCGTTTCATGACGCCGGCAGCCGCGACTTCATCCGCACCGACTTCATTGGCCAGATCGTGCGCGACGACCTGGCAAGCGGCAAGCACGCCGCGATCCGCACGCGTTTTCCGCCCGAACCCAACGGCTACCTGCATATCGGTCATGCGAAAGCGATCTGCCTGAACTTCGGCATCGCCCAGGAATTCGCCGGAAGCTGCAACCTGCGCTTCGACGACACCAACCCCGCGAAGGAAGACCTCGAATACGTCGCCGCAATCCAGGACGACGTGCGCTGGCTCGGCTTCGAGTGGGCCGAGCTGCGGCATGCATCGGATTACTTCGAGGTGTTCTACCGCAGCGGGCTAAAGCTTATTGAACAGGGCGACGCCTACGTCTGCGATCTGACCGCCGAAGAAGTGCGCGCGTATCGCGGCACGCTGACCGAACCCGGACGCAACTCGCCGTATCGCGAGCGCAGCATCGAAGAAAATCTCGACCTGTTCAGGCGCATGCGCGCCGGCGAATTCCCCGATGGTGCGCGCACGCTGCGCGTCAAGATCGACATGGCGTCGGGCAACATCAACTTGCGCGATCCTGCGATCTACCGCATCAAGCACGTCGCCCACCAGAACACCGGCGATGCGTGGCCGATCTATCCGATGTACGACTACGCGCATTGCCTGTCCGACGCGCTCGAAGGCATCACCCATTCGCTGTGCACGCTGGAGTTCGAGGACCACCGCCCGCTGTACGACTGGTGCGTGGATCGCGTCGATCTGCCGAACCATCCGCAACTCTGGGAAACATTGCCCGCTGCCGGTCTGCCGACGACGCCAGCGAAGCCGCGTCAGATCGAGTTCTCGCGTCTCAACATCAATTACACCGTGATGAGCAAGCGCAAGCTGATCGCGCTGGTGAGCGAAGGGCTCGTCGATGGCTGGGACGATCCGCGCATGCCGACCTTGCAGGGCTTGCGTCGGCGCGGCTACACGCCCGCATCGCTGCGATTGCTGGCCGAGCGCGTCGGCATCAGCAAACAGAATTCGGTTACCGACTTCTCGATCCTCGAGGGCTGCGTGCGCGAAGACCTCGACGCGCATGCGCCGCGCCGAATGGCGGTGCTCGATCCTTTGAAGCTGGTCATCGCGAATCTGCCGGACGATCACGAAGAAACCCTGACGTTTCCGAATCATCCGAAAGACGAATCCTTCGGAACGCGTTCGGTGCCGTTCGCTCGCGAATTATGGATCGAGCGCGACGATTTCATGGAAGTCCCGACGAAGGGCTTCCATCGCCTCGTGCCTGGCGGCGAAGTGCGATTGCGCGGCGTCGGCATCGCGCGTTGCGACGAGGTGATCAAGGATGGCGATACGATGGTCGCGCTGCATTGCACGCTTGATCCGCACACGCGTCAGGGCATGGCGGGCGCGGATCGCAAGGTCAAGGGTACGATTCACTGGGTCAGCGTTACCCATGCGGTTGCTGCGGAAGTGCGCTTGTATGATCGGCTGTTCGATGTCGCCGATCCCGACGACGATAGCGACGGCAAGACCTACAAGGATCATCTGAATCCCGAGTCGCGACGCGTCGTGCGCGGCTGGATCGAACCCGTTGCTGCGCAAGCATCGGCCGAACAGAGTCTGCAATTCGAGCGGCTTGGTTACTTCATCGCCGATCGCCGCGATCATTCCGCGCAGCATCCGGTATTCAACCGCACCGTGACCCTGCGCGACACATGGGCGAAGGCCGGAGGCAAGCCGTGATCAAGATCATCGTGCTCGTGATGGCAGTCTTCCTTGCTGGATGCGCGCCCGCACCAGCGGCAAGGATGTCCGATGCCGTTCCTGCTGCGCAGCCGGCATCTGCATCTGCATCGACGGTCTCATCGCCGCAATACGACTTCAGTAACCCGAGCCGGAGTTGCAAGGTCGATGCCGATTGCGAAGTGAAGGATGTCGGCAATTGCTGCGGCACGCATCCCGAATGCGTGAATACGAATGCGCCGACTAATCCCGCCAAGGTGCGCGCACAGTGTCGTGCGGAACATCGCACCGGCATGTGCAACGTGCGCGCGATCGGCGGCTGCAGTTGCGTGCAGGGTCAATGCAACGATCTCAATCCCGGCTCTGCAAAACGCTGATGTTGCCCACGCAAATCAATTTGACCTTGCCGGCATGGCTGCGCACCCTGATCGACCCGCATACCATCTGCGCGGGCGACGAGGCGAAAATCGCATTCGCAATCGAACTCTCCCATCAGAACGTCATGCACGAGACGGGTGGGCCGTTCGGCGCGGCTGTGTTCAATGAAGCATCCGGGTGTCTGCTCGGCGTCGGGGTCAATCGCGTGTTGCCGGAAACGTGTTCGGTCGCGCATGCGGAGATGATGGCGTACATGACTGCGCAGGCGAACCTGCAACGCGCGCGCTTGAACGAAGACGGCTCGCGCATGGTGCTCGCGACTTCGTCGCAACCGTGCTGCATGTGCTACGGCGCGACGTTCTGGGCCGGCATCGATACATTGCTGATCGGCGCGCGTTCGGAAGACGTCGAAGAACTCACCGCATTCGAGGAAGGCCCGCTGCCCGTGGACTGGATCGGCGAACTGCAAAACCGCGGCATCAGCATCCGCCGCGATATTCATCGCGACCGCGCACGCGCGGTATTGACCAACTACGGCAAGCTGGGTGGACGCAATTACTGACGATCCGCTCTTGGACGGCCTGTTCTGCTGGTGCCGCCCCGGCTTCGAGCCGGAACTTGCGGCCGAGCTGACAGATCGTGCTGCGCAGGCCGGATACCCGGGTTATGCACGCGCCCAACGCGGCAGCGGCTATGTCGAGTTCCTCGGCGTTGATGGCGCAGCGCTCACGTCGGTGCTGCCGTTCACGCATCTGATCTTCGCGCGGCAGAAATTGCGACTGCTTGCCGAGTTGAGCGGGCTCGATCCGAAAGATCGCATCACGCCGATGCTCGAAGCCCTAGCAGGTCGCGGCCGCTATGGCGATCTGTGGGTCGAGCATCCGGATTCCGATGCGGGCAAGCCGCTAGCGGGACTCTCCCGCGCATTCGCGAACGCGCTGCGGCCTGCCCTGCGCAAACGCGGCCTGCTCACCGACGAAGAATCCGCGCGGCTGCCGCGGCTGCATGTGTGTTTCGTCGATGGCGATCATGCGTTCCTTGCAGTCGCCGATCCGAAAGATTGCGCGCCGTGGCCGCTCGGAGTGCCGCGCCTGCGCGCACTCAGCGATGCGCCGAGCCGTTCTGCATTGAAACTCGAAGAAGCGTTACTAGTTCTACTTAGCGCCGACGAACGCGAAGAACTGATGAAACCGGGCATGAGTGCCGTCGATCTCGGCGCAGCGCCCGGCGGCTGGAGCTGGGTGCTCGCGCGAGCGCACCTGCGCGTGGCCGCCATCGACAACGGCCCGCTCGCCGATTCGGCACTCGCCACCGGCTTGATCGAACACATCCGCGCCGATGGCTTTCGCTGGCAACCACCGAAGCCGGTCGATTGGCTAGTCTGCGATATGGTCGAAGCGCCACGTAAAGTGGCCGGACGCGTCGCCGAATGGTTCGCGCAGCGTTGGTGCAAGCAGGCAATCTTCAACCTCAAGTTGCCGATGAAAAAGCGCTGGGAAGAGACCAACATCTGCCTCGACATGCTCGTCGATCAGGCGGGGCGCGAACTCGACCTGCGCGCAAGACAGCTGTATCACGACCGCGAGGAAATCACGGTGTTTGCGCGTTGTTTGAAGTGAATTATGTTTTGCAATTCGCCGATCTTGAAGCAATAGCCGGTCTGCGCGAACAAATCAGCTTGGCTCTTATCGCTTTAACGGCCTTAGCGCGCGTGGGGCAGCAGCAAATTTCGCGCCGACGGGCTGATGACATCCTTGATCGCCTCGTCGTCACTGACCTGCAGCGCGTTTCCAGAGTAGCACGTCGAGTCCAGGAATTTTTCCGGCGATACCGAGCAAGTGGCCGCGTCCAAGCGTCGGCAACGGCGCATCGTTGGAGAACATGTGGTTGATCGCATCAAATGTATAAGCGGCGACAGTGCTTTCGCTGCAACGCTCGCGCTGCCAGCGCGCAAGACGATGCGGTGCGGCGACATCGACGCGACGTTCGGTCGCGCCGCGAATGGTTTCCCGCAACGCAATCACGTCGCGCAAGCCGATGTTGAGGCCCTGTCCGGCCAGCGGATGCACGACATGCGCGGCATCGCCGCACAAGGCGATACGGCCTTCGACGAAGCGTTCGGCAATCTGCCTGCGTAACGGGAACGCAGCGCGCGGCGATACCCCGACAACGTCGCCGAGCGTCGCATCGAACGCACGCGTGAGTTCACGACAGAACATGGCGTCGTCAAGCGCGATCACGCGTTCGGCCTCGGCATCGGGCAAGGTCCATACGATCGAACTGCGACCATCGCGGCATGGCAGGAACGCGAGCGGGCCGTCGGGCAGGAAGCGCTGCCATGCGGTGTCCTGGTGCGGTTGCGTGGTTTCGACATAGGCAACGACGCCACGTTGTTGGTAATCGTGCGATGCGATCCCGATGCCAGCCATCTCGCGCAAAGCGGAGTTGGCGCCGTCGGCAGCAATCACCAGCCGCGCTCGCAACGCGCTGTGGTCGTCGAGCTGCAAGGCGATCGCGTCGTCTTGCCGGCGTGCAATATCAAGTTCGGGATCTGCATCCACGATCGCGATCACGCGTTGCGGACAACGCAGCGTCACGCCTGCATTCTGCAACGCATTCCAGAGACGATCTGCGAGCAGGCCGTGTTCGACGATCCAGCCGAGCGCGTCGCGGCCGAGCCGCTGCGCATCGAAGCGCAATTCGCCGCCGCCAGCCGCGTCCCACACTCGCATTGAACGATACGGCTGCGCGTGCGGTTCGATGTCGTTCCAGACGCCGAGTCCATCGAGTAGCGCGGCGCTGTCCTGCGCAAGCGCGTACACGCGCAAGTCGGGCTTGTCCGCATCCCACGGCACTGGCGCGCGTGGATCGACGATGGCCACGCGCAGGCCGTCGCGTGCGAACGCGAGCGCAGTCGCGCTGCCGACCACGCCGGCGCCGACCACGACCACATCGAATGGATCGCGACGGCTCATGATTTGCTATCCATCGGCATTTTGCGCATTTTTTTGTCATGGTTTGACGGCTCACGACGAACGGAAAACCGGAACATCGTTCTTCGAAAATCGTCGCGTGCAAGCGCCGGGACCACGCCGCGAAAACCCATCGCGCCGGCAACCAGCGGCGCGCGCAGATCCGGCAATGCATCGAACGCACTCATCGCCAACGAACGCAGCAAGCGTAGCGGTGGCGTGGAATTTGATGTGATGCGCGCAAGCCCATCGCTGAATTGAATCGTCTGCTCGCGATCCTCCAGGCGACGTTGCGCATATGCATCCAGCAGTGCTGCGCCACCGAGATCCCCGCCATGCACGACCGCATCGCGCGCGAGTTCGGCCAGTGTCAAGGCATCGCGTAGGCCGAGGTTGAAGCCTTGGGCACCGATCGGATGCAGGGTTTGCGCTGCATTGCCGATGATGACGGCGCGCGACGCAATCAATCGTTCGGCAACGAGTTGGCGAAGTGGATAACCGACGCGTCGTCCGACTCCAACAAAACGTCCAGCGCGCCAACCGAAGCGTTCCTGCAACAGCGCGATGAATGCCTTGTCGTCGAACGCTGCCACCACTTCCGCTTGCTCGCTTGGCACAGTGCAGATGCAGCCATAGTCGCCTTGCGCGCGTGGCAGCAATGCCACCGGGCCGTCATCTGTAAAACGCTCCCACGCTTGCCCATCCGCCGGACGCGCGGCGCGCACACTGCCGGCGAACAGATTTTGCGCGTAATCGTGGGTGCTCGCGTCGATGCCGAGCGAATTGCGCACGAACGATGTCGTACCGTCAGCGCCCACCAGCAGTCGCGCTCGCAGCGTTGTTATCACGCCGTCAATCACGATGTCGGCTTCGCGCACATTGCCAGCGTCGCGCAACGCACTCAGCCGCGCGCCGACGTAATGACTGAGTCCGCGCAGCTCGCCCACTCGTTTCTGCAACGCGACGCCAAGCGTAGGCGACGGCACCACGCCACCGAACGCGGTACGCCCGTAGTCAGCAGCGCGCAACGACACCGCACCGAAATCGCCGCGACGACTCACATGGATGCGCTCGATCGGCGTGGGCTGCGCCGGCAAATGGCGGAGCACGCCGATCGCAGTCAGCGCATTGAGACTGGCTGCAGCGAGCGCAAGACTGCGCGCATCGGCGTCAGGAATGACGGAATCCCGTGGCGGCTCGGATTCGACCAGCGCCACGTCCAACCCGCTGTCATCGAGCGCGCACGCAAGGCTCGCACCGACCAGCCCGCCGCCGATGATCAGGACATCATGAATGCCGTTCGCCATGCGCGCATGGTAACGCGACACCCGCAGCATGCCGATGGCTTGGGCGTTGCGGTATCATCCGCACGACGCGCTGCCGTTTGCGCGCACCCTCATCGATGAAGACCGCCATGACGCAAACCATCCGTTCCCCCGCCATCGGCCCGCTCGTGTTGGCAGGGATGATTCTGCTCGCCGCGTTGTCGCGACTGGTTCCGCATCCGCCGAATTTCTCGCCGATCGAAGCGGTTGCATTGTTTGGTGGCGCGTATTTCGTGAAGCGTGCGTGGGCCATTGCGGTGCCGCTGATCGCGCTGGCGATCTCGGATCTCGTGCTGGGGCTGATCAATGGCGGCGTGTATCTCGACTATTTCCTCAACGTGCACTTCCTGTCGATTTACGCCTGCATCGCATTGTGCACGTTGCTCGGATTCGGTCTGCGCGGGCGGGTGGTTGGCGCGCGCGTGCTCGGTTATTCGCTGCTCGGATCGGTGCTGTTTTTCGTAGTCACCAATTTCGCGGTGTGGGCGACGGCGAATCCGACGCTCGCACCGGCCTGCGCGAGCAGCGTCGGCGCGTGCTATGTGGCCGGACTGCCGTTCTTCCAGTGGACCGTACTCGGCACGCTGTTCTACTCTGCGATCCTGTTCGGCAGCTTCGCGCTGCTGCGCGCGCGCATCCCGCAGTTGCGCGCGCAAACCGCGTAAGCAAGCCGCGCTCGTCGTGGGAAATCGACTCTCCAAGATCTATACACGCACGGGTGACGATGGCACCACCGGCCTCGGCGATGGCACCCGCGTCGCGAAGGATTCCGCTCGCGTTACTGCCTATGGCACCGTCGATGAGTTGAACTCCGCCATCGGGGTGGTACTCGCGGTCGATCTGCCGGATGGCGTGCGCGATTGCCTGATCGCGGTGCAGCATCAGTTGTTCGATCTCGGCGGCGAACTGTGCATTCCCGGCCACGCAGCGATCGACGATAACGACATCGAACGTCTTGAACATTTGCTCGACGGCTTCAACGCCGATCTCGAGCCACTGAAGGAATTCATTCTGCCCGGCGGCGGCATCGCAGCAGCGCATTGCCACCTTGCACGCACGATCGCCCGTCGCGCTGAACGCGAAGCAGTCACCTTGTCACGCCACGATGCGGTACGTCCGCAGCCGGTGCGCTATCTCAATCGTTTGTCCGACCTGTTGTTCGTGCTCGCGCGCGTGCTGGCGAAAGGGAGCGGCCATGGCGATGTGCTGTGGAACCACGAGCGTCGCAAGGGATGAATCCGCTGCTGTACACGCATCCGGCCTGCCTGCGACACGATCCGGGCAATGGCCATGCGGAATGCCCACAACGGCTTGCGGTGGTGCTCAATGCCTTGCGCTCGGAGTTTCCTACGCTGCCATGGTTGCTCGCTCCCGAAGCATCGCTTCAGCAACTTGCGCGCGTGCATCGCGACGCGCTGATCAGCTCGGTCCTCGATCAGCTCGTGCAGGGACATCGACGGCTCGATCCCGACACAGTGATGTCGGAAGGCTCCGCCGAAGCTGCGTTGCGTTGCGCGGGTGCCGGCGTCGCGGCGGTGGATGCGGTGATGACTGGCGATGCGAAACGCGCATTCTGCGCCGTACGCCCGCCCGGACATCATGCAACGCACGCCACCGCGATGGGCTTCTGCCTGTTCAATTCGATTGCGGTCGCCGCAGCGCACGCAATCGAAGCGCATGGATTGCAGCGGGTGACGATCGCCGATTTCGACGTCCACCACGGCAACGGCACCCAGGACATTTTCGCCGCTGATGCGCGTGTGCAATATGTTTCTTCGCACCAGTCGCCGCTGTATCCGGGCACCGGTGCTGCCAGTGAACACGGCGTTGGCAATATCCACAACGTGCCGCTGCCGCCGCATGCGGATAGCAACGCATTTCGCGCGGCATGGTCCGAACACCTGCTGCCGGCAATCGATGCGTTCGCTCCGCAATTGCTGCTGGTGTCGGCAGGATTCGACGCGCACCGGCTTGATCCGCTCGCGCAACTGGACGCGGAGGCTGCCGATTTTGGCTGGATCACCGCACAATTGCGTGAACTTGCCGAGCGCCATGCGCAGGGTCGGATGGTGTCGCTGCTCGAAGGCGGTTACAGCATGGATGCGCTGCGCGCGTGTAGCGTCGCGCATGTGGCTGCGTTGCTGGATTGATTGATCGTGCATCGTGCGCCCAGCGCACGCTCCTTCCGTCCTCTGTCCACCGTCCTCCGATTACGGCAAGCTATGCGGGTTTTCGGCGAGGAAATTCCGTGCGTCCACGCGTTTGCCTGTTATCGCTCAGCCTGTCCATCGGATTGATGGCGACTGCCCATGCGAAGCTGCCAGGCCAGCCCGGTCAGCACAAACACGCTGCGACCAAGCATCCCGCCAACGAATGGCTGCTGTGCCATGGCGATGCGGTTCCGCAATTGCCAGGCGAAGCGCCTGCGGGCACCTCGGCCGACCGCAAGACCAGCCCCGCCGATTTGCAAGCCGACAGCGCCGATCTGAGCAAAATCGACACAAGCGTCTTTCAGGGCAATGTCGAACTCCGCCACGCCGATCAGTGGATGTTCGCCGATCGAGTCACTTACCAGCACGCACAGGACACCTGGCAAGCAGTTGGTTCGATCAAGTATCAGGACAGCACGGTGCGGATGAATGCCGATCGCGCCAATGGCGACATGGACAAGAACATCACTACGCTTGAAACCGTTGAGCACCCGATCGTGTACCAACTGCGCAAGCTGCGTGGCAATGGCAAAAGCGCGCACGGCGAGGTAGAAGGCGATCAGCAAACATTCACCGACGCGACCTATTCCACCTGCGATCCAGGTGATCGCAAATGGGAAATCCACGGTGACCGAATCGAGATGGATCATGCGGCCAATGTCGCTACCGCACACGGCGCGACGGTGCGGATCGGCAATGTGCCTGTTCTGTACTTGCCGTATTTCAGTTTCTCACTCGACAACGATCGCAAAAGCGGCTTCCTGACCCCGAACATCGGTTATTCCAGCCACAACGGTTTCCTGTTCGTGCTGCCGTACTACTTCAATCTTGCGCCGAATTACGATTTGACCCTGAGCGGGCGCTTGTACGGCGATCGCGGCCTGATGCTCGACGGCGAATTCCGCTATCTGACCGCGAGCAGTCGCGGCACCATCGACGCGACGTGGTTGCCGAGCGACCGCGTGACGGGCGCTGATCGCGGTTCTGTGGACATCAAATCCATTACCACATTGTCGCCGCATTGGTCGGCGAACATTGATGTAAATCGCGTCAGCGACTCGCGCTATCTGGAAGACTTCAGCTATCAGGCGAACGGCGCAGCGATCGGCCTGTTGCCCAGCACTGCCGGCGTGTACGGCCGGGGCCGTTACTGGACTGCGGGCGCATTCCTGCAGGTCTGGCAACTGACGGACCCTTCGCTGACCAACGCGTATGAACCCTACCAACGCTTGCCGGATTTGTATTTTCGCTGGCAGCAACCGGTCGCCGAACAGATCGTGCTGGGCGTCAAGAGCGAGGTGGTGCGCTTCGAGCATCCGGTGCTTGATGGCGGCAGTCGCGTTGACCTGTATCCCTATATCAGCCTGCCGTTCGAGCATGCCGCGTGGTACGTGAAACCCGAACTCGGTTACCGTTATACGGCGTACAACCTCGATGCGCCGGTGGTCGCCGGCGGCAATGCCAGCCCAACGCACGGCACACCAATCTTCGATCTCGATGCCGGCGCTTATTTCGATCGCGATACCACCGTGTTCGGACACGCGTTCGTGAATACGCTGGAACCGCGATTGTTCTATTTGCGCGTGCCGTACCGCAATCAAAACGATATCCCGATCTTCGATGGCCAGGATTACACTTTCAGCTACGAGCAATTGTTTCGCACCAATCGTTTCACCGGGGCCGATCGCCAGTCCGACGCCAACCAGTTGACCGCAGCAGTCACCAGTCGCTTGCTGGATGCCGCCGACGGTAGCGAATGGCTGACCGCAAGCTTCGGCCAGATCCATTATTTCGACCCGCCGCGCGTGCAGCTTCCCGGCGTGCCGTTCATGAATCTCGCGAATAGCGACTTTGTGGCTGATGCCGACCTGAATCTGGACGACCGCTGGACGATTGGTGCCTCATATCTGTACGACGCCCACGACAACCGCACCGATCTGGCGTCCTTGCGCGGGCAGTATCGTTTCGGGCGGGGCGGTGTGGTGAACGCCGCTTATCGCTATCGGCCGGGACTGCTCAAGGAAACCGAAATTTCATTCAACTATCCGCTCAACGACAACTGGCGTCTGCTCGGTCGTTGGGATTATTCGCTGCTCCCCCCAAGCAGCACAGTGGAGGCATTGGCTGGCGTCGAATGGGGGGATTGCTGCATGGCGGTGCGCGTGCTGGCCCGCGATTACGTACGCGATGTGTTCGGCGACAAGAACATTGCGCTGTTCGTTGAGATCGAGTTGAAAGGGCTCGGATCGTTCGGTCAGGGCACAGAGCAACTGCTCGACCGTGATATCCTTGGTTATACCCGTTAAGCCACTCGTACTGCGCCTTGCAGGGCGCCCCGGAGCCGACATTCCATGCTGAAACCGATGCTGACGCTGTTGTTGCCACTGACCTTTCTGTACGCCATTCCGGCCGCACACGCGCAGGCTCTTGCGCCCGCAACCAGCGGGCAGATCGACCGCATCGTGGCGGTGGTGGACGACGATGTAATCCTCAAGAGCGAACTCGATCGCGCCGAGATGAACATCAAGCAGCAGTACTCGGGCCAAGCCGGCCAATTGCCGCCCGAGGACGTGCTGCAAAAACAGGTGCTCGAACGGCTCGTGCTTGCGCGGCTGCAACTCGCGCGGGCCAACGATTCGGGCATCAAGGTCAGCGACGCCGAGCTGGATCTGGGCATCCAGCGCATGGGTGAACAAAACAAGATGACCCCCGAGCAGATGCGGCAGCGGGTTACCGCCGACGGTATGACTTACGAGGAATTCCGCAAGTCGGTGCGCGACGAGATCACCATCCAGAAAATGCAGCAGTCGGTGATCCAGAGCCGCGTCGCGGTCAGCGATTCCGAAATCGACAACGAACTCGCTGCCGAACACGCTGGCGGCCCGCAGGTGCACCTGGCGCATATTCTGGTTGCAGTGCCGGAAGGCGCGACGCCGGAGCAGGTCAAAACCGCACAGGGCAAGGTTGACGGCATCAAGACGCTGATCGACCAGGGCAAGATGGATTTTGCAGCGGCGGCGATCCGCTATTCCGACAGCCAGAATGCGCTCGAAGGCGGCGATCTGGGCTGGCGCAGTCTTGACGAAGTGCCGCCTGCTTTCACCACCATCATCAAGTCCATGAAACCTGGCGAAGTGAGCCAGCCGATCCGCGGCGCCAGCGGTTTCCAGCTGCTCAAGCTCGTGGAAGCGCGCGATGCGGGCCAGGTCGCCTCGCAAAAAGTCACCGAATACCATGCGCAGAATCTGATGGTGAAAGTCGGCGCCGGCATGACTGCCGAGCAAGCCAAGGCCAAGATCGATGCGCTGCGTGCGCAACTGGTTGCCGGGGCCGATTTCGCAACGCTCGCGAAAAAGGATTCCGACGACACCGCCACCAGCGAGAAAGGCGGCGACATGGGCTGGTTTCCGGTCGATGCATGGGGTAGCGCCGTGGCGACCCAGGTTCAGCAGCTCAAGGACGGCGAGATATCGCAACCGTTCCAGAGCGATATCGGCTGGCATGTGCTAAAGCGACTGGGCGAGCGCACCACCGATGCCAGCACCCAGGCCGCACGCGAAGCCGCGCGACAGAATATCCTCCGGCGCAAATCGCAGGACGAATACGACAGCTTCCTGCGGCAACTGCGTTCGGAAGCTTACGTGGACGTCCGACTGTCCGACAAAACCTGATGTTCGCGAAGCGACGCCGGCGTCCCTCTCTTGCAAAGCGGGAGAGGCGGGAACCGCAGGCGGAGCCGGTGGTGGGGTGAGGGCACATGCCGAGCGACATGATCGGTAAATCCCCTCGACTGGTGCTGGTTGCAGGCGAGCCAGCGGGAATCGGCCCGGAGCTTTGCGTGCGAATCGCGCAACAGCACCACCTCGCGAAAATCGTGACGCTCGCCGATCCCGAAACTTTGTTACAGGCTGCGCGCGCCATCGGTTTGCCGTTGCGCATCCGCGACCCGGATGCCGACACCAGCCTGGGCGAACTCGCGGTGTTGCCGATCCAGCAGTCCGTGCCGACCGTGTTCGGACAAGCCGATCCGGCCAATGCGCGCAGCGTGATCGATGCATTATTGCTGGGAGCACGCCGCTGTCTCGATGGACAGGCCGATGCGCTGGTGACCGGTCCGGTGCACAAGGCCACAATCAATACCGGTGGCATCGCTTACCGGGGCACGACCGAGTTGCTTGCCGAACAGGCAGGCTGCTATGTGGTGATGATGCTCGCGGCAGTCATTTCCGAGAACGATCCGCAACGGCAACCGCTGCGCGTGGCGCTGGCGACGACCCATCTGCCGCTGCGCGATGTGTCCGATGCGATTACCCGCGACGGGTTGACGCGCACCCTGCGCATCCTCGACGCCGACCTCCGCGACCGTTTCGGCATCGCGCAGCCGCGGATCACCGTGCTGGGACTGAATCCGCACGCGGGCGAGCAGGGCTACCTCGGCCACGAAGAAATCGAGACGATCACCCCGGCACTCGATGTCCTGCGCAGCGAAGGCATGCGTCTGATCGGCCCGTTGCCGGCCGACACCGCTTTCCTGCCGCGCCATCTACTCGATTGTGATGCAGTCCTGACGATGTATCACGACCAGGGACTGCCGGTACTCAAGCACGCAGGCTTCGAGGATGCGGTGAATATCACCCTCGGATTGCCATATCCGCGCGTTGCGGTCGATCACGGCACCGCGCTGGAGCTTGCCGGCAGTGGCCGCGCCGATCCTTCCAGCCTGCTGCACGCCATCGCCGTCGCGACCGCAATGGCGCAGACTTCCAACTCTCGCAGTTGAATGACAAATCATCGAGTGACAACCCATCGAGCCTGCCGATGAACGCGAACGATCACGACGCCGCATCCACGCGCACCAACGGCGACATCATGCGCAGCGATCCCGCCCATAGCCGCAAAGCGAAATGGCTGATGGCGGCAATGGTCGTGACGGCGTTGTTGCTGTTCCTGTTCGGACTGCCCGCGCTCAAACAATGGATCGACGTCGGCGATGTGAACGTGATGATCCATCGCATGCGCCTGGTGTTCTACGGATTGGCGATCGTTCTTTTCGCGACAGCCGCATATGCGGGATGGTATGCGCGCCGCATCTTCGGCTCGCTGCAATTTCCACCGCCGGGCAGTTGGGTGCTGCGCGATACGCCCTTGCTGCGCGGCGACCATGCGCGCGCGCGCGGTTGGTGGGTTCTTGCGTGTGCGGTCAGCTTCGCGTTGATCGCTGTGTACGCCACGATCCTGCCGCAGCAACTCAACAGACTGCTGGCGCTGCCGTCAGCCCCGCAACCCGCAGCAATCGCCGTGCCGCATGGTTGAGTCGCGTCACGTCGCGAAAAAGCAACTCGGCCAGCACTTCCTGCACGATGCCGGCATCATCGAGCGCATCGTGCGCGCGGTGAACCCGCAGCCCGGCGAACATCTCGTGGAGATCGGCCCCGGCCAAGGCGCGCTGACCGTACCGTTGCTGCGCCGCCACCACGCGCTGACCGTGATCGAACTCGATCGCGATCTGCTCGCTCATCTGCGCGCACTGGGTGGCAACGGCAACACGCTCGAAGTGATCCATGCAGACGTACTGAAAGCGGACTTCACCGCACTTGCCAATGGCGGCATGCTGCGGCTGGTCGGCAACCTGCCCTACAACATTTCCACGCCGATTCTGTTCCATGTACTCGAGCACGCTGCAGTCGTGCGTGACATGCATTTCATGCTGCAGAAGGAAGTCGTCGAGCGCATGGCCGCGACGCCAGGGGGGAAGGTCTATGGGCGCCTGAGCGTGACCCTGCAAGCCTGGTGCGAAGTCGTGCCGTTGTTCGAGGTGCCTCCCGCCGCATTCCGGCCGCCGCCGCAGGTCGATTCGGCGGTGGTGCGGCTGCTGCCACGCGCGGCGGAATCCATAGGCATCGCGGATCGCGCGCTGTTCGCGCAGGTCGTGCGCGATGCGTTCGGCCAACGCCGCAAGACCCTGCGCAACGCGTTGTCCGTGTTGTGCGACGATGCCGATTTCGCCGCCACCGGCATCAGCCCGAAGGCGCGTGCAGAAGAACTCGCGGTACCGCAATTCGTCGCTTTGGCCAATCATCTTGCAAGCCGTCGTCAGCATGCGGCCGCGATGCCGTAAAATGACAGCATGACCAAGTCCGTTTACGCCTTCGATATCGAGATCACCACGCGCTTCCTCGACGAGCAATCGCGTCCCGGCGAGGATCGCTTTGTGTTCGCCTACACGATCAGCATCCGCAACGCGGGTGAGGTTCCCGCGCGCCTGCTCGACCGTCACTGGGTGATCACGGATGCCAACGGTCGCGTCGAAGAAGTGCGCGGCGACGGCGTGGTTGGCGAACAGCCGTGGCTGCGTCCAGGCGAGCAGTTCGAGTACACATCGGGCGCGGTGCTGGAAACCAGTGTTGGCACGATGCAGGGTAGTTACGGCATGCTCGCCGACGACGGCACCCGTTTCGAGGCGCCGATTCCTGCATTCACGCTCGCCGTCCCCCGCACGCTGCACTGATGGCGAACGCTGCGTGACGACCTGGGCGATCGGCGATCTGCAAGGTTGTTACGATCCATTGCAGCGTTTGCTGGAAAAAATCCGCTTCGATCCGGCAAAGGATCGCCTATGGTTCTGCGGCGACCTGGTGAATCGCGGCGGCCAATCGCTGGAAACCCTGCGCCTCGTGCATTCGCTGTCGATCCACAGCACCGTCGTGCTCGGCAATCACGATCTCTCATTGCTGTCGATTGCCGAGCGCCGCGAAGCCGACCAGCGCAAGGTCAATCCCGACTTGCAGGCAGTGTTGTTCGCGCCGGATCGTGACGTGCTGATCAAATGGCTGCGTTCGCAAAACCTGATGCATGTCGATCGCACGATCGGCTGGGCGATGCTGCACGCGGGGCTCATGCCGAAGTGGACGATTCCGATCGCCGAGGCGCGCGCGCGCGAAGTCGAAGCGCGACTGCACGCATCCGATTACGACCGACTGCTGCGCAACATGTACGGCGATCGCCCGGCGTGGTCGCCCAAGCTCAAGGGCATGGATCGCCATCGCGCGATCATCAATGTGTTCACCCGACTGCGTTACTGCACGCCAAGCGGACGCATTGCATTCGACGTGAAAGGCGCGCCCGGCTCGCAATTGCCCGGGCTGTATCCGTGGTTCTCGGCGCCCGGCAGCGTCAAACGCGAACTGCGCATCGTTTGCGGCCACTGGTCAACGCTGGGGTTGATGATCGGAGTCGGTGTGCACGCGATCGATACCGGTTGCGTCTGGGGCGGTCCGTTGACCGCGCTGGAACTCGTGCCGGAAGGCGAAGCGCTGCGGATCGTGCAAGTGCCGGGACGCGAGAAACCGTCAGTCTGATCTGGCGTAATCGACGAATTCGAATGCGAACGCATGCTTCGCATCTGCCGCATGCAACTCGCGCGACACGACGCACCACTGCGATGGATCGAACGCCGGAAACAACGCTTCGGCATCCACGACAACAGTATCGACGAACGTCAGATGCATTCGCGTCGCCAGCGGCAGCGTGAGCGCGAAGACATCGCCACCGCCGATCGCCATCACTTCATTGTCGCCGACTATTTCAAGCGCCGCATCGATCGATGCGACTGCATCCATCCCGTCAAACGGTGCGCGACCCGAGCGCGTCAAAACCAGATTGCGTCGCCCCGGCAACGCGCGACCGAGCGACTCGGCGGTCTTGCGTCCCATCAGCAATGGCTTGCCGAGCGTCAATGCCTTGAAACGTTTGAGGTCGTCTGGGAGATGCCATGGCAAGGCGTTGTCTTTGCCGATCGCGCGGTGGCGATCCAGCGCGGCGATCAGCGCGATCTGCGACTTCACACAGCCACCGGCGCCTTGATCGCTGGCAACGGATCGTAGCTTTCGATCGTGATGTCCTCGTAGCGAAACGCGAAAAGGTCGCGCATTTCGGGATTGAGTTTCAACTTCGGCAACCCGCGCGGCGTGCGAGAGAGTTGCTCACGCGCTTGCTCGACGTGGTTGTCGTACAGATGCGCGTCACCGAGAGTGTGCACGAAATCGCCGACGCCCAGCTCGCATACCTGCGCGACCATGTGCGTGAGCAACGCATAGCTGGCGATATTGAACGGCACGCCGAGGAAGATATCGCCGCTGCGTTGATAGAGCTGGCAACTGAGTTTCCCGTTAGCGACGTAGAACTGGAATAATGTATGGCACGGCATCAGCGCCATGCTCGGCAAGTCGGCAACGTTCCATGCCGACACGATCAGCCGTCGCGAATCCGGATTGCGCTTGATCTCCTCGACGACCCACTTGATCTGGTCGATCTCGATGCCATCCGCGCTCGCCCAGCGCCGCCATTGCTTGCCGTACACCGGCCCGAGTTCGCCGTTTTCATCGGCCCACTCATCCCAGATGCCGACCTTGTTGTCTTTCAGATACGCGATGTTGGTTTCGCCGCGCAACAACCACAGCAGCTCGTGCACGATCGAGCGCAGGTGCAATTTCTTGGTGGTGACCAGCGGAAAACCTTCGCTCAGATCAAAACGCATCTGATAACCGAACACCGAGCGCGTGCCGGTGCCGGTGCGGTCGGCCTTTTGCGCACCGTGTTCGAGAACGTACCGCAGCAAGTCGAGGTACTGCTTCATCGCGGCCCCGCGCGCATTTCGGAGCGCGCCGACTTCAGCGGCTCCGGCAGTGTCGGCGAACGACTCGACAACCACAGCAGGACGATTCCGAGCACGATCAACGGCAGCGATTGCAACTGGCCCATCGTCAACCAGCCGAATGCAAGATACTTGAGCTGATCGTCCGGCACGCGCACAAATTCGACCGCGAAGCGGAAGCATCCGTACATCAGCGCGAACCATCCCGATACCGCATAACGCGGTCGCGGTTTGCGCGAATAGACGTACAGTACGATGAACATCACCAATCCTTCGATGGTCGCTTCGTAGAGTTGCGACGGATGCCGCGCCCACTGCTCCAGCGCGCCTTGCTGCGCGAGTGCATGCAGCTGCGGCATGGTCGCGTTCTGATATGGCCCTGCGATGATCCCTTTCGGGAAAATCACCGCCCAGGGGGCGTCGCTGAGCTTGCCCCAGAGTTCGCCGTTGATGAAATTACCGAGCCTGCCGAAACCGAGTCCGGGCGGCACCAGTGGCGCGATGAAGTCCACAGTGTCGAAGAGATGCAGGCGATGACGCCGCGACCAGCATGCGCAAGCGGTGACCACGCCGATCAGGCCGCCATGGAAACTCATGCCACCATCCCAGACGCGGAACAGCGCCATCGGATCGTGGACAATCCAGGACGGCGAAACATAGGTCAGCATGTACCAGATGCGCCCGCCCAGCACGACGCCGAGCATCGCGTAAAACATCAGATCGCCATAAGCCTGCGCATCCACGCCCGGCAATCGGCCCGCGCGCACGCGACGGCTGCCGAGCAACCACGCGATGCCGAATCCCAGCAGATACATCACGCCGTACCAGTGGATGTTCGGTTGCAGGTGCATGCCGAGCAGATCGACCGCCGGCAAGTGCAGCGCGATCGGATCGATGTCGTGAAGGTAATGGGTCATGCGTGCCGTGATCCTGGGGCCGGCCGCTATTGTCGCAGACCAGAAAAGCAGAAAAGAGGTCAGAGTTAAGTTTCGCAGTACGAACGCTCGCGAGTCGAAATTCGAGGCTGTCGAACTTGCTCTAACCCTCCTCAAAGCATCACGGGTTCGTCGGGCAGTTCGTCCGGTGTGGATGCGCTGGGAGGCAATGCAGTACGCAGCAGGTCGCCGATCCGCCCGATGCCGGCGATTACAGCTTCAGTTGGATTCGCCGCGCGCAAGCCCGTTGCGACTTCACCGCACACTGCTTCCCACGCAGCAGCTGGCACCAGCGCATTGATGCCGCGGTCGGCAACGATCTCGATCGCGCGATCGGCCCACAGCAGGTACAGCAGCACGCCGGTATTGGCCTCGGTATCCCACACCCGCAGGTGTCCGAAGACCTCGACTGCGCGGCTGCGCGGGTGCTGGTGCCGCCGCAGCATGCGCAACGACAGCGTGGCTTCAACCGCAAACCGGATCTCGCCCGCATGCCCGCGTTCGGCGTCGGCGATCGCGTCGCAGATGCGCGTCATCGCCTCGCGATCGAAACGCCGATGCACCGCGCCGGTGCCGGTACTCAGATGGGACAAAGCACGCGCGAATTTTCCTGCCATTACCAACTCCCCGATGCGCCGCCGCCGCTGAAATTGCCGCCGCCGCCGCTGAAACTGCCGCCACCGCCGCTACTGACCAAACCGCCGGCGATCCCGCCCAGCACGCTCCACGCCATGCTTCCAACCGAAACATTGCTGCGCTTGTCCGAATCGGGTTCCCAACTCGGTTCCGGGCCATCGGATTTGTTGAGCACAGCGAGGTAAAACGCCAGCGCTGCGAATCCCAGCGCGAACAGGATGCCCGAGCCAAGTATCAGCAGGAAGCCGCCGATCGCGACGGAGGTGCAACTGCCACGCAACAGCGCGCCTTTCCAGCTCAGCAATCCGCTCACGACGAGGAAGATGAAAATCAGGCCGACGATCATGCCGAGCCATGCGCCGAATGGCGGCGGCGAGAGGCTTTCGAGCAGCGACGGCGCGCTGAAGGTGCTTTCAGGCTTCGGAGGCGGCGGCATGGCCTCGCCGTTCTCAAGCCCGATGATGCGATCGACGCCCGCATTGATCTCGCCGGCGGTGTCGCCGAGTTTAACCTGCGGCCACGACATGTCCTCATCGAGCACACGTCGCAGCACGCCATGCGGAAACACCCCGGCAAGCCCGCGACCGGCCACGATGCGCTCGTCGTATGGAGCCTCCGACACCATGATCAACACGCCATCATCCCCGAGCTTCCATGCATCGAACACGCGGTCCGAATACTGCGCGCCGGTTTCGCCACCGGTGCTCTCCACGAGCAGCACCGCGATTTGCCGACCTTTGATCTTCTCTAACGCGGTCAGTTTCGCATCCAGTGTGCGGACTTGCGCATCGGTGAGCAGGTAGGTCTCGTTGACGATATGTCCGGTCAAGGAAGGAATCGGCGAGCCCAGCGTCGTCGCGTCACTCGAGGAGCTGCTCGCCGCCACCGCCGGCTTCGCCTGCGAAGGCTGCGGCAAGGCTTCGCCGTTCACCAGACCGATGATGCGGTCAACGCCGGCATCCAGTCCGCCGGCATAATCGTCAGCTGTGAATCTCGGCGTGATGAATCCATCGACGATGCGGTTCGCGAGCGCGTCCGGGATCACGCCCTCAAGCCCGCGACCGACTTCGATGCGCAGCTTGCGATCGTCCTTCGCGACCAGCATTAATACGCCATCGTCCACATTCTTGCGGCCGATCTTCCATGCACCCACGACGCGGATCGAATACTGCTCGATGGTTTCGTCGCCGATAGTCGGCACAATCAGGATGGCAATCTGCACACCCTTGCTGCTCTCGAACGTAGTCAGCTTCGCTTCAAGCGCTTGCCGCTGCGCGGCATCGAGCGTGTTCGTTTGATCGGTGACGCGCGCCGCCAGTGGCGGTACCGGCACGACCGCAGCCATCGCCTCGGGAATCAACGCGCAGCAGAGGTACAGAAGCAAGCCGATAAACGCCATGACCAGCGCGGAATGTCCGCGTGTTGCGTTCAAAGGATGCATCACCATCCTCCCGAAGCGCCACCGCCGCTGAACCCACCGCCGCCACCGCTGAAGCCGCCCCCACCAAATCCGCCACCGCCCGACGATCCGCCGCCCCAGCCGCCGAACCCGCCGCCACCCGCATACCGACCGCCGCCGCCGCCGCCGCTAAGCATGCCGAAGACGAACGCGATGAAAGCGAAGAGCAGCGCCAGTCCATATGCCGAACCTGCGATCACTGCGACGACGCCGACGATCACGCCGATCAATCCTCCGCGCATCAACTTGGGGAGGCTGCCGAAGACTGCACGCGCCATCATGAAGGCGACGAATATCGCAGCGAATCCACCGTTGTTTCCGCGGTTGCGGCTGCCACCGCGCTGCGATTGCGATTGCGGCGGCGGCAACGGCTCGCCGTTCACGAGTCCGATCATGCGATCGACGCCGAGTTGCACTCCGCCGGCAAAATCGCCGTCGTGGAATTTCGGCGTGATGTCCTCATCGACGATGCGATTGGCGATCGCGTCCGGAATGACGCCTTCCAAGCCACGACCGACCTCGATGCGCACCTTGTGATCGTCCTTTGCAACCAGCAGCAGCGCGCCGTCGTCGATACCCTTGCGGCCAAGCTTCCATGCGTCGGTCACCCGGATCGAGTACTGCTCGATGGTTTCATCGCCGGTCGTCGGCACGATCAGCACCGCGATCTGGCTGCCCTTGCTTTGCTCGAACGCGGCGAGTGTCGCATTGAGCGACTGCACGCTCGCGGAATCGAGCGTGCCGGTTTGGTCGGTGACGCGCGCAGTCAGCGGCGGCACCGGGACGATCGCTGCACGCGCAAGCGATGAAAGCCCGCTGCCGAAGATCACCAACAGGCCAAACAGAGCGACGAAAAACGCGCGTCGCATGATGTAGCCTCAGCCTCCGGATGCTGCCGCAGCAGGCACCGGCTGTTGCGGAGCAGGTGCTGGCGTTTGCACTGGGGCGGGCGCAGGATGGCCGAAGTCCACGGTCGGCGGCGTGGCGATTGTCGCTTCATTGGTGACGGTGAAATTCGGCTTGATCTTGTAGCCGAACATCTTCGCGGTCATGTTTTGCGGGAACGAACGCAGCAACGTGTTGTAGGCCTGCACCGACTCGATGAAGCGTGTACGCGCAACGGTGATCCGGTTCTCGGTGCCTTCGAGCTGCGCTTGCAGATCGCGGAACGCTTGATCGGATTTCAGGTTCGGATAATTCTCGGTCACCACCATCAGTCGCGACAACGCCGAGCCGAGCGATCCTTGCGCGTCCTGGAATTGCTTGAGCTTTTCCGGATCGCTGGCGAGTTCCGGCGTGACCTGGATCGAACCGACGCGCGAACGCGCTTCGGTGACCTGGATCAGGATGTCTTTTTCCTGTTGCGCATACCCCTTCACGGTTGCGACCAGATTTGGCACCAGGTCGGCGCGGCGTTGGTACTCGTTGACGACATCCGACCATTTGGCCTTGGTCGTTTCATCGAGCTGCTGGATATTGTTGTAGCCGCAGGCGCTGAGCAACAGCACGAGGGCGAGGATCACAATGCGTACTGCGCTGTTCACGGTGCGGCTCCTGGTTGACCCGAAAATCATCGAATTTGCTTTATTGATCGCGTTCGGCCCGATCCGAACGCATGTGCGCGCGATGTTCGGCGCGTGCCTTTGCAATCAGATTGAGCACTTCCACGCCGACTGTAAACGCCATTGCGAAATACAGATAGCGCCGATCAACATGAAAATCCAGTCCCTCGGCGATCAGCGCGACCCCGACCATCACGATAAACGCAAGCGCGAGCATTTTCACGGTCTGGTGGCGGTCGATGAAATCGCCGACCGGATTGGATGCGAAGATCATCACCGCAACAGCGATGATGATCGCGGCGATCATCACCGGCAGGCCGACGTTGAGCGGAAACTGGCTACCGACCATGCCGACTGCGGTAATCACCGAATCGAGCGAGAACACGATGTCGATGACCGCGATCTGCGCGATCACCATCCAGAAATCCTTGGTTCGCCGCGCAGGAATGCCCTCTTCTTCGCCGTGGCCATTGATGGCATCCCGGATTTCCATGCTGCCCTTGACCAGCAGGAACAGGCCGCCCGCGATCAGCACCAGGTCGCGGATCGAAATCGCGTTGCCGGCCAGAGTGAACAACGGATCGGTCATCCGCGCCAGCGTCGCCAGCGACAGCAGCAGCAGGATGCGGGTGACGCAGGCCAGCGCCAGACCGAAGCGGCGCGCCCGTGGGCGGCGTTCCGGCGGCAACTTGCTGACCGAAATCGAGATGAACACCAGATTGTCCACGCCGAGCACGATTTCCAGCGTGGCCAGCGTGATCAACGCCACCCAGATTTCGGAATTGAAAATCCACTCCAAGCCGGCCACCTCGCGTCAGTGCACCAGCCAGCGCGGGATCAGGATCAATCCCCAGCACAGCAACACGTTCATCATCAGCACGAACACTGCTGCCGATCCCATGTCCTTGGCGCGTCCGGCGAGTTCGTGATGTTCGGCTCCGTAGCGTTCGATGACGGCCTCGATCGCCGAGTTCAGCAATTCCGCCGATAGCACCAGCAACAAGCTGCCGACCAGCAATGCGCGCTCTACGCCGCTCTGCCCCAGCCACAAACCCAATGGCGTGAGCGGCACCGACAGCCACACTTCGAGACGAAACGAAGATTCCGTCTTCCACGCGCTCGCAAGACCCTGGAGCGACCAGCACAACGCGTGCCACACCCCGACGGGTCCGCGCGGAAGGAAACTGTTCTTTCCGTCTGCCATCAAACGGTTGGTGCGACATAGGCGAGATCAAGCTCGCGCGCGGCCTTCACATCATCCAGTCGGCGCACTGGCGTGGTGTACGGCGCGCCCTTCATCCAGTCCGGATCGCTGGATGATTTCCCGAGCAATTCGGCCATCACGTCGATGAACCGGTCCAGGGTTTCCTTGCTCTCGGTTTCGGTCGGCTCGATCAGCAGGCATTCGGGAACCAGCAGCGGAAAATAATTGGTCGGCGCGTGAATGCCGTAATCGAGCAGCGACTTGGAAAAATCCAGCGCGGTGATTCCGTTCGCCTTCTTCTGCGGTGCGACGGTGACGATGAACTCGTGCGACGCGCGGCGTTCCGGATACGCCAGCGTGAAACCTTTTTTCTTCAGCTGCGAGGCAAGATAATTCGCATTGAGCGTTGCGTATTCGGCGACGCGTGGCATGCCTTCGCGTCCGAGCAGGCGCGCGTAGATATAGGCGCGCAACAGCACCCCCGCATTGCCCGCGAACGTCGACAACCGGCCGATCGACAGCGGACGATCCTTCTTGCGGATGAATCCGAACGTGCCGTCAGCGCGCTTCTCGATCATCGGGATCGGCAGGAACGGCTTGAGCCGTTCGCTCACGCCGACCGAACCCGCGCCCGGGCCACCGCCGCCGTGCGGCGTGCTGAAGGTTTTGTGCAGATTCATGTGAATCGCGTCGAAACCCATGTCGCCCGGACGCACCTTGCCGAGGATCGCGTTGAGGTTCGCGCCGTCGTAATACAGCAATCCGCCAGCTTCGTGGACGAGCTTCGCGATCTCGACGATGCGGCGCTCGAATACGCCGATCGTGCTCGGATTGGTCAGCATGATGCCGGCCGTCGTCGGGCCCAGCACTTTCTTCAGTGCATCAATGTCGATGTCACCGTTGGACAGCGTCGGAATCTCGCGTACGCTGCAACCGCACATCGTTGCCGTCGCCGGATTGGTGCCATGCGCTGCGTCGGGCACGATGATTTCGGTGCGCGCAAGATCGCCACGATGCTTGTGATAAGCCATGATCATCGCCACGCCGGCGAACTCGCCCTGCGCACCGGCCATTGGCGACAGCGAGACGCCGCCTTTCATACCGGTCACGTCGGCGAGAATTTCCTGCAACTCGTACATGCACGACAGGAAACCCTGGCTCAGCGACTCGGGCGCTTGCGGATGGCGGCCGAGGAAACCGTCGAGCATTGCCAGCGAATGACAGGCGCGCGGGTTGTATTTCATCGTGCACGAACCGAGCGGATAGAAGTTCGTGTCGATCGAGAAATTCTTGCGCGACAGATTCGTGTAGTGACGCACCGCCTGCAATTCGGATACTTCCGGCAAACCAACTGGCGTCGTGCGCAGGAACCGTTCGGGCAAATCGGACATGGCAACAGCAGCAGGAAGTTGCGCGGCAGCGGTGCGTCCCGGCTGGGACTGCTCGAAAATCAGCATGGATAGGCCCGAAGTCGGAGGCGGAAGACGCATAGTTTGCCAGCTTCCGGGTTCCGTGACTTCGGATTTCCGCTGCGCACTACCCGCCCGCCAGTCCCGGGCGCCTGCTTCATTCATCGCGTTGGCGCGTCGTCCCTGTAGATCGCCGTCCCGCGCGTGCCGTCCGGATTGAGCCAGCCGCGATACATGCCTTCGGTATTGAACGGCATCGCGATGTTGCCGTGCGCGTCCATCGCGATCGCGCCGCCGTCGCCGCCGAGTTCCGGCACGCGTTTCATCACGACGTCGTCGGCGGCCTTGGCGAGGCTGTCGCCGCGATAGGCCACGCGCGCGCAGATGTCGGAGGCAACGTTGAGGCGGATGAAGAATTCGCCCCAGCCGGTGCCCGACACCGCGCAATCCGCGATCGCGTAGGTGCCTGCGCCGATGATCGGCGAATCGCCGACCCGGCCCCATTTCTTGTTGGTCATGCCACCGGTGGATGTCGCGGCGGCGAGGTGCCCGTGCGAATCCAGCGCGACCGCGCCGACCGTGCCGAAATGCGCGCTCGGCGGATTGCTCGCGCCCGCAGACTCCTCGGCCTTCGCATCCTGCAACTGTTTCCAGCGCTCGGGCGTGTAGAAGTATTTCGGATCGGCGAATTCGATCCCGCCGATCGACTTGCCGAACGCTTCGGCGCCATCGCCGATCAGCATCACGTGCTTCGAATGCTCCATCACCGCACGCGCGAGCAGGATCGGATTTTTGACAGTGTGCACGCCGGCCACAGCGCCGGCTTCGAGGGTCGCGCCGTCCATGATCGAAGCGTCGAGTTCGTTAATCCCCTCGTGATTGAACACTGCGCCCTTGCCCGCGTTGAAATACGCCGAATCCTCGAGCACGACGATGACCGCAGTGACCGCATCGCGCGCACTGCCGCCTGTTTTCAGCACCGCGTTGCCCGCGTTCAGCGCGTTGTCCATCGCGGCGCGGACCGCACGTTCGCGTTCGGGCGTGAGCTCCTTGCGCGACATCGTGCCTGCGCCGCCGTGAATTACCAGAGCTGTGCGCGACGGCATATCGGATGTCGTATTTTCAGGTGTGGAGGCCGCGTTGGCGGCGGCAACTGAGATGGGCAGCATCATGGCAAGCATTAAACTCCGGATCGGCATGGCAGTTCGTTCGGGGCGACTGCTGAAAGAATACCCGAGCGCGCACAATGCCGGGAAACCTGTTGATTCCAGGCAGGTCATAGTTCACTCGCCGTGGCCGAGCCAGCCACAGGATGCGCGACGACATGCCACCACGACCACCGATGCGCCCGGGATTCTCGCAATGCCTGCTCGCTGCATTTTTCGTGACGGCTGGCATCTTGCACTTCGTCTTCCCCGCAAGCTACCTGAAAATCATGCCGCCGTGGCTGCCATGGCATCCGCAACTTGTCTGGATCAGCGGCGCGTGCGAGATCGCAGGTGGCATCGGCGTGCTGCTCTCGGTGACGCGATGGGCGGCAGGTATCGGCCTCATTGCCCTGTCGCTGGCGGTATTGCCCGCGAACGTGCAGATGCTGTTGAACGCGCATGCGGCGAACGCGGCAACCTGGTGGCAGGCCGTCCTGGCCTTGCGTCTTCCTTTGCAGGGATTGCTGATCCTGTGGATATGGAATGCCACGCGACCGCGTTCGGTGCACTGACTCACTGCTGCCGCAGCGCCTCGATCGGATCGAGCAGCGCGGCCTTGCGCGCCGGATAGACCCCGAAGAACAGCCCGGTGGCGATCGAACAACCCGCGGCGAGCGCGATCACTTTCCAGTTCAGCAGCACCGGCAAGTCGCCGAAACGGCCGACCAGCAATGTGCCGCCGATGCCGATGCCGATGCCGAGGGTTCCGCCGATGATCGAGATCAGCATCGCCTCGGCGAGAAACTGCGCGCGGATATCGGAAGGTCCAGCCCCGACCGCCATGCGCAGGCCGATCTCGCGAATGCGTTCGGTCACCGACACCAGCATGATGTTCATGATGCCGATACCGCCGACAATCAGCGAGATCGTCGCAACTGCACCGAGCAGCACCGACATCAGCCGCGTCGTCTGCGTACGCGCAGCGACGATCTCCGAAATATTGCGGACATTGAAATCGTCGTCATCGCCGGGTTTGATCCGATGGCGCTGGCGCAACAGATCTTCGATTTGCGATTGCACCGCATCGAGACTTTCGCCTTTCGCGATGCCAAGGCTGATCTGCTGCACTGCGCCCGGTGGCAGCGTTGCGGCACGCGTGAGCCGACGCCGCGCGGTATCCAGCGGAACCACCAGCACATCGTCCTGGTCCTGCCCAAAACCACCCTGACCCTTTGCGGCAAGAACGCCTGCGACCCGGAACGGAACTCGGCCGATGCGCACCGTCTGTCCGGTCGGATCTTCATCGCCGAAGAGTTGCTGGCGCACGGTTTGTCCGAGCAACACCGTCTTCCCCGCCGCGCTGTAGTCGTGCGCCTCGAACTGAGCTCCCTGCGCGATCGTCCAGCCATTGATGTCGAACCAGTCCGGCTGCACACCCTGCCAGGTCGTTGACCAGTTGTTCTCCGCGTACACGATCTGGGTGGTGCCGCGCACGCTGCCGGTGGTGTATTGCACTGCCGGAACTTCCTTGTGGATCGCATCGACATCGCCATCGAACAGCGACGCGCGACTACCGGCACCCAGGCGAGTGCCACCGGACTTCGCGGAACCCGAGGAAATGTCGAGTCGGCTCGCGCCGAGTCCTGACACGAGCTTGTCGATTTCCGACTGTGTTCCCTGGCCGACCGAGACCATGATGATCACCGCCGCGATGCCGATGATTACGCCGAGCGAGGTCAGAGCGCTGCGCATCCAGTTGCCGCGCAGCGCGAAAACAGCAGTGCGGATGGTGTCGGTCAGGGTCATGCGCTGCACTGCGAATTGGCACGCAATGCGAAGACAGCCATGCGGATAGTGTGTGTCAGCGTCATGTTGCGGTTTCGGCCGGATGCTGCACGTCTGTTTGAAGCTGACCATCACGCATCGCGCAAGTGCGATCGGCATGCGCTGCGATCTGCGGGTCGTGGGTGATAAGCACCACGGTCTGCCCTTCGGATTGCAATCGCTTGAACAATGCGAGGATTTCCTCGCCCGTTCTGGAATCGAGCGCGCCGGTTGGTTCGTCGGCGAGAATCAGCGATGGGGAATTGATCAATGCACGCGCGATCGCGACACGCTGCTGTTGGCCACCGGACAATTCGCTCGGACGATGCGACTCGCGTTCGCCCAGACCTACCGCCACCATCGCCTCGTGTGCGCGCTGCGCGCGGTCGGCGAGCCGAGTCGCTGTGTAGCCTAAAGGCATCATCACGTTCTCGAGCGCGGTGAGCCGATTCAACAGGTTGAATCCCTGAAACACGAATCCGATTTTCGCCGCACGCAGGGCCGCGCGCTGCTCGGCATCGAGCGTGGCGACGTCCACGCCATCGCACAGATAGTGGCCGGACGTCGGCGTATCCAGGCAGCCGATCAGGTTCATCAGCGTGGATTTCCCGGAACCCGATGGCCCCATGATTGCGACAAACTCGCCGACACCGATGCGTAGATCGACATCGCGAAGCGCGACGACCTCGGCTTCGCTGCCAGACATGTAGACCTTGCCCAAGCCGATGGTTTCGATCACCGGCATCGCCGCGTCCGTGATCGAGTCCAGCCCGTGTTTCGGCCTCATCGCGCTCATTGCGACATTCTCATTTTTTCGTGGCATCGGCGTTCACGGTGCCGACAATCACCTTGTCACCTTCGGCAATGCCGCCGCTGACTTCGGTGAAACTTCCGTCGCTGGCGCCGAGGCGCACGTTCACCGCCTGCATGCTGCCGTTGACGAGTCTGTACAGGGTCGCGCGCTTTTGTCCGGCGAGCTCGTGAAATGCGGTATCCCAAGCCTGCTGCTGATCCGGTCGCAACGTCGCGCGAAAATCCGCGAACTGCTGCGCGATGCGCGCGAACATGCGTTGTGCAAATTGCGCGCCACCACGAGCGCCGCCTTGCCCATTGCGATCATGCCCGCCTTGGCCGCTGGTCCCACCCGCCGGGCGTCCACCAAACAGGCTGGTGCCGGTCGAACGCTGCGCGTTCGCCGCGTCGCGTTTCGCGCGTTGCTCCTTGGCCCTTTCCGCCATCGCTGTCATCGCCTTGTCGAACGCGGCCTGCTGGGTCGCGTCCGGATGCAGTTGCGCTGCGATCTGCGGCAGCGCGTCGGTCAGCATGCCACCACCTGTTCGCGCCGATGATGCGCCTGCATTCGTGCCTGTCGTTGCATCCGCATCGGCCGGATGGAAACGCAACGCCGCGTTCGGCACGCGCAGGACATTGTCGTGGCGACTGATCTGGATTTCGGCATTGACGGTCATGCCCGGCAGCAGGGTCAGGTCGTCGTTGTTGACGGTGACGACCACCGGATAACTGATCACGTTCTGGGTATTGGTCGCGCCGAGTCTGATCTGCTTGACGACGCCGCCGAACTCCCGATCCGGGAACGCATCCACGTTGAAGCGCACATCCTGGCCGACCTTCACCTGGCCAATATCGGATTCGTCCACCGCCAGCACGATCTGCATCTGCTTGAGGTCTTCAGCGATCTGGAACAGGGTCGGAGTCTGCAGGCTCGCGGCGACGGTCTGGCCGGGTTCGACCGCGCGCGTGAGCACGACGCCGTCGATCGGCGAACGGATGACGCTGTGCTCGAGATCGAGTTGCGCGCTGTCCATTGCGGCCTGTTGCGATGCGATTTGCGACTTCGCCGCAGCGACCGCGCCCAGCCCCTGGTCGCGCAATGCGCGCGCTGCATCGACGTCGCCATGTGCGACCAACTGGCGCTGCCCGAGATCCGACTTACGCGCGAAATCGGCTGCGGTATTGATCGCGCTGGCTTGCGCTTGCATGAGTTGCGCCTGTGCCGCCGCCACCGCGCCAGCCGCCTGCTGGAGTCTCGCGTTGAAGGCGCTCGGATCGATGCGGGCGATGACCTGGCCTTTGGTGACGTGGTCGTTGTAGTCGGCCAGTACCGCCTGGACGATGCCTGAGACCTGCGAACCGATATCCACCGTGGTGATTGCACTGAGGTTGCCGGTCGCGGAGATCGTCACCGCAATCGCGCCCCGATTGATGACGGCAGTGCGATAACCGTCGATGCCGGCCGCAGAACGCGCATGCCACCACCATCCAACTGCGCCGAGGATCGCCAGTGCGAGGACGATCCAGATGGTACGTGAGCGTTTTGGCGGCGGCTGCTTGCGGTTATGTTGCGGCATGAAGCATCCATGTGGGCGATGCGCACGCGCATCCGGTCGATCCAACGTGGCGGCAGTGTCAACGGCTGACCTGCAACCCTCCATGAAGTTGCTTGCAACATGCCGGCTGTGTCACACGTCGAGCCGCTGCGCTTTCGGAAATAGCACCGTGACGCGGGTACCCTTGCCCTCTTCGCTGTCCAGGCTCACCGGCCAATCGAAACGTTCGGACAGGCGGCGCACGATGTTCAGGCCGATGCCGTGGCCGCCCTGACGCTGCTCGCCGCCGCGAAAGAACGGTTCGAATGCTTGCGCGAGTTCGTCGCGACTCATTCCCACGCCGGTGTCCTCGATCACAATCTTGCCTGGTTGTACGCGTACCGTAACCATGCCGGTGTCGGTGTAGTTGCAGGCGTTGCGCAGCAGGTTGCCGAATAGCACCGCGAAGACGCGCGGCGGCGCATGCAAACCGAACGCGGCAAGTTCTTCGAGCTTTAGTTCGACGGGCTTGCGTCCGAGCAGTGCCCGTGCATTGTCCATTTCGTCGTGGACGATTTCATTCACCACGAAATCCTCGTCGGCCAGACCAACATCGCCATCGCGCGCCATGATCAGGAACGCTTCCACCAGCGATTCCATGTCGCCAACCGACGACTGGATGCGCTGCGCCGTGCGATGCGCATGCTGCGACAACGAGTCGTCATTCAACAGCAAGTCGCCGGCCATGCGGATCACCGTCATCGGCGTGCGCAACTCGTGGCTGGCGTCGCGGGTGAAGTTGCGTTCTCGCTGCACGAATGCGTCGATGCGGCTGGCGAACTCATGCAGGGACGAAGCCAGTATCAAAGCTTCTCCCTGCACATCGACCGGCAGATTCGCGGCGTTGAGTGCGGTCGCATCCGGACGTTTCGGATCCCATTGCTGTACCTGGTGCGCAAGCCAGATCAACGGCGAGATCGCGCGATGCGACGAACGGTACGTCAGCCACGCGATCGCGTAGACAACGATCAGCACGAAGGTCAACGGCACCGCGCCGAACCAGAACGCGAGCTTGTCGACCTGGGTCTGCTTGAAGACCAGCAAGAGTTTGCCCTTCGGCGCATCGTCAACGTAAACGAGCGAACCGCCCATCGCTTCGGGCATGGCGTGGTAGCCAGACGCGAGTCCGCGGAGAGATTCAGGTATGACAGTCTCGTTCGCGCCCTTCGGCACGAGGTAGCCCATCATGTTGAACGTGTCCGGGATATGGTGTTGCGGATCGTCGGAATGACGCTGCCAGAACCATTCGGCTTCCTGCTCCAGCGCGTGCTTGATCAACACGTCCTTGAGCACCATCGTCGCGCCATATACGCCGAACATGGTCGCCAAACCGATCGCGATCACCTGCATCGCGAAGGCGACCCACATCTTCCGGCGCAAACCGCGCTCGGCGATCATGCCGGCTGCGGATCGTCGGATCATCCCTGCTGCGGCGCGTCGAGATCGGCGATGCGATAGCCAGCGCTTTGCACCGTATGCAGCAACGGTTTGTCGAAGCCGCGATCGAGTGTCTTGCGCAGGTTGTAAAGATGGCTGCGCAGCGTATCCGAATCGGGCAATCCATCGCCCCAGATTTCGCGTTCGATATCGCGCCGGCTGATGACCTTCGGCGACACGCGCATCAGGATCGCAAGCAGACGCAAGCCGATCGGCGAGAGCTGCAATTCCTGGCCGCCGCGAGTCACCCGCATGCTCGCGGTGTCGTAAATCAGATCGCCGACCTTCAGGATTTCAGCGCTGACCTGGCGGCGATCGCGGCGGATCAACGCTCGCAAGCGCGCTTCGAGCTCCTGGATTGCGAAAGGTTTGACGAGATAATCGTCGGCGCCGGCGGTCAGCCCGCTGACCTTGTCGTCCAGCGTGTCGCGCGCGGTAAGCATCAGCACCGGCGTCGCCTTCTTGGTTTCCTCGCGCAGCCGGCGACAGACTTCGATCCCGTCCATGCGCGGCAGCATCAGATCGAGAATGATCGCATCGTAGCTGTTGTCGCTGGCGAGGCGGAAACCGTCGAGTCCGTCGGCCGCGTAGTCCACGCCGAAGCCTCGGCTTTCAAGGTACTCGCCGACCATCTCGGAAATGTTGCGGTTGTCTTCGACCAGCAGGATCAGGCCGGCAGGTTCGTCACGGTTGCGCATGGGGCCTCCTTCAGCATTGTGAAGAGTACATGCAGTCCCTGTCGATGGCGCGTGAAAACCGCACGCATCAGAGTTTGATGCGGCCGATCAGAATGTCCTTGAACATGACCCAGTCGCCAATGAAGGAATACAACGGATATTGGAAAGTCGCCGGCCGGTTTTTCTCGAAGAAAAAATGTCCGACCCAAGCAAAGCCGTAACCGCAGAGCAATGCGCCGAGCGCCCACCAGCCATTGCGCGTCGCCATCGCGGTCGCGATCAATGCGAGCACGCCGCAACTGCCGATGAAATGCAGGCGCCGCGACACGCGGTTGGCGTGCTCGCTGAGATAGAACGGATAGAACGCACGAAAGTTGTCAAATCGGCTCATGGACCTGCCCTCGCGCGGTCCGGTCGTCGTGGCCTTCTTCGGCCTTGACGCGATCCCAGTAGCGATCCTGATTCTCCAACGACAGCTCGGCGAGCACAACGCCATCGGCCTGCGCCAACGATTCCATTGCGCGGAAGCGGCGCTCGAACTTTGCATTCGCGCGGCGCAATGCGGCGCCGGTATCGACCGTCGCATGGCGCGCCAGATTGACGCACACGAATAAAAGATCGCCGATCTCATCCTCCAGCCGTGCTTGCACCAGCAAATCGTCGGGCGCGTTGGCTGCGGCAGCGAATTCGACGCGGACTTCCTCAATCTCTTCGTGCAGTTTTGCGATCACCGGCGCTGGGTCGGGCCAGTCGAAGCCCACCGTCGCCGCGCGCTTCTGCAACTTCAATGCACGCTGCCATTCGGGCATGCTACGCGAGATGCCGGCGAGTGCGCTGGCGTCTTGCGTGCCACCTCTGGCTTCACGTTCGCGACGCTTGCGCAGTTCCCAGTCGCGTGTCTGCTCCATAGGTGAATCTGCAAGTATCGCTTGAGCAGCATCGACACATTCTCGTGTTGCAAACACATGCGGATGCCGACGCAGCATCTTGTCGCTGATCGCCGCAACGACGTCTGCAAACGCGAATTGTCCAGCCTCATCTGCCATGCGCGCGTGAAAAACGACCTGCAATAACAGATCGCCGAGTTCGTCGCGCAGGTCGTGCATGTCGCCGCGATCAATCGCGTCCGCGACCTCGTAGGCTTCCTCAATCGTGTACGGCGCGATGGTCGCGAACGTTTGCTGCATGTCCCACGGGCAGCCGTGTTGCGGGTCGCGCAGGCGCGCCATGATGTCCAGCAATTTATCCATCCCGTGCGTACGCGTGGTGTTTGCCTCAGTCACGAGTCACTCCGCCGTCGAGCCAACCACGCCACGGCAAGCGCGCATCGCCCAGCGCGATGAAGTCAGGATTCAGCAGCGACTCCTTGGTGTTGTAGCGCAATGATTCTCCGTCGAGCGTGAGCACCGCGCCACCGGCAGCTTCCAGCACACATTGTGCGGCGGCGGTGTCCCATTCCGAGGTCGGTCCAAAACGCGGATAGACATCGATGCGGCCCTCGGCGATGCGGCAGAACTTCAGGGATGAGCCCATGCCGATCCGCTCGGTCGCGCCCATTTTTTCCAAAGCGGCCGCAGTGCGCGCGTCCAGATGTGAGCGGCTCGCCGCAACACGCAATGGCGTGGGCGGCGGTTGCTGCGTCTGCAAGCCGATGTCGTTCACGCCATCGCGCACGAACGCGCCGATACCCCGCTCGGCATGCACCAGATAATCCATCGCCGGCGCGTACACCACGCCCAGCACCGAGGCTTCGCCATCGATCAGCGCGATGTTGACGGTGAACTCGCCGTTCTTCTTCACGAATTCGCGGGTGCCGTCGAGTGGATCGACGAGCCAGTAGCGCGGCCATTTGCGACGCGTTGTCCAGTCGATCGCGGCCGATTCTTCCGACAGCACCGGGATTTCCGGCGTGAGAACGGAAAGTTCGGCGCAGATGATCCGGTGCGATGCCATGTCCGCAGCGGTCAACGGCGATGCATCGGATTTGGACTCGACATCGAAATCCTGCGCATACACGTCCATGATCGCCGCACCGGCTTCACGCGCGAGTGCGATGCAGGCTTCGCGCAGCGCGCTCATGCGAAAGCTCCGCGGCGCGCAAGCAATTCGCGCACGATGAAGAGCGCCGCAAGCGAGCGGCCTTCCGAGCAATCCCCGCGCATCATCAATTCGTGCAGGTCTTGCAACTTCCATGGCACCACGTCGATCTCCTCGGGTTCGTCGCCTGGCAGGCGTTCTGGATACAGGTCTTCGGCCAGCACGAGATGCGCGGCGAATTCCATATAGCTTGGTGCGAGCGTCAGCGGCCGCAGCAACTGCAGTTTGCGCGCACCGAAACCGACTTCTTCCTTCAATTCGCGATTAGCGGCCTGCTCTGGCGTCTCGCCCACGTCCATGCGCCCTTTCGGCAGGCCAAGTTCGTAACGATGCACGCCGCAGGCGTATTCGCGTACCAGCAGCACGGTGTCGGCATCCGCCATCGCAGCGATGATCACCGAGCCGGTGCCGCGACTGCACACGCGACGATAACGCCGACGCTCGCCATTTCCGAATTCCAGATCGACGTCTTCGACGTGGCGATCGCCTTCTTCTCGCGCATGCACGGCATGAATCATCGGCAAAGTCTTTTCGGGCAAATCAATCATGTTGTCGTTTCCACCACCATGCATCTTGCAGAATCAGAAGACGGCTGCCATCCGGCTGCGCCCGCCCCAACCGTGTCAACCCTTGCGCGAGTTGCGGATCGCGTGGCACGAAATGCAACTCGATCCGAAAACCAATCGCATCGGCAGACATATTTCCAGCGACTTGCATCGCGCCACCAACATCGTGGATGGTACCGAACACGATGCCCGGTCGGTCGACACGAAAATCGATCTTCAGGTCGCCCAGATAATAAGGCAATCGCGTGCGCGGGCCGATCAGGGTCGCTTGCCGCCAGGTTGCGCGACCGCGCAACGCAACCGGGATGCCGTCGTCGAAGCGCGCCCGCTCGACATCGAGATGCACTGTGCCGATCGGCAACAGTTCTGCGCGCAGGAAGACCTTGCGCAACGCGTCGCCGACCAGATCGGCGCGCAGTGCCGTCACTTCCAGGATGCGCAGGCGTTGTTCGACGTGCATGCGCATGCGCTGGTTCTTTGGCATGTCGAACTGCAGGTTCGCGCGGATCGTGCCGCCGAGCGCGCTCAGGGAATCGGCCTGCCAGCGCATGTGCCCGACCGGCCAGTCGCCCCACCAGGTGTGGCGCGAATCGCCATCCCACGCCGTGCCGTGGATGTCGTCGAGCGCCATCGGATCGAGCCGATCCTCGAGGGCGAACGCAGCGAAGCGCGCCGGCATGCGCACGTATACGCCGGCAACCAGCACCGCGAGCAGGATCAGGAGCAGCCAGCGGCGCACGCGCGGCCCATGGTGCGGACGATGGCGCGCGGCACATGGACACCGGCTGGAAGGGACAGGATGATGGGGCGCATCAAGGATCGGCGGATGGAACGATGGTAACAAAGCACGCCGCTGCGGGGCGCACCAACCAGGACTGGATAGCACGCGATCTGGCGGTTCTGTGGCATCCGTGCACGCAGATGCACGACCACGAGCGCGGATTCGCGGCACAACCGCAGATTCCCCTGCTGCCGGTGCGCTCGGCCGAAGGCGCGTGGATCACCGACATGGATGGCGGACGCTATCTCGACGCGGTGTCGAGCTGGTGGACATGTTTGTTCGGACATCGCGATCCGCGGCTCGTGGCTGCGTTGAAACAGCAACTCGATACGCTCGACCACGTGTTGCTCGCAGGATTCGGTCACGCGCCTGCGATCGAGCTTGCCGAGGCGCTGCTCGTAGTCGCGCCGCGCGACCTCGCGAAAGTGTTTTACGCAGACAACGGCTCGGCGGCGGTCGAAGTCGCGTTGAAGATGAGTTTCCATTTCCATCGCAACAATGGCGACACCCAGCGCACGAAGTTCATTGCGCTGACTGGTGGTTATCACGGCGAAACCCTCGGTGCGCTGGCCGTCACCGACGTTGCGCTGTACCGCGAGACTTATGCGCCGCTGCTATTGGAACCAATCTTCGCGCCATCGCCAGATGCGTACCTGGCTGAACCCGGAGAAGATGCCGAGGCTTGTGCATTGCGCGCGGCGGATGGATTGCGCGTATTGCTCGAAGCGCATGGCGACAGCGTCAGCGCGATGATCCTCGAACCGCTGGTGCAATGCGCAGGCGGCATGCGGATGTACCATCCGCGCTATCTCGCCGAAGCGCGCCGCCTGTGCGACGCGCATGGAATCTTGCTGATCGCCGACGAGATCGCGGTCGGTTTCGGACGCACCGGAACGCTGTTCGCGTGCGAGCAGGCAAACATCTCGCCGGATTTTCTGCTGCTGTCGAAAGGGCTGACCGGTGGCATGCTGCCGCTGTCGGCCGTGCTGACGACGCAGCGCGTGTACGACGCGTTCTATGCCGAGCACGCCGCGCAAAAGGCGTTCCTGCATTCGCACAGTTACACCGGCAATCCGCTGGCATGCAGCGCCGCGCTGGCCGTATTGCAAACGTTCGCGCAGGAACCGATCATCGAACGCAATCGCACAACTGCCGCACGCATGTCCACTCTGGCCGCGCCCTTGACTGCGCATTCGCATGTCGCGCAAGTACGCCAAACCGGAATGATCCTTGCGATCGAACTCGCCGTAGATGCACGTGCGCACACATCGTTTCCTGCTTGCGAACGGCGCGGCTTGCGCGCGTACCGGCATGCCTTGTCGCGCGGCGTGCTGCTGCGCCCGCTCGGCGAGGTGCTGTACTGGATGCCGCCGTATTGCGTGACCGAAGAAGAATTATTGCTGCTCGCCGAAGTCACCCATGAAGCAGTCGATGCGGCATGCAGCTGACGCGGCGCATGGCAGAATCGTGCGCATGACCGAGTCATCGCCATGAGAATCCCGCGCGTGCATGTGCTGCAGCCGTTGTGCGTCGGCACCACGATCGAACTGCCGGCGGCCGCCTGCGAACATTTGTTGCGCGTATTGCGCATGTCCGATGGCGCTTCGTTGCTTTTGTGCAATAACGACGGCATGGACTACCGTGCGACGCTCGTCGATATCGCCAGACGCGGCGCGCATGCACGAATTCTCGACGCATCGCCGAACCATGCAGAGTCGCCGCTGCGGATCGTGCTTGCGCAGTCGCTGGCACGCGGCGAGAAGATGGACTGGGTGATCCAGAAAGCCACCGAACTCGGCGTCACCGCGATCCAGCCGATTGTCACCGAACGCACCGAAATACGGCTTGACGCCGAACGCGCGGGACGCCGGCTTGCGCACTGGCAGGCCGTGGCCGTAGCTGCCTGCGAACAAAGCGGACGCGGGTATGCGCCGACGGTTTACGAACCGCTCGCATTGGCTGCATATGCTGCAGGCGTGGATGCCGATGCGACGAAACTGGCGCTGGATCCGGACGGTAGGCCGCTTGCAGTCGTTCTGGTCGACGCCGCCTCGCTGGCAGCGGCATCCATCCATCTGGTGATCGGCCCGGAAGGCGGGCTGTCCGAACGCGACCACGCGCAATTGCGCGCGGCGGGATTCCATGGTTTGCGGGTTGGCCCACGCACCCTGCGTACCGAAACCGCAGGACTCGCCGCGCTTGCGGCTTTGCAAACGCTGGCCGGGGACTTCCGCTAGGCGGGAGCGCCGCTATGCAGTACCGCGACGAGCTGGCTTTCCACCGTCGCCAGATCCGGAATCGCGACGGCCTCCTCATTGAACAGGCCTTCGGTGTAAACGCCTTCGGGCAGATCCTGATCGGAGTCGGACATTTCGATCAGGGTGCTCTCCGAAATCGTCACCAGGCGCGGAAAGCCTTGGGTCAGCACTGCGAAATACGGCATCTTCGGATGTCCGCCAACCGCCTTGAGGACGGCTACTTTCGCGCCTAGCGCCGGGGCTTCCTGCGACCAGCCGACGAGCCGCGAAAACGACATGATCGGCAAGCCCCAACCACGCCAGCGCACGCGGCCCAGCAACCACGATGGCGCGCCGGCTACCGGTTCGGGATCGGAATAGGTGATGACTTCGGCCACCGATGCGTTTGGCAGCAACAGCTTGCCGCCGGTGACGGAAATCAGCACGCCGCGGATGTCGTTGGTCGTGATGGCGTTCATCGGCTGCTCGAAGGGCTGTCAGGATAGATCGGTGCAAAGGCGTCCATCGCGTCATCCAGCCTTGGGTTCGGCGGCAAGCCTGGCAAGTTCAGCGGGCGATCCGGTAGTCACTCCCTGCTGATTTTCCAGGGCCGCGGCGGCGGTGCCGTCGAAACAGGTCGATGGCGTCTGCACGAGCACCAAGCCCCCACTCGCGGCATGCGCACGCGCACGTTCAATGATGGCCGGCTCGGCGCCGCTGAGGATCGCGATCACGGTGCCCGGATCGTTCAATGCTGCGGCGAGACCGTGGCTGGGACTAGGGCTGCCCGATTCAAACCACCAGCCGCTGTCGCCGAGAATGCCCAGACCCACGCCCACGACACCGATCGCGCCGGTTTTCGCCAGCTCGCCGATCTTGGCCAGATAGACCGGAAGTTTGGTGGCCTTGCCCAACTGCTGTGCAAGCCGATCGTGTTTGCCTGCATCAAGGTGCTGCCACAGCAGCACCGGCACGGTCAGACCCGATGGCAACGCTCCGAGGAATTGACGCACCGCGTCGGGGCCGCCCAAGCCGGCAATGATCGCGATCAAGCCGCCATTGGTGGAGCTCTCAGCGACTGCGCCTGCCTCGGTTTCCATGATCGGTTCGAGTTCAAGATGAGCGACGTCGATGCCGATGTGAGGTTCGGCGGCGCGCACTGCGTGTGGTGCGGACAGATCGGCATCCATATCCAGCAGCGAAAGACCGGACAAGGATGCAGCGGCGGGGGTCGAGGCAGGTTCGGCGGGCGCTGCCTCGATCTTTTGGTCAGAGTTGCCAGAACCGATGTCCGTATCGGACTGATCGCGCAACAGATCGTCCAACGCCAGTGCGGGCGGATGCGCTTCGGTATCCGCCTCTTGTTGCAGACGCTCGGCCTCGAAGCTCGCGCTCAAGGCAGCAAAGGCGGCATCCTCGTCCTGCGACGTTGCGACCGTCTCATTGTCGTCATGCCCGAAATCGTCATGAGCGACGGTATCCATGGCTAACGGAGCGCCGACATCGCTGATATGCGGATTCGGTTCTCCGCTTTCTGGCGCCGATGGCTGCGGCAGCCGTTCGGCATCCGGACTCACTGGTGGCAACACGTCGTCGCGACCAAGCACTTTTGCGGCCAGATGCCGGGCCCAACGCGCGAGATCCCAGCCACTAAGCCGTTTGGTCACATCGGCATCGTCGAATACGACAGTCGCATCGGGATCGTCGAACAAGGGCTGCCAACGCTCGAGTCCCGCAGCATCGGTGCTCTCGTCCATGCTGACCAGCCAGACGTCGGGCTGCTGCTCGCGCATCGCCGCCGGATCGAGCTGGTCGAAATCACCGACCGCAAGCGTCTGCGCGCCGAGTTCGTTCAGCGCGTTCTGCAGTTGCTGCTGGGCGTCGCCGGGACGGCCCAGGACGACGACGCGGGGGGCATGGTCAGCCATCGTTATGCACCGGGGCGAGTAGTTCGAACACATTGCGCATCAATTCGTTTTCCTGATAGGGCTTGCCCAGATATCGATTGACGCCGATCTCGAACGCGCGCTGACGGTGCTTGTCGCCCGTACGCGAGGTGATCATCACGATCGGCACGTCGCGCAGTCGCGGGTCGTTACGCATATGGGTGGCGAGTTCATAGCCATCCATACGCGGCATTTCGATATCGAGCAGCATCAGATCCGGTACCCGATCGACCATCTTCTCGATCGCATCCACGCCGTCTTTCGCAGCCAGCACTTCCATGTTGTTGCGTTCGAGCACGCGGCCAGTGACTTTGCGCATCGTGATCGAATCGTCCACCACCATGACCAGCGGCACCTGGCGGACTTCGATTTCCGGGACGACCTCGATTTCCTGAACTTTGGCTTGCGAGGCTGCACGGCGCACCAGCGGCACCACGTCGAGGATCACCATCACCCCGCCATCGCCCATGATGGTCGCGCCGAAAATGCCCGGAATCGAACTGACTTGCGGGCCGACAGGTTTGACGACGACTTCGCGGCTGCCCTGCACTTCGTCCACGCAGATCGCAGCGCGGATATCGCCGGAGCGCGACAGCAGCAACGGCATCTGCAGACTGCCATGCGCCTTGGCCGGCGCACCGCCGAGCAGGCGCCCGAGATCGTGAATGGCGTATTCCTCGCCAGCGTACACGTACACCGGATGCTCGGACGCGAGCTGCTTCTCGAGTTCTGCGCGCGCGATACGGCCGACGCCTTGCACCGAGGAGATTGGCACCGCGAAGCTGGTGTCGCCGATCTTGACCAGTGCGGCCTGGGTCACCGCGAGCGTGAATGGCAGGCGGATGGTGAACAGGGTGCCCTTGCCGGCGGTGGAACCAAGCTCCAGCGAGCCGCCGAGTTGGCGGATTTCGTTGTGCACCACATCCATGCCGACGCCACGACCGGCGAGGCGGCTGACGACGTCCGCAGTCGAGAATCCGCTTTCAAGAATGAATGCGTACAGCGCGCTGTCGCTGACCTCGACACCGGCCTTGAGCAGACCGCGCTCGATCGCCTTCTGGCGGATCGCCTCGCGATTGAGCCCGCGCCCATCGTCGGATACCAGCATCACGACTTCCGAGCCTTCGCGATGCATGCTGACAGTGACCGTGCCCTCGGGGTTCTTGCCTTCGGCAAGACGCACTTCCGGCGATTCCAGCCCGTGCACGGCGGCGTTACGCAGCATGTGTTCCAGCGGCGCGGTCATGCGGTCGAGCACGTTGCGATCCATCTCGCCCTGCGCGCCTTCGACCTTGAGCTGAATTTGTTTGCCGGTTTCGCTCGCGGTCTGACGCACCACGCGGCGTAGACGCGGGACGAGCGCATCGAACGGCACCATGCGCGTGCGCATCAGGCCGTCCTGCAGCTCCGAACTTACCCGCGATTGTTGCAGTAGCAGGGTTTCGTACTGGCGGGTCACGTCGTCCAGCGAGACATGCAAGCTGGTCATGTCGGCCGCGGACTCGGCCAGCGCCCGGGTGAGTTGCTGCTGGGTCGAGAAGCGGTCGAGCTCGAGTGGATCGAAGGCTTCCTCGCCATCGCCGGCGCGCTGATAACGCGCGCTGATCTGCGCCTCGGTTTCGATCTCCAGCTTGCGCAGCTGCGTGCGCAGACGCGTTGTGGTCTGCTCGAGCTCGTCGAGGTGGGTGCGGAAGGTGCCGAGTTGCTGTTCGAGACGCGCGCGATAGATCGCGACTTCGCCGGCGTAGTTCACCAGGCGATCGAGCAGGTCCGCGCGGATGCGCACCTGTTCCTGTGGCGCGCGGATGCTGATGTCGTCGTCTTCGTCGAACGCGGCTTCCACCGGCATGGACAAAGGCTTGAGCACGTGCTTCGCAGCCGCCGGTTTGGCGGGTTCGATTCTCGCAGCAGGCGCGACTAGTTCGGCAGCCTCGGTGTAGATGTCCGCTGCAGCCGGATCGGCAGCTTCCATTGGCGCAAGCGGTTCGGCGAACGCGACTGTTTCTACCGACGCCGGAAGATCGGCAGGCGTCTCGGCAGGTGCCGATGGGCGAACGGTCTCGCCGCGTGCCAGCGCGGTGAATTCAGAAATGAGTTGCTCGGGTAAAGCGACTGCCTGACGTTGCTGTACGCGCGACAACATGCCGTGCAGGCGATCGAAGCCGTGTTCGAGAATGCCCAGGCTGTACGCAACCAACTCCAGGCGCTGCTCGACCGAAGCCTCAAGCAGCGACTCCATCGCATGGGCAAGTTCGCCCATCGACATCATGCCGGCCATCCGCGCGCCACCCTTCAGGGTATGCAGATCACGTTGTAGTCCTACTACCGGCTCGCGTTCGGATGGCGCTTCGCGCAAACGCGTGAGCAAGCCATCGGAATGATCAAGAATGTCCGTGGTTTCCTCGATGAAGATATCCAGCAATTCCGGATCGATGTCGGTCAGGTCGAGTGGTTCGTCAGGGTCGGCTTCAACCATGCCCGGGACATACGCAAAACCCGACTTCGCGGTTTGCTCGGCGATCGGGGCTTCACTGGCTGCCTCGTGTGCAACCGACGGCTCGACGGCTGCGTCTTGCGCGGCCTGGGCGACTTCGGCGCCCAAAGCCTCGGTTTCCGCGCGTTCGACGGCGGCGTGATCTACCACGGCCTGCTCCGCTTGCGCCTGCTCGACTGCCACGCGCTCGGCCACGATGCGTTCGGCTTCGGCCAGTTCCGCTTCGGCGTGCAAGACCGCAGCCTTCGTGGTTGCGACATTTTGCGTCGCAGCTTTCTTGGCGGCTTTGCCAGCACGACGCTTGTCGGCAGCGAGGCGATCGGCTTCGGCCTGTTCGGCTTCTGCCCGCGCGACTTCGAGATTGGTTCTCGCGATCCGCACGCTGTCGTCCTGTTCGGCGACAACGGCCTGGATCAATTGCTTCTCGACCGCAACGCGAGCGGCTTCAGCTTCGGCCTGCTCTGCCGCAACACGTTCGGCTGCGGCCTGCTCGGCTGCGGCCTGCTCGGCTGCGACCTGTTCGGCTGCGACGCGTTCGGCTTCCTGTTCGGCGAAGATGCGTTCGAACTCGGCATGCTCGGCCGCAACACGTTCGGCTTCGGCATGCTCGGCCGCAACACGTTCGGCTTCGGCATGCTCGGCTGCAACGCGTTCGGCTTCGGCATGCTCTGCGACCGTACGTGCGGCTTCGGCGTGCTCGGCCGCGACGCGTTCGGCTTCGGCTTCGGCTTCTGCATGTTCTGCGGCAACACGTTCGGCTTCGGCCTGTTCTGCGGCAGCACGTTCGGCTTCGGCTTCGGCACGTTGCCCGGCAGCAACGCGCTCCGCGTCGGCGTACTCGTATTCCAGTTTCTCGTATTCCAGACGCTCGGCGTCGGCCTGCTCGGCGGCGTAACGTTCGGCTTCGGTTTGCTCAGCGGCGACAGGTTCGGACGCAGTGGCCTCGACATCATGACTCGACAATTCGGTCGCAAACGCGGCGACAGCGGTCTCGTCCGGCACCGTGTCGAGAGTATCCACCAACTCCGGGGCCGGCTGCGTTGCGGCAAGTTCGGCAACCATCTCGGCCGCGATCGCTTGCTCCTCGATCTCGTCCAGATGCACGGGCATGATCGGTGTGGTCGGCTCGGGCAGCGCGTCGCGCAGTGCGACCGCGCGTTCGGTGAGCGCTGCTTGCGTCGCGATCAGCGGACGCGGCTGCTGCAACGCAGTCAGTACGTGATCGATCGCGCGGGCCACGTCGCCGATCAGCGCAACACCAGAAGGCGACGGCAATTCATGTTGCCCGAGCAGGCGACGGATATAACCTTCGGTCGGTGAGAGGACGTCGGTGATATGCGGCACTTCGGTCATCGCGAAGGCGCCGCTGACGGTATGCACGGCGCGCAGCAGCGCCTCCGATACCGGCTGCGGTGACACTGCGTTCGCTGCGCTCCATTTCTGGATGGTTTGCAGATGGACTTCGACTTCGGCACGCAGGATTTCCAGCAGAACCGGGTCGATGTTGGCGTAGTCGCCTTCCGGGAGCGCTTCGGCTTCCTCGGGCATGGCGGCTTCGACCTCTTCGTCGACCGACGCGGCAGTTTCGGTCGGGATCGCTTCGGATCCAACTTCGATCGGTTCGGCTGCTTCGGCTTCGACAGGTTCGACCGCAGTTTCCGCGACGATCTCGACCACAGCAGGTTCGACGACCGCGATAGGCTTGGGAACGAAGTACGCTTCTTCGCCGGCAGCCACGCGATCGGCAATCCCGGACAGGCCTTCGATGTCCGCAGTCACTTGGCCGCTGCCCATCAAGGCGTTGCGGAATTGCGGAAGGGTTTCGGCAGCTTGCCCGACCAGTGCGACCACGGCCGGACTGGCCGGACGGCTGCCATCAAGCACGCGGTTGAGCATGCTCTCGATATGCCAGCTGAACTCGCCCAGGCCGAGCGCACCGACCAACCGGCCGCTGCCCTTGAGCGTGTGGAAGACGCGGCGTAACGGGCGCAGCACGTCGGTTTCGGCAGGTGCCGCAGACCATTCCGCATACAACTGGTTGAGGTTGCCGGTTTCCTCGTCGAGCTCTTCGATGAACACCTCGCGGATGTCGTCGTCGATTTCGGTGTTATCGGCAAATCCGTAGTTGATCCCCGATGCCGGAGCGGCAGCAGGCGCAGCCGCTGCAACCTTGGCCGCGCTACCTTGGGCAACCGGCGCCTCGACGACATCTGCGGCCGGCGCGACCGCTTCGATCGCGACGGGTTCGGCGGTAATTTCTTCCTCAACGGGCGCAGCCTCGACGGGCGCAGCGACCCCGACTGGCGCGGCTTCAGCAGTCTGCTTGAGCGCCGGCTCGTCCTTGCGCCGCGCTGCATCGGCGATGCTTTGTTCGGCGGCTACAGGCACAGGCCAGTAACCAAGCGCGACCAAGCCATGTTCGGCTAGCTCCAGGATGCGCTCGCGTTGCGGGCGATGATCGCGCAACGCCTCGAGGTAATACTCCAGACTCGCCAGTGCGTCGGCGAGACGATCCATCTGCGCTGCGTCTGGAACGCGTTGCAACTGCACCAGTTCGATCTGGGTGAACACGCTCAGCGCATGCAATTGCGTGGCCGCGCGGGCTTGTTCGAGCAAATGCATCGCGCCCGCCACTTCATCGAGCAGTCGCGGCACGTCGTTCAATTGCGCGTGATCCCAGCCCGCTTCGATGAATGCGACAAAGCACTGCCGCGCCTGTACGAAATTGGCGACGGATTCCTTGATCAACGCATCGAGCGCCTGCTGCGACTCGCGTGCGGGCATCGCACCGGTGTCCTGGGTCTGGCCTTCGGCCGGCTGGCCCAGACGCGCGACCTGATCGTCGAGCGAGGCTTCGACGTAGAGCAGCGCGCCGGCGATATCCAGCAGCGCGCTTTCATCGGCAACACGCTGGCCGCTGGCGAGCGACTGGATTGCGATGCGTTGGTCCTGCACCACCTTCCGCGGAACCCCGAGCCCGAGCATACCCAGCGTATCGGCGATCGCGCCGAGGGCATCGGCTTGCGGGGCCAAGTCGGCAACCGGCGAGCCGCTGGTGCGCAGATGCATGTCCAGCGCTTCCTTGACCCGCAGCAAGTCTTCCTTGATACCTGCGGACACGGTGTCGAGGAGCTCGCGGTTGTGTCCAGTCAGGCTACCGCGCGCATGCGCGAGCTCGTCCTCGTCGTGCTGCTCGCGTTCGAGTCCGAATGCATCGCGGATCGCGGCGATGCGGGCATCGTCGGTCGGTGCGCTGACGACGTGATAGAGCAGTTGACGGGTGAGTTCGGATGGCGGCGCAGCCGCAAATGCCGCCTCGCCATCGTCGGCAAGACGCTTGATCTCGCGCTCAATCTTGGCCAGCGCCTGCTTGAGTGGCTTGGTGGCGGCGAACGCACCCGACTCCAGCGCGGCGAGGATGCCATCGGCGATCCAGAACAATTTGCGGGCCGGCTCGACCGTGACAATTGCGAGCAACTGCGTGCATACGCCGCCCAATGCGACGATCGTCTCCGGCCGGTCTTCGTCGCGCAGCCATGGCAACAATGCGGTCTGGAAGGTTTCGCGGAGCGGTTCGACAGCGGTGCGTAATTGTGCGTCGGACAAGACCGCATCAGGTGTGGCTACGCTGGTCGGCAATGGACGACCCAGATCGACCGAGAACAGCACGCTCTCGGGTACGACCTTTTCGCCGCGCGCGCCGCGCAGATCGTTGAGCAGCGGCAACAACACCATCGGGATGTCTTTGTGGCCGCTCTGCAGGCGCTCGAGGTAATCGGGCAACTGCATGATGCTGCGCATCAGCGCGCCGTAGGCTTCCTCGCGATTGGCGACGCTGGTGCCGAGCAGCGCGTTGGCGAGTTGCTCCATTTCTTCCGCCACCATCGCCGCGCCGTACAACTCGACCATGCGCAGGGTGCCCTGCACCTGATGCAATTGGGCCACGCAGACCTGCATCTGGTTGCGCTCGGCGCCGTTCTCGACGTGGTCTTCCAACGCCTGCCGCGCCAGGCGCAGGGTCTCGTCGAGCTCGGGTTTTACCCAACTCAAGGTGGTGAAATTGGAGTCCTGTTGCAGCCTCATCCCGAAATCCCGTCAGCGCGCGAGTCCATCATGAAGGTGGACCCGCGCTGTACTGTCACGTGGAGGCCTCTCAGCCCGGCAGCTTGAAGTCGGCGACCGATCGCCGCAGGTTTGCAGCGAGTTGAGCAAGATTACCGATCGACTCGGCTGTCTGGCTCGCGCCGTGCGAGGTCTGCGAGGTGATCTCCTGAATCGAGTTCATGGTCGCGGTGATGTCGGTCGCCGCCGTGGTTTGCTGCTTGGCCGCTGTCGAGATGTTCGAAATCAGGTTGGCCAAGTCGGTCGACACCGTTTCGATTTCGCCGAGCGCGAGGCCCGCGTCCTCGGCGAGGCGTGCACCCGACACCACCTCGGCGGTGGTTTGTTCCATCGAGTTCACCGCTTCGTTGGTATCGGACTGAATCGTCTGCACCAGGGTCTCGATGCGCTTGGTCGCATTGGATGCGCGTTCGGCGAGTCGCTGCACTTCATCGGCTACGACCGCGAAGCCGCGGCCCGCTTCACCCGCAGACGCTGCCTGGATGGCGGCGTTCAGCGCGAGGATGTTGGTCTGTTCGGAGATATCGTTGATCAGTTCAACGATCGAGCCGATTTCCTGTGACGACTCGCCGAGGCGTTTGATGCGCTTCGAGGTTTCCTGAATCTGGTCGCGGATGCTGTCCATGCCCTGGATCGTCTGGCGCACCACGTCGGCACCTTTTGCGGCGATCTGCACCGAGCGCTGGGCCACGTCGGCCGACTCGGCGGAGTTCTTCGACACCTCGTCGATCGACGCCGCCATTTCCGAGATCTTGTCGGAAGCGGTGTTGATCTGCTGGGCTTGGTGCTCGGCTGCCTCAGCCAAGTGCATTGCAGTGGCCTGGGTTTCCTGCGATGCCGCCGCGACCTGCACTGCGGTCTCGTTGATCGTGGTTACCAGGCTGCGCAGCTCTTCGACCGCGAGGTTGATCGAGTCGGCGATGGCGCCGGTGATGTCCTCGGTCACCGTTGCACGAACCGTCAAGTCGCCTTCAGCAAGAGAGCCGGTCTCGTTCAGCAGGCGCATGATCGCCTCCTGGTTGCGCTGACTGTCCTCCTGCGTCTTGCGGTAACGGGCTTGTTGCTGGCGGTACAAGGTCCACAACAAGCCGATCAGTCCGAGCAGCAGAGCAATGCCGGAAATGAACCCGACGTAGGCACTCGGGAACACGCGATGCGTCGACAACGATGTGAACGCCGTGTAGAGACTCTGCGAATTGGCCAGCAACAAGGTGGAACCATCGGATATCTGTTTCTCGGCGGCCTGCACCTCGCCAAACTGCTTGGCGGACTTCAGGATCGTGCCGAGCGACTGTTGCGCATCGGAGTTGAGTCGGTTGACCTGGCTCAGCGCCGCGACCGAAGCGGCACCGTTGAGCTTGGTGATGCCCAGCCCGGGATCGCCGTCCTGGAAACCCTTGAGAACCTGACCGAACAAACTGGATTCGCGAACGAGCGCGTCGCCTGCCGCTGCCGAATCCGCACCACCTGCACGCAACACCGCAACGTCACGGGCGAGCGTATCGGCAAGATTGATCTGCCGCATTGCAAGCAGCAACTGTGCGGCGGGCGCGCCGCCATCGGACATCGCGCGGGCCACTTCGTCCATGCGCGACTTCAGCGGCTGCACCTTGGCGGTGAACTGATTGGCACTGCTCGCGATCGCGAGCACCTGATCCTGGTTGCGGATGATCAGGTCGGCATTCGATGCGATCGGCGCCCAAGTGTCGGCAAGTTTCTGTAACGGACCGCTGATGCCGAATGCAGTCCGGTACGAAGGCACGCCGGCCGAGAAGCTGCCGTCCTGCAGATTCTTGATATTGGCTTCGATCGCGGCTCGGGTGTCCTTGAATTTGGCGAAGGCATCCTGATCGCCGGCGACGGCGTCTTTTGCCTGCACCGCAAGTTGCTGCGACTTCACCGAAATATCGGCGACCAATGCGCTGGCATTGGTTTCCTGTTTGCCGTAAAGGGTCGAGAAGCCGGTGTTCGCTGCAAAAACCAGCAACGCCACGATGACGATACCGATCCAGATATTCGTGCCCCAACTGCTGGCCCGTCCGAGAAGTCCACCGCTCACGTTGCTCATGACTCGACCTCGATCGCTTGTAAATACGAACCGCCGCTCACGCCGCGGCCTGCCTGAATTCCGGAGTACGCACCAGCATCGACATGCTGAACACACCCCAGTCGTTATCGCCTACCCGGTACATCTGCTTGACGAAATGGCCGTAGCGGCTTTCATCCTCGCCAACAACGGTTTTCTGCGCGTCGTTGAATGTGCGCTGGCCGAACAATTGATCGATCAGCACCGCCACGTTGCCGCCGCCTTGACGCACTACCAGCATGCGCTGACTTTCATGCAGGACGGTGCGTTCGCCTTCGAGAAACTGTTTGAGATCGACCACCGGCAGCAAGGTACCGCGCACGTTGGCGACACCCAGCATCCACGACTGGGTGCCGGGAACGTGGGTGATCTCCGGCATGCGCATGATTTCCACAACCTCATCGAATGCGCTGACCAGTCGGCGGTCGCCGAGCCCGAATCCGACGCCGCGCCAGTGCCCCGGCACATCGGTTTCTTCGGGCAGGCCCGGCACGTGCGCGAGGCTGAGACTCTGGTATTCGGCGAGTTTGGCGAATGCAGGCGTGCGCGCTGGGCGCGGCGGTTTCGGCGGCCGAACGGGTTCGACGACCGGCTCCAGCTTTGCATCGGCCGTTGGACTCGACGCGTCACGCGCGTGCTTCTGCAACTTGCTGAGTTTGAGCTTATGGCCCGATTTACTGCCCTTGCCATCCGGCTCTTCCGCAACTACAGATTCGGATTGTTCGTGGCCGGGCAAGTCGAATGTGACCGTCTCGCGCTCGGAAGACCCATCGCTCGCCGGCGTCCAGTCCCGGCGAATCTCGGAGTCAGCATCGCCAGCGTGCATGCCCTGCTCGCCCAGTTCGACCGCTTCCCCCTGCGTGGGAATGATCGGAATGGACTCGAACTGTTTCGCCTTGGACGTGACCGTATTCGGATCGACGTCGATCGCCTGCGCAAGAGCGCCTGAGGCATCTTCGACCTCCGGAATCGCCTCGCTGGACTTCCCGTAGTCGGCTTCGGGCCCGCGCGCGGACTGCATATCCATCTCAAGGATGGGCACATCATCGGCAGCCGGCGCGACCGGGGCATCGCTGACCAGGAACTCGACGGCAACATCATTTGCCTGCGCGTCAGTCGGAGTTTCGACTTCGTGCCAGAGTTCGATTTCGTGTTGGGCTTCAACGTTCTGCTGGGCTTCGACGTCCTGCTGCGCTTCGACTTCCTGCTGCGCTTCGACTTCCTGCTGGGCTTCGACTTCCTGCTGGGCTTCGACGTCCCACCGGACTTCGAGGTCGTGCTGGACTTCGACTACCGGATAAATATTGGTTTCTACAGGGATTTCGGCCGCCGCCGGGGAAGCAGACCCGCGCTTCGCCTGGGCTTCCTTCTTGAGCAATCTGGCCGACTTGGTCGGCTTGGCCGATTTGGTATGTTTGACCGGCTCGTCGTGCTTCACTGCATCAGCAGGCAGGCCTTGCTCACCGGGCCGGATGATCGTGACCGGCCCTGGTGCATGATTCTTGTCGCGACGCTTGGCCATGGCGATCAGCCGATCCCGAGCAGACTGTTGATGCGACCGATCAGCTCGGCTTCGTTCGGCGGCTTGACCATGTAATCTTTCGCCCCCTGACGCATACCCCACACCCGATCGGTCTCCATCGCCTTGGTGGTGACGATGATCACCGGGATCGAACTGGTTGCAGGGTCGCGGCTCAGTGCGCGCGTTGCCTGAAAACCATTCATGCCGGGCAGGATCACATCCATCAACACCAGCTCCGGCAACTCGCGTCGCACCAGCGCAACTCCTTCCTCGGCGCTCCCCGCACTGATGACCTGATGACCGTTCCGACGCAGCATGTCGGTAAACACCGCAGTGTCGGTCAACGAGTCTTCAATGATTGCGATGCGCGCCATGCTATGTCCCTTGTGCAGCCCAATCTGTGATGCCGTGCGCCGATTGCTTGCGCGGTGCGATGCGTAGGTGCGAATACTTTTTGGAACGTCGGCCTTTCGCCGGTGGGGGCGACTGGTCAGTGGTGAAATCAGCCCTTCGGTACGTGGGTGCGAATCGCCGACAGCAGCTCTTCGCGGGTGAATGGCTTGGTGAGGTATTGCTCGGATCCGACGATGCGCCCGCGCGCCTTGTCGAACAGGCCGTCCTTGGAGGACAGCATGATCACCGGCGTCGAGCGGAACATCTGGTGGTTCTTGATCAGCGCGCAAGTCTGATAGCCATCCAGGCGCGGCATCATGATGTCAACGAAGATGATCTGCGGCTGGTGATCGGCGATCTTGGCGAGCGCCTCGTAGCCGTCGGTTGCGGTGACCACGTCATAGCCTTCCCGCTTGAGCAGGCTTTCCGCAGTGCGGCGAATGGTCTTCGAGTCATCGATGACCATTACCTTGAGCCCGGTGGTCGGGCCGGCATCTTTCACATGATCCATCGGTCATCCCCTGTCGCTGCCGACTGCATACGGCTCCATCCTTAATGTGCGGCCGTATGTGCGGCGCGAACCCTCTATATCTCAGTCGGCCGCGAACCTGTCAAGCCTCATCAATGGATTGCGTGGCATTCCGCACGTTTTTCCGAACCTGCCTGCTACCATCGCGCCTCTGAGGAGGATACACCGATGCCACCCCGCCGGACGCTGGATGTCGCCGTCGTGATGGACCCGATCACGGCCATCGGGATCGCCAAAGACTCGACCTTCGCCATGTTGCTCGAAGCCCAGCAACGCGGCCACCGGCTGCATTACGTGCGTCCGGGCGGCCTTGGAATGCGCGACGGCGCCGCCATCGCCACATGTGCGCCGCTGACCGTGACTGACGATCCGGCCGGTTGGTTCGTGCTCGGCGCATTCGCGGAAACGTCTCTAGGCGGCATGGACGTCGTGCTGATGCGCACCGATCCTCCGGTCGATGCGAATTATCTGCACGACACCCACATCCTCTCGCTGGCGCAACGCGAAGGTGCGTTGATCGTCAACGATCCGCAGGGTTTGCGCGACCTCAACGAGAAACTTGGCGCTTTTCTGTTCCCGCAGTGCTGCCCGCCGACACTGGTCTCGCGCGACCTCAAGGCACTGCGCGACTTCGTCGGTGAGCACGGCGATTGCGTGCTCAAACCACTGGACGGCATGGGCGGACGTTCGATCTTTCGCGCGCGTGCAGGCGAAGACAACCTCAACGTGATCCTGGAAACGCTGACAGAAAACGGCAGCGCACTGGCGCTCGCGCAGCGCTACGTTCCCGAGATCGTCGATGGCGACAAGCGCATCCTGTTGGTCGATGGCGATCCGGTGCCGTATTGCCTTGCGCGGATTCCACAAGGTGGCGAGTTTCGCGGCAACCTCGCAGCCGGCGGCCGCGGTGAAGGCCGACCGCTGAGCAAACGCGATCGCTGGATCGCAGCGCAGGTTGGCCCTGAACTGAAGAAGCGCGGCATGCTGTTCGTCGGCCTCGACGTGATCGGCGACTGGCTGACCGAAGTCAACGTCACCAGCCCGACCTGCATCCGCGAGCTCGACAAGCAGTTCGGACTGAACATCGTCGGTCTGTTGTTCGACGTGATCGAAACACGTTGCCTGGAAGCGCGGCACGCGTGAGCGCGGTCCATTTGAGCCCATTGCCTGCACGACCGCGTGTCGGCCCCGGCGACCGCTTGATAGCGACGCTCGCATTGTCGCTGCTGGCGCACGGCATCATCGTGCTCGGAGTCGGCTTCACCCGCGAAGACGCTGCGCCGGTGGTGCCGACCCTCGACGTGATCCTCACCCAGACCCGCACCCTGCATGCGCCAAAACAGGCCGACTTCCTTGCGCAGGCGAATCAGCAAGGCGGCGGCGACAAGGATTTCGCGCAGCGCCCCGGCGAGCCGCAGCTCGCGAATGTGCCGAAGCCCGATCCCGGCATCGCACCGCGACCGCTGCAAGCGCAAACCCCGCCGCCGCAGCCCGACGCGATGCAGCGTTTGCTCACCACGACAAAGGCCGCGCGCAACGTCGCCGCCCCGCAGGAAGCGCAACCGATCAGTCAGGTGCCGCTGCCGGTCGGCCACGAATTGACCGAGCAGAGCCTGGAGGAAGCGCGACTAACCGCCGAACTCCAGCGCACTCAGCAGCTCTACGCCAAACGCCCGCGCAAGAAGTTCTTCAGCGCAAGTACGCAGGCGTACGAATACGCCGCCTACATGCGCGCCTACGTTGCCCGGCTCGAACGCGTCGGCACGTTGAATTTTCCCGACGAGGCACGCCGACGCAACCTGTCCGGCGCAGCCGTGCTGACCGTCGAAATCCGACGCGATGGCAGCGTGGCAAGCATCGACATCATCCAGTCGAGTGGGATTCCGGTGCTTGACCAGGCAGCAATCCAGACCGTGCGCCTGGCGCAACCATTCGCGGAGTTGCCGCATACGAAGGACGACCCGGACATCCTCAACATCACGCGGACATTCCGGTACTTGCCTGGAGGGACTGTGGTCAACGAGTGATTTGATTTTGCGTCGTTGAATTCGTGGCGACCTGCGCACGAAAGAGAGCCGTTCGTGGTGAGCCTGCCGAACCATGGACGACTGTGCGTAGTAAGATCAAGAGCGTTTCACCCGCTTCGTGGGCGAGTTCATCTTGCTTGCTTGTCCAAGAAAGACGGAACCAGAAAGAAGCGCCCGGCGTTGCGCCTTCCGGACATCCTGTCCTCCAGGTTCGCGCGAGGCGTCGGGTCGTTTCGGCGGCACATCCATGATGCCGACGAACCGATGGCCGACATCGTGTCGGCCACCCTTCGGGCTGATCCGCCACCTCGCGCCGCAACGCAGGGGCCCCGAACAACAGCGGGCTCCTGCCCGCGTACGTCAAAGAAGCTCGCTAAGTGCGAGTCGCTGTAGAAATCGCATTGACCGTGCCCAAGACGACAGCGCACGATAAGTCATCGTCACGGTTGCGGGTTCTGCTAAGCATTAGCTTTCATGATCAACTTTTTCGTAACCTTGTTGCTTGTTGCAGCCGCTACTGCCAGCCCAGATGGCGAGAGTCGGTCTGCCCCAGCATTTCAGATCCAAGGCGCGGAGCCCCTCGTCGTCGTGGCAACGTCCGCACCAGGCCAGTCATATGCGGAGCCCGAAAAGTGCAAGGTAAAGGACGTCATTTGTACGCGTTGGCCGCTGTGGTTCCGCGTCACTCCGATCGGCGCGGTATACGGCGAACCACCTGCCGGAGTAGTGGAAGTAACCACCTACACTCACTATGGCCAGCCGGAGGCGGACGACGAGCGCTCACCTCGAGTAATGCTCCTTCTGAGGAATGGTGGCCAATACTTCATGCCTACATATGCCAGCGCGCGCATCTGGCGACATTCGAACGGTAATTACTATCTGCTCGTAGATAGTCCATATCCCGTTCACTGGCTGCCGTGCTCTGCGTCGTCCTTGCGAGAACGTGTAACAGCGAGTGACTTTCCTACAACCGCTGCGTTGCCGGCCGACGACTATTCAGTGAAGAAATACCCAAACCTGTTTGAGGTCAAGAATACGTTGGCGTTCCCTCGCTACGGAATTAGCGTCAGCCGTATCGCTAAGCACTTGAAGGAAAAGCACTCCACCGTTGCGGATTTCAGTTGCCGTATCAAAGATGAAAGCTAACAATTCATTCAAGCGAACATGCCTCCGGCGCAGCGCTTGATTCAGGCGTTTATGGTAAATGAGAACTTCGAAAGAGCAGAAAGCTTCTGCTATCGATCTGCTCTGGACATTGGCTTCCCTGAGTCGCGGCGATTGCCTGCGGTCAAGCCCTCAAGGCGCGATCTCTTGGCGCCTTCTTTCTAGTCCCCTCTTTCTGGGATAAGCAAGAAAGATGAACTCGCCCGCGCAGCGATGAAATGCTCTTGATCTTGATGCTTCGTCTCTTGTGTGGCTCATGGTTCGACTGGCTCACCACGACGGACGTGATTGCGCCCCCAATAACTCCAGCATCACCGCCATCCTGGTTGCCACTCCATTCGACACCTGCGCGAGGATCAGCGACTGCGGGCCGTCGGCGACTGCGTCGCTGATCTCGACTCCACGATTCATCGGCCCGGGATGCAGCACGACCGCGTCGGGCTGCGTGCGTGCGAGCCGGCGTGCGTCCAATCCGTAGTCAATAAAATACTGTTCGAGTGAAGGCACGAGTCCTTCGGTCATGCGCTCGCGTTGCAGGCGCAGCATCATCACTGCATCCACGCCGTCGAGCATCGCGTCGAAATCGTGACCGACGGTGCATCCATGCAATTCGTCCGCATCCGGGAGCAAGGCTTGCGGCGCGCAGACGCGGATCTCGCCGCAGCCGAGTATGCGCAGGGCCGCGATGTCCGAACGCGCGACCCGCGAATGCCGCACGTCGCCGGCGATCAACACCGTCAGCTTCGAGAAATCAGCACCCTTGGCCTGGCGCAAGGTCAGCATATCGAGCAGGCCTTGCGTGGGATGTTGATGGCGGCCATCGCCTGCATTGATCAGCGCGGTGTTTACTTTCGCTTGCGCGGCCAGCGCTGCGACGGTGCCGTTCTCGCCGGCGCGCACGATGAAGCAATCCACGCCCATCGCTTCGAGATTGCGCAATGTGTCGAGCGTGGATTCGCCCTTGCCAGCCGAGGATGCCGACAGTTCGAAATTCAGCACGTCCGCACCAAGCCGCGTCGCCGCAAGATGGAACGCGCTGCGCGTGCGCGTGGACGGTTCCAGGAACAAGTTGCAAACCGTGCGGCCCGCGAGTCGCCTGCGCAGTGCGGTGCCGTCGAGCGCATCGGCGCGCAGGCATTGCGCTGCATCGAGCAAGCGTTCGATCGCTGCACGCGGAAGTCCTTCGAGCGTGAGCAAATGCTTGAGAGTGCCGTCGGGGCGCAGTTGCGGATCGCAGGCGGGCGTCGATGGATTCATGGTGTCTGCGTGGATGATGATGGTTCGGATGCGGTCGGCGCGTCGCTGTCGGACACGCTGTCGCTGTCATTCGGGGCGGCCAGCCAGCGCTCGACAATCACCGCTGCGGCCAGCGCGTCCAGGTTGCGCGCGTTGTTACGTTTACGCGCGCCTGCAGCGCGCGCCTCGGCGAAGCGTTGCGCGGCTTCGATCGAGCTGCTGCGCTCGTCCACCATCCGCACTGGCAAACCGTAACGCGTGAACGCAGCGTGCGCGAAGCGGCGCGCGCGCTGGCGCGAAGGTTGATCGCCATCGGCGAGCGTGCGTGGATCGCCGATCACCAGCGCATCCGGCCGCCATTCGCGCAGCAGCTTGTCGATCGCGGGCCAGTCGGCGACTTCGTCGCGCATGTCCACCACCGCCAGATCGCGCGCGGACGCCGATACCGCGTTGCCGACCGCAATGCCGATGCGCCGGGCGCCGACGTCGAAGCCGAGCACCGTGACAATCATGCGTGCGGCGTCCGTCATGCGTGGCCGACGTAGCCGGCGAACTGGCCGAGATCGACGCCGAGCCGTTTCGCTGCGGCCTGCCAGCGCTGCTCGAGCGGCGTGTCGAATACGATCGCCTGATCGGCCAGAACCGTGAGCCACGCGTTGTCGGCGATTTCCTGTTCGAGCTGGCCCGCGCCCCAACTCGCATACCCGAGCGTAACCAGATGACGGCGTGGCCCGTCGCCGCGCGCCATCGCCGCGAGGATTTCGCGCGAGGTGGTCACTGCAAGACCGGGCGCGACCCGCATCGTGGATGGCCATTCGTCGCCGCCGTCATGCAACACGAACCCGCGATCGGGCAGCACCGGGCCGCCGAGCAGCACGGTGTCGTCGGCGATCCTCGGCAACTCAGTTGCGATGTCCATCTGTTCGAGCACTTCGCCGAGCCGATAGTCCGACGGCCGATTCACCAGCAGGCCCATCGCGCCATGTTCGTTGTGCTCGCACAACAAGGTCACACCGCGCGCGAAATGCGGGTCGTCCAGCGCCGGCACGGCGATCAGGAAGTGGTTGACGAAAAACTCTTTGGCGAAATGCCGGCTTTGCATGGATGCATTCTAGCGCGTCAATCCGGCCTGCCTATCCGCCGCGCTTTCGACATCTGCCGATGGCGGCAGACCGCGGTTATGCCTACTCTAGAGTATCGGGAGATCATGTCCGTCCGGCGCAGCAGGGGAGTCAGCGACCATGTTCGGGATTCGCGAACGCATCGGCCGTGCGCTGGCACGCTATTTGTCCAAGGCCATTGACCGTGGCTGCAATCCATCCACCTGCCGATTCGAGCAACTGACCAGAACTCTGCAAAAAGGCGACGTGCTGCTGGTGGACGGCAATAGTCGTTTTTCGGTCGCTATACGCTATCTCACCCAGTCCACCTGGTCGCACGCTGCGATGTGCATCGGCGAGGGCGCGGATGCATCCGGGCAAATGTCCGCGCAATTGCTGGAAGCCGACGTACTCAAGGGCGTGCAAATCGTGCCGGTATCCACATACGCGGGCTTCCATACCCGCATCTGCCGGCCGGTTGGCCTGAGCGCGCAGGAGACCGATGACGTTATCGCATTCGCGACGGCGCGCCTCGGCCACCAGTACGACATGAAGAACGTGATGGACCTGATGCGCTACCTGATTCGCACCCCACCGTTGCCGGATCGCCTCAAACGCCGCGCACTCGCGCTCGGCAGCGGCGACCCGACTCGCGCGATCTGTTCAAGCCTGATCGCGCAAGCGTATCAGTCGGTGCATTACCCGATCCTGCCGCAAGTCGTGCTCGACGACGCCGATTCCTCGAGCGCGCGCAAGCGTCGAGAGCTTCTGCAAATCCGCCACTACAGCCTGTTTGCGCCGCGCGATTTCGACGTCTCGCCATACTTCCGCATCGTCAAGCCGACCATCGAATCCGGTTTCGATCCGCATCAGGTCGCGTGGGCGATGGGCAAGGATGTGCCGGCTTGACCCGAGGCCGCGGAAGCCACCCACGCCGGCTTCCGGTTACGATGCTGCGTTGATTGGGGAGAACCGCTCGTGGACGCCATCTCGCTGCTTCGTTCGATTCCGTTGTTCGAGGATCTGCTGGACGACGATCTCGTCGCCTTGTCGGCGACGCTCGTGCCGAGACAATTCGCGGCTGGAACGATGGTCATCAGTCAGGGCGATCGCGGTACCTCGATGTATATCGTTGAGAGCGGCGATGTGAACATCCACCTCGCTGGCGATGCGTCGCGACGCATTTCGTTGAAAGACATCGCCCGCGGCGAGTTTTTCGGTGAGCTTTCGCTGTTCGACGATCTGCCGCGCAGCGCCAGCGCGCTGGCGACCAGCGATGCGGTGCTGCTGGAGTTGCAACGCGATACGCTGGAAGACTACCTTGCGCACCGGCCGCGCGCGGCGATGGCGATCCTGCGCACGATGAGCGAACGCCTGCGCGAAACCAATTCGATGCTCTCCGAACGTGCCGCCAAGAATGTCGATGCGGAGATGGAGCAGAACCTGTCGTGGAGCGACCGCCTCGCCGATATCGTGGCCGAGCTCAACGGCAGCTGGAAGTTCATCATCTTCCTGCTGGTCATCACTGCCGGCTGGTGCCTGGTCAATACGGAACTGCTGATGCGGAATCCGCTCGACCCATATCCCTATGCGTTCTTCAATCTTGCGCTCGCGGTGCTGGTCGGATTGCAGGGTCCGCTGATCGTGATGAGTCAGAACCGGCAGTCGTTCAAGGATCGGGCCCGCGCGGAAACGGACTTCAAGGTCAACCTGAAAAACGAGGTCAACATTGAAACGTTGATCCGCGAACTCAGCGAGTTTCGCGCTGAAGTTAACGGAAAAAGCAAAGATGGCGTCAGCTAGGCCGATACACGGCCACCAGCATCGAAGTTGTGCAAGCTGTTGCGCGCATGAAATCAGCAGCGACGACAGCAATCGGAACGCAGCCGAAGGAAATCACTGCAGTCAGGCCCACTGTTAGGCGATAGCTTCCCCACGAAAAAGCCGGGCAATGCCCGGCTTTCGTCGATCCGATCGCGATGCTTCAGCGTCGGATGAACTGCTTGTCCTCTGTGGACACCAGTTCCACCGGGCCAAGGCCTTCAGCGAGGCTTCTCGCATCGCCGCCCTGGGCGAGCTTGATGCGCAGGCGCACTTCGTTTTGCGAGTCGGCGAAGCGCAACGCGTCTTCGTAGCTGATCTCGCCGGCCTGGTAAAGATCGAACAGGCTCTGGTCGAAGGTCTTCATGCCAAGGTTGGTGGAGTCCTTCATGAGATCCTTGAGCTTGTGGATCTCGCCCTCGCGGATGTAGTCCTGAGCCAGCGGCGTGCCCAGCAGGATTTCCATCGCGACCCGACGCGCCTTGCCGTCGGGGGTCGGAATGAGCTGCTGCGCGACCACACCCTTGAGATTCAGTGACAGATCCATCAGCAACTGGCTGCGGCGATCCTCGGGGAAGAAGTTGATCATGCGATCCATCGCCTGGTTGGCGTTGTTGGCATGCAGGGTGCAGAGCACGAGATGGCCGGTTTCCGAAAACGCGATCGCGTGATCCATGCCTTCGCGGGTACGTACCTCGCCGATCATGATCACGTCGGGTGCCTGGCGCAGGGTGTTTTTCAGCGCGTTTTCCCAATTGTCGGTATCGATGCCGACTTCGCGCTGGGTGATGATGCAACCCTCGTGCTTGTGCACGAACTCGATCGGATCCTCAATGGTGATGATGTGGCCGGTGGAGTTCAGGTTGCGGTAGCCGATCATCGCCGCGAGCGAGGTGGATTTGCCGGTGCCGGTGGCGCCGACGAACAGGATGATGCCGCGCTTGGTCATCGCCAGCGACTTGATGATCGGGGGCAGGCCGAGCTCTTCGACCGTCGGGATCTTGGTCTCGATCCGGCGCAGTACCATGCCGACCTGATTGCGCTGATAGAAGCAGCTCACGCGGAAGCGGCCAAGGCCGGCCACACCGATCGCGAAATTGCACTCGTGAGTTTTCTCGAACTCCTCGCGCTGCGGCGGAGTCATCACATTGAGCACGAGGTCGCGGCTCTGCTGCGAGGTCAACGCGGTCTGGGTGATCGGGCTGATCTTGCCGTGCACTTTCATCGACGGCGGCATGCCCGCAGTGATGAACAGATCCGATGCCTTGTTGTGTGACATCAGCTTGAGATAGGACGTGAAGTCGATGCTGCTCATGGTGGACTCCGGGGATCATGGAACGGGGAACGAGAAAATCAACGGCGGGGCTGGAGATGTCCGAAGTGGCGGAGTCGGGCGGCAACTTCAACGTTGCTTCGAACCGTTCCCTGTTACCCGTTCCCGGTTCCCTGCCTTACTCAATCGAATAGTTTCTTGTCCTTGGCGTATGAGCGCGCAATCGGACGGATGATCTGGCCGCGCTTGACCATGTCCTGCAGGCATTGGTCGAGCGTCTGCATGCCGAGGTTCTGACCGGTCTGGATCGATGAGTACATCTGCGCGACCTTGTCCTCGCGGATGAGATTGCGGATGGCGGGCGTGCCGATCATGATCTCGTGCGCAGCGATGCGGCCGCCGCCGACCTTCTTCAACAGGGCTTGCGCGATCACCGCGCGCAGCGACTCGGACAACATGCTGCGTACCATCGGCTTTTCGCCGGCGGGGAACACGTCGATGATGCGGTCGATGGTCTTGGCGGCCGAGCTGGTGTGCAGAGTGCCAAACACCAGATGCCCGGTTTCGGCAGCGGTCAGCGCCAACCGAATGGTCTCCAGGTCGCGCAGCTCGCCAACCAGGATGTAATCGGGGTCTTCGCGCAAGGCCGAACGCAGCGCCTCGTTGAAGCCGTGGGTGTCGCGATGGACTTCACGCTGGTTGACCAGACATTTCTGCGAGGTGTGCACGAATTCGATCGGATCCTCAACGGTGAGGATATGCGCGTATTCGTTCTTGTTGACGTGATCGACCATCGCCGCAAGCGTGGTGGACTTGCCCGAACCGGTCGGCCCGGTGCACAGGATTAAACCCTGCGGCTGGTCGATGATCTCGCGGAAGATCGGCGGGCAGGCGAGATCCTCAAGCGTCAGCACTTCCGACGGAATCGTCCGGAACACCGCGCCCGCGCCACGATTCTGGTTGAATGCATTGACGCGAAACCGCGCCATGCCGGGAATCTCGAACGAGAAATCGACTTCCAGGAATTCCTCGAAATCGCGGCGCTGTTTGTCCGACATGATGTCGTACACGAGCGCATGCACCTGCTTGTGTTCGAGCGCCGGGATGTTGATGCGGCGCACGTCGCCATCGACCCGGATCATCGGCGGCAAGCCCGCCGACAGATGCAGATCGGATGCCTTGTTCTTGACCGAGAAGGCCAACAGTTCTGCGATATCCATGAGCGTCCCCCACGCTTAGAATGTGCGTTCGGTCGGAGTATAGCTCTAATTGACGATTGTCAAACCAGCCCGGAGCATCCCTTTGAACGATGCCACGACGATCCGCACGAACCTGTTGCGGCGCATGCGTGTGGCGGCGCAAGCGCGCGCCAGCCATGCCGCTGCGGTCGATGAAATCGTCTTGCTTGCTGTTTCGAAGACGCGTACGGCTGCAGACATCCGCACTTTGGCGACCGCAGGCGCCGGGCCATTCGGGCAGCATGCCTTCGGCGAAAACTATGTCCAGGAGGCCGTCGCCAAGCAGCGCGAGCTGGCCGACCTCAGCCTTGAATGGCATCTCATCGGCTACCTGCAATCGAACAAGGCGCGCGAAGCCGCCGCAGCCTTCGACTGGGTTCAGTCGGTGGATCGACCCAAGCTGGTCGCAGCCCTCGCCCATCATCGACCAGCGCAACGACCGCCGCTGAATGTGCTGGTGCAGGTCAACATCGATGACGAGCGAAGCAAGTCAGGCTGCCGACCCGATGAGACGTTTGCGTTGGCCGATGCGATCACGTCCGAGCCAAGACTCGTGCTGCGCGGACTCATGGCGATTCCGTCGCCCGATCCGGACATGCAACGTCGTCGCGTCGCATTCCGTGCTCTCAAACAACTGTTCGATGCGCTCAAGGCACGGCATCCGCAGGCGGACACGCTGTCGATGGGCATGAGCGAAGACTTCGAACTGGCGATCGCCGAGGGCGCGACGATGGTGCGGATCGGCACCGCGCTCTTCGGCGCGCGTAGCTAAAGGCGTCAGTGTGGTTTACGGTTGCGCTTGCACTTCTGGATCCGATAAACCCATCAATGACGACCTCATCCGCTGACAACAGCGACGCCAACGCAGCGCGCATCGCCTTGATCGGCGGCGGCAACGTTGCGCGCAGCCTGGTCGGCGGGTTGGTCGCGCTCGGCGTTTCCGCATCGACCATCGCGGTGTCCGGCCCCAATGCGGAGCGTCGTGCTGCCTTCACGCGCGATTTCGGAGTGCATGCGCATGCCGACAACACGAGTGCCGCGCGCCAAGCCGACGTGTGGGTGCTTGCGGTGAAGCCGCAGGTGCTGCGCGCGGTCTGCGCAGAACTGTCCGCTCAGGCGCGCATCCAGCAACCGCTGATTATTTCGGTCGCCGCAGGAATCACTATCGCCCAAGTCGAACGCTGGCTCGGCGCCGATGTTGCAGTCGTCCGGGCAATGCCGAACACGCCTGCGCTGCTCGGCGCGAGCGCGACCGCGTTATGTGCAAACCCGCATGTGTCGTCGGTGCAGTGCGCGCAGGCTCAGCGCTTGTTCGAAGCAGTCGGCATCGCTTTGTGGATCGACGACGAAACCTTGATGGACACGATCACTGCGACATCCGGCAGCGGCCCGGCCTACGTGTTCGCGTTGGTCGAAGCGATGCAGGCCGCAGCGCAAGCGCAGGGCTTGCCTGGCAACATCGCACAGGCTCTGATCGCGCAGACCATTCTCGGCGCAGGACGGATGTTGTGCGAATCAGGCGAAGACGCGGCGACTATGCGCCAGCGCGTGACCTCGCCGGGCGGAGTCACCGCCGAAGCGTTGAAATGTTTCGAAGCGGGCGGATTTCGCGCACTGATCGCCGACGCGATTGCCGCCGCCACCGAGCGCGGCGCGGAACTCTCGGCGCAGAACGACTGACGGAAAGCGATCACTACGGCCGTTTTTCCGACCAATTCTGGATGATGCGCGCGATCGCAGCGATGCCGTCGGTCAGCGCGGCCGGCCCTGGTTGCAGAATCAGCGGCGACTTGATCTCGTGCAGTTCGCCATTGCGCACTGCGGGAATCGCATTCCATCCGGAGCGTGCAGCGACTTTCTCCGGACGGAACTTCTTGCCGCACCACGAGCCGATGATGATGTCGGGCGCGCGACGAATCACTTCGTCGGGATCCTCGAGGATGCGTTGCTTGGCGAGCGACTCGGCTGCGCGTTCGGGAAAAATGTCGTCGCCGCCCGCGATCCGCACCAGCTCCGCAACCCAACGGATTCCGGTGATTTGCGGCTCATCCCATTCCTCGAAATACACTTTCGGGCGACGCGGCAATGCTGCAGCTTGGGTCGCGATGGCATCGAGTCCGCACGCGAAACGATCGGCCAACGCATTCGCCTTGTCGCTTGTGCCAACCAGGGCGCCGAGCCGGCGGATGTAATCGAGGATGCCGTCCACGCTGCGGTGATTGCTGATCCAGACTTCCACGCCGCATTTGATCAATTCAGCCGCGATATCCGCCTGAATGTCGGAAAAGCCGACCACGAAATCCGGCTGCAACTTAAGGATTTCGCCGATTCTGGCCGAGGTGAACGCACTGACCTTCGGCTTCTCGCGTCGCGCGATCGGCGGGCGCACGGTGAAGCCGGAAATGCCAACGATGCGCGTCTGCTCGCCGAGCAGGTACAGGGTCTCGGTTGGTTCCTCGGTAAGGCAGACGATGCGTTGCGGGCCTTTCATTCGCGGGACGCGAAACGGGCGACCGGGAACGCTCAAAGCCGACGCCGCGCTACTCGTTTTCCGAGTTTGCTTCCCTGCACTTTCCGTTCCCTGTTCCGCTTTCCCCGTTCCCCGCTTCACGGATACAGCATCCGCTTCGACCAGACGACATTGCGCAGATCGTAACGCTGGCGCTCGTGCAAACGATACGGCGCGCCGTACCAGAACTCGAAGCCGTCCGGGATGACGCGGTAGCCGGTCCAGCCGGGCGGACGCGGCACATCGCGGTTCTCGAACTCGTGTTCGTATGCGGCGATGCGCGCTTCGAAGTTGGTGCGCGCATCCATGGTTTCGGATTGCAGTGACGCCCACGCACCGATCTGGCTCAAGCGATCGCGGCTCGCGAAGTACGCATCGGCTTCGGCATCGCCAACGACTTCGACCGCACCTTCGATGCGCACCTGCACCTGCTTGCGCAAGGTCTTCCAGAGGAACAACAGCGCGGCGCGAGGGTTCTCGTGCAGTTCGTGGCCTTTCTGGCTGGCGACATGCGTGTAGAAAGCGAAGCCGCGTTCGTCGCAGGATTTCAGCAGTACGCTGCGCGCCGATGGCCGTCCGTCGTGGGTGGCGGTGGCGACAGTCATCGCGGTCGGCTCGGGGTCGCCGGCGGCGCGCGCGGCTTCGAGCAATTCGCTGAATGTGGCGAGGGCTTCGGCGTAGAGATCGGTCATGAGTTGCACATCCAAAAATCCGTTGGTAGTGAGCCCGCTTGTCAAAAGGAACCATGGCGGACGCGTTCGTCCCGAACATATCCAAGGTTCGAGGTATCAGGACATGCGTTATTGTCGCGCGATGGCAGCTCATTCGCATCCGGTTTTGCATGCAGGCTACGCATCGGAGTTCGTGACCGCCACGCTTGACGATGCGCTGTCGCACGGCAGCCGCGTCTATGGCATTACCGGATTGCAGGGCACCGGCAAGTCCACGTTGGGCGCGCAGATGGCCGCATTGGCGAAGACGCGCGGACTGGTAGTCGTGGTGCTGTCGATCGACGATTTCTATCTCGGCCGGCGCGAACGCCTGCGTCTTGGTCGCGCGGTACATCGGTTGCTCGCCACGCGCGGGCCGCCGGGCACGCATGATGTGGCGTTGGCCTGCGCGACGATCGACTCGTTGAAATCAGGCAAGGCCACTGCGTTGCCGCACTTCGACAAGATTGCCGACCGGCGCCTACCACCGTCGCGTTGGACTTTGATCACACAAGCGCCCGATTTGATCGTGTTCGAAGGCTGGTTCTTGAAGGTTCCACCGGAAGATGTCGCCGCATTGCACGATCCGCTCAACGCACTCGAACGCGATGCCGATCCGACAGGCGCATGGCGCGCATATTGCAATCGCGCGCTCGCGGCTTACGCGCCATTGTGGGGGCGCATCGACCGCCTGCTGTTCCTGCAAGGCCCGGGTTTCGAAGTCGTACCGGACTGGCGCTGGCAACAGGAAGTGTCGCTGCAAGCCGCGCATCCACGACGCGATGCAATGCAGCACGAGACTGTCGCGCGTTTCGTGCTGTTCTTCGAGCGCGTTAGCCGACAGGCGCTGCGCACGCTGCCGGCAATCGCTGATCGCACCATCCGGATCGATGCAATGCGGCGACCCCTCACTTGACGACGAAGGTCACTCGCAGATTGACGCGCCATTCCTTGATGCTGCCGTCATCGCCGGTGACGACCTTGATCTCGTTCACCCAGGCACCCTTGATACCTTTCACGCTCTCGGAGCATTTGTTGAGGCCGGATTGCACGGCGTCCTCGATGCCCTTGCTGGACGACGACGTGAGTTCGATCACTTTGGCAATGGTCATGGCGTTCTCCTGAATGGATGAGTGGCAGCTTCGCACCAAGCTCGCAAACAACGCGGCATGCGCGGTGGACAATGCTAGCATCGGGGCATGAATCCGGCTCCGAATCTGGTGTTTATCGGTCCGATGGGCGCAGGCAAGACCACCATCGGCACGCGCGTCGCGACAAAACTCGCATTGCGCTTCGTCGATGTGGATCAGCGCTTGGAAGTACTCACCGGCGCGCGGGTTCCATTGATTTTCGAATGCGAAGGCGAAGCCGGCTTTCGCGCGCGCGAATCCAGGCTGATCGCCGAGTTGTGCAACGACAGCGGACTGCTAATCGCCACCGGCGGCGGCGCTGTGCTCGACCCGGACAATCGACGCCGGCTGCACGAGCGCGGTTTTGTCGTGCACCTGCACCTCGATATCGATGCGCAACTCGCACGTCTCGCGCGCGATCGCAGCCGTCCACTGCTAGTCGATGGCGATCGCCGCGCCAAACTCACCGCACTGGCAGCGCAACGCGGGGCGTTGTACGCCGACCTCGCCGACCTGCACTTTGACTCCAACGGCCCCGGTCCTCACGCCGCAGCCGCACACCTCGCCGCGCAGATCGCCACGCAGTGGCAACGCAGCGCAAATCACGCCGCCGCATGATGAAGACTCTGCACGTCGAACTCGGCGAACGCCGCTATCCGATCCGTATCGCTGCTGGCCTGCTCGATGATGCCGATGCGTTCGCCGACATCGCGTTCGGTAGGCATGTTCTTGTCGTCAGCGACAGCAACGTCGCGGCGCTGTACGCCGACCGCGTGCTCGCTAAATTGCCTGGCAATTTCCAGGCGGCGTTGCATGTGATTCCCGCCGGCGAACAACACAAGACACTCGAATCGTGCGCGTCGATTTTCGCCGCGCTCGCCGACATGCAGGCCAATCGCGACGCGCTCATCATCGCGCTCGGTGGCGGCGTGGTCGGCGATCTGGCCGGTTTCGCGGCGGCGTGCTGGATGCGTGGCGTGCGCTACGTACAGGTTCCGACGACTCTGCTTGCGATGGTGGATTCGTCGGTCGGCGGCAAAACCGCTGTTGACCTGGCGCAAGGCAAGAATCTGGTCGGCGCATTCCATCAACCGAGTGCAGTCGTCATCGACACCGACGTGCTCGCGACGCTGCCGGCGCGTGAGTTGTCGGCGGGGCTGGCCGAAGTCGTGAAATACGGCGCGATCGGCGACCGCGCCTTGTTCGGCTGGATTGAGGAACACGCCGACGCCCTGCTTGCGCGCGATCCGAAAACGCTTGCCGACGCCGTGCGCAAATGCTGCGCGCACAAGGCGAAAGTGGTCGAGAAGGACGAAACCGATCACGGCGCACGCGCGCTGCTCAATTTCGGCCACAGCTTCGGCCACGCACTGGAAGTCGAAGCAGGCTTCGGCACCCTGTTGCACGGCGAGGCCGTAGCCATCGGCATGATGCTGGCGTCGCGGCTGTCATCGGAATTAGGCCACGCACCGCTGATCGACACCGCGCGGCTCGCCGCATTGCTTGAACGCATGAATTTGCCGGTCGCAATTCCTGAAGGGCTTGATCCCGCCGCGCTGCTGGCGCGCATGCGCCTGGACAAGAAGAATGTGTCGGGCCGTATGCGGCTGGTGCTGTGGCGCGGCATCGGTCGCGCCTATCTCGCCGACGACGTTGACCCGCAGCGCGTGCTCGAATTGCTCGGCGACGAGTTGGGCAGCGACGCTTGATCCACCGCTAACGAATCGACCGTAGCCGCATCTGCGCCGGTTAGAATGCGCGGATGCGTGTTCTCCTTCAACACCCACCCGTCGGCGCCGAAGCGCCGCGCTTCGTGCAACTCGCCTTGCAGCAGGATCTGCTCGGCGGCTGGCTGCTCGTGCGCGAGAGCGGCCACATCGGCCAACGCAGCACGGTCAAGCGCGAACAATACCTGGAACAGGACGAGGCGCTGAGCGCATTCGAGCGCCAGCGCGACCAGAACGTTCGCCGCGGTTTCCGGGTCGTATTTGTACAAGGCATGGAGGCGCCGCACTGATGCCGAAAACTCTTAGCAACGATCGCCTGCTGCGCGCACTACGCCGCGAGCCCGTCGATTGCACGCCGGTGTGGCTCATGCGCCAGGCAGGACGCTATCTACCCGAATACCGCGCCGCGCGCGCGCGCGCCGGCAGTTTCCTCGCAATGGCGAAAACGCCGGAACTCGCCTGCGAAGTCACCCTGCAACCGCTCGCGCGCTTCGACCTTGACGCCGCCATCCTGTTTTCCGACATTCTCACCGTGCCCGATGCGATGGGGCTCGGCCTGTATTTCGTCGACGGCGAAGGCCCGAAGTTCGAGCGCCCGATCCGCCAAGTCTCCGATGTCGACAAATTGTTCGTGCCCGACATGGCCGGCGAACTGCGCTACGTGATGGACGCGGTGAGCCTGATCCGCCGCGAACTCAATGGACGCGTGCCGCTGATCGGATTCTCCGGCAGCCCGTGGACGCTGGCCTGCTATATGGTCGAAGGCGGCGGTAGCGACAACTATTCGAAGATCAAGGCGATGCTGCTCAACGAGCCGGTCGCGCTGCACAAATTGTTGAGCATCACCACCGACGCGGTCATCGCATACCTGTCCGCGCAACGCGCCGCCGGCGCGCAGGTGCTGCAGGTGTTCGATACCTGGGGCGGCGTGCTCGCGCCGCATCACTACCGGGAATTCTCACTGCGCTACCTCACCCGCATCGCGCAGGAATTGCAGCGTGGCGTCCTTCGACAGGCTCAGGATGAGCGGGATGAAAAGACGCCGCTGATCCTGTTCGGCAAAGGCAACGCGCCGTATCTGGCCGAGCTCGCCGACAGCGGTGCCGAAGCGCTCGGCGTGGACTGGTTGATCTCACTCGAAGACGCACGCCGGCAAACCGGCGGCAAAGTCGCGCTGCAAGGCAATCTTGATCCAGCGATGCTGTACGGCTCGCCAGAATCGATTCGCACCGAAGTCCATCGCACACTGGATAGTTACGCACGCGGTGGCGACGGATCGAACATCGGCCACATCTTCAACCTTGGTCACGGCTTGTCGCCGGACATGGATCCGGAGCATGTGAAGGTGCTGGTGGATGCTGTGCACGAGTTCAGAGCGCGTTGAACGACAGATTTCGGCCCAGGCTGTGTGAAAACGCATGTGCGCCGTAGACGATGACGCACGGGTAGCTCCGAACGCTTCGCAGGCCACCTGCAATCACTCCGTGGCGTTGGGTGAAAACCGAACTGTTGGAAATTCGAACCGTAATCGTCGAGACGCCCAGGAAGCAAGGTGCTCTGCGAACGGTCTTCACCTTCAACAAAACGTCCCATCGGCAACAATCGTCGGCGCGATGGAAATAGTTTATCGAGTCAAAGGGTTTTCACACAGCCTCGGCCAGGAGCGGACAGGACATGAGGCGATGAGGTTGCCCGGCAGGTGCCGTTCGCGCTTCGATATCCCGGCCGACACATAATTGAGTCTTGACGCGCTGGATGCGAAACAGGCTGCTCCTCATCCGCAGACTGATCCTGAGCGTCCTGCCCATCTGCGCTGGATGGCACGAAAAGCGCAGCGTGTTGCAGGTACGCTAGCATTCGAACGGGCTATTGCCGACCAAAGGTCACTTTCACGCCGGCGAAAAAGCTGCGGCCCGCTGCGGGCTCAAAGCTTCCGCCGTTGGATTGGTCGACAATGACCGAGCCGATATACTTGAGGTCAAAGAGGTTGTCGATGCGTACGAACGGAACGACCTCGGAATGGGCCGTATCCAGAACGTAGCCCGCGTTCAAGCTGGCTATTACATAGCCCGGCGCAGTGACGGACCCTGCGTCGTCGGCCGAGACGGCACCAGCGGCATTGACTTGCAACCCCGCGTGCCAGCCCAGCGTTCCGCCCCAGCGCAATCCCGCATTGAGCAGCTGCCGTGGTGCGCCCGGCATGCGTGCACCAGCAGCCACCGCGCAGCCAGCCGGCCCACTGCAATCGCCGAAGGCGTCCAGGAACCGTGCATCGAGGTACGTATAGGCAGCATCGATCGCCCATTCGTCGCCCAATGGAAGGTGCAGTCCAATCTCGGCGCCCCGGCGACGCGAGCGACCCATGTTCTGATAAATCGTGCGCCCACCGGAACTGCTCAGCACTCCTATCTCATCAGAGGTGTTGGCCTCAAATAGCGCGATCTCCAGATTGCCGCCACGACCCAACAACCATTTGGATCCGATCTCGGCATTGCGCGAGCGCGCCGGTTGCAGCGCGAAGTCGAGGCCGCTGCCACTCGGGCTGTAGCCGAGCTCGCTGAAGGTGGGCGTCGTGAAGCCACGGCCAAGGGAAGCATAAACATGCCAGTCGGGACGCACGTCGAACATCAATCCGCCGACCGGATCGGTGGAACCGTAGGCCACGCGCCCGCTGTCATCCGGATTGGTCGCGGTGATGTAGTGGTCGTGCGAACTGAAGCGAACCACGGTGTGGCGTGCACCGAGCGTCAGGGACCAACTCGGTGCGAAATGCCAGGCTCCCTGCGCGTATTCGTCGATATTGTAAACATCGTCCTGCTCATTGCGACGCAGCGCTCCCGCCGCGCCCAGCGTATCGCCCACAAAATTCTCGTAGCCGAGGCGCAACTGAGCCTCGCGGTCGAAAGCAATGCCCGCAGTGAGATCGAGTGGCCGACCAGCAAAGGCGCCCTCCCAAGCCCAGCGAAAGTCGGCACCACCGTATTGTGTGTCGAGATCGACCACGCCGCCGGAACTCAAGGGATTACCTTGCGCGATGACGGGCACCGAAAGAAACTGTTGCACAGTCCGGTGCCCGTAATAGGCCAACAAGTTCAGCGACTGACCGCCACCGAGCTGCTGCGCATACACCGCGCCGCTCTGACCCTGGTGAACGCTTTTGCGCGTATCGAAGGTCAAGGCCGATGGCGAGGCCTGACGCGGGTCGGATTCGAACTGCTGCTGCGTCAGGCCCTGCGGATCCAACGCCTCCGGCAAGGAAACGGTATTCACAAACACAGTCAGCTTGCCATCGTTGCCAATCTTGAAGTCAAGCTTGGCGTTGCCATTGATGCGCGTCGCACTGCTGTGGTCGCGGTAGCCGTCGGTGTGAAATTCTGACACGTCCACGTTGTAGCCGAAGTCGCCATTCGTCCCGCGGGCGCCCGTGTCCAAGCGCCAGACCCCGTCGCTGCCGGCCCCGACACTGCCGAGAACTTCCGAGGGCGTACTGCCATCCGCAGTGAAGATCTGGATCACGCCGCCGGAGGAGTTTCCGTAGAGCGCCGAAAACGGTCCGCGCAGCACCTCAATGCGGCTGGCTCCGTCGAAATCGAAGCTGGATACCTGTCCCTGGCCATCCGGCATCGTCGCGGGGATGCCATCGATATACAGGCGCACGCCACGCACGCCGAAAGTGGAACGCGAGCCGAAACCGCGGATCGAAATCTGTTCGTCCTGCGCGTAATTCTGCCGATCACGTGCAAGCACACCCGGAACCTGGCGGAGATATTCGGAGGGGTTGATCCCGGGCGTATCGGCGTGAAGAGTGTCAATCTGCACTGCCGTAACGGAAGCCGGGACATCGAAGGCGGGTTCCGGTATTCGGGTGCCGGTCACCACAATCGCGGGCAGCTGGTCCGGATTGACGTTTGTTTGCGCAGGCTGTTGCGCGTACGTCGCAGGCAGGGCGCACAAAACCAGCGCCAGCACTCTCCCGTGATTGCGCCGCGGATGCACGCGTGCACGCATTCGACTCGTGCCATGCGTGAGAGCGCTGTTGCACTCTTCAAAGAGTCTGGCCACGAGCATCATTCCTCATAGGCGCCAAAGTGAAATGCACTCCGAATCGATCGACTGCCATTGTCATAGAGACTACCGAAACCAGCATAGCGTTCAACAGAGGGCTCGGCCTGCGAGTATCAGCGTGTCCACCCAACAACGGTCTCACGGGTTAGCCTTTCCGCACCGTCCGTGGATACATCAGACCGCAAGCGCGCGTCCGTCATCGAAACAGCTTGCGAAGAGTCCAGACGGTGCTGGCGAGATAGATCAGCGCGGCGGGAATCCACATCAGCAGACCCGCCTCCTGCTGGTCCAGCAGGCCACCCGGCCCCGCATAGCGCGCATATAGGGGTGTGGGTGCGAGCGTAATCAGTGCCGCCATCAAGTTGCCCTGTAGCCCGACCAAGGTCACCAGTACCAGCGCCGAGCCGAGGTCGAGGCGGCGATTCCCCGCTGTCAGTACCATTCGCCAGAACACTGCCGCCGTGAGCAGGAAGGTGAGGTGTTCGAGCGTGTGCAATGTCGGATTGTCTAACGCGGCTTCGTACATCTTTGGCGCATGCCACAGCCATAGACTCGCAGCAAATCCCAACGCCGCGAGCCAGGGTCCCGCGGGGTGACTCGATCCGGCACCTGCGCCAGGCAACCAGCCGAGCCATCGGCCCACATGCCGACGCCACCCTTTGGGGAGCGCGAATAGCGCGACAAAATGCGCGTTCGACAGCGCCAGTAACGGCGCCGCAGCGAGCATCAGCAACAGGTGCTGCAGCATGTGCCAGCAGAACCGCGTGTCCGCCCTGCTCTCAAGCGGCGAAAGCAAAGCGAGCACCAGAACAAGCATCGCGCCGGCATACGCGCAGATACGCCAGCGTGGGGCGACGGCGGCGCGCGCGGCACCCATGCGCACGAGGCCGCAGCACTGCATCCCGATCGACGCCAGCAGCAATGTGCACACCAGCGGATCGAGGTTCCATCCTCCCGTTTCAGCCGCGTCGCCATGGGCGCGAGCGACCCACGGCACGACCAGCCCGACGCCGGTCAGCCCAGCGCGGGAAAGCCGGTGCATGGTCCGAAATACACCAGCACCAGCGGCTGCAAGAGCAAGCCGAACAACAACAGCGCGCTCGAACTGAATGCGAACAGCGCCATGAACCGCGTGCGACCATCGCCGCGATCCGCCGTCGCGTGGATATCTCCCACCGCCTCGTTGCGAGTTGCGCGCCAGTTCGACCATGCAATCGCCATGCCGATCACCGCGAGCAAGGCGGTCACGACGTTGATCGCGACGAGCCACGGCAGCGGCGCTCCGTCCGCACTGCACAAGTCCGAACCGACCGTGTAGCTCGCGAGCACCTGCAGCGAAAACGCCAGCGGTGCCAGCAGCAGTCCAGTCCAGAGTTTCCAGCGCGCGACCAGATCGTGTTGCCGCGACGGATGCGCAACGTTGCCTGCGAGCGGATGCAGCGCATCGCTCATGTCAGCCTCGGACTGATGTAGATGGCAGCAAATACGAACAGCCAGACCGCATCGACGAAGTGCCAGTACAGAGTGACGAGTGCGCGATGCTGCTCGTGTCCGCGATGGATCTTTCCGGCCAGCCCCCACGCCAGCAGCACGGCCAGCGCGAGAAGACCCAGCAGCACGTGGGTGAGGTGGGTTCCGGTGAGCAGGTAGTAGATCGAGCTGTAACTGTCATGCGCGGGCCCGTATGGCTTGTCGTTCCATTCCTTGAGCTCGAGGGCGGTGAATCCCGCGCCCATCAGCAGCGTGATTGCGACCGCGATGCGCCCGGCCACGAGCCGGCCCTTGCGCGCAGCCTGCTTGCCCCATTCGAGCACCGCGCTCGATCCGAGCAACAAAATCGTAGCGGGCAGCGCCAGCTTCAGCGACGGCGGCCCGTTGCCCGGCCAGGCACCAACATGCTGGCTACCGAGGTACGCGTAGGAGAAGATCAGGTACGCGAACAGGATGCCTTCGGTCGCAAGCACGCACAGCATGCCCCACCACGGCGTCCCGATCTGGCCGTGGCCGTGGACCGGCAGGGTCGCATCGAGAGTGCGGGCTTCACTCATACATGCGGACCTGTTCGACGGAGACCGTATCCGGGGTCGGCCAGAACCATGCGGCGAGGATCGCCAGACAAGTCAGCGCGGATGCGAGCGACAGCAAATCGATGTGCATCAACAGCGCGCAAAAGAACACCAGCAACGCCATCGTCAACGAAACAGGCAGCAAGCTGTCACCGGGCATTTTCAGGATGACATCGGGCACACCATCCAGCGGCGTGACACCCAGCGTCTCGCGACCGTTGTCGAGCAGGAAGCCGCGATCCAAGATCGAACGCTCGTCCGATTCCTGCAGCCTGTCCTCCCACAATGGATGGCGCGACGCAATCTGCGGCAGCACGGCGAAGTTGTACACGGGCGGCGGCGACGGAACCGACCACTCCAGCGTCGGACCGTCCCAGGGATTAGGTCCTGCGAGCGCGCCACGGCGCAAGCCCTGCAGCACGTTGATTACGAATAGCAGGATGCCCGACGCGAACAGGAATGCGCCGATGCTGACCACCATGTTCGCTGGCCCCCAGCCCATCTGTTCAGAATAGGTGTAGACCCGTCGCGGCATGCCGGCCAAGCCCAGCCAGTGCATCGGGAAAAATGCGAGGTTGAAGCCGACGAACATCACTCCAAAGGTCCATCGACCGAGGCGTTCGGACATCATGCGCCCCGTGAATTTTGGGAACCAGTGGTAGATCGCGCCGATCACCGGGAACACATTGATACCCAGCAGCACGTAGTGCAGGTGCGCCACCACGAAGTAGGTGTCGGTGAGCTGCCAGTCCAGGGCGAGGCTCGCGGTCAGCACGCCCGATACGCCGCCGATCACGAACAGCAGCACGAATCCGGCGAAGAACAAGAATGGCACGGTCAGCTTGACGCGCCCCGTATGGATCGTCGCGATCCAGGCGAACACCGCCACCGCGCTCGGGATGGTGATGATGAAACTCGCGGCCGAGAAGAAGCTCAGCGCCAGCACAGGCACGCCGGTCGCAAACATGTGGTGCAGCCACACGCCGAACCCGATCACCATCGTCGCCACCGTCGACATCGCCACCGGCGTGTAGCCTACGAGCGGGCGCCGGCAATGCACCGGCAGCGCATCCGAAATCAGGCCCATCGCCGGGAGCACCACCGCGTACACCCACGGATGGCCGAACATCCAGAACAGGTGCTGCCACAACAGCGGCTGGCCACCACCGGCGACGTCGAAGAAATGGGTGCCGTAGTTGCGATCCAGCCACAGCATCAGGCAGGCCGCACTCAACGCGGGTACGGCAAACAAGTTGGCCACCGACGCCGTCAGAGTGCCCCAGATCAGGATAGGCACCCGGTTGATCGACATCCCGGGAGCGCGCATGCGCAGCAGCGTGACGACGAAGTTGGCGGAGCCGACCGTGGTCGAGATGCCGAGAAAGATCAGGCCCAGGCAATACACGTCGATGTTGGGTCCAGGCGAATACTCCTGGCTCGCGTTCGGCACGTAGTTGAACCAGCCGCCATCGGGCGCCGCGCCCAGCGGGAAACTGACATACAGGAACAGCCCCGCCGCCAGGAACAACCAGTAGCTCAACGCGTTCAGGCGCGGGAACGCCATGTCGCGGCTGCCCAGGATCAGCGGCCACAGGTAGTTGGAAAATCCCGACAGCACCGGCAGCGCATACAGGAAAATCATCGTGACGCCGTGCATCGAGAACAGCTGGTTGTATTGCTCGGGCGTCAGCACGTGCGCATCCGGACGCGCCAGCTGCACGCGCATCGCAAGTGCTTCGAGGCCACCGACCAGCAGAAAAACGAAAGCCGTGACGATGTAACGCAGTCCGATCGTCTTGTGATCGACCGTGCCGAACCATCCCTTGATGCCGGGTGCCTCGCGCCATAGCCGTTCCAGGCGCTCGGCGATTGCCGGCGGATTCGGCGACAGCGAGGGCTGGTCGACCGGCTTCGGCACGCACCCTGTGGGTGAGGCGCGCATCGACAGGTCGTCGGACAGTTTCATGGCCATCAGCGCAGGCCACCGAGGTAGCCGACGACATCCGACAGATCGGTGGGGCTCAACGGGATGTCGGGCATCCGCGCGCCAGGCTTCACCGCCTGTGGATCGCCGATCCAGCGCCGGCGCCCTTCGGCAGTATTCGGGAGGACTCCGGCGGCTAGCGTGGAGCGGCTTGCGAGGTGGGTCAGGTCGGGGCCCAAGATTCCGCCTGCTGCAGTACCGCGCACCGTGTGACAACTCGCGCATGCGTTCGCGAATACCACTGCGCCGTGCGAAGTCGAGGCAGCGGCGGGCTGCCGCATCCTCTGCTGCCATGCGGCGAACTGCGCGGGGGCTAGAGCCACCACGCGAATGCCCATCCGTGCATGCTCGAGACCGCAATATTCGGCGCATTGCCCGATAAAGACGCCGGGATGGTCGGCCTGCAGCCATGCGTGGGTGGGCTGACCGGGAATCACGTCGATCTTCGGCCCCAGCTTGGGCACCCAGAAATCATGGATCACGTCGGCTGATGTGAGATCGAGCCGCACCGGTACGCCGACCGGAATCACCAGTTCATTGGCGGTGCTGAAGATATTGACCGGCGTGGCATCGGCATACCGAAATTCCCACCACCACAGGTGACCGGTGACCTGCACCCTCAGGGCAGACCCAGCGGGCAACACGGCCACTTCGCGGGTCACCGCAAAACTCCATGCCGTCATCGCGACCAGGATCGGGGTGGAGACACCGACGCCCCAGTAGATCCATCCAAGGCCGCGCGACTTTCCGGATACGGCATCGCCTTCACGACCATGCGCGCGACGGGCGCTGACGATCGCCCAGATGATCATTGCGGCGATGACCACCACCACGCCGATCGCAATGCCGACGAATCCTAGCGCGAGTCGCTGAATCGGGGCAGAGGCAGGTCCGGCGGCACCGCTGAGGTATCCCATGGGGTGCTCGACGCAGCCGCATAGGCCGAACGCCGCCGCCAGACCACTGGCGTACCGGTACTTCATTGTTGGCCAGGCACGTCGTCAGAGTCGTCGGCATGCATTCCGCGGCCGCCAGCCCACTCTCCCGCTTCCTCGGCTGGATCCGCGGCTGATGCACCCGTCGCTTGGCCTTTGCGTTGTGAAGTGACGTTTTCAGGTTTTCCACCTTGGAAATCGCCCTGCAAAGCGGCCTGCGCCTGGTTCGGCGGCACGCCTCCCCCGAGCGAGCCGACGTAGGCCGTGAGTTGCCAGATCGATTGGGCCGGCAATGCACGTCCCCACGCCGGCATGCCCTTGGGATGACCCAGAGCGATACTGCGGTAGATCGCTGCGGGCGTGCCGCCATAGATCCAGTACGCATCGGCCAGATTGGGGCCCATGTTGCCGCCGCCGTCATAGCCGTGGCAGCCGGCGCAGTTCATGGACTGGTACAGGTGCTTGCCGTCCATCACCACTTCGGGTCCTTCGCCGAGAGGATTGGCGAGGGTCAGCGGCCATTGCAGCTGTGGAGCGCCGGCGAGATCGGCTTCCGGTGCGGTCAGCGCAGCGAGCGGCCGGGGATGTGCCGCCATCGCCGCGGCTTGCTGGGGCGTTGCCTGATGCCAGCTCGACGCCCACCCGGCAAACGCGGCGCCGACCACCGCGCATCCGAGCATCCCGGCGAGCGCATTGCCCGTTTTCATGGCTGTCCACCGGCAGCCTTGGGGGGCGCAGGCGCCGCGCCAACTCCGTCCAGCGAGAACACATACAGCGTCGAGCCGCGCGACGGGTAACCCGGCCGCGCCTTCTGTACGCCGGCCGCACCGCCCACGCCGCTCGGGATCGCGATGTACTGGTGGCCATCGGGACCCATGTAGGTGATCGGCTGACCAATGATCCCGGACGACAATTTCTGCTGCCACAGCACCTTGCCATTGCGCGCATCGACCGCGCGGAACCAGCCATCGGAGGTTCCATAAAACACCAGGTCGCCGGCCGTCGCCACTGCGCCGGACATCACCATGAATTTCTCGGGTACCGTCCACGCGCGCTTGCCTGCGACGGGATCCCACGCGATGAATGCGCCCCAGTCGCCCTTCGGTCCATCGACAGACATGCGTTTCATCTCCATGCCGTCGTACGGCGTGCCCGGGATGTAGCTGACCTTGTGGTCGGTGAGGTTCATGCAGATGTTGAAAATGCCGACGTACAACAGACCGGTGCGCGGCGAGAACGCGGGCGGCTCCCAATCCTTCTGCCCGATATCGGGTGGACAGACCTTGAGCGCGACGCCGGGCTTGGGATGCTTGGCCGGATCGACCACGGGACGACCGGTCTTCGCATCGAAGCCGGTGGACCAGTCCTGGTACGCGAACGGATCGGCCTTGAGCACCTCGCCCGTCGTGCGATCGAGCACGTAGGCGTAGGTGTTGCGATCGAAGTGCACCATCGTCTTGCGCATGCGTCCGTTGATCGGCAAATCGAGCAGCACCGCCTCATTGACACCGTCGTAGTCCCACTCGTCATGCGGGGTGAACTGGTACGCCCAAACCGCTTCGCCAGTGTCGGCATCGCGCGCGAACATCGTCGACGACCACAGGTTGTCGCCCGGGCGTTGCGCGGGCACGCGCGGTCCGGGGTTGGACGTACCGTAGAAGACCAGATTGGTGTCGGGGTCGTACGACGGAAAACCCCACGCCGCTCCGGCGCCAGTCATCGCCATGCCCGCCGGCCACGATTTCAGGCCGAGATCCTTGCCCTTGTATTGCGGGTAGAACGGTTTGAAGCGGGCGCCAATCTTCACCAATGCGTCGTTGCCCACGGAATAGGCGCGCCACAATTGCTTGCCGGTCTGCAGGTCGAGCGCGGCGAACCATCCGGACACGCCCATCTCGCCACCCGAATTGCCGACGAATACCTTGTTGCCGACGATCATGGCTGGTGAGGTCATGGTCATGCCGCTCTCGACATTGGCCATCTTGGTGCGCCAGAGCTCCTTGCCGGTCTGCGCATCCACCGCCACGACATGGTCGTCGAGCAGGTTGTAGACCAGCTTGCCGTCGCCATACGCCCAGCCGCGCAGCACCGCGTCGCAGCACGCCTTGCCCACCGCCATCTCCGAAGGATGCGGATTGAACATCCACTTCACCGGCGCGCCGGGCTTGGTCAGGTCCAGCGCATAAGCCTTGTCCGGGAATGGCGAGACGAGATACATCGTGTCGCCGACGACCAGCGGGGCGCCTTCATGGCCGTACTGCACGCCGTCTGAGAACGACCACGCCACATGTAACCGGCTGACGTTGGACGTATTGATCTGGTCGAGCGCGCTGTAGCGCGTGTTGGCATAATCGCGGGCTTGGCTGCGCCACTCTCCCGGCGGGTCGTCAGGAGCCGGATTGAACGCATGATGGCTCAGAGCAACCGTTACGGCAGGCTGCGCTGAGGCGACCTGCGCGAGGTTGCCGGACGCCTCAAGTGGGCCGCAGGCCATCAGCATTGGGATGGCGATTGCAACGAGAGCGCTGGAACAAGATCGACAGCGGCCGTTGCTTTCTGCAACTTGCTGTAACAAGAACTTCACCCGTCTCTCCTTGACTGGTGTCGCTCGCATTCACGACCTGCGCCATCCACATCGCATGCTAGCGCGGGATCCGCTGACCGTTCTTGCGGCGGCAGTGGCGTCTCCCACCCTAGCACAACGAGAGGCGATATTCAAAAAGTTCTTCTGGAAACAGCTCGGTCGAGCGGATGGGTAGTGATCCCTTTTTTGCTGGACAACCACAGGAAGCACAATAGGCAGCGCGGTGACCGGGATCTTGGTCCGAAAGAATTTCCGAAAGCTGCCGCTCTCCAACTTCCGCTTTGGGTCAATTCCGTTGAAAAACTCCCGACGTTTCAAAAGAACCCCGAAAACGCTTCGTTTTCAGCGGAATTTTGTTCTTTTGCCTGTGGGGTATCGCACTCTCGTGGCTCATTTCTCGAATTCCAGATTGAGCGGGCGAGTTTTTCAACACAATAGGTCGCACTGCGTCGTTCGCCACGCGGCCAGAAGCACTGCCTGGCCATTGCATCATCGGCCCGCACCACATCGTCCGACGAGACCCAAGAAATGCTGCTAGGGTCGCGCTTGCATGAATCCGCTGCGGGTTTGCAGCCATCACTCGATTGAGCGATGTCCGTATCGCACAGCACACACTGCGTCATAGCGTGCTGTCGAATCCGACATCGCTATCGAATAACCCACGGAGCAGGCGATGCGTTTGGTGATGTGTGTGGTGTTGATGGCTGGCGTCCTCGCGCAGCCGGTGCATGCGAAGGATGCCGTTCCGCCATCGCGCGAACAGGTAGCGCTGTATGCGGACAAATTGCTTGCGGACAGCTATGCCGCCAATGGCCCCGGTACTGTGGTGCTGGTCGCGCGTGGCGATCAGGTGCTGTACCGCGGTGTGCGCGGGATGGCGGACATCGAGCTCGGGGTTCCGTTGTCGGCCGACCAGGAATTTCGCCTGGGGTCGATCACCAAGCAGTTTGCCGCTGCTGGTTTGCTCAAGCTGGTCGAAGCAGGGAAGCTGTCGCTGGACGATCCGTTGTCGAAGTTCCTGCCCACGTACCCCAATGGCGGCAGGATCACCGTGCGGGAGTTGCTCAATCACACGTCGGGCGTGAAGAACTACACCGAGATTCCCGGAAGGATGGAGCTGCCCATCCGCGCCGACCTGAGTACGGCGCAGTTGGTCGACACGTTCAAGGACCAGCCTGCGGATTTTGCGCCGGGCGAGGGCTGGAACTACAGCAACTCGGGCTACGTGCTGGTGGGCGCGGTGATCGAGAAGGTCACCGGCCTGCCCTGGTATGTGTACCTGCAGAAGGCGTTGTTCGCCCCGCTGGGTATGAGCCACACCCGCTTCGGCGACGACCACGCGATCATCCCCGGCATGGTGCATGGATACAGCATGGATGCGGACAAGGTGGTGCCGTCGCTCTACATCAGCATGACCCAGCCGCACGCGGCCGGTTCGCTGGTGTCAACGGTGGACGACCTGCTGCGCTGGAATCGCGCGTTGCACGGCGGCAAGGTGTTGTCGGATGCGATGTACCGGCAGATGATCACCCCGACCGGCAAGGCCCAGGCCGGCCATTACGGCTTTGGCCTCGAACGCCAGACCCTGCGCGGCCATCCGACGATCCAGCACGACGGCGGCATCTTTGGCTTCACGGCCGAATTGACCTGGGTTCCCGATACCGCGCTGAGCGTGATCGTGCTGCACAATTCCGACAGCGATCCAACGGGAACCAGCGCCCCGGACCGCATTGCGGCGAGTATCGGGGCGGTAGCGCTCGGCGATCCGTATCCGGAGGTCAAGCCGATCGCGATGAGTGCGGCCACACTGAAAACATACGAAGGCGTGTATCGCATCGACGACAAGGCCACGCGCGTGTTGCGCATGCACGACGGCGCGCTGACCTCGCAGCGCACGGGTGGCACGCGTACGCCGCTGGTTCCCATTGCCACTGATGAATTTGCGTACCCGGGGTCGTTCACGCTGCTGCGCATCGAGCGTAACGCGAAAGGTTCGATCACCGGGATGCGCGTGTTCCAGGACGGCGAAGGCCAGGGCGACGGGGCGCCGCTGACAACCGATCCGTTGCCTGCAGAACGCACGGCCGTCGCGCTGCCAAGCGCAGCACTGCAACGTGTGGTCGGCAACTACACCAGTGATGGCATGACGATGCGCGTGTTCATGGATGGCGACGCATTGAAGACCCAGATGACGGGGCAGTCCGCGTTAATGTTGTACGCGCAATCGCAGGACCACTTCTTTCTGATCGAAGTTGACGCGACGCTGGAGTTTGCGCCGGCAAGCGGCGCGGTAAAGACAATGACGCTCAAACAGGACGGACAGACGGTGGAGTTCAAGCGCGGCGCCGATCAGTGATGCTTTCGCGGTCCATGAGACGTATGTAACCTGCGACGAAGCCGCACTGACTGGAGCCTGGCGGTGATCGAAAAACCGCACGCACCCGCAACGCAGCGCAATCGCGATCCGATCCTGGACGTGTTGCGCACCCATTTGGCCGGAGGCGAGCGCGTGCTGGAGATCGGCAGCGGCACCGGACAGCACGCGGTGTATTTCGCGGCCGCGATGCCGCACCTGATGTGGCAGTGTTCGGATCGCGCGGACAACCTTCCGGGCATCCGCGCATGGATCGATTCGGCAGCGTTGCCGAACACGCCCACGGCGATCGAGCTCGATGTTGCAACATTTGACTGGAATTCCCTTGCGCTGCACGCGTCGGTGGATGCACGCGGGTTCGATGCACTGTTCAGTGCCAATACGCTGCACATCATGGGCTGGCCCGAGGTGCAGGCGATGTTCGCGGGACTCGACGCGGTGCTTTGTGCCGACGCGACGATCGTGGTCTACGGGCCGTTCAACATCGCCGGGCACTTCACCAGCGACAGTAATGCCGCGTTCGATGCAGACCTCAAGGCGCGCGCGCCACAGATGGGTTTGCGCGACGTCGCGGCAGTGGATGCCCTGGCGCAATCGATCGGGCTGCGCCTGGTGGCGGATATTGCGATGCCGGCGAACAATCGCTGCCTGGTGTGGCGACGCGCGAGCGTGCAGGCCTGAAGAACCTGAACATGCGCTTGGCCCGCAGTACCTCTGCAGAAAGCCTGTCCGATCAACGCCGGGCGATTGCGGCTTTAACGCTTGTAAGCGACGCCGATGAGGCAAGCCGTGGCGTGGCGATGGCCAGCAACGGGATGGGACGTTTGCGCAATAGTTCAATGACGTAGGCGCTCAGCCAGGCACCGCCGAAGCCGAAAAGGAAGATTGCGCCTTGGGCCCGGCGAGCGCGATTTGCCTGTGGGGAAAACTCAGCCACAAAGACCTCCGAGTGACAGCCAACGCCCTGTGTCTTGAGTTCTTCTACAGTGGGCGAGAGCCCCAACCGCGTGCCCGATGGCGGCTCGGCATTCTCCCATTCGCAGTCGCCAGAAACCCCTCGCCTCCATCACTGCCGGGTGATCACCATCTGCATCGCTTCGAAATCGAAGCTCACCGCACGCTTTCGGAAGAACTCGTGCGACACCGTGCCACCGACCGCGAACGGGAAGATCCCGTACTGATCGCCGCCTGGCGTAAGCATCGCCGGAAGCTTGTCCGCGTGGATGGCGCCCACGGTGACCGAGGCGGTGAAATTGATCGTGGCGACATCACCGCCGGGTCCGCGCATCTGGCTCTTGTGGCTGTTGTCGAGTGCGATGTGCGATCTGTGCATCAGATCGCTGGAGACTTGCACGCCCAGACCGGGAGCGCCGGTATCGACGTTGAACAGCGCCGGGGCGGCGCCCTTGACCTGCGCTCGCGCGAAAAGGAAGTGATCGGGCACGTACCACATCGGCACGACGCTGTCGCCACGCTGCTTGGCTGCCTGCTCGAAGCGCGCGGAATTCGAACGCGGTTCGAGAATGAGCCGCCCGTGGGAATAGTCGAGCGTCGCGAGGAAGTGATAGAACAGGCTTGTGCCAATGATTCCGTCGAGGTGCATCCCGGTTGGCGCAGGCGCGCCTTCCATCGGCATCACCACGACCGGCACGTTGTGGATCGTGACGGTGCCAAGAGCGATCGAATCGATGCTGGACTTGCTCACGCCCGCATGCTCACCGCCGGCAAAAGTGCCCTGACCTGCCGATTTGACATCGAGGTGGAGCGCCTTGGCGACGGCCGGATCGAGCACGACACCGGGCGCGCCCGTATCGATCAGAAAATTCGCATCACGCTGGCCATTGATGCGCAACTTGATGATCGGCAACGGATCGGTGACCACGAACGGAATCGTCGCGGATTGCTCGCCGCCTTCGATGCGATAGCTGCCATTGGCGCCGCTTCGGGCCTGGATTTCCACGAGTTCGCCTTTTGCAATCCGGTTGGACGGATCGACGCGCAGCGCTGCCTCGAAGTTGCGCCTGGCATCCGGCAGGCGGTTGGCGTACAGGGCAATCTCGCCGAGTTGTGTCAACGCATGCGCGTCTTTCGGGTTGCTCTTCACCGCGGCCTGATACAGCGGCAGCGCCTGTTCGAATGCGCCCTCGGCGAATCGTTTGTCGGCCGGTGTCTGGGTGGGCGCCGCGAGTGCAGTTCCGGCGGCAAGGACAGCGATGCACAGCGATGTAGCAGGCACACGGATGGAGCGACGCATGACGACCTCGAAGTGGGCGGGATGGGAATTCGCGAACGAATGTTCGCCCCATTCATTCTGGACGTTACGATTGCATCGACGCATGTGCCATTCGTCCGAAATGGGTTATCACCCGAGCAAGAGGGCGTCCGGTTGAGGCAATGGACGTCCGATACTGTCCGTGCGGACACCATCGGGCGCGGCCTGCCAGTTCAGGCGTTCACGAATCCGATGGCATGCCTGATGGCGGGCGTTGACGCAGGCGTCATGCGATCGGTTACGCGAGCAGTCCGGCAAGCCCTCGCTTCAGAATGAGAGGACGACCGGATGCATCCAGTGCCGGCGCCGTCCCTCATCACTGCAGCTCGTCCCTTCCCTCCTCCAATCGTCACTTGGGACGGGGTGCCGCCTTGACGCGAGATCGGCCCGGCGATTCGATGGCATCCGGACCGCAAAGCAGCAGTACGACCCCGATGGCTTGTTCTTCGTGCGCCATGGGGTCGGCCGTGAGGCGTGGAGTGAAGATGGATTTACGCGGCTATAGCTTTGTTTCGGACCAATGGAGGACGACTGAATCGCGAGTAGTAGGCGCGACAAATGGACAGCGAAGGGAGCGAATCAAGACGCTCGTGCCTGCGATCGCTTTTCCGAGTACATGTTCTTGTCTGCCTCGACCCAGGCACCGGCCAGCCCGATCGAAGGATCGCGCATGGCAAAACCAATGGAAGCTTTAACATTTGCCATTTCGAGCTCGCTCTGCACGCGTTTCAGCAGGGCTTGCGCGCCTACGACATCGCATTCGACACCCACAATGCCGAATTCGTCACCGCCCAGCCGCGCGATGATGTCTATCGAGCGCGCCGCCTGGCGCAGCGCCTGCGACGCCCGGATGATGAGCTCATCTCCAGCGGCGTGCCCATGGAAATCGTTGATCTGCTTGAGCCCATCCAGATCGACATAGAAAATGACACCCGGGTGTCCATAGCGGCTGCAGCGCGCTTCCTCAGCCGCCAACAGGAGATCCCAACCCCGCCGGTTGTACAGCCTCGTCACTGAGTCCGTGAGCGCTTCGGCTTGGATCCGTTCCGAGCGGCGCACTTCTTCGGCCGACCTGAGCTCCAGTTGCAGGATCGTGCTCAGCAGGCTACCCAGCAGCAAAAGGAGTTCCTCCTGTTCGACGATCTGGGGCGACTGCGGCACCGGGTCGATCGCGCACAATGTTCCAAAAAGACTGCCGTCCTTCAGGACGATGGGTACTCCCGCATACGCCTTGATCTGCACCTGACGCCCTATCGGGGCTAGGGCATAGGCCGGAATCACGTCCGACTGCGGAGCGATGTGGGGGCCGTTGCCCTTCACCATTTCCGAACAGAAGGAATCCCTCCACGGAAACACCTTGCCCGCAGCGACGCCGTACCCATGGTCTTCGGATTGCAGCACGATCCAATCATCGCCTTGGGTTCGGGTGATCATCCACAGATCGAAACCGAGCCGTTGGTGGAGGAACAAGAGTACCGCGCGACCGGCTGCATCGAAGTCGTTGGAATGGATGGTGTCCATAGTTCATGCATCGACAAGGCAGCCCTGGAGCGGAGATTTTAGCGCTATGGCGATGTTCGTTCCTTGCTGGGCAGCAAGTACTGACCTTCAGATCCAGCGGCCGTCGGCTTAATGTGGATTGACTACTCGAAAGCAGCGCTCGCGAATGACCGGATCGGTCGGTCGAAGTCACTCATTAGATAGGTACCGCGGCGTGATGCACTTGCTGGAGCTGGGTCTCAGTGAGCCCCGCGAAATGCATCCTTGGCATCCGACAACACCTCGTCTGCGCGTAAGAACAGCGCGTTGATACGCTCGCTTGGGGAGATCGAGTCGGTCGATCCCTCGAGCACACGTATACCGTGCTCGAGTTCGAACGCTGCCACGCATTCCCGGAGCTTGCCCATGGTCGCAGCGCGCTCGGAACCATGCAGGACGACAATCATTTCCGCGCTGCCTGTGCTGTGGTCGATGCTGTCGCCGGATTGCAGTTGGAACTCGATTAATTCGTGCAAGCGCACCAGCATTTGTCCGAGCGCCCGGTCGCCGATCTTCGTCGCGATCGCCGCCAGGCTCTGGATTTGGAAGATACCCAACGTCAGCGGGGCCGGAGCTAAAACCGCAGGCGCTGGCTGCTCTAGGATGCAGGCCTCGAGCATCGTCGTGCGTTCGTGTTCGCGCTGGCGCCGATGGGTATCGAGCAGGTTCATCGTCAACCGCGCAAGCGACATCAGACCCTTCTTCTGTTCTTCATTGATCATCCGCGGTTCGCTGTCGAGGACGCAGACCGTGCCGATCGCCGCGCCGCCCGGCGTCACCAGCGGAACACCCGCGTAGAACCGGATTTTCGGACCGTCCTTGTCTGTCACCAGTGGATTGTCAGCAAAGCGCGGATCGCGCGTTGCGTCCTGCACCTCCATCAGGCTTTCCGGTTCGCGGATCGCGTGGTCGCAGAACGCATCCTCGCGTCGACCCTCCCGCAACGAGAATCCCTCGCGCGCCATGAACCACTGCCGATCGCGATCCAAAAGCGAAATCAACGCCGAAGGAACGTCGCAGATCAGCGTGGCAATCCGGACGATGTCCTCGTAGGCCGATTCCGGCAGGGCATCGACGATGCCATAGGAGTCCAGAGCCCGCTGGCGGGCGAATTCGTCGGAATGTGCATCCACTGGGGAACCTCAAAGCGAGTCATGATTATCTAGTTGCACGGGGACGGGCGCAACCATCAACGGGAAATGGGACCGGGTTCATTTGTTCGATAGACAGCACAGATTGCACACGCTGTGCGCATTCGGAGCGGCCGGCCCTTGCTGAGCACGCGAAGTGCGTGAAAACTCTATCTAGTGGTCTGTTCGCACTTGCTCAATTGCGCGGCTATGTGTCAATCAGCTTCTCCAGCGCGTCCGCCAGCATCTCACCCGTCACCGGTTTACGCAGGAATCCATCCATCCCCGCTGCGCGCGCGTCCGGCTCCGCGTTTGCATCGGCGCGCGCGGTAACTGCGAGCAGCGGCAGCGAAATCGCGCGTGCACGGATCAGGCGTGCGAGGTCGAGGCCGTTGACACCGGGCAAATCCAGATCGAGCAGCGCCGCATCGAAGTCCGCGTTCTCGAGTTCGGATAATGCGGTCAATCCGTGCGGCGCATGGACGACCGTGTGGCCTTGCGCTTCGAGCAGGCCGCGCACGACTTCGGCGACGGTCGGATCGTCCTCGACCAGCAACAAGCGCAACGCACGCACAATGATTCTTTGCATAACGACAGCCGCTTGCGGAGGCGCGGATTCGGCGAGCGGCAACATCACGTCGAATCGCGTGCCAACGCCGGGCGTGCTGTCCACTGCGATCTGGCCACCCATCGCAGCGGTGAGTTCCTGGCAGATCGCCAATCCAAGTCCACTGCCTCCATAACGTGCAGTTGTGCGGCCGCCATCTGCTTGCTCGAAACGCTGGAACAGGCGCGCGCGCTGTTCGGCGTTGAGGCCGGGGCCGGTATCGGCGACAGTCACGTGCAGGCCGGCAACGTCGTGCTGCGAGTCTTGCATGGCCAGTGTCCGCGCAAGCACGATGCGAACGCTGCCGCGCTCGGTGAACTTGATCGCGTTGTTGCCGAGATTCAGCAGGATCTGTCGCACGCGTGCGCAATCGCCGCGCAGAGCTTGCGGAACATCGGTCGCGTGCGTCTCGAACAGCAACGACTTCGCCTGCGCCGACGGACGCAGCAACGCATCGACTTCACGCAACACGGCGCGCGGATCGAACGGCGCGTCGTCAAGAGCGAGCTTGCCCGCTTCGATGCGCGCGAGATCAAGCGCATCGTTGACGATCCGCAACAGATGCTGGCCTGCATGCTGGATCGATTCGGCCTGGTGCCGTTGGCGCGGCGCAAGATCACTGCCGAGAAGCAGCTCGGTCATGCCGAGAACGCCGGTCATCGGCGTGCGGATTTCGTGGCCCATTGTCGCGAGGAAACGCGTCTTGGCTTCGGACGTCTGCTCGGCGAGCGCGCTGCGTTGTTCGGCCATCGCAAACGCGTGCCGGCGTTTCAAACGGCGTCGATACAACCACGCGAGCAACAACAATCCCATCAATGCGAGCGCGACATAGACAACATTCGCCACGCCGGTTTTCCACCACGGCGGATGCACGCTGATCGCGAGCTCCTGCGGCATCGACCAGACGCCGTCGGCGTTAGTCGCTTCGACAGCAAGTTTGTAGTGGCCCGGGTCGAGTCGAGAAAAAACTCGCTCACCATTCGTGCCCTGCTCCATCCACTTCGCGTCGTAACCGTGCAGCCAGAAACGATAACGATTTGCCTTGGGATCGGTATACGAAAGCAATCGCGCAGCGATACGCAAGTCGCGGTCGTCCGGTCCGAGCGTGATCTGCGCATGCGCATCGAGTGCGACCTGCCGATCGCCGCGACGCACACCGATCGCGTCGATGACCAGTGGCGGCACTGCATTGCCGAACGCGAGCTTCGCAGGCTCGAACAGCACAAGTCCATTTACCGTGCCTGCGGCCGCAAGACCGGTTTTCGTCAGCATTGGCGGATGGATGCCGAATTCCTGATTCGGCAATCCGTCGCGCACGCCGTAGACGCGCACGCGACCGGCAAGCGTATCGAAGCGCAGCAGGCCGCGCTTGCTGGTCAGCCAGACATCGCCGCGCGCATCGGCGATGACACCACCTGATTCGACGACCGGCAATCCCTGACGCTGATCCACATGCAATTGCAGATTCAGCGAATGACCATCCCAACCGTAGCGTTCGAGCGCGCCGAGTCGATACAACCAAAGTGTCTGCGAGTCGGCGAAGGCGAAACCGTACACGCGATCGGTCGGCGCGCCCGGCACTGGGGTGAAGCGATGCGCGGTGTCATTCCACGCGAGCACACCTTCCGCTCCGGCCAGCCATAACGCGCCGCGCGGTGATACGCCAAGTTGTTCGGTATCGGCCGCAGTCAGGCCAAGTCCGTCGTCGGGCTTGATCGAGAACAGCACATGACCCTCGCCATCGCGCACCTGGATGCCTGCGCCGAGACTGGAAATCCAGATGCGCCCATCGGGCGTCTGCGCAATCAGGTCGTTCGGTGCGGACAGCGGCGCATCGTGCGCGGTCTCCTGTTCCCACACTTGCACTTTCTTCGTGCGCACATCGATGCGCGCAACGCCGGTGTTGTAGCCGACCCACAGGGGCCCACCACTGCGCTGGCTCAGCGCCCACAGGTATTTATGTTCGAGTTCGGGCAGCGCCCAATGTTCGATAACACCGGTGGCAGGATCGATGCTGTCGATCGCGCTGTGGCCGCCAACGACCCACAAATGGCCATCGTCGGCGAGCGCCATCGCTTCGGGCTGGATCGCGCTGAGCGATGCCGGATCGTTCGGATCGTGCCGGAATCCGGCGAACTGCAACGCGTGTGGAACGAGTTGCGCAAGCCCGCCGCCCTTGGTCGCGAACCAGATGCTGCCTTCGTGATCCTGCAACATGCCGAGGATGCGTTGGGTCCCGGGCACGGCGACCGCGCGTCCGGATGTGTTCGCGTTGGCACCGCTCAGCGCCGGATTTCGACGCCGCAACAGGCCCGGCACGCTCAACCAGTAACCGCCATCGCGATCGCGATCGCGCAGGATGCCGGTAACGCGCGGATCGTCGACGTTCGGATTCCAGTGCAGCGCGCGCGCGCTGCCGTTCGCTTCGCGCAAGTACAACCCGGTTTTCGTGCCGAACCAGATACGCCCATCCGCTTCGGCGGCGATCGCGAACACGACTGCATCAGCAAGTCCCTGCGCATCGACATACTCGAAACCGCGACCGTTCCAGCGTGCGGCGCCCGCGGTTGTGGCGACCCACAAATCGCCGCGCGGATCGACGGTCAGCGCCAGCACATTCGCATCGGGCAAACTGTGCGGATCGGCGTCGGCATGCTGGAAATTCTTCAGCGTGCCGTTCGCGTCCATGCGATAAAGACCCCCGCCGAATGTGCCAAACCACAATGCGCCATCGCGCGTGGATGCGAACGCGAACACATCGTCCTCGCCCATCGAGGGCGTGTTCGCGTGATCGTAGCGATGAAAATGCACGCCATCTGGCTGCAGCATCGCGAACCCGTGGCCTTCGAGCGCGACCCAGACACGATCGGTCGCATCCACGTGCAAGGCCTGCACAAGATTGCCCGGCAGCGATGCGGGATCGGCGGGGTCGTGCTGCCATACGCGGAATCCCACGCCGTCGTAACGCGCGAGTCCGTCGTCGGTGGCCAGCCACAGATAGCCGTGCGAATCCTGCGCGATCGCATTCACCGCGCTCGACGGCAAGCCATCGGCAACCCCATAGCTGCGGAACAGCGGCGTCTCTGGCAACGCCGCATGGGCGTCGGCGAGCAGCCAGAACAGGCAGCAGGCAATCAATCGACGCATTGGATTCTCCCCGGCACCATCCTCGCAACGCAGCGTTGTTACCGCAAGCCTGACCCGCAGGGCCAAAAGCTGCTCCTGCGATTTCGGCATTCCCGCCATCCATGGCGGTCAAATGTGGGAAATGCACACGGGCGCCGGGAGCGCCCGTAGCTGCGCTGTCCGATGACTCTGGCCATACAATCGGCAGATGCACGCCATCAGGAGATTGACAATGCCAGCCCTTGCCGGCTGTCCTGCGGCCATCGCAACACCTCCAATCGCTGCGCAAGAGCATTTCGCGATTGATCCGGTGCACACACGCATCGCGTTTTCGGCAGCCGATGTGGCGAACGACATCCAGGCAGAAGCTACCGCTATCGATTCCACGACACCCGGCGCCACACCATCGCAGGAGTCGCATCGATGACAACCGTAGCGTCCGTGCGCTGGAACCGTTTCGCGCAATTTCTGCACTGGCTGATCGCGTTGTTGATCGTTGGTCTGGGCATTGTCGGTTTGTGGATGACGTCGATGGCAGTATCGATGGACAAGCTCAAGGTATTCGCATTGCACAAATCGGTGGGCATCACCGTGTTGATTCTGGTCGGACTGCGACTCGTGTGGCGGCTCGCAACCAGACATCCGCCAGTGATGCCTGGGCCCGCGTGGCAGCGCTGGTCGGCATCGGCCGTACACTTCGCGCTGTACGTGATGATGTTCGCGATGCCGCTTTCGGGCTGGTTATTCAATTCGGCGGCGAATTTTCCGCTGCGCTGGTTCGGTCTGTTCAGTCTGCCCGCGTTGTGGGGACCCGATCCTGCGGTGAAGCATTGGGCGTTGCAGGTGCACGAATACGGTTTCTGGACGCTCGCTGCGCTCGTCGGCATACATGCTGCAGCCGCGCTCAAGCACCATTATTTCGACCGCGATGAAACCCTGCGGCGCATGCTGCCTGGCATGCCCTCGCCCAGATCCGATGGAGACCAGCCATGAATATTATTTGCGTTGCTACTGCGTTCGCGTTGCTCGTCCCGTTCGCCGTTCATGCGGGCAACTGGCATGCCGATGGCAAAGCGTCCACGCTCGCGTTTTCCGGCATTACCCAAGGCGAGGCATTCAACGGAAATTTCAGGACTTTCGACGCAGCGATCGCGTTCGATCCGACGCAACTGGCGACCTCGCGCTTCGACGTGAAAATCACCCTCGCGAGTGCCGACACCGCGAACCCCGAACGCGACGATGCCTTGCATGGCGTGGATTTCTTCGATACTACCCATACGCCAGTCGCGACTTATACCGCGACGAAGTTCCGCAGCCTTGGCGGTAACCGTTATGCAGCCGACGGTACGCTCAATTTGCGCGGCATGAGCAAGCCGATCACACTGATATTCCTCTGGGTCGCAGGCGTGACGCCTTCGCTGACAGGCGATGCGCTGGTGAACCGGCTCGACTTCAAGGTTGGCGGCGGTCAGTGGGCCGATCCCAGCCAGATTGGCAACGCGGTGAAGGTGCATACATCGCTGAAGCTGGTCGCAGCCGTACCCACAGTCGGAAAATAAATCCGACGCGTGCGCCGCGCGCACGGCTGATGGTCATGGAAGCACCCATGCGCAGCGCACGCTATAACAGGAACGCACGCACTGCCGCCGCGTCGAATGGCCACTCCAATTCGCGATCGCTCTCAATATCGCGCAACACCGGCACGCGCGCTCCGTAATGCGCCTCGAGCGCGACATCGCCATCGATCCATTCGTTCTCGAACTCCGGCAGCCGCGCCTGCGCAAGTACTTCCAGCGCTGCATCGCAGAGTGGGCAGTCGTCGCGCTGGTAGAGGACGTAACGCATCAGTGTGAATCCTCGCGTGTCGATGCCGGAACGGAAGCATAGAATAGCCCTGAGCGCCGCGTTCGGTTTGATGCAGCGCAATTTTTCCAGAGCGACTCATCATGGCAGTCAGCGTTTTCGACCTCTTCAAGATCGGCATCGGCCCATCGTCCTCGCACACGGTCGGGCCGATGCGCGCAGCAGCGCGTTTCGTTACCCGCTGGCTCGAAGACGCGGGCACGCTGGATCAAGTGGTTCGCATCCGCGCCGACTTGTTTGGCTCGCTCGCATTGACCGGGCGCGGCCACGGTACCGACAAGGCGGTGTTGATGGGCCTTGAAGGCGAGTGGCCGGATCGTATCGATCCCGATTGCATCCCGGACAAGCTCGCGCGCATCCGCACCGAGAAAGTGCTGCATCTGCACGGCAAGCACGCGATCGTGTTCGACGAAAAAGCCGATCTGATATTCAACAAGCGTCAAAAGCTTCCGTTCCATCCCAATGGCATGCGCTTCACCGCGTTCGATGCCGACGGCAACGAAATCGCCACGCGCGACTATTACTCGGTCGGCGGCGGTTTCGTGGTGAACCAGGAAGACGCATCGAAGGATCGCATCGTCGCTGATACCACCGTTCTGCCCCACCCGTTTAAGTCCGGCGACGAGTTGCTGGCGCTGTGCGAGAAAAACCATCTCACGATTGCCGAGTTGATGTTCGCCAACGAGCGCGTCTGGCGCAGCGATGCCGAAATCACCGACAACCTGCGCGCGATCTGGAACGCGATGATCGATTGTGTTGCGCGCGGCATCCGCAATGCCGGCACACTGCCCGGAGGCCTGCGCGTGCTGCGTCGCGCTCCGACTTTGTACAACGACCTGAGCGCCCGCCCGGAAGCGGCGATGCGCGATCCACTCACCGTGCTTGATTGGGTGAACCTGTACGCACTCGCGGTGAACGAAGAAAACGCCGCCGGTGGGCGTGTCGTCACTGCACCGACCAATGGCGCGGCCGGCATCATTCCAGCGGTGCTGCATTACTTCGATCGCTTTTGTCCCGGATCGAACGAGGCGAAAATATTCGATTTCCTGCTGACGGCGGGCGCGATCGGCATCCTATACAAGGAAAATGCCTCGATCTCCGGCGCCGAAGTCGGCTGCCAGGGCGAAGTCGGCGTCGCCTGCTCGATGGCCGCGGGTGGCCTTACAGCAGCACTCGGCGGCTCGCTCGGACAAGTTGAAAACGCCGCCGAAATCGGCATGGAACACAACCTCGGCTTGACTTGCGATCCGATCGGCGGGCTCGTGCAGATTCCCTGCATCGAACGCAACGCGATGGGTTCGGTGAAGGCGATCAATGCCTCCCGCATGGCCTTGCGCGGCGACGGTAAACACCGCGTCAGCCTCGACAAAGTCATCAAGACCATGCGCGATACGGGACGCGACATGCAGGACAAGTACAAGGAAACGTCGCGTGGTGGGTTGGCGGTGAATGTGATTGAGTGTTAACGGCTTCTTGTGATTGCGGAATGGTGATCAAGGCAATGCGACCAAGCTGGATGGCGTGCTACGAATTCGCGATGCGCAACACATCATCCAGCAGCGCCGCAGCCGTGACTCCCGCTCCCGCTCCCGGCCCCTGGATCACCAGCGGTTGTTCGCGATAACGATCGGACCAGATCGCGACGCGATTGTCGGTGCCTGCGCCGCCTGCTAGCGGATGATCGGGTGCCAGTGATTCCAGGCCGACGCTTGCGCGCACGCGGCCATCGTCGCCGCGCTCAAGCCGCGCGATGAAATGCAGCTTTTCGCCATTGCGGTAAGCCAGCGCGTAACGCTCGCGCAATAGTGCATCGAGTGCCGGCAGTGCGGCATCGACATCCTGTTTCGCGAGCGCGGCTAGTGCCGGCGGCACCAGCGATGCGACCTCGACCGCATCGGCTTCGAGTTCATAACCCGCAGTGCGGGCGAGGATCAGCAGCTTGCGGCGTACGTCTTCGCCCGACAGATCCTCGCGTGGATCAGGCTCGGTATAACCGGCGTCGCGCGCCTGCCGCACCAGCGCCGAGAATGGGCGCATGCCGTCGTAGTGGTTGCACAGCCACGCCAGCGATCCCGACAGCACGCCCGCGATCGCGAGGATGCGGTCACCGCCAGTTTGCAGCTCGCGCACCGATCGCAGCACCGGCAGGCCTGCGCCGACGGTTGCCGAGTCGCCATAGCGCGCGCCACCGCTCCTGCACGCTGCGCGGATCGCGCGCCAACGCGCAAGCGATGTGCCTTGCCCGAGCTTGCACGCGGTGACGACGTGGATGCCCTGCGCCAGCCATTGCGCATGCTGATCGGCGACCTGCTCGCTCGCGGTCGCGTCGACCACGATGCGAACGCCATTGCCGGCGAACGCATGCGCAACGCGATCCAGGGAACCCGCCTGCCCGGCACGCCGCAATCGCTCCGCAACACCGTCCCGCAGGACTCCGTGATGCGAGCTCAAGGCGTGCCGCGAATTTGCGACATGCACGAGTCGCGGGCGTTGCGTCAGTCGCGACGGCGCGAGCGCATCGAGGCGTGCGAGCAATGCCGTGCCGACAGTACCGACGCCAAGCAATGCCACGCGCACCGGCGCAGCACTCGCATCTTCAATGCACGAGGCTGCCGGCTGCGTGGCGACGAATGCCGGCGACTCGACAACGGCTGCGTTCAACACGACACCTGCTCGCATTGTTCAATGCCTGCGGATGCACCGATCGCGCTGCGCGCGCGTTCCAGTGCCGCATCGATATCCGCAGCGAGGTCGTCGATGTGTTCGATGCCGATCGACAACCGCAGCAATCCATCGGAGATGCCGGCGACCGCACGCGCCTGCGCCGACATCGAAGCGTGCGTCATCGTCGCCGGATGCGCGATCAGGCTTTCGACCCCGCCGAGCGATTCAGCGAGGGTGAAATACTGCAGGCCATCGAGGAAGGCGCGCACGGACGGAATGCCGCCAGCGAGTTCGACGCTCAGCATCGCGCCGTAGCCGTATTGTTGGCGCGTCGCCAACGCGTGGCCCGGATGCGAGATCAAGCCTGGATAGTGCACGGCGGCAACGGCTGGATGCTGCGCCAGCGATTCGGCGAGCGCGGCGGCGTTTTCCTGGTGCACGCGCAGGCGCGCATCGAGTGTACGGAGACCTCGAAGCGTCAGGAAACTGTCGAACGGGCTGCCAGTCAGCCCGAGTGCGTTCGCCCACCACGACAGTTGTTGATGAAGCGCCGCATCCTTCGCAATCACAGCGCCGCCGACGACATCGCTATGGCCATTGATGTATTTCGTCGTCGAATGCAGCACCAGATCAGCGCCGAGTTCGAGCGGACGTTGCAGGGCCGGTGACAGGAAGGTGTTGTCGGCGAGCACCAGCGCACCGACGCGATGCGCGGCTTCGGCGACGAAACGAATGTCGGTGATGCGCAAGAGCGGATTGCTCGGCGTCTCGATCCACACCAGCTTCGGCGGAATACGCAGCGCTTCGGCAAGCGCACGCGGATCGGTGAGGTCGGCGGTGACGAGAATGAAATGGTTCTTGCGCGCGAGCGCATCGAACAGCCGCCAGCAGCCGCCATAGCAATCGTGCGGCACGACGATGCGATCGCCGGGTTCGAGCAATGCGAGCACGAGCGTGACTGCAGCCATGCCGGTCGCGGTGACCACACCGCCGGCGCCGCCTTCGAGTTCGGCCAGTGCTTCGGCGAGCAGGTCACGGGTCGGATTGCCGCTGCGCGTGTAGTCGTATTTCCTCTTCTGTTCGAAGCCGGCGAAGCTGAAGTTGCTCGACAGCACGATCGGCGGCACGACGGCGCCATGCGCGGTATCGCTGTCGATGCCGCTGCGCACGGCGATGGTGGAAGCGCGCGCGGTACTCATGCTGCACCTCCGCTTGCGCTGGCAAGGGCTTCGAGGAGAATCGCGGCGATCTGATCGACTTCCTTGAGGAAGGCATCGTGCCCATAGAGCGAGCGCAGCACATGGATGCGCGGCCACGTTGCGAGCGCAGATGCCAGCGCACGAACATCTGTTGGCGGCGTCAGGCAATCGCCTTCGATCGCGACGAGCGTAGTCGGCACCGAAATACGTGCCGGATCGACGCGATGCAGGTCGATCGATTCCGACAAGCGCTGGAAGGCGGTCGGTGACCAGCGCTCCGCGTAGCGCGCGCCACAGGACTCCAGGTAATCCTCGGAAGCGCAGCGTGCGTGTGCGCCGTCGATGACAGCTTCCGCATCGAAACGTGCGGCGAATTCTTCCGGGCTTCGATAGGTCAGCATCGCCAACTGCCGCGCAATGGACAGACCGAGCTCGTCGGCGCACTGCAGTTGCCCGAGCGCGACGACCTTGCGCTGCAAGGCGCGCAATGCGCTCGCATACGGATGCGGGCGATGTGCGCCGGAGATCGCAACGAGCTTCCGCAAGCGCAGCGGATGATGCGCGGCGAATTGCAGTCCGACCAGGGCGCCGTACGAACAGCCGATGAAGGCTTCGATACGCGCAATGTGCAGTCGATCGAGCGTGGCGGCGATCGCATCGGCCTGGTCGGCGGTGTCGATCGGTGCATCGAGCTTGCCGTCGGCGCCGATCCAGTCGATCGACAGGATGTGCAGATGCACCGGATCGAGTGCGCGACCAGAACCGATCTGGGCATCCCACCATCCAGGCGTCGCATCGCCAGCCAATGCGCAAGCGCTGCGGTCTGCGGAAATGCCGCCCTGCACAACCACGGTTGGCGCGTCAGGATTTCCAGTGCGCTGCCAGCGCAGGCGCACGCTGCGAGTTCCTGCGTGGCACAGCGTAATGGTCAGATCGAATTCACCGCGCTCGACAGGCGTCGTCGTTTGCGGGACATAGGCGGCGGGACGGGCGACGCAGGCTTCAACACAAGCGACGTCGGTGGTTTCGGTCACTGCGAGGGTCATGGCGAATCTCCTGGTGGTCCATGCCCCAGCGAGATCGCGCGGTATCCAGAACGAAATGTCATTCCCGCGCAAATTGCGGGAACGACCCATCTTCCGGTGGACGCGAACGTCCCCGCAGGATTTGGCACCGTTGGACGCTTTCGCGTCGCGGTTGCCCCGGCTTCAAAGGGCCTGTCCCTCAGCCGGTCTCGATGGGATTGCGGGATTGATGCTGCCGCAGCGAAATCTGTTTGTCAATCCTTTCATCCGCATGAAGAGATGGATTTGATTGGCGCCGATCCTGCCTTTGCGTCCCTGAAGTCAATCGCCCTGTTTCTGCATCGACATTCCGCAGAGGCCGCATCCGGCGCTAGACTGATCTTGAGCCGAAGGGGAATCGCCGATGCGCTTGCAGCGTGTCCGGTCGCAGTGGTCGCACGGATGGCTGAGCGTATTGACGCTCGCGTTTGCTTGCTGCGTTTGCATGGCTGCGTGGGCGCTTGACCCGAACAAGGCTTTTGAGCAATACGTCGCGCATCGCTGGTCGATCCAGGATGGTCTGCCGCAGATCAGTGTGTTGTCGATCGCGCAGGATCGCGACGGTTACATCTGGGTCGGCACCCAGGACGGTCTCGCCCGTTTCGATGGCGTGCGCTTCACCAATTACACCCCCGACAATCAACCGCAATTGCGAGGCATCTGGATTCGCGCCCTGCTGCTTGATCGCAGCGGTCGGTTGTGGATCGGCACATACAAAGGCTTGACGATGTACGCCGGTGGGCAATTCACCGCAGTGCCCCCGGCTGATGCGGCCGCGCATCCAGCGCTGGATGTGTATGCGCTCGCCGAAGATACCGATGGTGTGATCATCGCGGCGACTTCCGACGGCGTGTTCCGCGTTGATGGCGGCAAATTGATCACCACCGACGCCACAATCAAACCCGCGCTGTCGCTGTTGTTGCGCAAGGACGGACTGTGGGTCGGCACGACCGGAGCGGTCGAGCGCGTCAGCGCCGGGCAAACGAGCCGCATGCCGTTGTCGCCCAACGCATCGGGCGCTGCGGTGACCCGTCTGGTCGAGGCGCAGGGACGCGTTTGGGCCGGAACCTCGCAGGGGCTTTTTTCCTACAGTAGCGGTGCCTGGATCCAGTTTGCCGATCCGGTATTGGACAGCTCGCCGATCGGCGCCTTGTTCGAGGATCACGACCATAACCTGTGGGTCGGCGCCAATGCCGCGCTCGCGCGATTGCGCGACGGCAAGCTCGTCGAGTCCGTCGTCGGCCGCGATCCCCTGACCTACAAGAACGTGACGAGCGCGTTCGAGGATCGCGAGGCCAACCTATGGTTCGGCAGCCAAGTCGAGGGGCTGACCCGGCTCTGGAATGGCTGGACGCGCCGTTACAGTGTCGGCGACGGTTTGAATGATCCAGTCGTGTGGTCGCTGTCGCATGGCCCCGACGGCACCATCTGGGTCGGCACCAGCGATGGCGTGAGCATCCTCGAATTCGGCCATTTCCACCTGATCGTTCCGGGCGCGGCGCTGCCGCATCCGCACGCCTACAACCTGCTGGCCGAATCGGACAAACTATGGATCGGCACGCGCCGCGGCCTGGTCGTGCGGCACAACGACGGCAGCATCGAAGCCCCTGCGGTGTTCGCGCGCATGGCAGGCGCACAGATCAATGGCATCGTGCGTGAACCCGACGGCGCGTTGTGGTTCCCCACCACCGATGGTCTGTTCCGGCTCGAGCACGAAGGTCAACCCGACGAGCACCTGCACCATTACGGTCAGGCCGAGGGCATGACCGATATCCGCGTGCGCTCGCTGCAATGGCTGCGCGACGGCAGAATCCTGGTCGGCACCCAGACCGGATTGTTCGAGTTACGCGGCGAACGGATGCAGCAGGTTGGCGCGGAGAGCGGGCTGCCGCGCGATATCGACGTCACCATGATCCATCAGTTGCCCTCGGGCGCGATTCTGGTCAGCACGTTCTCGGAGCAATTGTTTGTCTTCGATGGCCGCCGCTGGAACCGGCTCGGACCCGAACAAGGCATGCCTGCCAATGCGGCGTTCTTCATGACCGAAGACGATCGCGGCTTTCTGTGGATTGCCGGCATCCGTGGCATCGCGCGTGCGCCGCTCGACGACTTCGCACGCTATGCGCGCGGCGAGATCGCGCGCGTACGGGGCGAGATGGTGCTCAACGAACGCGGCGATCGCAACGCCGGCCAGCAGGGCTTCTGCTGCAACGGCGCGGGCATGTCCAAGGGCTATATCGACGGTCACGTGCTGTGGCTGCCGTCGCGCGATGGCGTGGTCGCGCTGGATACGCACGGCATCGTCAAGAATCCGCTCGCCCCGAACGTGGTGATCGAGCGCGTGGACTATCCGGGCGGAACGTACAGCGCCAATACGATGCCCTCGATGCTGGACGCGGACGCGCGCGATCTGACGTTCGAGTTCACCGCGCCGAGTTTTCAGGACCCGCGCAGCATCCAGATTCGCTACCGGTTGACCGGCTACGATCGCGCGTGGCACGAGTTGGACGATTCGGGCCGCCGCCGCGCGAACTACACGAACCTTCCGCCTGGCGACTACGTCTTCGAGGTGATGGCAGCGAACAATGCCGGCGTATGGAATCCCGCGCAGGCGAAACTCGCATTCGGTATCCGCCCGCATTTCCACGAGACTCCGCTTTTCAAGGGAATGATCGCCCTGCTGCTGGGGCTGGCGGTGTACGCGGGCTATCGCCGCCAACGCCAGGTTCACGAAATCAAGCGGATAGCGCTGGAACGACAGGTGCTGGAGCGCACGCAACAACTGCAGATCTCCAACGAGCGGCTCGAAAACGCCAGCCAGACCGATCCCTTGACTGGCCTGCGCAACCGTCGTTACCTTGCCAACCAGATTCCTGCCGACCTCGCGTTCTACGATCGCGAACAGCAGCGCAACGGCCAGTCCGAGCAGATGATGCTGTTCGCGCTGGTGCGCATCGAGTATTCCGACGCGGGCAAAGCGCACAATGGCGCGCCGATCAACGAGCGCATCCTCCAGCAGTTCGCGCAGGTGCTGAATTCGCTGGTGCGCTGCGGCGACTACATCGCGCGCTGGGACGATACGGAATTCCTGCTGATGTTCCGGCCGATGCAAAGCAGAGATATCGACAGCCTGGGCGAACGCATCCGCCGCGCTATCCGCGCGCACGCATTCGATGGCGGCACCGGCACGCCATTACAGATGAGCTGCTCGATCGGCATCGCCGAATACCCGTTGTTCCGCGATGCACAGCGTCGGCCCGGATGGGAACAATTGGTCGAACTCGCGCACGCGGCGATGCAATGGGTCGCGCAGCACGGCCAGGACGGTTGGGCCGCGTTCCGACCCACGTTGCGCAACGACCTCGCAAACGTCCTGCGCGAACTGCAAAACGATCCGCAGCCGCTGCTCGACAGCGGACGTTTGCAATTGATCGGATCGCATACGACCGGCGGGTGACGTGCATCCTTTGCGGGGGTAAGCTCGGATCATGCGCAGTATGTATCGGCAGGGGGCGACGTTCCTTGCGCTGGTGGGGCTCTACCTCGCCGGTACCGCATATGCCGTGCACTTCGCGAAGGGTCCCGGCGATTTCGCGTTGTTCTGGCCATCCTCGGGATTGGCCTTTGCGGTCGTGATCCGTTACGGCCTGCGCTGGGCGTCGCTCATCCCGGTTGCGATGGTGCTCGATTATCTGTTGCGCATGCATTCCCCGCCGACGTTTGTGGCTTTCACGATCGTCGGTAATACACTCGGCGCGTTGGCCGGCGGCTGGATCGTGCGCAGTCGACCGCTGCCCGCCTATGCCGAATTCCGTTCGGGCATGTTGATGCTGATGGGCGGAATCGTACTGTGCACGATCGATGCGATCTTCGGCGTGGCCGGCATGCTGGCCGCAGGAATGCTGCATGAAAGCGCGGTGCCGGATGCCTTGCTGCGCTGGTCGATGGGCGACCTGCTCGGCATCACCGCCGTCACCCCGGCGCTGGTGCTATACGCATATCGCCACAGCAAATACCCGGGTTTTGATCCAGCCGAGACCAGCGCACTCGAAAGCGAGCGTCTGCTCTGGAACATCGCCCTCGCAGGGAGTTTTCTGCTGATGGCATGGGGCGCCGCCTCTGGCGGCCAATATCCATTGGGACTATCGAGCTTGCCGCTAGCGGTGATGGTCTGGAGCGCACTGCGTTTCGAGCCGCTGCGCACTGCGGTCGCGGTGTTATTGACGGTCGGATTGATCGGCAGCTTCACCGGTCTTGGACTGACCGGATTCGCTCCGCCGGCACGCACATTGGACTGCGCGATGTTGCTGTCCTATCTGTGCGTGCTGTCGGTATTGCCGATCACGCTTGCCCTGGTCGTCAACGAAAGTCGCGCCTCGACGCGCAAACTGCTGCGCCGCGCCACCACCGATTCGTTGACCGGCCTGCCCAACCGCGCCGCGTTCGAAGTCACGGTGCGCAAAGCCCTGGCCAGCCCCGCGATGCCACCGCTGGCGCTGTGCTATCTGGATCTGGACAACATCAAGCTGGTCAACGACACCGCAAGTCACGCCGCCGGCGACACGCTGATCGTTGGCATCGCCGGTCTACTCGACGCGGATCTGCATGCCGGAGACGCACTCGCGCATTTGGGCGCCGATGAGTTCGCATTGTTGTTTTACAACTGCACGGCCGCCAGCGCGCGCGATCGCGCGCAAACCCTGGTGCACGCGATCGATGGCTATCGCTCCAACTGGGAGGGTCGCATGCTTGCAACTACCGCCAGCATCGGCGTGGTGCCGTATCAGTCCGGCGACGCGGATTTCTCGCAACTGCTGTCGCAGGCCGATGCCGCGTGCTTCACCGCGAAGGAGCTCGGCGGCAATCGCGTCTGCGTAGCGGGCGCCAGCCGCGGCGATGTGCTCGATCGCACGGTGGCAATGCGCTGGGCGGTGCGTATCCGCGAAGCGCTCGAAGGTCAGGCCTTCAGCCTGTTCGCGCAAACGATGGCGCCTCTGCATGCGGGCCTGGACACCGGCCGCCATTTCGAACTGCTGCTGCGCATGCACGACAGCGATAGCGGCGCCTTGCTGACGCCCGATCGCTTCATGCCTGCGGCCGAACGCTTCCGGCTCAGCGTGCCGATCGATCGCATGGTCGTCGGCATGGCGCTCGACTGGCTTGAGGAACATCCGGCTGATGCGGCCAGCGTGACGACGTGCTCGATCAATCTCAGTGGCGAGGCGCTGGTGGACGAGGCTTTCATCGGATTCGTTGCCGAGCGTCTGCGGCGCAGCAGTTTTGCGTCCGATCATCTGTGTTTCGAGATCACCGAAACCAGCGCGGTGCGCGATCTCGGCCGCGCGCAACGGTTCATCGATCAGTTGCGCGGTCTGGGTTGTCGCTTCGCGCTTGACGACTTCGGCACCGGTTTTTGCTCCTTCAGTTACCTGCGCTCACTGGACGTCGATTACTTCAAGATCGACGGCAGCTTCGTGCGCGAAATGGACACCTCGCCGCTCGCCGCAGCAGTGGTGCGCTCGATCACCCAGATCGCGCATGTGCTGCACAAACGCACGATCGCCGAGCACACCGAGAGCGAACACTTGCTCGTTGCACTGAAAGAACTCGGCGTGGATTTCGGACAGGGTTATGCGATTGACCGGCCGCAACCGCTGGCGGCGTATTTCGCCAAGCCATTCGTGTTGCCCGTGTTCGAGACCGTGCGCGAAACCAGGATTCGCGCGTAGCGAAGGGGTTGATCGGCGGCAAAGACCGCTACGCTACAATACGCGCCATCCCGCAAGCATTCCGCGCCCCGCATCGGGGCGAAAGCCATCATGTCCACACATCCTGTTTCAAATCATTGCGCGGAAACCCTTCGCCGCCGCACGTTCGCGATTGTCTCGCACCCCGACGCCGGCAAGACCACGCTGACCGAAAAGCTGTTGTTGTTCGGCGGCGCGATCCAGATGGCCGGCAGCGTGAAGTCGCGCAAGGCCGCGCGCCATGCGACATCCGACTGGATGGCGCTGGAAAAAGAACGCGGCATCTCGGTCACCTCCTCGGTGATGCAATTTCCGTACGAGGGTCGCATCGTCAACCTGCTGGACACCCCCGGCCACGCAGACTTCTCCGAGGATACCTATCGCGTGCTGACGGCGGTAGATTCGGCGTTGATGGTGATCGACTGCGCGAAGGGCGTGGAGGAACGCACGATCAAGCTGATGGAAGTGTGCCGCCTGCGCGACACGCCGATCATGACCTTCATCAACAAGCTCGATCGCGAAGGCAAGAACCCGATCGACTTGCTTGATGAGGTTGAATCCGTTCTCAGCATCCAGTGCGCGCCCGTGACGTGGCCGATCGGCATGGGTTCGCGCCTGAAAGGCGTCGTGCATCTGCTGACCGGCGAGGTGCATCTGTACGAACAAGGTCGCAATTTCACTCGCCAGGATTCGACGATCTTCGCATCTCTGGACGATCCGGGCGTCGAAGCACGCATCGGCGCGGACATGTTGCGCGAGGTACGCGAAGAGTTGGAACTCGTCGAAGGCGCAAGCCATCCCTTCGCGCTTGACCGCTACCTCGCAGGCCAGCAGACACCGGTATTCTTTGGATCGGCGGTCAACAATTTCGGCGTGCAACCGTTGCTGGATTTCTTCGTCGAGCATGCACCATCGCCGTTGCCGCGCGCGACCACGACACGCGAAATCCAGCCCGTGGAAACCGCGTTCACCGGCTTCGTGTTCAAGATCCAGGCAAACATGGATCCAATGCACCGCGACCGCGTGGCGTTCATGCGCGTATGTTCCGGCCGCTACGATGCCGCGATGAAAGCCTTCCACGTACGCGCGGGGAAGGAAGTGAAGCTCGCGAATGCGCTGACCTTCATGGCATCGGATCGTGAAATCGTGGAAACCGCGTATCCCGGCGACGTGATCGGCCTGCACAATCACGGCACGATCTCCATCGGCGACACCTTCACCACAGGCGAGAAACTCTCGTACACAGGTATCCCGAATTTCGCACCCGAACTGTTTCGCCGCGCACGTCTGCGCGATCCGCTCAAGCTCAAGCAACTACAGAAGGGCCTGGCGCAACTTTCGGAAGAAGGCGCAACCCAGTTCTTTCGTCCGCTGATGTCGAACGATTTGATCCTCGGCGCGGTCGGCACATTGCAATTCGAGGTGGTCGCTTACCGATTGAAGGACGAGTACGGTGTCGATGCAAGTTTCGAACCGGTCGGCGTGATTACCGCGCGTTGGGTGCATTGCGACAATGCGAAGACGTTCGAAGAGTTCCGCGAAAAAAACGCGCTAAACCTTGGCGTCGATGCGGCCGGGCAGTTGGTCTATCTCGCACCGACACGCGTGAATCTGCAACTCGCGATCGAACGCGCGCCGGATGTCCGCTTCGCCGCAACGCGCGAACATGCACATGCGCTGGCGGTGGATTGACTGCTTTACTCTCTCGTTTGCCGTAGCATGGGAGTACCGGCGAGTGGTTCGGCTTCAGCGAGAACAAGAAAGCAGGGCTTTCGCGCACCGAAGCAAATCACAAAAGATCAGGCATTGCGAAACACCAATCCTCCACCCTCCGCATCCACACTCACCGTATCGCCGGCCACAAACTCTCCCGATAAAATCCGTGTCGCCAGCGGATTCTCCAACTGTTGCTGGATCGCCCGCTTCAGCGGCCGCGCGCCATAGACCGGATCGAACCCCGCATTGCCGAGCAGCATCAACGCTGCATCGCTGATCGCGAATCCGATTTGCCGTTCGCCGAGTCGCTTGGCGAGGAACTGCGCCTGGAAGCGTGCGATCTCGCGGATCTGGGCCTTGTCGAGCGGATGGAACACAACGATTTCATCGAGGCGATTGATGAACTCAGGCCTGAAGTGCGCCTGCACGACGGCCATCACGCCGGCCTTCATCTGCGTATAGGCCTCTGGCGAATCGCCATCGACTGAACTGTCGTTCGCCATCTCCTGAATCACGTGCGAGCCGAGGTTGGATGTCATCACGATCACCGAGTTGCGGAAATCGACAGTGCGGCCCTGGCCATCGGTGAGACGGCCGTCGTCAAGAACTTGCAGCAAAATATTGAATACGTCCGGATGCGCCTTCTCGATCTCGTCGAGCAGAATCACGCTGTACGGACGCCGCCGCACGGCTTCGGTGAGGTAACCGCCTTCCTCGTAACCGACATAGCCCGGCGGCGCACCGATCAGTCGCGCGACCGAATGTTTCTCCATGAATTCGCTCATGTCGATGCGCACCATCGCGTCGCTGCTGTCGAATAGGAAATCCGCGAGCGCCTTGCACAACTCGGTTTTGCCCACGCCGGTGGGACCGAGGAACAGGAAGGAACCAGTGGGCCGGTTCGGGTCGGACAAGCCCGAGCGCGAACGGCGAATGGCGTTGGCCACCGCCGAGATCGCCTCGTCCTGCCCCACCACGCGCTGGTGCAGCTTGCCTTCCATCTGCAACAGCTTGTCTTTTTCACCCTGCATCATCTTGGCCACCGGAATGCCGGTGGCGCGGCTCACGACTTCCGCGATTTCTTCGGCGCCCACCTGGGTGCGCAGCAAGCGCGGCGCGTGATCGGCCTGCTTCGTGGCTTCGCTGTCCTGGGCCTGGCTCAGGCGCTTTTTCAGCTTGGGCAGTTCGCCGTATTGCAGCTCGGCCACCTTGTTGAAATCGCCTTTGCGCGTGAGCGCTTCGATCTGGGTGTTGATCTGGTCGATCTCTTCCATCACATCCTTGGAGCCCAGCGCCTGCGCTTTCTCGGCCTGCCAAATCTCGTCCATGTCCGAAATCTCTTTTTGCAGCTTGACGATTTCTTCCTCGATCAGGCCGAAGCGCTTTTGCGAAGACTCGTCTTTCTCACGGCGCACCGCTTCGCGCTCGATCTGCAGCTGGATCAGGCGCCGATCCAGCTTGTCCATCACCTCGGGCTTGGAGTCGCGCTCGATGCCGATTTTGCTGGCGGCTTCGTCGATCAGGTCGATCGCCTTGTCGGGCAAAAAGCGGTCGGTGATGTAACGGTGGCTTAACTCGGCCGCCGCCACGATGGCGGGGTCGGTGATGATGACGCCGTGGTGGGACTCGTACTTCTCTTTCAGCCC
>JBBQAN010000026.1:0-37184 GCA_038316385.1 Lysobacterales bacterium | reverse complement strand
CTGCCTCGCCGTCGGCAGCGACCGCTGCGCAGCTGGCCGCCGAAGCAAACAAGGCCGCTGGCCATTTCGGCAACACCACAACGGCTGCGAACCGTTCGACGTACTACGTGATCCTGTCGCCGAAGGGCACCAACCCGGACAGCTACCAGGGTTCGTACTGCGCATGGCATGACTACACGGCCGGTTCCAACGGCAACATGGCGTACAGCAATCAGCCGTACAACATCGATTCGGGCGCTGGCTGCGGCGTGGGCTTCGTGAACAGCCCGGGTACGCTGGACGGCTTCACGATGACGCTCGGCCACGAGTGGCACGAGATGATGTCCGACCAGTTCCCGGCGGGCGGCATGTCGAACCACAACACCGGCACGTATGCGGGCCAGGAAAACTCGGATGAGTGCGCGTGGATCGCGGCCGGCAGCACCGGTGGTGCGGCGAACGTGACCTTCAGCACCGGCACCTTTGCCGAGCAGGCCAGCTACTCCAACGACACGGCATCGTGCGCGATCGCGCATGCGGACGTGAGCGGTGGCGGTGGCGGTGGCGGCGGTACGCCGTCGGCCAACTTCAGCTTCACGACCAGCGGCTTGACCGCGAACTTCACCGATTCCTCGACCGACTCCGGTGGCAGCATTGGATCGCATTCCTGGAACTTCGGCGATGGCGGCACCTCGACGGCAACCAGCCCGAGCCACACCTACGCTTCGGCCAACACCTACAGCGTGACCGAGACGGTCACCGACAGCGTCAACAGCACGACCAGCTCCAAGACCTCCTCGGTGACAGTGTCCAGCGGCGGTGGCGGCAATGTGCTGAGCAATGGCGTGGCGGTGACGGGTCTGGCGGCAACGACGGGCAACCAGCTGAACTACACGATGGCGGTTCCGTCCGGCGCGACGGGCCTGAACTTTGTGCAGTCCGGCGGCACGGGTGATTCGGACATGTACGTCAAGTTCGGATCGGCGCCGACGTTGTCGAGCTACGACTGCCGGCCGTACGTGAGCGGCAATGCCGAGACCTGCACCATTGCGACGGCGCAGACCGGCACGTACTACGTGATGCTCAACGCGTACTCCAGCTTCACCGGCGTCTCGCTCAAGGGTAGCTACAGCACTGGTGGCGGTGGTGGCGGATGCGGTGGTCTGGTGCTCTGCAGCGGCGTACCAGTTGCACTGCCAAGCATTGCCAAGAGCGCGTTCTCGTCGGATTACACCTTGGTGGTTCCGGCCGGCAAGACCAGCGCGGTGATTTCGATCTCCGGCGGTACCGGCGATGCGGATCTGTATGTGCGTCTGGGTGCGGCACCGACCACGAGGACCTACACCTGCCGTCCGTACCTGACCGGCAACAACGAGACCTGCACGTTCTCGCCGCCGACAGCCGGGACGTACCATATCAAGGTGCGTGCTTATGCGGCGGCTTCGGGCGTCAGCTTGGTCGGCACGCTCTCGCCGTAACTCCAGCGCCAGCCCCATCGCCAAGGCGGCGGGATTGGTTTGCGGAAGCGGTTTGATGAGTTGACTGCGGTATCCGATCCCCGACGCACGCGCGCCGGGGGATCTTTTTTGCACCGTATATCAGGATTCGCTTGCCGTTCACGGCTCAGGTGCTGATAATGTATGGAACCATGTGCGTGTCGGTATTAGCGGTTCGCAACAGGGGTTTGAGCTTAAATCGGAATATCACGCACCTCGACCGGATGCTTTTGTCCGCGGGAGGCGTGGCGCGGCATGAAAAGCAGCAAATCGGGCGATAATGCCCACACACGTAGCGTCGGGATGGATGCGTCCACGGCGTACACCACACATATCTGGGGTTACGAATGAACTCGACGCCTTTTGCAAAGCTGCATAAAACTTCTCTCGCGCTGGCCGTATTCACGGCGTTCTGCGCGACCAGCGCCATCGCGGCCACGTCCGGCGGCGCGCTCTACACAGTTGCGCCCACCACCACGCTCCGCCCCGGCGACGCGGTCACTGGCGCACTGCCGATGACGCAGCCGATGCGCGTCGAAATCGCACTGAAGCTGCGTAACCGCGATGTGCTCGACGGCTTTATCGCGAACAATGCGAAGGGCGGCAAAGCGCATATCATGAGTCGCGATCAATTCCTGGCGAACCATGCGCCCACGCAGGTGCAGGCGCAGACAGTCGCGAACTACCTGACCAACATGGGCTACAAGAATGTCGTGATCGCGCCAAACCGCATGCTGGTGTCGGCCGATGGCACTGCGGCAACGGCAAGCAAGGCGTTCCTGACCTCGTTCAAGCAGGTCCGCACGCACGATGGCCGCATCGCATTCGCCAACTCAGATGCGGTGCGTGTCCCAACGACGCTCAGCAACAGCGTGTTGTCGGTGCTCGGCCTGCAAAACGTGAACCAAGGGCACACCATCAAGCCGATCCGCATGGACGCGCACAACAGTTCTCTCGTGGGCCACAATCCGGTCGACTACTCATCGATCTACAGCGGCACAGGCGTAGCGACTGCGGCAGGCGTGACCGTCGGTATCTTCACGAACGGCGACGTTTCGGATAGTCAGACTGATCTGGATACCTTCACCACCAACAATCACCTGTTGCCGGTTGTCAGCTCGGTCGTCAAGACCAACGGCGGCGGCACCGATAAAGCCGGTACGATCGAGTGGGACATCGACAGCCAGGACATCGTCGGCATGGGCGGCGGCGAAGTCGGACAGTTGATTTTCTACACAGCGCCGACACTGTCCTTTTCGGACATGACCGCGAACTTCAACACGATTGTGAACGCCAATGCGGCGAAGATCATCAACGTGTCGATCGGCGGCTGCGAACTCGGCGCGCAGCAAACCGGTGCGGCCGCTGCGACCGACCAGATTCTTGAAGTCGGCGTTGCGCAGGGACAGACCTTCTCGATCTCGACCGGCGACTCCGGCGCCGACGAGTGCGGCGACGGCGGCGTCACCCCAAGCTGGCCGGCGGACTCACCATTCGTAATCGCGGTCGCGGGCACGACTCTGGACGCCACAACAGGCGATCAGGCAACCTGGAACAACGAAACCGTCTGGAGCGGCAGCGGCGGCAGCCCGAGCACTTTCGAGCAGAAGCCAAGCTGGCAGCTGCTGCTGGTTCCGGGTAATTATCGTGGCGTGGCCGATGTTGCGTTCGATGCCGACCCGAATACCGGAGCATTGGTCACCGTTGGCAGCGGATTCCAGCAATATGGTGGCACCAGCCTGGCGGCACCGATTTTCGCAGGCATGTGGGCGCGCGTGCTTGCAGTCAAGGGCCAGGACTTCGGCTTTGCAGGACCGCTGATCTTCGCGTTGCCGCAATCGGACTTTCATGACGTCACCGTCGGCAACAACGGTGGTGAAAATGCGAAGGTCGGCTACGACTTCGCAACCGGCCGCGGCAGCATCATCCTCAACACCGCGATCAACCATATCGGCAAGCCCGTCGGCAACCCGCCGGTCGCGAACTTCAGCTTCACCACGCAGGGACTGCGGGCGAACTTCACCGACACGTCCACTGACAGCGACGGCACGATCTACAAGCACTTCTGGAACTTCGGTGACGGTTCTGCGATTTCCACGTTGCCCAATCCGTACCACGATTATCCTGGCGCCGGTACCTACAGCGTGTCCGAGAGCGTTGCGGACAACGATCTCAATCTTGTGACCAAGACCGAAGACGTAACGGTTGTGGCAGCTGGCGGCAACAACCAGTTGATCGTCAATACCGGGTTTGAAACCGGTCAGGCGCCATGGGTCATGTCGGCCGGCGTGCTCAACAACGATCCGGCCGAGCCGGCGCACGGCGGACAATGGGATGCATGGCTTGACGGCCAGGGCAAAGCGCATACCGATGTGGTATGGCAGGCAGTGGCGCTGCACAACAACAAGACCTCGGCTACGCTGAGTTTCTGGCTGCATATCGACACCAAGGAAGTCAGCCACGTTCGCAAGTTCGACAAGCTCACAGCGGGCCTTTACGACACGCACGGCAACCTGCTGCAAACGCTCCATACGTTCTCCAATCTCGACGCGGCCAGCGGTTACACACAGTACAGTTACAACATTTCGTCGTTTATTGGGCAGACTGTCAGAGTCCAGTTCAACGGCACCGAGGATGCGTCGCTGCCGACATCGTTCGTTGTCGATGACGTGACCTTGCGCGTCAAGTAAATCGAAAAGAACCGATGCATGCGAACCCCGGCTACGGCCGGGGTTTTTTTATGCCGGCTGCTGATTGACGCCAGGCGTTGCAGTGCTACCGCGAACGGCCGGCCGCCGCAGAAAACTGTGATGCCCAGTTTCGGGAAGAACTTTCAGTCGCGTGGATTCGTCATCGGGTCCACCGCCGCGCGGAGATCAGGCGGCCGCTGGCGAGCTAGCCGAGAAATGCTTCGATCAAATAGCGGACTCAAACCGGTTTGCGGCGACATTCTTGCGCACCTTCAGCGGATCCCAGATGCGCCCATTCATCGCGATATAGACGCCTGGCGGCAGGCACTGCACCGCGCCGACCGCAGTGCCGATATTGAAGTCCGCGTCGGAGCCGCGGAAACGCGCCGGATTCAGTGCGCCGGTCAGCACGATGGTCTTGTCGGCAATGCTCGCCAGTACCCTCGCGGTATCGACCATGGTGTCGGTGCCATGCGTGACGAGTACATGCCGCGCAGGCTGGGCGCTGATTGTCGCGCGCAGCAGCTCGCGGTCGGTAGCGGTAATGTGCAAGCTGTCCTTGCGCAGGATCGGGATGACGCTGAAACGGAATGCGACGCCGAGTTCGTCGAGAATGCGCCCGATCTGCGGGTCGCCGACTTGGTAATCCGACTTGTCGTCGAAATACACCTTGTCGATCGTGCCGCCGGTAGTGACGATGCACAGTTGATCCATCATGGTATGCGCCTTGATTCGGATGCTCGCGATGATTCTGATGCTCGCGATTATACGGTCGGCTTGCGCGCGAACCGGCCACGCAACCCGTTCCAGCTCGCGGCCACGACCACCAATACGCTCAGCGCGATCTCGACCAGTGAGAGCATGCGCAATGCCGGTACGCTCATCGCGACCATCACGCCGTGACAGAAATACAGTAGCGCCGCGAGCGCACCGGCCAGCAACGCCGCACGTTGCCGGCACGCAATCAACAGCAGCGACGGCAGCAGCGGCATGCAGAAAAACGCTGCATAGACCCAGGGAATCGCGGACAGTGGCGGCGCCATTGTTTCGTGCCAGAGCCATTGCCACAGCAGCAAGCCGAGGATGCCGGCCAGCGCGAGCGCGCGCGCAATCATGCGGACTCACCCAACGCAGCGTGACTCAGGATTGCAGCAATTCCGGCAACCCGCCGACCATGCGCGCGCGCGAGGATTTTCTCGTCGTCGGTCAGCGGCAGATCGTCCTGGGTACCCGCGACGTGGCTTGCACCGTAGGGCGTGCCGCCGCTGTGGGTGCTGCTCAAAGCCGGCTCGGTGTATGGAATCCCGACCAGCAACATGCCGTGGTGCAGCAGTGGCAGCATCATCGTGAGCAGAGTCGATTCCTGCCCACCGTGCATGCTTGCCGTCGAGGTGAAAACCGCAGCCGGCTTGCCGACCAGAGTGCCGGAGGCCCATTCCGCGCCGAGCCCGTCGATGAAATGCTTCAGCGGAGCGGCCATGTTGCCGAAACGGGTTGGGCTGCCAAGAATCAATCCGGCGCATTCGGCCAGATCGTGTCGCGCAACGTAGGGCGAGCCATCATCGGGAACCTGTCGCGCTGCGGTCTGGGTGATCGCTGCGACCGGCGGCACAGTGCGCAATCGCGCGGACATTCCGGTGACTTCTTCAACGCCGCGAGCGATCTGCCGCGCCAGCGACGCAACCGCGCCATTGCGGCTGTAATACAGAATCAGAATCTCGGGCATGCGTCCTCCTTGGTAGCCGCAAGCCTAGCGGAAAAGGACTCGGCGCGAAGGTTCGCTGCGGTCGATCGCATCCTGATGGATCGTCGAACTCAAAATTCCTGCCGACCACTTTTCCGCATGGGCTATCCTTGCGTCATGCAACCGATCGATACCATCAGGCAATGGATGCGACGCGTGGATCGCGAGCGCGTGCGTTCGTTCCTTCGATTCTTGCTGAAACGTTTCATCGACGACAACTGCCTGCTCAGTGCCGGAGCATTGAGTTACACGACGCTGTTGGCGCTGGTGCCATTGACCGCGACCGTGTTCGGAGTCATCGCAATGTTTCCGGTGTATCAACGCTGGGGCGATGCGCTGACGATTTTCCTGTTCACCAATTTCGTGCCCAAGTCCGCCGCGAGCGTGGCCGATTACATCCGCAACTTCGCCAGCAGTGCGCGCGGTCTGACAGGCTTCGGCCTCGCGGGATTGCTGACGACATCGGTGCTGACGATGTGGAGCATCGAGGACGCTTTCAACCGGATCTGGCGCGTGCCCACGGCGCGGCGGCCATTGGCGCGCTTTCTGCTTTTCTGGGCGGCGCTTACCCTCGGCCCTTTGCTGGCGGTGTTGAGTGTGGGAATCTCCTCGTATCTGTTCTCGCTGCCGGCCGTCGCCACCGCCGAGCAATCCGCATTGCTGAAATACGCACTGCACCTGACGCCGATGCTGCTGGAGCTGATTGCGTCCACGGTAGCGTACAACGTTATCCCGAACCGCAGTGTCGCCTGGCGCCATGCGTTGGCCGGTGGCGTGCTGGCGACCACGTTGTTCGAGATCGCGAAATATGCGATCGCTTATTACCTGTCACGCGCGTCGTATCAACAGGTTTACGGCGCGCTGGCGATCATTCCGATCTTCCTGCTGTGGATCTGGGTGTCGTGGTTGGTAGTCTTGCTGGGCGCGACGCTGGCCGCATCGTTGTCGGCGTTCCGTTATCAGCCTTCCGCGCTGCGATTGCCGATGGGTTACGAGTTGTACGGCCTGCTGCGCATGCTGGGGCGTTTTGCCGAGGCACGCACGCAGGGTCGGGGACTGCATACCGTCGATCTGCACGCGCTCGAACCGATCCTCACCGACGATCTGCTGCAACGCATGTTCGGCATCCTCTGCGAGATAGCCGTGCTGCGCAGGACGGAATCTGGAGAATGGGTGCTGGCGCGCGATCTCGATGAGGTGCCCATCAGCGAAATGTACGAGGCCGCTGCATTGCGCATTCCGGTCACCGACGCCGCGATGCCGTGCCGGGACGACGCACTCGGCATCCGCGTACAGGCAGCGCTTGATGCACTGCGGCTGCCATTGCGCGAAGGCATGCAACGCAGCGTGGGCAGCATCTACATTCCGTCCGGAGAGCATTCCGCATGAAAGCCATTGCCGTCGTCCTGGGCAGCATTCTCGTGTTCGCATTGAGTGCATGCGAGCGCGCTGCGCCGCCCGCCGCCACTGTCGCTGTCACATCGCCATCGGCGGCGAAACCCCAAGCTGCGTCGGAATCGGCAACGCCATCGGACAAGAGTCATCCTGCACTCAAAGTCACCACCTTCGACGGCAAGCCATACGATCTGGCAGCGCAGCGCGGGCACTGGGTGGTGGTGAACTTCTGGGCGACGTGGTGCGGGCCGTGTCTGCAAGAAATGCCCGATCTGACCGCTTTCATCAAGACGCGCAAGGATGTCGCCGTAATCGGTCTGGACTTCGAGGAAATCGAAAAGCCCGCACTGGAAACCTTCCTCAAACAGCACACTCCCGGCTACCCGATCGCAGTCGTGGACACCTACCATCCACCGCAGGATTTCGACGAACCGCGCGCGCTGCCGACGTCGTATCTGATCGGCCCGGATGGCGAGGTCGTCCACAAGTTCCTCGGCCCGATCACGATCAAGGAACTTCAGCAACAGATCAACAAGGCGAAACCGGCGAGCTGAAATGGAAGCGGCACGATTTTTCGTGAGCGGTCGTGTGCAGGGTGTCGGCTTTCGCGCATCCGCGCGTCGCCGCGCGCTCGAGCTTGGCTTGAGCGGCTACGCACGTAATCTCGCCGATGGTCGCGTGGAAGCATTCGTGCAAGGCGAGCCGGCGAGCATTGAATTGTTTGCGCAGTGGTTGCAACACGGTCCGCAGTTCGCGTGCGTGGAAGCAGTGCACCGCGAACTGTCATACATTGAAGAAATAACAGGATTTGGTTTTGGCTGATCGGATTCGACCGGAGTCGATCCAGTCGCAACGAATCATTCCAGATGGAAATCCGGCAGCGGCTTCAGCGGCCCATCGAAAGTTTCATCGAGTGGCTTGTGTCCGAGTTTCGGCAATTCGATCGGCGTTTCCGAAGTTTGTGTATCGGGTATGGTGTCGAGTAGATGGCGGATCAACGCGAGCCGACCGCGCTTTTGGTCGTTGAAATTGATCAGTGCCCACGGCGCCTTCGCGGTGTGCGTCACCTTGAGCATCGCATCGCGCGCTTGTCCGTATTCGGCGTAATGCGAACGCGCCTTGAGGTCGATCGGCGACAGTTTCCAGCGTTTGAGCGGATCGTCGGCACGCTCGGCGAAGCGTTCTTCCTGTTGCTGTTGATCGACGCATAGCCAGTACTTGAATAGCAGAATGCCGTCGTCGGTCAGCAGCCTCTCGAATGCCGGTGTCTGTTCAAGGAAGGCGTTGTATTGCGCGTCGGTGCAATAGCCCATCACCTTCTCGACCCCGGCGCGGTTGTACCAGCTGCGATCGAACAACACGATCTCGCCAGCAGCGGGCAGGTGCTCGATGTAACGCTGGAAATACCACTGGGTTTTCTCGGTTTCATCGGGCTTGCTCAGCGCGACCGTGCGGCATTGGCGCGGATTGAGCGTGCCGGCGATGTCTCCGATCACGCCGCCCTTGCCGGCGGTATCGCGGCCTTCGAACAAGATCAGCAGACGCTGTCCGGTCTGCTCGACCCAGCGCGCCATCCGCAGCAATTCGCCCTGCATCGGCTCGAACAGCTTCGCGTATTTCTTGCGCTTGAGTTTTTTCATGTCGTCATCGGGATCAGCCATCGGTGCATTCTCCATCAGAGTCGCGCCCTCATTTTTGTGGTTTGCCATGCTGTGTGCGACTTCCAGCAAAGCGACTTCCTGTTGCGTAGTCAGTTCGCGATAGGTGCGAATTGTGCGTTTTCGACATTCATGCGTGAAGGTCGCATGCTCGGCAGGGCTTGCCAGGTGCCATGGTCACTCCTTCAGCCGTGGTCTCAACGTCGCAAGATTGCAGGGTTTCGTGCGCGCGTCGAGTTGGGCGCGGATCAACTGCTCCCATGCGGTGCGGCAAGCCTGCGTCGAGCCGGGCAGACAAAACACGAACGTGCCGTTCGCCAGCCCCGCGAAAGCGCGCGATTGGAGCGAGCTCGTGCCGATTTCCGCGAAGCTGATCGCGCGAAAAACTTCGCCGAAGCCTGGCATCGTCTTGTCGAGCAACGGCAGTAGTGCTTCGGGCGTGGAATCGCGGCCAGTGAAACCCGTTCCGCCGGTGACGAGGATGCCATCGACGTTGGCATCGGCGATCCAGCGCGACACCAAGGCGCGCAGTTGATAGCGGTCGTCAGGAAGCATCGCGCGCTCGTGCAGGCGATGGCCCGCTTCGATTAGCGACGCAGCAAGATAATCGCCCGACGTATCGTTCGACGACGTGCGCGTATCGGAGACGGTGAGTACGCAAAGATTCAGCGATGTTGCGGCGTCGTTCATGCGTGATCCTTGTCGCCACGATTCCTCGCCACAAGATCGGCGAAGTCGAAATGGAAACGCAGATTCTCGCCGAGCTTCCAGCCAGAATTGCGATACAGCGCTTGCGCGTTGTAGTTGTCGCTGCCGGTTTCGAGTTCCAGTCCCAACGCGCCGTGCTCACGCGCGAATGCGCAGGCCGCGTCGAGCAGAGCGCGAGCGACGCCAAGCCGGCGCGCTTGTGGAGCGACATACAAATCGTTGAGCAGCCACGTGCGACCGAGCCGCACCGACGAAAACAGGGGATACAACTGTACGAAGCCGATCGCCGCACCGTCGTGTCCGGCGATCAGCGCCACCGATTCATTGCGCGCGACGCGTTCGGCAAGAAATGCGCGCGCGACGCTTACGTCGCCGGGCTGTTTGTAGAATTGCCGGTATGCATCGAACAGCGCGGCCAGCGCGTCGAGATCGTTCGCATCGGCGCGACGCACGGCGATTGCACGTTGCGCACTCATGCGGCCTCCGTGAGCAGCTTGAGTTCGTCGGCCTGATGCTCGCGCGTGAGGCGTTCGACCAGATCGTCGAGATCGCCTTCGAGGATTTCCGGCAAACGGTACAAGGTCAATCCATCGACGCGATGATCGGTGATCCGGCCCTGCGCGAAATTGTAGGTGCGGATGCGCTGGCTGCGGTCGCCGCTGCCGACTTGCAGACGTCGTGATGCGGCCGTCACCGCCGCAGCCCGCGCGCGTTCCGCTTCGAGCAGCATGGCCTTCAACCGCTGCATCGCCTTGTCGCGGTTCGCGTGTTGCGAACGCTCGGTCTGGTTCTCGACCACCACACCGGTTGGGACATGGGTGATGCGGATCGCGGACTCGGTCTTGTTGACGTGCTGGCCGCCGGCGCCAGAACTACGGAACGTATCGACCTTCAGATCGGCGGGATTGATCTGCACTTCGCTGACTTCGTCGTCGTCCGGAAGGATCGCGACGGTCGCAGCCGAGGTGTGGATGCGTCCCTGCGTTTCGGTATCCGGCACGCGCTGTACGCGATGGGTGCCGGATTCGAACTTGAGTTTCGAGTACGCGCCGCGGCCTTCGATGCGTGCGACGATTTCCTTGTAGCCGCCATGCTCGCCGGGGCTGGAGGATTCGATCTCGACCTTCCAGCGATGACGTTCGGCGTAACGTGCGTACATGCGGAACAGGTCGCCCGCGAAAATCGCCGCCTCGTCGCCGCCGGTGCCCGCACGCACTTCGATGAACAGATTCGCATCGTCGCGCGGATCGATCGGGATCAGCAGCAGGCCCAGCGAATCCTCCAGTTTTGCGAGGCGCAGGTGTAGCGCAGGAATTTCCGCATCGGCCAGTTCGCGCAGCTCGGGATCCTCGCGCATCGCGAGTGCGGAGGCGAGGTCGACGCGCGCGCTGGCGTAGTCGGCGAGCGCGTTGGCGATCGGCTCGAGCTGGGCGAATTCGCGCGACAGTTCGCGAAAACGCTTCTGATCGGCGAGCGCGTCCGGCTCGGCCAGCAGGCGCGCAACTTCCTCGCGACGCTCGGCGAGCGCCTCAAGTTTGCGCAGGAGGCTCGGCGTCATCGGAGCTTTCCTTGCTGCTGTTGTCGAACACGCCATCGAAGAAGTCGTCGGGCGAGTGTTCGGAATCGCTGTCAAACAAACGCGCAGCGGCGCTCAGCAGTTGCGCATCGCCGTCGTGTGCGGCGCGGCGCAGGCCGGCAGTCGGCGCATGCAGCAGTTTGTTGGTGAGCCCGTGCGCGAGTTGATCGAGTACGTCGTGCGGATCGCGACCAGCCGCGAGTTGTACCTTCGCGCGCATCAGCAAAGCATCACGCGTCGCTTCACTGCGCAAACGCAAGGATTTCAATATGTCCTGGCGCGTGCTGCCGCGCCACCACGCCATGAATTGCTCGACCTGCAAGTCGATCAGCGTTTCCGCTTCGCCGGCAGCCTGCTGGCGCGAACGCCGGTTCTCGCTGATGACCTGTTCGAGATCGTCCACGGTGTAGAGATAGACATCGTCGAGCGCCGCGGTCTCGGGATCGATATCGCGCGGCACCGCGAGATCGAGCAGGAACATCGGCGCGTGTCGGCGTACGCGGATCGCGCGCTCGACCGCAGCGCGCGCGATCACATGATCGCGACTAGCGGTCGCGCAGATCACGATATCGGCCTCGGCGAGATGTCGTTCGAGATCTTCAAGCGGCAACGCGACGCCACCGAATCGGTGCGCGAGTTGCTGCGCGTGTTCGAGCGTGCGGTTCGCAACGAGAATGCGTTTCGCTTTCGCGTCACACAGGTGGCGCGCGGCGAGTTCGATGGTTTCACCGGCGCCGACCAGCAATACCGTCGCCTGATCGAGTCGCGCGAAAACCTGCTGAGCGAGTCGCACCGCCGCGTAGGCGACCGACACCGGATGCGCGCCGATCAGGGTATCGGTGCGCACCCGTTTGGCGACCGCGAAGCAGTGCTGGAACAGCCGGTCGAGCCCGGTCTTCAACGCATGCGCTCCGCGCGCGATCTGCCAGGCGTGCTTGACCTGGCCGAGGATCTGCGGCTCGCCGAGCACCAGCGAATCCAGCCCCGTCGCGACTCTGAACAGATGCCGCACCGCGGCCGCATCGGCATGCCGGTACAGGTACGCATCCAGCGCGGCGACACCGAGATCGTGATGTTCGGCAAGCCAGCGCACGACGACCACTTCGGCCTGCGGTTCGATGCGTGCATATAATTCGGTGCGGTTGCAGGTCGACAGCAGAGCCGCCTCATGAACGCCATCGACCGCGCACAACGAAGCCAGCGCTCCGGGCAGCACTTCGGGTGCGAACGCGACCTTCTCGCGCAGCGCGATCGGGGCGGTCTGGTGGTTCAGGCCGAGGGCCAGCAATGCCATGGCGTCAAGATCGATACGATAAACTTGGTGGATGGATATCTGCGTTGCTGCCAATTGTAACTGGTGCGTGTCCGACAGGCGCTGGGCCTGGCTGCGGCGCAAGGTCCATGTGCGTGTGGCATTTGCTTTCATCCACGGGCGGTCGATGCGATGAGCCTGGATTCGTTCGCAGCGCGATTTCGGGCGGTGATCTGGATGCTCGTCCTGCTGCTCGGCGTGCTGGCGTACGCGACCACCGAAGATGCGCTGAATCCGGTATTGCAGGGCGAATTCGCATTGCAGGCAGGCGACGGCGCGCTGGCCGCGCAAAAATACCTCGAAGCCGCGCTGAAAACCGACGATCCGGCGCTCGCGCGGCGCGCGGCCGAAATCGCGTTACTTGCGCATGCAGACCCACTCGCGACGCAGGCGTTGCAGCGCTGGCGACAACTCGATCCGCGATCGCCCGATCTTGCCTCCGACGATGCCTTGCTTGCGCTGCGAAAAGGCGATCGCGCGACTGCGCGGCGCGACTTGCTGGCGATCATGGCCGCGCCGGACGACGGTTGGAAGCGCGCGTTTCGCGTGCTCGCGTCGGCGACCGACAATGCAACCTCAGCGCAAGTCGCGGGTGACCTGCTCGAACAAGCCCATTGGCCACAGGACATGGATGCATGGCTCGCATTCGGCGCGCTGTCGCAAAGGCTCGGCGATCCTGCGTTGACCAGGCGCATCGTCGGCGAGGTCGTGCGTCGTTTTCCGAACGAGCCGCGTGCATGGTTGCTGGAGTCGGCACGACTGCGCGAGCAGGGCGATCCGGTCGCTGCGCGCCGCGCGGTCGAACGCGCGCTGAATCTTGGCGGCGGTAACGACGCGGTGCGCACCGCCGCCGCAACCGAATTGGCGGCGCTCAAGGATCCAAAAGCCGCAGCAGCCGTGCTCGCGAGCGGGCCGCAGGACGACATCAGCTACATCACCCGTGCCGCGTATCTGGCCCAGGCCGACGATCACAAAGGCCTTGCCGAGTTGTATGCCGAGGTCAGCATTCAACAAAAGCAGACGCAGCAAAATCCGGTTTCGCAAAAAACGGCACAACCATCATCGCTCGATCCAGCGCGTCGCTTGCTACTCGGTCAACTCGCCGAATACCTCAAGCATGATGACGAAGCCTTGGCATGGTATCGCGGTGTGCCGCGCGGCGCGGCGCACGACGCGGCACAGAACCGGATCGCGGTCATGCTCGCCTCGCGCGACGATGTCGCCGGCGCGTTGGCGGTCCTGCGCGCACAACAGCACGACGACGCGGCCGATGGCGAGGCGCAACGCGACAGTTTCCAGATCGAGGCCGATTTGCTCTCCCGACATGGCAGTAGAGACGAGGCGCTGGCTGTGTATGGGCGCGGCCTCGCGTTTTACGATGGCGATCCGGAACTGCTGTACGGGCGCGCGTTGTTGCTGGAAAACATGGATCGCATCGCCGATGCCGAGCTGGATCTGCGCGCGATCGTCGCGGCCGATCCGGACAATGCCGAAGCACTCAACGCGCTTGGTTACACCTTGGCCGACCGCACCCAGCGTTACGCCGAAGCGCAGGCGCTGATCGAAAAAGCACTGCGTCTGCAGCCTGATTCGGCGGCATTCCTCGACAGTCTTGGCTGGGTGCAGCATCGGCTTGGCCGCGATGCCGAAGCGCTGCGCAACCTGCGCCGCGCGTTCGCGTTGCAACAGGACGCCGAGATCGCCGCGCATCTGGGCGAGGTGCTGTGGTTGGGAGGCGACAAGGCCACTGCGCGCATGGTGTGGAATCAGGGGTTGGCGATTGACAAGGACAACGACGCGCTGCGGCGCATGCTGCGGATCTACCATCCATGACCGCGCATCGATTCCAGTTGTATTTGCTGCTGCTCTTGCAAAGCCTGGTGTTGACCGCCTGCGTGCCGCCGCCTGTGCGACGCGCGCCTGACGCCGCATTGCTGCAGGCGCAGGCGACTCGCGAGACCGCACTTGCTGCGCATCCGGACTGGTCGCTGTCTGGTCGCATCGCTATTTCCGACGGCAAGGACGGCGGCAGCGGACGCATCGACTGGAAACAGCGCGGCAGCGATTTCGACATCCGCCTGAGTGCGCCGGTCACCCGGCAAAGTTGGCGGCTAGTGCGTGAGGGCGCGAACGTGCGTCTGGAAGGACTCGAAGGCGGCACCCTCGAAGGCACGGACGCCGAAGCCTTGCTGTATCAGGCGCTGGGCTGGCTGGTGCCGGTCGATGCGCTGGCTTCGTGGGCGCGCGGCGCGCGTGCCGATGCCAGTACCGCGCAACTGCAATTCGGCGTCGACGGATTGCCGTCGCTGCTGACCGAAGACAACTGGTCGGTGGATTATCGCGCCTGGGATGCCGGCAGCGATCCACCGCGTCCGAAGAAAGTGTTCGCAAGCCAGGGCGACGCCAAAGTGCGCCTGTCCGTGGATAACTGGGACACGCCGTAAACCCATGCGCATGATGTCCGAGAGTGGCTGGAGCGAGTGGCCGGCGCCGGCAAAGCTCAATCTGTTCCTGCGCATCGTCGGTTGTCGTGCCGATGGTTATCACGAGTTGCAGACAGTGTTCCAGTTGCTGGATTGGGGCGACACGGTACGGCTGCGTTTGCGTCCTGATCCTGCTGTTCACCGCGTGGCATCGACTGCAAACACGAGCGCTTACGACGTGACTGCGGCCGACGATTTGACGGTGCGCGCGGCGAAATTGTTGCAGGCCGAGTCGGGCTGCGCGCATGGCTGCGAGATCGAAATCGTCAAGCGCATTCCGCTCGGTGGCGGTTTTGGCGGCGGTTCGTCGGATGCTGCAACCGTGCTGGTTGCGCTGAATCGTTTGTGGGGAACAGGTCTTGATCCGGAGCGTCTGGCTGCGCTGGGACTCAGGCTTGGCGCCGATGTGCCGGTGTTCGTGCATGGGCGGAATGCATGGGCCGAAGGGGTCGGCGAACGCCTCACCCCGATCGCGCTGCCGCCACGTTGGTACCTCATCGTCGACCCCGGCGTCCACGTACCGACGGTCGAACTTTTCCATGCCCATGATTTGACCCGCGATGCAGTGGCAGCGACAATGCACGACTTCGTGTCAGGCACAGCACAAGGGAATTCTTTCGAGCCGGTGCTGCGTCGGCGCGAGCCGAGGATCGCCGCCGCGCTGGATGCGCTGGCGCAGTTCGGCCTGGCTTGCGTGACCGGTAGCGGAGGTGGTTGTTTCGTCGCGTTCGATGCCCTTCAACAAGCCGAAAGCGCGTTATCTGACCTGCCGAAGCACTGGAAAGCGTGGATTGCGGCCGGAGTCGCAAGATCGCCGCTGCTGGATCGGCTGGAATAATTGTAGAGGCGATTGTAGGCGACGGCAGTTGAATTGCGATTGGCTGGATTGCACAGAATTTCGTGCGAAAGAATAGTGTCGTTCGTGGTGAGCCCGTCGAACCAGGCTTTCTTTGTAAGGGCCAAACCAAGTGGACATGGTTGTGGTTCGACAGGCTCACCATGAATGGATTCAGCACAACGAACGGATAAAAGATTTCGCGACAAACATTTTAGATATTGGGGCGTCGCCAAGCGGTAAGGCACCGGGTTTTGATCCCGGCATTCGTAGGTTCGATTCCTACCGCCCCAGCCACATTGCAGGTTGATTGCAACACACATTTGCTGATTCAGGTTTTCAGCTACGCCACGCACGCCGACGCAGGCAGATCGCATGAACAACGAAAACCTGATGCTGTTCTCCGGCAATGCCAACAAACCTCTCGCGCAGGCGGTATGCGGCGAACTGGGCATTCGCCTCGGCAAAGCGCTGGTCGGCAAGTTCTCCGACGGCGAAGTGCAGGTCGAGATCGAGGAGAACGTGCGCCGGCAGGAAGTGTTCGTGATCCAGTCCACCTCCGCGCCGAGTGCCGAAAATCTGTTTGAAGTGCTGGTGCTGATCGACGCGCTCAAGCGCGCATCCGCTGCGAGCGTGACCGCCGTGGTGCCGTATTTCGGCTACGCGCGGCAGGATCGCCGTCCGCGCTCGGCGCGCGTGCCGATCACCGCGAAAGTTGCGGCGAAGATGTTCGGCGCGATTGGTGCGGACCGCGTGCTCACGGTCGATCTGCACGCCGACCAGATCCAGGGCTTCTTCGACATGCCGGTGGACAACGTCTACGCCTCGCCGCTGCTGCTCGCGGACATCTGGCGCACGCAGGGCACCGACAACCTCGTGGTGGTCAGCCCCGACGTCGGCGGCGTGGTGCGTGCGCGTGCGATCGCCAAGCGGCTCGACGATGCCGACCTCGCGATTATCGACAAACGCCGCCCGCGCGCGAACGTGGCAACGGTGATGAACATCATTGGAGACGTGCGCGATCGCACCTGCGTGCTGGTGGACGACATCGTGGATACCGCCGGCACGCTGTGCGCGGCCTCGGCCGCATTGAAGGGGCAGGGCGCACGCAAGGTGCTCGCTTACTGCACACATCCGGTGCTGTCGGGCGCGGCGATCGACAATATCAACCGTTCGCAACTCGACGAACTCGTCGTGACCGACACCATCCCGCTCAGCGAAGCCGCGATCGCCTGCCCGAAGATCCGCCAGCTCAGCGTCGCCGAACTGCTCGCCGAGACGATCCGCCGCATCGCGTTCGGGGAGTCGGTGAGTTCGTTGTATGTGGATTGAGTGCTGCTTGTATGCCCCTTTCATCCGACGAATCCGGCCATGTGCTTGGTGACTGCGACAACACCTACGGGCACAGCGCGATCCGCGTTTCAGAAACGCATTGACTGCTCGCTGGGCGTTGCGCTGCCATCCATCCGCGCGGTTCTGTTTTTCAACAGCCGAATGGCTGGCCAACCGCAAGTCGCCGCGCGCGCGTTCCTGCTGCAGCGATCGCGGTCAGTGCGATTCGCTCGACAAAGGCCTTTGCAGTGCGAGTTGCACATCACTCACCCCTGGCAACGCACGCAATCGCCCAAGCAATTGCGGATCGGCACGTACCGACTGGCTGCCGTTGAGATCAAGCGTACCGCTCGCTGCTGCGGTGCGAAGCTGTAGTCGCAATGGCGTACCACCGGGACGAAATTGCGCGAGCACGGATTCAAGTTTTTCAAATGAACCTTGCTCGCGCAGATCCGCATTGAGCGACAGCCGTCGCGCCTGTTGCGCGCAGAGTTGCTGAAAATCCCAGCACTGCTTCGCACGCAGGCTGAAGCCGCCGCTGTATTCGTCTTCGCGCAGGGTGCCGTCGATCAGCAGGATGCGTCCGCGCGTGAGCATCGCTGCGAATTCGGCGAAACTCTCGCGGAAAAATCCAACTTCGATCTGTCCGTAGCCGTCTTCGAATTGCACGAAGGCCTGGCTGTCGCCACGGCGGCGCACAAGCCCGACCATGCCGGCCAGCGTGACCTGCGCTTCGCCGCGACGATCGCGACGCTCGTGCCACAGCGTATCGACGTCTGCGAGGGTGCAGCCAGTGAGCGCCGCGAGTTCGATGCGATGCGGATCGAGCGGATGGCCGGACAGATAGTGGCCGAGCGTGGCGTATTCGCCTGCGAGTTTCTGCTCCAGTGGCGCTTCATCGGCATCCGGCAGGGCAATGCGCGACGTGCCCAATCCTGCATGTGCATCACCTCCGCCGAACAACGAGACTTGCCCGGCTTCGCGTTCGCGCGCGAGCTGTTCGGTTGCCTTCAACACTTCCGGCAATTGCAACAGCAGCGATGGACGATTGCGCCCGAGCGCATCCAGCGCGCCGGCCTGGATCAGCGCTTCCAGCGTGCGGCGATTCAATCGCGCCGCGCTCGTGCGTTCGCAAAAATCCAGCAAGTCGCTGTAAATTCCGCCGCGTTCGCGTTCGCGTACGATCGCCTCGCAGGCGCCTTCGCCGACGCCTTTTACCGCGCCGAGCCCGTAGCGCATGCGCCGCTCAGGCAACGCGATGAAGCGGTATCCTGAGGAGTTCACATCGGGGGGCAGTACGGTCAGCCCCATCGCGCGCGCGTCCTGCAGGAAGGTCACCACCTTCTCGGTGCTGTCCATGTCCGCCGACAACGTCGCGGCCATGAATTCGGCGGGATAGTGCGTCTTAAGCCACGCGGTCTGATACGCGATCAACGCATACGCGGCCGAGTGTGACTTGTTGAAGCCGTACTCGGCGAATTTTTCCATGAGGTCGAAGATCGATGTCGCGATGCGCGGCGCGATGCCGTTCTCCGCGGCGCCGCCCTCGAACTTCACGCGCTCCTTCGCCATCTCCGCGGGCTTCTTCTTGCCCATCGCGCGGCGCAGCAGGTCAGCGCCGCCCAGCGAATAGCCGGCCATCACCTGCGCTATCTGCATCACCTGTTCCTGGTACACGATCACGCCGTAAGTCGGCTCCAGGATCGGCTCGATCAGCGCATGCGGATAGCTCACGTCGGCGCCGTGGCGGCGCTTGATGAAGTCATCGACCATGCCAGAGTTCAGCGGGCCGGGGCGATACAACGCTGCAAGCGCAACGAGATCATCGAAACGATTCGGCGCGAGCTTGCGGATGTAGTCCTTCATGCCACGCGATTCGAACTGGAACACTGCGATGGTTTCCCCACGCGACAGCAGTTCGTACGTTTTCGCATCGTCCAGCGGCAAGGACATGATGTCGAGTAACTGACCATCCGCCTGTTTGCCGATCGCCTTGATCGCCCAGTCGATGATGGTCAGCGTGCGCAGCCCTAGGAAGTCGAACTTCACCAGGCCGACCGCTTCGATATCGTCCTTGTCGAATTGCGTTACCGCGCTCTTGCTGCCGTGCTCGGCGAACAGCGCGGCGAAATCGGTCAGCGGGCTTGGCGCGATGACCACGCCACCCGCGTGCTTGCCTGCGTTGCGCGTGAGGTCTTCGAGTTTGCGCGCGAGATCGAGAAGATCGCGCACGTCATCCTCGCTGAGATAGCGCGCGATCAGTTCGGCCGACGCAAGGTTGCTGTCCTTCTTCGCAGCGTCGCTTTCGCCGAGCGCATCGTCGAGGCTGATGCCCAGGGTGTTCGGGATCAATTTCGCAATCGAATCGACGAAGCCGTACGGATGCCCGAGCACGCGGCCGGTGTCGCGCACTGCGGCTTTCGCGGCCATCGTGCCGTAAGTGATGATCTGGCTGACGCGATCGCGCCCGTATTTCTGAGCGACGTAGTCGATCACTTCGTCACGGCGCACCATGCAGAAGTCGATGTCGAAGTCCGGCATCGACACGCGCTCGGGATTGAGGAAGCGCTCGAACAGCAGGTCGTAACGGATCGGGTCGAGATCGGTGATGCCGAGTGAATACGCGACCAGCGAACCAGCTCCAGAGCCGCGTCCGGGGCCAACCGGAATGTCGTGCTGCTTCGCCCAGTTGATGAAATCCGCGACGATCAGGAAGTAGCCCGCGAAATCCATTGAGATGATGACGCCGAGTTCTTCGTCGAGTCGACGCATGTACGCCGCGACGTCGAATCCTTCTGCGGGCGGCAATTTTGCAAGCCGCGCTGCCAGCCCTTCGTGACTCTGGCTGCGCATCCATGAATCCAGCGTGTGATCGGCCGGCACTGGAAACGCAGGCAGATAATTCTTGCCGAACTCAAGTTCGAGGTTGCAGCGTTGCGCGAGCTCGACGCTGTTCTCGAGCGCCTCGGGCAGGTCGGCGAACAGCGCGACCATCTCGTCTTCCGACTTCAGGTATTGCTCGGCGCTGTACGCGTGCGGACGCCGCGGATCGTTGAGCACCATGCCGCTGGCGATGCAGACGCGGGCTTCGTGTGCGTCGTAATCCGTGCGATCGAGGAAGCGTACGTCGTTGCTCGCGACCAACGGCAGGCCGCAGCGACCGGCGAGCTCGATCGCAGCATTGTTGAATTCTTCCTCGTGCTTGCGGCCGGTACGCGTGAGTTCCAGATAGAGACGGTCGCCGAAATGTTTTTGCAGGTCACGCAGCGCGTGCTCGGCAGCATCCAGGTGGCCGTCGATGACGAGCTTGCCGATCGGACTATCGCGGCCCGCAAGCAGGATCAACCCCGTGGATTCCGCGTTCAGCCACTCGTGGCGCACCGCAACATGATCGCCGTGATGGCCTTCGAGATAGGCGCGCGAAATCAGTCGCGACAAGCCGAGATAGCCGTGGCGGTTCTGGCAGAGCAGAGTGACGCGCGCGACGTCGTTGCCGTCGGCGATCAGCACGTCCGCCCCGGCGATGGGCTTGACGCCGGATTTTTCGGCGGCGCGATAGAACTTGACCAGACCGAACAGGTTGTTCAGGTCGGTCAGCGCGAGCGCGGGTTGACGGAGCTCGACTGCGCGACTGACCAGATTCGGTCGCGGCGCTAGAGACGGATCGCCGTACTCGGGTTTTCTCGGCAGCCGAGCCGTCGAATCGCGCAACGAAAATTCGCTGTGGACATGCAGATGGATGAAGCGCGGAGTCATGCGTGCGAACCGAAGCCTGCGCGCAGGTTAGTCGTGCCGCGTTCGCTGGACAAGACTTGACAGCGCGCGCTCATGGCGCAAATGCGGATTGCAGCAATGCTGCCACTGGAGCGAAGCTGCGGCGATGGATGGAGCATGGTCCAAGCAACCGCAGGCAAGCGAGGTGCGCGGATGTGGAATAGCCCTTGTGGGCGGCGAATCCGTAGCCTGGATGAAGCGCGTCGAACGCGCGCATGCACGCGTCGCGATGCACCTTCGCCAGGATCGAGGCGGCGCTGATCGAAGCGACGCGCGCATCGCCATCGACGATCGCGCGCGCCGGACAGCGCAGCATGCGCGGCAACTGATTGCCATCGATCAGCGCGCGTCGTGGCGCACGTGCCAAGTCGTCGAGCGCCATCCGCATGCCGAGCATCCGCGCCTGATAAATGTTGATGCGATCGATCATGGCTGCGTCGATTTCGATGACGGCGAAGGCCAGTGCGCTGGCGCGGATCTGTTCGTCGAGTTGTTCGCGCCGAGTTGGCGAGAGTGCTTTCGAGTCGGCGAGTCCGGGCACACGACGGCGCGGATGCAGGATCACGGCAGCTACGACGACCGGCCCGGCGAGCGGTCCGCAGCCCGCTTCGTCAACACCCGCGGTGTGCCATGCGTCGATCATCGGCGCGATTCCAGCAACAGACCGTCGACGACGTCAGCCGCCAGCACCGACGCGTCACGACACAGCGCCAGATGCAATTCACGAAAACGCGGCAGCAACGCCTGTGTTCGCGCGTCATCGTCGAGCCACAAGCGTAATGCGTCGGCGAGTGCGGGCGGCGTGCAATCGTCCTGCATCAGTTCGGGTACCAGAGACTGGCCTGTCGCTTGCGGATATCGGGTTGGCACCAGACTGTCCAGACGCCGCTCCTGCGCATCCTGCGCCCGCGGCATAAGCACTTCCCTGTGCAAAATATTTGGCAAACTGTAGCGTCCGATCTTGAGCATGCCGAATCCACGCACGATTGCCTGCGTCATCTTCGAGATGCGATAGGCGACAACCATCGGTCGTTTGGCGAGCATCGCTTCCAGCGCAGCCGTGCCTGATGCGAGCAGAGCGACGTCGGAGGCGATCAAGGCTTCATGGGCGCGACCATCAAGCAGGTGCATGGCTTCGCGCAGCATCACGTTCGGATATTCCGCATTCACGGCATCGAGTTGCGTGGCAAACAATTTTCGGCACCCTGCATTCGCCATCGGCGCGATGAATTTCAGTTTTGGTCGCTCATCCAGAAGCAAGGCAGTCGCGCGCAAGAAGTCCATGCCGAGCTTCTTCACTTCACCCAAGCGGCTTCCTGGAAGCAAGGCGATCAGTGTTCCGTCTTGCGGCAATGCAAGTGCGGCTCGTGCGGCTGCGCGATCGGGTTCGAGTGCGAACGCGTCGGCCAGTGGATGGCCGACAAAATCAGCATGCACGCCGTATCGAGCATAGATCGGCGGTTCCATCGGAAACAGGCAGAGCACGCGGTCGGCACTTTCAGCGATTTTACCGGCGCGTTTTTCCTTCCACGCCCAAACCGATGGACTGACGTAATGCACGATGCGGATGCCGTTTTGCTTGAGCTTGCGTTCAAGACCGAGGTTGAAGTCAGGCGCGTCAATGCCGATGAAGATATCGGGCTTCCATGCGAGCAATCGTTCACGCAAATCGCGCCGCAGCTTCAACAGCCGTGGCAGATGGCGCACGACTTCCGCAAGCCCCATCACCGCGAGCACGCCGCAATCGTGCCATGCGTCGAGACCGGCAGCGCGCATCGCAGCACCACCGACGCCAGCGAATTGCGCATCGGGATGGCGACGACGCAATTCTGCAATCAACCCCGCTCCGAGTTGATCGCCCGATGCTTCGCCTGCAACCAGCGCGATGCGTAGCCGGTCAGTCATTATCGCAACAGCGACCGCTCGCTGCGATCGATGAACTCCAGCATTTGTCTTACGTCGGCATCTTCAGCTGATTGCGCAGCGAGTCGCGCGCGCGCGTCGGCGAGTGGTTGACCCGATACGAACAGCGCGCGATACGCACGCTTGATCGCGGCGATGCGTTCGGCCGAAAAGCCGCGCCGCTTGAGCCCTTCGGAATTGATCCCGCGCGGCTTTGCGTATTGGCCGGCGACCATCACGAACGGCAGCACGTCGGCATTGATCAGGCTGCCCATGCCGATGAAGGCGTGCGCGCCGATCTTGCAGAACTGGTGCACGCCGCTGAAGCCGCCCAGCGTCACGTAATCGCCGATCGCGACGTGGCCGGCCAGGGTTGCGTTGTTCGCGAAAATCGTCTGGTTGCCAATCGTGCAGTCGTGCGCGATGTGCACGTAGGCCATGATCCAGTTGTCGTCGCCGATGCGGGTGATGCCGCCGCCATCGCTGGTGCCGCGATTGATGGTCGCGAATTCGCGGATCGTGTTGCGGTCGCCGATCACCAATTCGCTGCGGCCGCCGTGGTATTTCTTGTCTTGCGGATCGCCGCCGATCGCAACATGCGAATGGATGCGGTTGTCGCGGCCGATGCTGGTCGGGCCATCGATGGTCGCGTGCGCGCCGATACTGGTGCCGTCGCCGATCGTCACCTCAGCGCCGATCACGCTGTACGCGCCGATCGACACATCGACGCCGATGCGCGCGGTGGAATCGATCAACGCGGTCGGATGGATCGTCATGGCTGCGCCCGGCACTTGCCTGCTAGCCCTTGCGCGCGCAGAGCATCTCGGCGCTCGCGGCTTCCTTGCCGTCGACGAGCGCACGGCAGGCGTACAAACCCATGTTGCGGAGCGTGCGCAGCAGTTCGACCTCGAACACCAGTTGGTCGCCCGGCACGACGATCTTGCTGAAGCGCGCCTTGTCCACCTTGACCAGATAGAAGATCGGCTGTTCTTCGCCTTCGACGCGCGGTGGCGCGGAAATCTGCACGAGCAAACCTGCGGACTGCGCCATCGCCTCGATGATCATCACCCCCGGCATCACCGGATGGCCGGGGAAGTGGCCTTGGAAGAAGGGTTCGTTGACGGTCACGTTCTTGATCGCACGCAATGATTTTCCGGGCTCGCAAGCCAGCACGCGATCCACCATCAGGAATGGATAGCGATGCGGCAGCATGGCCTGGATCGCCTCGATATCGTAGGTCTGCTGCGGAGAGTTCATTGGGTTTCGTCCTTGACGAACGTATTGAGTTTGCGCGCCATCGTGTCGAGATGCTTGAAGCGCGCCGCATTGCGCCGCCACGTGCGGTGCTCTTGCAGGAGGATTCCGGACGAATATTCGCCGGGTTTGTCGATCGAATTCAACACCGTGCTCGCGGCGTGGACGATGACGTTGTCGCAGATTTCGATGTGGCCATTGATCCCGACGGCACCTGCGATCAGACAGTTGCGGCCGATGCGCGTCGAGCCGGCGACTCCGACGCAACCGGCCAACGCAGTGTGCGCGCCGATATGAACGTTGTGGCCGATCTGGATCTGGTTGTCGAGGCGGACATCTTCTTCAAGCACGGTGTCGTCGAGAGCGCCGCGATCGATGGAGGTATTCGCGCCGATCTCGCAATCGTCGCCGATCACCACGCCGCCGAGCTGCGGGACCTTGATCCAGCCGTCCTTGTCCCTGGCCAGGCCGAACCCGTCGGCCCCCAGCACGGCGCCCGGATGGATCAGCACGCGACGACCGATCCGTACGCGACAAACCAGAGTGACGCGTGCGACGAGTTCGCTGTCCGCGCCGATCGCGCAATCCTCGCCGACCACGCAGCCCGGGCCAAGGATTGCTCCAGCCGCTACCACGCTGCGTGCGCCGATGCTGACAAATGCGCCGACATGCGCGCCCGGATCGATCTGCGCGGACGAATCGACAGCAGCGCTCGGATGAATGCCGAAAGCAGGGCGCGTACGCGGATCGTACAGCGCCGCGATGCGCGCGAACGCGATGTAGGGGTCTTCAGCGATCAGGCAGGCCGACGGCGCGGCGTGCGCATCGGCCTCACGCAACACGACCGCCGCAGCCCCGGTGTTGGCGAGCTCGGCGCGATTACGCGGGTTGGCAAGGAACGCAAGCTGACCCGCGCCCGCCCGCGCGAGCGATGCGACGCCGACGATAGACACCGTTGCGTCGCCACGCAGGCCCAGGCCGAAACGTTCGGCCAGATGGGCCAGGGTGAACGCGGTAGTCGCCATGATCGTCGTGGACGCCAACCTTGGTCAGAAACTGCTGCCGAAAGTGAATTGCAGGTGTTCCGGCTGATCGCCGGGTTGGCTGCGGATTGGTTGGGCATAACTGATGATGATCGGCCCGATTGGCGCACGCCATTGCAATGCGATACCGACGGAAGCCCGCAACGTGTTGAAACTGAAATCGCCGGGTTTCGCGTACACGTTGCCGAAGTCGATGAAGGTAGAGAGGCGTGCCGATTCAGTGCTCAGCAGGCGCGGGAAGAATGTTTCGATCGAGCCGGTCGTCTTGACTGCGCCACCCAGCGGTTGCTGGGTCGGCGAGCCCGCTGCAAAAGCGAATGGGCCAAGGGTATTGTCGCGAAAACCACGCACCGAGGTCACGCCGCCGGCGTAGAAGTTCTCGAAGAAGGGCAGGCCGTTGCCTTTTGCATTGCCGTAACCGTTGCCGTAACCCAGGTTTGTTGCAGTGCGAAGTACGAGATACGAGCTCAGCGGGAAGAAGTGTTCGAACGAATACGAAAGCTTGTAATACTCCTGGGTTGAGCCCGGCAATGCGATGAACGCGCCAAAGCGCTGGTAGGTGCCCCGGGTCGGCGCGAAAAAGCTGTTGCGCGTGTCTTTGGCCCAGGAAATATCGGCGCTCTCGGTCTTGAACGTGAAGTGATTGACGGCATTGAGATAGTCGATGATCACCTCGGGCGTCAGCCCGGGAATCACTTGGATTTTTTTGGAGTTGGCACCCAGGGTGAGGCCGACCGTGTCGTTCTCGGTGATCGGCACGCCGAACGTCACCGTTCCGCCGCTGGAGTTGCTCGAATACTGCGCAGTGTTGAAGTTGGAGTTGTTGAACTGGGTATAGAACAACCCGTAACCGACGGACACCCCGCTGGCGGTGAAGTAGGGATCCAGATAGTTGAAATTCACGCTCTTCTGGAAGACGCTGTTCGATATGGTAATGCCGAAGTGATTACCGGTGCCGAGGAAGTCGTTTTCATCGAGCTGGAGGGTGGTGATCAATCCTTCGAGCTGAGAGTAGCCGAGCCCGAACGTGAATTGCCCGGAAGTGTGTTCCTTGACGTTGACGACCACATCAACCTGATCGTTGGTGCCTGGGACTGCGGGCGTGTCCACGGTGATGTCGTCGAAAAAGCCGAGTCGTTGCAGACGGATGCGCGACCGATCGACCGCAGCCTGCGAGAACCAGCTGCCTTCTAGCTGACGCATTTCGCGGCGCAACACCGAATCGGCGGTGCGGGTATTGCCCTTGAAGACGATCCGTCGCACCAGCACGCGCGGTCCCGGCGCGACCTGAAAATCGATGCCGACCGTGCGTGCATCCTTGTCGACCTCCGGTACTGGGGTGATCTTGACGAATGCGTAGCCGATGTTGCTGAGTACGATGGTCATGCGATCGACCGTGTTCTCAAGCTGGCGACGCGAGAAAACCTCACCCTCCTTGACCGTGACCAGCTTTTCCAGATCCGCTTTCGGCACGATGGTATCGCCGGAGACGGTAACGCTGGATACCTTGTAGATTTGGCCTTCGCTAATGTTCGTGGTCAGGAACATATCACGGCGGTCGGGTGTGATCTCCACCTGTGTCGAATCGACGTTGAAGTCGATATAGCCGCGGTCGAGATAGTACGAATTGAGCTTTTCCAGATCGCCTGAGAGCTTCTCGCGGGAATACTGATTGTCGTGCTTGTACCAGGACAGCCAGCTTCCGGTGGACGATTCCCAATTGTCCATCAACAGCTTGTCGTTGAAAGCCTGGTTGCCGACGATGTTGATGTTGCGGATTTTCGCGACCTGGCCTTCGGCGATCGTGATCGTCACGTCAACGCGGTTGCGGTCCAGCGGGGTGACGGTCGGCGTGATCGTGACGTTGTACTTGCCGCGATCGTCGTAATTCCGGTTGAGTTCCTGGGAAACGCGATCGAGGCTCAGGCGATCGAAGGTTTCGCCCTCGGCCAAGCCAATCTGTTTGAGGCCTTTTTCGAGATCCTCGGTCTTGATTTCCTTGTTGCCGACGATGATGAGTTTGTTGATCGCCGGGCGCTCGGTGACCTTTACCACCAGAATGTCGCCTTGGCGGTCGATTTCGACATCGTTGAAGAAACCGGTCTTGAACAGGGCGCGGATCGCATTGGCTGCGGCGGCGCGGTCGACGGTGTCGCCTTTCTCGATCGAGAGATAGGTGAAGACCGTGCCCGGGGCGATGCGCTGGAGGCCGTCGATGCGGATGTCCTGCACCCGGAAGGGCTCGAAGTTCTGTGCTTTGGCGCCCGGCGCGAAGGCGAGGGCTGCGGTCAGGGCGAGGGCGAGCAGGCGAGGAACTGCGGTACGCGTCATCTGTGCATCCGGTTGGCCGCGGAAGGGTTCCACGGGTGGTAAAGGGTTGGTATTGCGCGGCAGGCGATTGCGAAGTCAGGACAGAGGACGCAGCAGGTCGTTGTAGAACGCCACGCACATCAGCCCGCCGAGCAGCGCCAGACCGATGTATTGGCCGACCGCCAGCGAGCGTTCGCTGACCGGGCTGCCTTTCACCAGCTCTATAAGGTAATACAGGAGATGCCCGCCGTCCAAGATCGGTACCGGCAGCAAGTTCATGATACCGAGGCTCAGCGAAAGAATCGCCAGGAAAAACAGGAACCAGGCTAGGCCGAGGCCGGCTGCATCGTTGGCGTAGCGGGCAATGCCGACTACGCTGGAAACGCCCTCGGTATTGCCGTGTACGAAGATTCGGCGCAGCAGATCGAGCGTGGCCGCGGTCTGGCGATGCATCTCGTGGGCGCTGGCACCGAGGGCATCGACAGGGCCGTAGCGCCGCAAGCCGTCGCGAACGGCGTCGATGACTTGTGGGCCGATCCCGATCAGCAGCGTCTGCTTGCCGTTGCCGGGATTTCCCATTTTAGGCACGACATCCATCTGAAGGCGCTCGCCGCCGCGCTGAACGGTCAGGTGCAGCGGTCTATTGGCGCGTGCGTTGGCGTGGGTCTTGGCGACGAGCGCATCAAAATTCGCCACTGCATCGCCATCGACTGCAAGGATACGGTCGCCTACCTTCAGTTGGTCGCTGGGGCCGCCCTCCGTGATCTTGCCGACAACCGCTGGCAGGATCATCTGCTTGGGTACAATACCGATTTCGCCCAGTTCCTGGGATTGATCGATCCCGCTGGCCAGTTGCTGCAATTGCAGCGTCCGCAGCGCATGGCCGCCGTCTGCATGGGCAACCTCCACCGTGGCCGCCCTGCGATCGGCCGCCGCGTTGGCTAGCAGCATGCCTGCATCAGTCCAGGTATCGACGTGCTCGCCATCGACGCTCAGCAAGCGATCTCCTGCGACAAATCCGGCTTGCGCCGCGAGGCCGTTCGCCTGGCCGACAATTGGCTGGTAGTCCGGCAGGCCGATCACGAACATCAACCAGAACAACGCGAAACAGAGCAGGAAATTGGCGACCGGCCCTGCTGCGGCAATTGCCATGCGTTGCAGCACCGGCTTGCGATTGAATGCGCGGTGGACGTCGGCCGGATCGACCTCGAACTCGGCCTCGTCGAGCATTTTCACGTAACCGCCAAGTGGTATTGCCGAGATGACGAACTCGGTGCCATCGCGATCCACGTGTTTCAGCAGCGGCTTGCCGAATCCGATCGAAAAGCGCAACACGTGCACGCCGAAAAAGCGCGCAACGCAGAAATGCCCGAACTCGTGGAAGGTCACGAGAATGCTGATGCTGACGATCAGCCACCAAACCGAGCCAAAAAACGTCGTCAAGCGCGGCTCCCGGCGCGAATGGAGCGCTGCGCCACTTGCGTCGCCGCCTCGCGGCGCGCAGCAGCGTCAGCGGCCAGCAGGGTATCGATGCTGTCGGCGGGTAACAACTCGGCACGTTCCATGGTTTCGTCGATTATTGCGGGAATATCGAGGAAACCGATCCGCCCATCCAGGAATGCGTCCACGGCGATCTCGTTGGCGGCGCTTAGCGTGGCGCAGGCCGTACCACCCGCAGCGAGTGCGGCGTAGGCGAGATCAAGGCAGGCGAAAGTATTTCGGTCAGGGTGCTGGAATGTCAACGAGCCGATCTGGCCGAGATCCAGCGGAGCGACTCCCGATGCGACCCGTTCCGGCCATGCGAGCGCACAGGCCAGCGTCGTGCGCATGTCAGGCTGACCGAGTTGCGCGATCACCGATCCGTCCACATGCTCGACCATTGAATGCACGATGCTTTGCGGATGCACGATCACCTCGATGCGCTCGGCGGGCATGCCGAACAGCCAGTGCGCTTCGATGACTTCCAGACCCTTGTTCATCAATGTCGCTGAATCCACGGAAATCTTGCGACCCATTTTCCAGTTTGGATGATCGCAAGCCTGCTCGGCAGTGACTTGCGACAATTGCGCGCGGCTTTGGTTCAGAAAGGGGCCGCCGGATGCGGTCAGGATCAGTTTGCGCACGCGCTCCGACGCCGATCCAAAACCATGCAGGCACTGGAAGATCGCATTGTGTTCGCTGTCGATCGGAATGATCTCGGCACCATGTTCCGCGCAGGCGCGCATCAACAGCGTGCCGGCCAGCACCACGGATTCCTTGTTCGCGAGCAGCAGCCGCTTGCCGGCGCGTGCTGCGGCGAGGGTGGAATCCATCCCCGCTGCGCCAACGATCGCGGCGATCACGGTGTCGCAGGCATCGCTGCCCGCCAATACCGACAATGCTTCGGCACCGCCGTGTGCGGTTGTGTTCAAGCCGGCGGCGATCAGGCCATCGCGCAATACAGGATAGAGCGCGGACTGTGCGATCACCGCATGCTGGGGCCGAAAGCGAACGCACAGTGCGATCAGTTCATCCACGCGTACGTCCGCGCTCAACACGGTCGCGGCAAACCGATCCGGATGGCGCGCGATCACATCCAGCGCCGATGCGCCGATCGATCCCGTCGCACCCAGCACCGCAATGTTTCTCAAGGCTCTATGCGTCATCTGAGCTCTGAATTCATGGACTTGGAGTATGCATTCATGCGCAGATCAAAGATCCAGCCAGCCCTTCGCAATCAACAGCACCGGTAACGCAGCCAGCATGCTGTCGATGCGATCAAGCACGCCGCCGTGGCCGGGGATCAGAGTGCCCGAGTCCTTGTAGCCCGAATGACGCTTCATCAGGCTCTCGAACAAGTCGCCGATCACCGACGCGGTCACTGTGAGCAAGGCCAGCACGGCCATCGAGGGTAATTGTTTCGGTTGGACGCCGACCAACGATGCGCCGGCGACGCCGACCGCCATCGCACCGATCACGCCGCCCCACAAACCCATCCAGGTCTTGCCCGGGCTGATCTTCGGAACCAGTTTGCGCTTGCCCCAGCGAACTCCGACGAAATAAGCACAACTGTCCGCAGCCCATACCATGACCAATCCGAGTAACGCCCAGCGCGGGCCATTCGGATCGCCATGTGCATCCGGGTTGCCGGCATGCAGCAGAATCAGCGCGCACCACGCCGGGATGATCGACAACGTCCCTGCAGCGAGTTTGAGCGAGCGCGCCCAGCTGCTGCCGTTTCGACCGAAGTCCGGGCGCGCCAGCCATAGCGTCGCGAACAGCCACCACACCACGCCAGCCAGGGCGATGGCACCGAACAAAGGTCGTCCGCCCCATGCCAATGCGGCCATGACGGCGATGTTCGCCATCACGTACATCGCGCGTCGCAACGGTTCGTCGATGCCGACCAGACGCGACCATTCCCACAGGCCGAGCAGGAATATCCCTGCAGCGAGCGCGGCGACATAGGGCGTCTTGAGAAACAGCAGTGACGCGACCACCAACGGGGCCAGCACAGCGGCGGTGATGATGCGCTGTGCGCTCATGCGGGATTTCCTCGGGTAGTCGCGAGTTGCGCGCTGGTCAGGCCGAAGCGGCGTTCGCGCGCTGCGAAATCGGCCAGCGCGCGCGCGAGTTCGTTTTCGTCCAGGTCGGGCCAGAGGGTTTCGGTGAACCACAATTCGGTGTACGCCATCTGCCACAGCAGGAAATTGCTGATGCGATGGTCGCCGCCAGTACGGATGAACAGATCCGGTTCCGGCAGATCGGCCAGCCCGAGCCGTTTGCCAAACATCAATTCGTCGATGGCGTCGGGATCGAGCACACCGCCGATCGCGTCGCGCACGATCGCGCGGCAGGCCTGCACGATATCCCAACGTCCGCCGTAGCTCGCTGCGATCGTGAGGGTCAGCGCAGAATTGGCTGCGGTCAGCGCCTCGGCGCCGTGCATGCGTTCGCGGATGGCTACCGAGAAATGCGCGCGCTCGCCGATGAAACGCAGGCGTACGCCATGCCGGTGCAGTTCGGCCACCTCGCGGTCGAGCGAGCGCAGGAATAGCGACATCAACGCGCCGACTTCCTCTTTCGGCCGCTTCCAGTTTTCACTGGAAAACGCGAACAGGGTCAGCGATTCGACGTGTTGTTCAAGACAAAAACGCACGCACAATCGCACCGTGCGCGCGCCTGCGCGGTGCCCGAGCGCACGCGGACGATGCCGGCGTTCGGCCCAACGGCCGTTGCCATCCATCACGATCGCGATATGGCGCGGCCTGCGTGGATCGTCGCTGACTGCGGCGTTGGGGAGCATTGCGCTCGAGGCGAGAGTAGGAACGGTCATCGGGCTGGAAGTCGGTCGCCTCAGATCGCCAGCAACTCCTGTTCCTTGGTACGAACGACGTCGTCCACTTCCTTGATCGACTTGTCGGTCAGCTTCTGGATATCGTCCTCGCTGCGACGCTCGTCGTCCTCGGTGATCTTTTTTTCCTTGAGCAATTCCTTGACTTGCTGCATCGCATCGCGGCGCACATTGCGGACGGCGACTTTGGCGTTCTCGCCTTCATGGGCGACATGCTTGCCGAGCTCGCGGCGGCGCTCCTCGGTCAGTGCGGGCAGGTTGATGCGGATCACGGTGCCGGCGGTGGTCGGGGTCAGGCCGAGATCGGAGGCGAGGATCGCTTTCTCGACCGGGCCGATCATGGCTTTTTCCCACGGCGTGATAGTCAAGGTGCGCGCGTCGGTGACCGCGACGCTGGCGACTTGGGTCAGCGGCATGTCCGAGCCGTAGTAGTTGACCTTGAGGTGATCGACGAGCGCAGAGCTGGCGCGGCCGGTGCGGACCTTGGTCAAGTCGTGGCGCAACACTTCCACGCATTTATGCATGCGCGTTAGTGCGTCTTGCTGGATCTCGTTGATCATGGTCGGCTCCGAAGCCTGCGGCGAACACGCGATTATAGCGGGCGACACACATGGATGTGGGAAGTGCACGCAGTCGCCTGGAGCGACTGTAGCCACTAACCGTAAGCAGGCAGATAACACCGGTCGGAGCAGCGCGCGCCACTTCGCAGCGATCAAGTTTGCGGAGACTCAGCCTTTGCGATGCACCAGCGTGCCGACGGCCTCTCCATGCAGGATGCGCATCAGGTTGCCGGCGCGGGTGGTGTCGTAAATGCGCAACGGCATGTCGTGATCGCGACATAGCGCGATCGCGGCGGTGTCCATCACCTGCAGGTTGCGCGCGATGACGTCGTCGTAGCTCAACTCGTCGTAACGCACCGCGTTTGGATGGGTCTTGGGATCGGCGTCGTACACGCCATCGACCTTGGTGGCCTTGAGCAGCAAGTCGGCCCCGACTTCCACCGCGCGTAAGGCCGCAGCAGAATCGGTCGTGAAGAACGGGTTGCCGGTGCCGGCCGCGAACAGCACGATGCGGCCTTTTTCCAGATGCCGGATCGCGCGGCGGCGGATGAAATCCTCGCAGACTTCGTTGATCTTGATCGCGCTCATCACCCGTGCCTTCGCGCCGAGCTTTTCGAGAGCGTCCTGCATGGCCAGCGCATTCATCACCGTCGCCAGCATGCCCATGTTGTCGCCGGTGACGCGATCCATGCCGCCCTTCGCAAGGCCTGCGCCACGGAAGATATTACCGCCGCCGATCACCAGGCCGACCTCAATCCGCGCCTGTTGCACCTCAATGATCTCGCGTGCGAGTCGGTTGATGACTTCCGGGTCGATGCCGTAATCCTCACGGCCCATCAGTGCCTCACCGGAAAGCTTGAGCAGGATGCGGCGGAACATCGGCGCGGTGGGCATCACGGTGGCCTCGACTGGCTGGGCAAACCCGTGGAGTCTAACCGCATGGCGAAGGGCTGTCAGTTCCGGCAAGCAGATTGCTACGTCAGAACTTCACCTCATGCGGCGGCGAAACGAAGGCGACGGTCAGCGCGCCTTCGCCGACGTTCACCATCGCGGTGATGCTCATGACCGCTGCAGTCACCGTGGCGCCATGCTCCTCGCATGTACGCACGAGCTTGTCGTAGCCGGGCAGCGAGTAAAGCTTTTGCAGTTCGCCGCCGTAACTGAAATTGACCCGCGGCATCAGCAGACCCTTGCGCACGCGCTCCTCGGTGTACTTGAACAGCGCAACTGCAGCTGCGTCGAAGCCCTTGGCCTTGCCGACGTTCGCGGTCTCGCCCTTGTAGATCTGCAGAATCGGCTTGATGTCGAGCATCGTGCCGACTGCGGCGCGGTACCATGGCAGGCTTTTGTCGCCGCGCTTGATGATGCTCGCGCGCAGGTGGAATAGGTCGCGCGGCACCATGTAGGCGTAGGTGTTGTCGGCGAGGAACTCCAGCCGCTCGCGGATCGCGTTGTGATGCTCGCCGGCCGCGATCATGCGCACGCCTTCCTGCACAGCCAAGCCGGGGCCGGAGAAGGCCGATTTGCTGTCCATGATGCGCATCTGGAAGATGCCCTTGAGGCCCGCTTTCTGGCGGATTTCATGGTAGTAGCGCAGGATCTCGTGGCTGGCCTTGGTCGCGTTCTCGTAGATCAGGCTGCGCGTCTTGGATATCACGATCGAAAACACGAATTCGTATTCGGTCACCAGACGGTTCAGGTACACCTCGCGGAACTGCTCGCTGGTGAACGGGATGGTGATCGCCGCCTGCGCGCGCTCGCCGAGAGTTTCGCGGTAGAACTTCAGGGTGGCCACCGGGTCGCGGGTGTCGGCAAAGGTCGTGTTGTCGATCTTTACTGTAGTCGGCAGCACCACGACCTTGTTTTCCTCGAGCCATTCGGGCGGAAGATCGCAGGATGAGTCAACCGTGATTCCGATACGCATACACTTCTCCTGTGGAGTCGAAGAGATCAGCGCACGGACAACGCGATCGCGCGCAAGAAGGCAGAACTCAGAACCTCGGTTCGTGTGGCTCTGCGGCGAAACCGAGCGTGACCGCGCCTTCGCCAACATTGACCATACCGGTGATGCTCATCCCGGTCGCGCCAATTTGCACGCCGTGTTCCTCGCATGTACGCGCAAGTTGTTCGTAGCCGGGCAGAGCATAGAGCTTGTTCAACTCGCCGCCGTAACTGAGATTCACGTAAGGAGCCAGCAGGCCCTTGCGCACGCGATCGGCTGCGTAACCGAACAAGGCGAGCGCGCCGCCATCGAAACCCTTTGCCTTGCCGACCGCGCCGGTCTGTCCCCGGTACGCCTGCAGGATCGGTTTGATGTCGAGTGCGGTACCGAGTGCGGCCTTGAACCAGCTCACGCTCTTGTCGCCTTTCTTGGCGGCGCGCGCACGCAGGTAATACAGATCGCGCGGCAGCATGTAGGCGTAGGTGTTCTTGACGAGCAATTCCAGGCGCTCGCGGATTGTGTTGTGGTCCGCGCCCGCTTCGATCAAGCGAACACCGTCAAGCACCGTGATCGCCTGGCCAGCGAACAATGTCTGGCTGTCGATCACGCGCATCTGGAAGATGCCCTTGAGACCGGCCTTTTTCCTGATTGGGTGGTAATAGCGGAGGATTTCGCGGCTCGCCATCACGCAGTTTTCGTGGATCGGGCTGCGCGTGGACATAATGGTCAGGCAGAACACGAAATCGAATTCGCAGACCAGCCGCGACAGGAACAACTCGCGGATTTGCTCGACAGTGTAGGGCAGCGTTTCGGCCGCATGGCCGCGGTCACCAAGGCTTTCGCGGTAGAAACGCAACGTCGCTGCGGGATCGCGTTCGTCCGAAAATACCGTCTGGTCGATCTTCACCGCGATCGGCAGCACGACCACATTGTGTTGATCGAGAAACTCACGCGGCAGATCGCAGGCCGAATCAACTGTCAATCCGATACGCATGGAACCTCCGAATGCCGGCCGGGTAAACAGCCCGCCGTCTATTCATTTCACGAATGGCCCGCATTGTCCAGTGCGAGAGGTGACGTAACCTGACTGCCATCAATGAAAAAGCCACGATTTCTCGTGGCTTTTCGTCAGCAGGGGTCACCGTCAACCTCAGGCAAGACCGGCCTGCTTCATGACTTCGGTCGCGAAGTCGTCGCCGTCCGGTTTGTCGATGCCTTCGCCGACCGCAAGGCGATCGAAGCGCAGCACCTGCGCACCCGCTTTCTTGAGCACCGCTTCCACCGTCGAATTGGTATCCAGCACATACGGCTGGCCGGTGAGGCAGATGTCGGACAGCGCCTTGTTGACCTTGCCGCTAATCATCTTCTCGATGATCTCGGCCGGCTTGCCCGTATCTTTTACCTGCGCCAGCGCGATGTCCTTCTCTTTCTGCACGATCTCGGCGGGTACTTGGTCGGGCGAGACGTACGGGGGATTCATCGCCGCGATGTGCATCGCGAGCCCGCGCGCGAGATCGGCATCACCACCCTTGAGTTCGACCAGCACACCGATGCGACCGCCATGCACGTAAGCGCCGACGTTGTGCGCGCTGTCGATGCGCGCCATGCGACGCACCTGCACGTTTTCGCCGATCTTCGCGACCAACCACTGGCGGCCTTCCTCGACAGTCTTGCCGTAGGAGGTAGCAGCGTTCTTGAGCGCATCGACAACCTGGACTCCGCTAGCGAGCGCAGTCTTGGCGACCTCGTCCGAAAACGTGATGAAATTTGCGTCCTTGGCGACGAAATCGGTTTCGGAGTTGACCTCGACCAGCACAGCCCTGTTGGAGCCAGCGGTCGTGTCGGTATCCTGCGCAAGCACGACGCGGCCTTCGGCAGCGACGCGGCCGGACTTCTTGTCAGCTTTCGCCAGACCCGTCACGCGCAGATGTTCCATCGCCGCTTCGATATCGCCGCCCTTTTCGGACAATGCCTTCTTGCATTCCATCATGCCGGCGCCGGAGCGCTCGCGCAGTTCTTTCACCAGGCTTGCGGTGATTTCCATCGTGTCAACCTCTCAACATTTGTACGAAAGACGCGCGCAATGGGCGCGTCCGGATAGGGATGCGGCGGGGCATGATCGCTCCGCTGCATGCGTCGTCGCTGGAACCGGCGCTTATTCGGCGGCGCGTGGCTTGGCGGCCGCAGTAGCGGCATGTGGAGGTGCCGGACGCTTGACCGGTGGACGGCGGTCGCGGTCGTTGCCGGGGCGACGGTCGTTTGGCCCAGTGTGTTTTTTCTTCTTGTCGTCGTTCGGAACCGGGTTGCCATCGGCGTCGAGTTCGACGAACTCGTCCTCCTGGCGACCGACGATCGGTGCAGCAGCCTTGCCTTCCAGCACGGCATCAGCGGCGGCACGTGCATACAACTGCACGGCGCGGATGGCGTCGTCGTTGCCCGGGATCGCGTAATCGACCAGCGCCGGGTCGTAATTGGTATCCACGACCGCGATAACCGGAATGCCGAGCTTCTTGGCTTCCTGCACGGCGATGTTCTCGTGGCCGATATCGATCACGAACAGCGCGTCGGGCAGGCGATCCATGGCCTTGATGCCACCCAGCGAGCTGTCGAGCTTCTCGCGTTCGCGGCGGCGCTGCAGCACTTCGTGTTTCACCAGCTTCTCGAACGTGCCGTCGGTTTCAGCGGCTTCGAGTTCCTTCAGGCGACTGACGGACTTCTTGACCGTGGCGAAATTGGTGAGCGTGCCGCCGAGCCAGCGCTGGGTCATGTAGGGCATGCCGCAACGGGTGGCTTCTTCCTTCATCGCCTCGCGCGCCGAGCGCTTGGTGCCGATGAACAGGATGCTGCCGCGCTTCTGC
>JBBQAN010000014.1:0-81347 GCA_038316385.1 Lysobacterales bacterium | reverse complement strand
ATACCCCGGCGCCTTGGACACCGGCGCGGCAATCGCCCCTGCACTGCAAAGCGCCGCGACCACGGCGAGGGCAAGAGTCGTTTTACGCATGCTTGTTGACGTCGATTTCATTCGGAACCCCAGATGTGTGTGTGGTGGGCGTCGCTGACGAAGCTGCCAGCGGCGCGATCGGTTCAGGGCAAAGTCCGGGTATCGCTTCCGGACATCGTGACGAAAGACATCAAGCCGTGACTAAAGTCATGCTTTCGACGACGGGCGGAAGCTATGACGCTTTCAAGTGTTCGTCAATTAAAGATTTTTAACCAACGGATACGCCAGCGTATTGACTATGTTGCTCCGCAACATCTGCGTTCGCACATATCCACATATCGGGTTCCAGGCTCGCGCATAGCCCACCATAATTCAGTTGCAATGCAACAATGAAATTTGCCCTCACGACGGGTTTGTGAGCGGCCACCGACCCCCTGGAAGCGAAATGCGCGAACGTGCAAATAATCCGTTGGAAGAAAATAAAAACCCCGGCACAGGCCGGGGTCGGAGGTGACGGAAGTGAGCCCAAACTTTTTCAGGCGAACGGATCGCGCAAAACGATGTTCGCATCGCGGTCGGGTCCGGTCGAGACCATCGCCAGCGGACAGCCGACAAGCTCCTCGAGCGAGCGCAGGTACGCGCGCGCTGCGGGCGGAAGTTTGGCGAATTCGGTGATGCCGTGGGTGGATTCGCTCCAGCCAGGAAATTCCAGATACACCGGCTCGCACTCGTTCCAGCCAGCTGCGTCCAGCGGCGCGTATTCGGTCTGCTTGCCGCGGTATTTGTAGGCGATGCACATCTTCAGCGACGGCAGGCCGTCGAGCACGTCGAGCTTGGTGATACACAGGCCGGACATGCCGTTGATCATCACCGCGCGCTTGAGTGCGACGAGGTCGATCCAGCCGCAACGGCGGGGCCGCCCTGTGGTCGCGCCGAACTCGGCGCCGCGCTTGCGGATGTCTTCGCCCATCGCGTCGTCGAGCTCGGTCGGGAACGGGCCGCCGCCGACGCGAGTCGCATAGGCCTTGGCGATGCCGAGTACATAGTCGATGGAGTCCGCACCGACACCGCTGCCGGCAAGTGCGCCGCCAATCGTGGTGTTCGACGAGGTGACATAGGGATATGTTCCGTGGTCGATGTCCAGCAGCGAGCCTTGCGCGCCCTCGAACAGGATGCGCTTGCCGTCGCGGCGCAGCTCGTGCAGCAGGCCGGCCACGTCGGTCTTCATGGGATCGACGTATGCGCCGAATTCCAGCGCCTCATCGAGCGTCTTCTGGAAATCAACCGCGTCGGCGCCGAGGTATTTCGTCAGCACGAAGTTATGGTAATCCATGACCTCGCGCAGCTTTTCCGCGAGCTCGTCCGGATAATTCAGATCGGCCACGCGCACGCCGCGACGCGCGACCTTGTCCTCGTAAGCCGGCCCGATGCCGCGGCCGGTGGTGCCTATCGCCTTGCCGCCGGCAGCTTTCTCGCGGGCCTGATCCAGCGCAATGTGGTACGGCATGATCAGCGGCGTCGCCGGGCTGATTTTCAGGCGCGAGCGTACGTCGATGCCGGTGGCTTCGAGTTCCTCGATTTCCTTGCGCAGCGCGGCCGGCGACAGCACCACGCCATTGCCGATCAGGCACAACGCGTCGTCGCGCAGGATGCCGGAAGGAATCAGGTGCAGCACGGTTTTCTTGCCGCCGATGACCAGCGTGTGGCCGGCGTTATGGCCGCCCTGGAAGCGCACCACCGCGCCGATGCGTTCGGTCAAAAGATCGACGATCTTGCCTTTGCCTTCGTCGCCCCATTGGGCGCCTAGCACTACTACGGACTGGCCCATCTCAACTCCCGAAAGTAAATGAATCCGCGTGAGGGGGCGACGAGTCGTTGCCAGGTTCGGCCGTCCACGGCCTCACCAAGTCACGATCGCATGCGATCGTGGACAGCCCTCCGCATCCTGCTGCGGGCGCTCGATCCTGCGCATGAGTCCACTGGACTCATGCAGGCGCAGGCTCTCGCCCCCATTGCTCTCAACCACGACAATATTTGGACACGTCTAAAAACAAAGACAAGTGTGAAAACAACGAAAGCCGGAGGATGGCCCCCGGCTTTGCAAAATTATCCTCGTTTTCGGCGGCGGCGGCTAGCGCAGGAGTTGCAGGGCGATCAGACCGATGATGATCATGGCGCCCCCGCCAAGCCTCAAGCCGCGCTCGGAGACGATGGCGAGGTGGGCCGCCATGCGTTTCCAAGCTCCGGGGGCGGCCAGCAGGAACAGGCCTTCGATCACCAGCACAAGGCACAACGCGGCCAACAGATCGGTGCGATTCATTCGTTACCGCCAAGACTACTTGCCAGCAGCTGCGCGGCCGGGATTGACAAAGTAGCGCATCAGTTCCGAATCCGGATCGAGCACCAGCACATCCTTGCCTCCGAACGCCGTCTTGTATGCCTGCATGCTGCGATAAAACGCATAGAACTCCGGATCCTGGCTGTAAGCCTGCGCTGCGATGGCGGCCGCTGCGGCGTCGCCCTGGCCACGCAATTGCTGGGCATCGCGCTCGGCATCGGCCTTGATCACTTGCTGCTGGCGATCGGCCTCGGCGGTGATCTTCGAAGACTCCTCTTCGCCCTCGGCGCGCAGCTTCGTCGCCGCCCGCGAGCGTTCGGCAGCCATCCTCTCGTACACCGATTTCAGCACATTGCTGTCCTCGGGCAGGTCGATGCGCTTGATGCGAATATCCACCACTTCGATTCCCAACGAGGTTTCGGTGATGCGATTGACGTCGCGCAGCATCTGCCCGCCGAGATTGCTGCGATCGAGCACCACGATGTCCTGCAACTGGCGCTGGTTGATCGTGTTGCGCAACGCCTCGACCACGATTGGCGTCAGCCGCTGCTCCGCACTGTCCTCGATGCCGAGGGTCGCCGTGTAGAAGCGACGTACATCCTTGATGCGCCATGTCGCAAAATAATCGATGCTGATCGACTTCTTTTCCTGGGTGAGGTATCGCGCAGGCGGCGCATCGAGAGTAATGATGCGGCGATCGAACAACTTGACGTTTTGCACGATCGGCAACTTGAAATGCAGACCCGGCCTTGCATCCGTCCGCACGATGCGGCCGAACTGGAATTGCAGGGCAAGCTGGCCCTCGCCGACTTCATATGCCGAGCCGGCCAGCAATATCAGAAGGAGGCCGGCAATGACGATCCAGATGATCTTCACTGGCGTGGCTCCCCACGGCCATCCGCACGCGGCGCGCGATCCCCGCGCACGCTGTCATCTGGCGATGCCGGCAGGCTTGCCGTCACGGACGGCAGATTGACCGGCAACGCTGCAACTGTTGCTGGCGCGGAGCCGCCCGACTGCTGGCCGCCTGGAAGATAGATCATGTTGTTGCCGCGGCCTGCGACCACCTTGGGCGAATTGGCGAGCACGGTTTCCATCGTCTCCAGATACAGGCGTTTGCGAATCACTTCAGGCGCCTTGTGGTATTGGTCGGCCAGCAGGGTGTAGCGCTGTGAGTCGCCTTGTGCGGCGGCAATGATGGCGGCCTTGTAGCCTTCAGCACCGATCAGCACGCTCGCGGCCCGACCGCGCGCAACGGGCACGATCTGGCTCTCGTACGCGTGCGCCTGCTGGATGGCCTTGTCCTTGTCCTGTTGCGCGCGGGCGACGTCGTCGAACGCGTCCTTGACCTCGTCCGGCGGACCCACTTTCTTGATCGTGAAATCCGCCACCAGCAGGCCGGTATGGTATTCATCGAGCGAGACCTGCAGCCGATCGCGCAGATGCCCGGCGTCCATCGATTTCTGGCCGATGACATCGTCCATCAGGCTCGCGCCGACGACTTCGCGCACCACGCTCTCGGCGGCCTGCTCGAGGATCTTGACCGGATCGCGATTGCCGAAAAGGAACAGGCGCGGATCCGACACGGTGTACTGGACGTTGTAATCGATCAAGACGATGTTCTGATCGCGGGTGAGCATCCGCACCGAGTCGGATGCGATGCGCACGCCAGTCGTTTCCACCCTGGAGACAGTTTCCACTGGCCACAGCCATTTCGCATTCACGCCCGGCGTCATCACCCGGTTGAACTGGCCGAAGCGCAGCACCACGCCGCGCTGGGTCTCGTTGATCGACTGGAAACTGCTGAACAGCAATCCCACCAGCACGAGGACGCCGAGCCACATCGCGAAGCGCGGGCCGTTGTCGCTGCCGCCGGATTCGCCGCCAAAAATGCGGCCCATACCTTGCTTGAGGCGGTCGAGAAAGGCGTCGGTCTCGCGGTCGGGATCGCGGCCCTTCCACGGATCCTTGCCGCCCTTGTCGCCGCCCTTACCCGGTAGATTCCACGCCATGTACGCTCCTGCGCTGCCGCAACACGTCGTGCTCGCCGTACGAGGAACGTGAACCGGACGCTGTGTTGTTGTCTTCAATGATTGTAGGTAGGGGCGTCGGGGCCAGCAAGCAAGGCCTCGAGCGCATCGCCGCCGGCTTCGGCCGCCAGTTGCTCGGCCTGCACGCGCGGCAGATCGAGCTGCACGCGCCAGCCGTGTTCGTCGGCTACTTCGTCGCTGATCGCCCCGAGCGCATGCAGGCGCGCGCGCAAACGGGCCGATTTCGGTTGCAATTGCAGTTCGCCCTGTACGCGTTGCGCGGCGAAGCGTTCGGAAATCGCATTGCGCAACAGATCCAGGCCAGCCCCGGTGCGCGCCGAAACCCAGACTTTTTCCACGGCGTCGACCGGACGTTCGCGACGCGGGGTCGCTCCTGCGCTTCCATGCGCCCGCGACATTTGTTCATCCATGGACGGCATCGACCCGTCAAGGAGGTCGATCTTGTTGAACACCATCAGTTGCGGAATGTCGCCCGCGTCGATGTGCTTGAGCACGGCGTTGACCTGGCCGATGCGTTCGTCGCGCAACGGGTCGGCGGCATCCACGACATGCAGCAACAGGTCGGCATCGCGCGCTTCGGACAACGTGGAACGAAACGCGGCGACCAGTTCGTGCGGCAAATCACGCACGAAACCGACAGTATCCGACAACACCAGCGGGCCGCAATCGAGCCCTTCGACGCGCCGCACCGTTGGATCGAGCGTGGCGAACAACTGGTCGGCGACGAACACTTTCGATTCGGTGAGCGTGTTGAACAAGGTGGATTTGCCCGCGTTCGTGTAGCCAACCAGCGCAACCCGCGGCAGTTCGTTGCGCAGGCGCGCGCGGCGCATCTGCGCACGCTGCACGCCGACTTTCTCAAGCCGTTTTTCGAGTTGTTCAACGCGTTTCTGCAACAGGCGACGGTCGGTTTCGAGCTGGGTTTCGCCGGGGCCGCGCAGGCCGATGCTGCCGCCGCGCTGGCGCTCCAGATGCGTCCAGCCGCGAATCAACCGTGTCGCCATGTGCTTGAGCTGCGCGAGCTCGACCTGCAACTGGCCTTCGTGCGAATGCGCGCGCATCGCGAAGATGTCGAGAATCAAGCCGGTGCGATCGACGACGCGACGGCCGAGTTCTTTTTCGAGATTGCGTTCCTGCACCGGCGACAGCAATTGGTTGAACAGCACAAGATCCGCGCCGGTGCTCTCGCACAGCAGCTTCACTTCCTCGAGCTTGCCGGTGCCGATGTAATACGCTGGATTGCGACGCGCGATTTTCGCGGTGATGGTGCCAACCACGGTCGCGCCGGCCGAGCGCGCGAGGTCCGCGAACTCTTCCAGCAAGGTCGGATCGGCGGCGCCGGAATATGGCTGGATCAGCAGGGCGTTTTCACCCTTGCGCGAGCGCTCGAACACCGGGGTTTAGTTCTCCACCGGCGCATTCGCCGGCTCGTCGTGCGACTCGCCTTCGGCGCCGATGCGCACATTGCGCGACGGCACCACGGTCGAGATCGCATGCTTGTAAACCATCTGGCTGACCGTATTGCGCAGCAACACCACGAACTGGTCAAACGACTCGATCGTGCCCTGCAACTTGATGCCGTTGACCAGATACACGGCGCACGGAACGCGCTCGCGACGTAGCGCATTCAGAAACGGATCCTGCAACGTAAGGCCCTTGGCCATGTGCTTCCCCTTCAATTGAATTTGCGATGTTGTCGTTATGGACGCCAGAGTGAATCGCACGGCGCCAGCCCGGCCATTCATCGCAGGCCGGAAGTCAACATGATCGCACAGCGCCGAAGCCGCTGCGACTGAGGCTCAGCCGTGCGCAGGACGGTTCAGGAAAAGTGCGAGCGCATCGTCCAGCGCATCGCTGTCTGTTTGCGGATCGAACCGCCGCGCATCGATCTCGCCGCGCAGCCACGTCAACTGGCGCTTTGCGAGTTGGCGCGTGGCTGCGATGGCTTCGGCGCGAAACTCTTTTGCGTCGGTCGCGCCGTCCAGATGTCGCCAAGCCTGCCGATAGCCGACCGCGCGCAAGGCCGGCAAATCCAGCGGATCGGACAACGCTTGCAGGAACGGGTCGGCGCGCAAACGACCCACTTCATCGAGGAAACCATCGGCAAGCATCGCATCGAAACGCGCCTCGATCCGCGCATGCAATACCGCGCGATCGGCGGGACACAATACGAGCTTGAGCACGCGAAACGGAAATGGCTGGCGCACGCTCGCGTTCTGCCAATCGCTGATCGGCCTGCCGCTGAGGCGCCAAACTTCGATCGCGCGGCCGATGCGCTGGCGATCGCCGACCTTGATGCGGATGGCCGCAGCGGGATCGATTGTTGCGAGTTCAGCATGCAACGTTTCCCAGCCGCGCGACGCACCCTCTGCAGCAATTGCGGAACGCAACGTCGCATCGGCAGACGGCATCGGCGAAAGTCCATGCAGCAACGCGCGAAAATACAGGCCGGTCCCGCCGACCAGTAGCGGAATCTTTCCGCGCGCGACAATGGCGTGCAATGCGAGCATGGCATCTGACGCAAACTCGGCTGCGCTGTAACGTTCGTGCGGATCGCGCAAGTCAAGCAGGTGGTGCGTCGCTCGCGCGCGTTCATCGACAGTCGGCTTCGCGGCGCCGATTTCAAGTCCGCGATACACAAGAGCCGAATCGACGCTGACGATCTCGCCGCCGAGCCGCTGCGCCCAGTCGATCGCCAGCGCAGTCTTGCCCGAAGCGGTGGGGCCCATGATCGCAATGGCGGGCGGACGGGAATCGATGCGTGAATCGGTCATGTCGAACAGCGCGATCAATCCTCGTCCGACCACTTCGGCAGCGCGGATTTTGTGGATTTCCCCGCATGCACGGTCAGCGCTGCAACCCCATTCCACACTTTCAACGCATCAACCGTTGCGGCGACGTCGTGCACGCGAATCAATTTCGCACCGTTTTGCGCGGCGATCAGCGCGGCGGCGACCGAACCATGCACGCGTTCGCCCTGTACGCGTCCAGTCAGCGTGCCGATCATGCCCTTGCGCGACAGGCCCGCGAGCACGGGAACGCCGAGATCGGCGAAGCGCGCGAGTTGGCGCAGCAGCATCAGGTTGTGGCCGAGGCTCTTGCCGAATCCGAAACCCGGATCGACGATGATCTTCTTCTTTGAAATGCCGCTCATCTCGCAAGCGAAGATGCGTTCGGCAAGGTAGCGATGCACTTCGGCGACGACATCGTCGTAGTCGGGCGCGTCCTGCATCGTGCGCGGTTCGCCCTGCATGTGCATCAGCACGACCGGTACTTTCAGTTCAGCGGCAGCATCCATCGCGCCGTCACGGCGCAGAGCGTACACATCGTTGATCGCGCCCGCACCCGCGGCAACCGCCGCGCACATCACTTCGGGTTTCGATGTGTCCACGAAGACCGGCACCGCGCATTCGCGCGCGAGTCGTTCGATCACCGGAATCACCCGGCGCAATTCTTCTTCGACCGAAACTTCGTCTGCGCCCGGACGCGTGGACTCGCCACCGACATCCAGTGCATCCGCGCCCTCCTTCACCAATCGCAATCCACGCGCAATCGCCGCGTCGGGCGACGGCAATCCATCCCCCGAAAACGAATCCGGCGTGACATTGACGATGCCGACAACGCGCGCACGATCCAGCGTGAGCACGCGACCGCCGCAGTCGAGAGTGGGAGTGATATCGAACATCAGTCTTTCTTCTTGCCAGGTCGCCACAAACCAAGCGCGATCCCGGCGGTGATTCCGATCGCCATGCCAACCGGCATCGAGTTCAGGGCGACCCCGAGCGCGGCCCCCATGCCTGCACCGACCGCGATGCCAATACCAAGTGAAGAAGCGCGCCGACGCCGATGATCCATTGCATCCATCCCGAAAAGAAAAAGGCCAGAGCGGACTCTGGCCTGTCGTGCAGCTTCTGACAAGCAACTGCTCGGTCAGACCGTCGGCGCGGGTCCACCAAGCGCGGTAGGTTTCGGACCGGCGATGTCGGTCGGCACCGGCTTGCCGTCCTTGGTCCAGTCCAGCGGCGGCGGCGGCGTACGGCCTTCCATGATCGCGTCGATCTGCAATGCGTCGATGGTTTCGTACAGCAGCAGGGCATCGGCCATGATCTGCAGCTTGTCGCGGTTCGCGGTAAGGATTTCGCGCGTGCGCACATATGCGCGGTCGAGGATGTTGCGTACGACTTCGTCGATCTTGCGCGCGGTTTCGTCGGACACGTTGTTGTGCTGAGTGACCGAACGGCCGAGGAATACTTCGTCCTCTTCCTCACCGTAAGTCACCGGACCCATTTCGTCAGACAAGCCCCACTTGGTGACCATGTTGCGCGCCATCTTGGTCGCACGCTCGATGTCATTGGATGCGCCGGTGGTGACCTTGTCGGCACCGAAGATCAATTCTTCCGCGACGCGGCCGCCGTACAACGAGCACAACCGGCTCTCGATGTTTTCCTTGTTGTAACTGTAGCGATCGCCCTCGGGCAGATACACCGTGACGCCCAGCGCACGGCCACGCGGAATGATGGTGACCTTGTAAACCGGATCGTGATCCGGCACGAGCCGCCCGACAATGGCATGTCCGGCTTCGTGATAGGCCGTGTTGCGCTTCTCTTCCTCGCTCATCACGAGAGAGCGGCGCTCGGTGCCCATCATGATCTTGTCGCGGGCGCGATCGAAATGTTCCATGCGCACTTCACGCGCATTTTCGCGCGCGGCGAACAATGCGGCCTCATTGACGAGATTCGCAAGATCGGCACCCGAGAAACCCGGCGTGCCGCGCGCGATCACCATCGGCTTGACGTCCTCGGCCATCGGCACCTTGCGCATGTGCACCTGCAGAATCTGCTCGCGGCCGCGGACGTCGGGCAGCCCGACCACGACCTGGCGATCGAAACGGCCCGGACGCAGCAGCGCCGGATCGAGTACGTCAGGGCGGTTCGTCGCGGCAATGACGATGATCCCTTCATTGCCTTCGAAGCCGTCCATCTCGACCAGCAAGGCATTCAATGTCTGCTCGCGTTCGTCGTGACCGCCGCCGAGGCCCGCGCCGCGATGGCGACCGACCGCGTCGATCTCGTCGATGAAGATGATGCACGGCGCGTGCTTCTTGGCCTGCTCGAACATGTCGCGCACGCGCGAGGCGCCGACGCCGACGAACATCTCTACAAAATCCGAACCGGAGATCGAGAAAAACGGCACCTTTGCTTCGCCAGCGATCGCGCGCGCCAGCAGCGTCTTGCCGGTGCCCGGGGGACCGACCATCAGCACGCCGCGCGGGATCTTGCCGCCGAGCTTCTGGAACTTGCCCGGATCGCGCAGGAACTCGACCAGTTCGCCGACTTCCTCCTTTGCCTCATCGCAACCGGCGACGTCGGCGAAAGTGACCTTGACCTGGTCCTCGCCCTGCATCTTCGCGCGCGAACGCCCGAAACTCATCGCGCCCTTTCCGGCCCCGCCTTGCTGCATCTGCCGCAGGAAATAGATGAAGATGCCGACGAAAATCACGTACGGCAGCAGGTTGACGATGATGTAGAGGATCGACGGACTGCTGGAGGGCTTCTCCTGCGCGAACTCGACCTTGTGCTTGTTGAGGTCGTTGATCAGGTCGCGGTCGTATGGCGCAGTGGTCGTGCCCTTGCTGCCGTTCCTGCGCTCGAAGTTCAACGTCGAGATGTTCGATTGATCGCTACCGCTGAATTCGACCTGCTTGATCGCATCGGTGTGCATCTCGTCGAGGAATGCCGAATACCCGACTTCTGCGGTCGCTTCCGAGCCACCCGGTTTGAAGCTGGTGAACACCGCGAGGAGCACCACCGCGACGATCACCCAGAGCAGCAGATTTTTGGCCAAATCGTTCATGACTTTATTCCTGTGCGCGTCATGCGCACTTCAGTAGCAATTTCTTGCAGGTGTGTCGGTTCAATACGAGGTTTGAGCATCACAACCGCACATCCATGCACGGACTTTCTACAAAAGCGCCGCATTTATCGAAAATGGGCGCAACAGTCCAGCCTCGCGCGTCTCACAGTCTAGTCTTCTTCCCGATTGCAAGCGCGTACACCTCGGTTGAGCGCTTGCGCGAGGCTTCGGGCTTGCGCATCACGACCCGTACATAGTGCCGCTTGAGATCCTGCACATAGGCATCGAAACCTTCGCCCATGAACAATTTGGTCAGGAATGCGCCTTCCGGTTTGAGATGTGCGTCGGCGAATTCGCGAGCCAGATCGGCCAATTGCATCGAGCGCGGCAAATCGACCGTGTCCATGCCACTCATGTTGGGGGCCATGTCGGAAAGCACAAGGTCCACTGGGCGGCCGGCCAAGACTTCCTCCAGCCGCGAAAGAGCCTCGTCTTCCCGGAAGTCACCGAGAATGAAGTCCACCCCGGCGATCGGCGGCATCGGCAGGACGTCCAGTGCGATCACGTTGCCCGGGTTGGCTTGATCGATCCGCCCAAGCATCCGCCGCGCGACCTGCGACCAGCCGCCGGGCGCGGCGCCGAGATCGACGACGATCATGCCAGGCTTCAGCAATCGGTCGCGCGCAAGTAACTCCTCCAGCTTGTAGGCCGCGCGCGAACGCATGCCCTCGGCCTGCGCCTTCTTCACGAAGGGGTCGGCGAAGTGCTCGCGAAGCCAGGTGGCGCTGCTCTTGCTGCGGGCCATTAGTGGTGTGGGCAAACGGCGAAAAAGGACTCGCATGATACCCTTTCGGCCCAAACGACCGTCCCAAGCGCCATGCCTATCGTCCTCGCCACCGCTCAGAAGCGCTACCTGCGCACCCTCGCGCACAACCTCAAACCGGTGATCCTGGTCGGCACCAAGGGCGTCACCCCGGCGCTGCTCGCCGAACTCGCGAACGCGCTGGAGCACCACGAACTGATCAAGGTAAAGATCGCGGCCGAAGATCGCGACGAACGCGATTCGTGGGTCGCCGCAATCGCGAAAGGCGCCGATGCGGCACTAATCCAGCGCGTCGGCAATGTCGCCACCCTGTTCCGCCCGCGTCGCAAGAATCCGGGTATCGTCCTGCCGCGCTGATCGCACCAAGAACTCCTCCCATTGCTTGCAGTGGGAGGTTGGGAGGGGTTGTACTTGTCCTTCATCCTGCAATCGCCGGAACATCCTTACACCGTGCGCTCGGTCAGCGATGACGCCATCGTCGTCAACGAACGCAGGCTGACGACGAGCTTCTACCTTTCGCCCGAGTCCCTACATGAAGACTGGCCGCCGCGCAGCATCGAAGCATTGCAGCCCGATGACCTGGCCGGCCCGCTGTCGCTGAACCCTGAAGTGATCCTGCTCGGCGCCGGCACGCGGCAACGATTCCCCGCAGCCATCGTGATGGCGACTTGCCTGCGTCGCGGCGTGGGTATCGAGGTGATGAGCAATGCTGCTGCGGCACGCACACTCAGTGTGTTGGCGAGCGAGGGGCGGCGCGTTGTTGCTGCGTTCTTGCTGGGTTGATGAAGACCTTCACTATATCCAGATCGAGATTGTAATTTCGGCTCATGGTCTTGCTATCACGCATGCCATGCAATTGCGCTTGTAACCGATTCCGCAAGTCTGGCTATCGATGCGCGCACCGACGGATCTGCACATTCGAACGCCGCAAACTGCGAATCGACGATGGCGGAAATCTCCTGCCAGGTGATCCAGCAGACAACATCTCCGACTTTGGCCAAGGCGTGCACTGCCGATTCTGAATAACCTCCTGCGCGCGACAAAACAGACTCCAGATGAAGCGATATCGCGTGCTCAATGGAAAGCTTTCCGTGCTTGGCTACCTTCACTGGAGGTTCTTGACCAAGTACCAAAAGCATCAGCGGCGTGCGTTGTTCTGCGTCACGCAACGCGAGTACATATTCGCGCGCCAATTGCTCAGACTGAAACGAACTGCTCCGAATTCGCTTGGCCTCAAGAATTCCGTAGATGCTCGGAGACTCAATCAGACCGTCCGGTTGTACGGGTAGTTTAGTCTGGTGCGTATCCCCACCAGGAATCAAATAATGATTTCCGGGAAGAAGCAAAAAACGTGCATCTTCGATTTCTGAAACTAACTGTTGCCTCGCACTTTCGGCGCCATGTGCACGAGCGATGACGGAACCGAAGAATTGCTTTCTTGGCAGAAAACACAGCCCTTGCAAAGCTTCCGCAGTCAGCACGTTCTCATATCCACGACCGCCATTGCGGTAGTCTCGAATCGTCGCCCCTACCCACGAAAGCTCTTCAAGCAGGCGCCCCAATGCAGAAGAGTTGTCCATAGGTTTCATCTCGACTTGAATCACCGCGCCGGCAAATACTGCTGCGGATCAACCGGCCTTCCGTTGCGACGGATCTCGAAATGCAATTCGTCGCGTGGCGCGCCAGTGCTGCCCATTTCGGCAATCGGCTGTCCGGCCTTCACGCGCTGGCCTTCCTGCACGAGGCGCTTGCGGTTGTGGCCGTAGGCCGAAAGCCATTCGTCGGAGTGCTTGATAATGATCAACTCGCCGTAACCGACCAGCCCCGAACCCGAATACACGACCACACCGTCGCTGGCCGCAAGCACGGCTTCGCCCGCGCTGCCGCCGATGTCGATGCCCTGTTTGGTCGCATCGCCGGCCATGAAACGGTCGAGCAACGCGCCCTTCGCCGGCCAGCGCCAGTGCATACCGCCGACGGTCGCGACGTCGGCGGGCAGAATCGCGGCCGATGGCGTATGCGCAATGATCGGTGCGGACGCGATCGGCGGTGTTGATATCGGCGGCGGGATCGGTGGCGTATGCAGCGGGGCTGGCGATGTTGAAACATGTTCGGTCGGTGCAGATTGCATCGTCACGGGTTGCGCCGTCGGAGCAGGCGACGTGGATACGGACGTGGTTGGCACCACAACGTTTGGCGCGGCATCCGATGGCACGGACTCGAATGGCGTCGGAACGGAATGCGGCGCCGTGTGCGATGGAACCATCGTCGTCGTATTCGGGGAGATTACAGCCGGCTCGGGAACCAAGCGCACCGGTCGCGTCACGGACACTGTATTTGTTTGCGGCACAGTATGCGACGGACGCGACGACGCCTGCACGCTCGGTTTGACCGATATCGGCACGCGCACGCGACTCCCGTGCAATTTCAGGACCTGCCCGACATAGATGGTGTACGGCGGCTCGATGCCATTGAGTGCGGCAAGCTCGCGGAAATCCATGCCGTTGCGAAAGGCGACGCCGTACAAGGTATCGCCGCGTATCACCTCGATTTCGCCAGCCCCGGCATGCCGAGACACCGGCATCGTGCGCAACGGCTCGTCGTAACCCGGCGCACGGCTCACCACATGCGCTTCGCCGCAGGCGCCGAGCAGCACGATCAACGCGAGCAAGCCCAACCAGCGCGCGCGCTGCGTGTCTTGTGGCGCGAACGTCATCCGTGCATCCCTTTCCATGCCAGCCATCCGACGATTGCCGCAAAGAGTAGCAAAGCGATCCAGCCGACCGGTTCGATCCAGCGATGCAATGCGGCTTCGGCGCGTTCGCCGCCGAGTTTGATCGCGCCGGCGACGAGGAACACGCGCTTGCCGCGCCCGATGATCGCGCCGGCGAAGAACGGCAGCAACGGCATGCCCACCGCGCCCGATGCGAGGGTGAAAATCTTGAACGGCACCGGCGTGAATCCGGCGATCAGCAGCAGCCAGAACCCATTCTTGATCGCCTGCTGCTCGACCTGGTGAAACTTCGCGGCATAGCCGAGACGCTCGATCCACGGCATCAACAGACCCAGCGCGAAATGACCGAGCGCATAGCCGATCGTCATGCCGACGATGGATCCGCCGAGACTGATCGCGGCATAACGCAACGCACGATCGCGACGCGCCAGCGACATCGGCGCAAGCATCACTTCGGGCGCGATCGGAAAAAACACCGCTTCGCACAGACTCAAAATGAACAGCAACAATGGCGCGCGTGGCGAAGCCGACCAGCGCAAGGCGCGTTCGTACAGCGGGCCGAACAATTTCAGTTTCATGCAACGCATCCCTGCGTGGACATCAGACGACACCAGGCAACAGCGGCACGAAGACGACGTTTCCCAGAGTTTCTGGCTGCCAGCCTTCGCCTGTATTGCGCCAGCGCTGCAGCGACTGCGCGGTGGTGCCGCCAACCGGTGCGACGAGCACGCCATGCGGATGCAATTGCGCGAGCAACGCAAGTTCGAGCGTGGCGCCTGCTGCGGTGACGATGATTGCATCGAACGGTGCATGCTCGGCCCAGCCCGCGCGACCATCGTCGTGGCGGGTGCGGATGTTCGCAAAACCGAGCGTGCGAAAACGCTTGCGCGCCACGCGCAGCAATTCGTCGATGCGCTCGACGGTGTACACCTCGTCAACCAGCAGCGACAGCACTGCCGCCTGATATCCGGAACCGGTGCCGATCTCCAGCACGCGTTTCGGTGCAGATTGGCGGGATCCTGATTGCGCGGACCCTGGTTGATCAGGCGCAGCAGTCTCCAGCAAGGCTTCGGTCATCCGCGCGACGACCCACGGCTGCGAAATCGTCTGGCTCTTGCCGATCGGCAGTGCGGTGTCTTCGTAGGCGCGACTGGCGAGCGCTTCGTCGATGAACAGATGGCGCGGCACTTGCTGCATCGCGGTCAGCACGCGTTCGTCGCGAATGCCCTCGGCGCGCAGACGCTCGAGCAGGCGATCGCGCGCGCGCTGCGAGGTCATGCCCTGCCCTTGTGTTTCCGGTCGTTGGCGGAACAACGGCGTCATGCGCGCTGCCGCAATGCTTCGCCGAGCGCGCCAACCCAGCTTGCGACTTTCTCAAGCGCGCGGTAACGGGTCAGGTCGACCTGGATCGGGGTGATCGCAACGTGGCCCGTGCGCACCGCATGGAAATCGGTGCCGGGGCCGGCGTCCTGTTCTGCGCCCGGTGGGCCGATCCACCAGACCGGCCGTCCGCGCGGATCGGTCTGCTGGATGCATGGCTCTGCACGATGGCGCTGGCCGAGACGCGCGACCTCGAAACCGGCCAGATCGTTCCATGCACAATCTGGCACGTTGACATTGAGGATGGTGTCGGCCGGCAGCGGATCGATCAACAAGCGTGAAGTGATCTCGACGGCTGCGCGCGCGGCGGTTTCATAGTGCTGCGCATTGTGATCGCGGCTCGCGCACGACACCGCGATCGCCGGCAGTCCGAGGAAGCGGCCTTCCATCGCAGCTGCGACAGTGCCGGAATAAATGACGTCGTCGCCGAGGTTCGCGGACGAGTTGATACCGGACACGACGATCTCGGGCTCGTGGTCGAGCAACCCTCCGAGCGCGACATGCACGCAGTCGGTCGGCGTACCAAACACACGCCAACTGTTCGCATCCAGGCGCACGACACGGATCGGCTGATCGAGCGTGAGCGAATTGCTCGCGCCCGAACGATCGCGATCCGGCGCGACCACCCATACCTCGTGCCCAGCCGCACGCAAGCCTTGTGCCAGGATACGGATGCCCGGCGCATCCACGCCATCGTCGTTACTCACCAGTACGCGCATGCAGTCCCCAGCGGAAAATCGGGCCGGCGCGTTCGCCGCGCGCCGATTCAGGCAACCGCCATTGTGCCATGACGACCTGCTGATTCCGGGGGCGAGCTGGTGAATCGGCCACAGCGACACGCGCGATGCAAGGCTTGGCTCGACTGTTCGGTCGCCAGCGGCTAGCCTCGTCCGATGCGCATCCGCAACGACGCTCGATCGAAAAGGAGGATGTCCACCGCCGCATCTGTGGACGACGACGAACGCGTATCCGACGTCGCCGAATTCCATGCCGCGATCGGTCGCGTGCGGCGTCTGCCGGAAGTGCCGGATCGACCGCAGCCGCCGAAGCCGCGTGCTGCCGCGACGATGCGCCAGGCCGACGAACGCTCTGCGCTCGCCGAGTCTCAGCGCGCCGATCCCGCGCGCGATGCCGAGATCACCGGAGATGCAGTTGCATATCGATGCGCGCAGATTTCTCCGCAAACGCTGCGGCGACTCAAACGCGCCGAGTTCGCGATCGAGGACGAAATCGATCTGCATGCATTGAGCGAACGCGTCGCCGAGAATGTGCTGCGGGGTTTTCTTGCCAAAGCACGCGCCGCATCACATCACTGCGTACTCATCGTGCATGGCAAGGATCTGCATTCTGTGCAGGGGCCGGTGCTGAAAGGTTTGGTCGAGCGCATGTTGAATCAGCGAGCCGATGTTCTCGCATACGCAACGGCTCCGCCAACCCTCGGCGGAACCGGCGCGATACTCGTGTTGTTGACCAAGCGCAAGCCGGGCGAACGACGGCCGGCGATACGCATGGACTGAGCATCAATTCTGGGTCTGACTCGCCTTGGTCTTGTCGGGTGGGTTTAACCACACCACTCGAACCATCCCAGCGTCTGCAGCCCGATCGACCTTCTGGACATATGCCCAGTCCGTTGTGTCGTTGGGGAAAATCTGTGCGCTGCTGTCCTTGCCCTTCATGCTTGCACAACCGCCCAGTGACGCCAGGCCGCATATGAGTGCCACTGTCACAATCGTCTTGACGTTCATGACCATCTCCTGTTGGAGTCGCGTCCACGCCGCCCGGCGTTGGATGCCGCGATCCAATCTACGCCCTTCTACGGCGCGCGCAAGATGCCGGAAGTTCCGGACTCGGCGGCCATGCTGGACATATCCTCAATGTCTCCCAGCGTGCGCAGAAGACTGGTCGCATAGCTGCCTGGCGGCAACTCGAAATTCAACCTCAGCATGCGCGGCGTCGGCCATTCCCAATGCAGGCCGGTGGCGATCGTACGCAAGGCGCGTCGTTCCTGCTTCAGGCCAGCATCTTCCAGACCGTTACGAACGCGCTCGTACGGCGCGAGCGCGGATTCTTCCAGCGCGCGGCAGGCATCAGTGGTTCGCAAGGCGCCCCGCCCCCACAGCGGAGCGGTCGGATGGACATCATGCGCAGCGAGGCGATCGGTCAATACGGTGGGATCGGGCTCCGGACCGAACACGCTGCGGCTGCCGGCGAGCATCCACAGCTCACCCGGTAATCCGCAGCACCAACTGCCGTCGGCAACACGCGCGGCCAACACCACATTGAACAACTCCGAGCGTGCCGCCGACAGCAACAGGCTGCGCTTGTCGCGACGGACGCGTTGGCCTGCAAACATCCGCTGCGCAGCCTCGAGATTGCCGCCACCGTGGCCGAAGCGCTGTTCGCCGAAAAAATTCGGAAAGCCGTGTTTTTCTACATCGGCTAGCCGTTGTTCGATCGCAGCGTGATCGCCGGCCACGTCGCGCAACGTCAGTGCGAAATTGTTTCCCCTTAGCGCGCCACGCTGCAATTTGCGCGCGTGACGATTCGCGGCAATCACGCGCAGACTCTGCACAGTATCCGATCCGGGGTCATCCGTACCCAGGGTTGCGATATCCGGAGCTTCACGTCCCGGCAGGTGCACGCTGAAACGCTGCCGCGTCAGCGCATGGCGATCCTTCATGCCCGCGTAGCCGATCGCGCTTTCCGGCACACCGGCCCACGCGGCGATGCGCTGGGCAGCGAACGCGGTGTTCATCCCACGCTTCTCTATCGTCAACAACAGATGCTCACCTTCGCCGCTGGCGTCGAACGCCGGCAATTCTTCGACAAAAAAATCCTCGGGAGTCGTGCGGATCTGCGCACGCAGAACGGGCGGGCCGAACGGTAGTGGCAGTTGGTTCACGTAATGCCGATCAACCGACTGTTTGCAACAACACGACGGCCATCGCCGCGATGCCTTCCTCGCGTCCGCAAAAACCCAGACGCTCGGTGGTGGTTGCCTTGACCGAGACCGCATCCGTTTCGACGACCATGTCTTCAGCAAGCATCGCGCGCATCGCGTTCACATGTGGGCCAATCTTCGGGTGCTCGCAGATGATGGTGATGTCCGCGTTGCCGACAATCCAGCCGCGCGCGCGCGCCAGCGCGGTGCAGTGGCGCAGGAACACACGGCTGTTGGCGCCGCGCCAGCGCGGGTCGTCGGGCGAGAAATGGGTACCGATGTCGCCGAGCGCGAGCGCGCCGAGGATCGCGTCGCATAACGCGTGGATCGCGACATCGCCATCCGAATGCGCGATGACACCGCGTGCGTGCGGCACGCGCACACCGCCGAGCATGAGGTGATCGCCGTCACCGAATGCGTGCACGTCGAAGCCCTGGCCGATGCGGATCGCGCCATTCATGTCGATTCCTCATTGCGCTGCGTCGCAAGGATGAACTCTGCCAATGCGAGATCGGCGGTGACTGTGACCTTGATGTTGTCTTCGCTGCCCTCGACCAGTAATGGTTGCAGGCCGAGCCGTTCCATCGCCATCGATTCGTCGGTAATCGCAACGTTATCTGCATTCGCCTGCGCCAGCGCGCGCGTCAATGCGCCGCGGCGAAACGCTTGCGGCGTCTGCGCGCGCCAGAACCGTTCGCGCGGTTCGGTCGCGGTCACGCGCGCCTGCGCATCGGCGTGCTTGAGCGTGTCGCGAACCGGCGTCGCCAGTAACGCACCAACCGGATCGCGTTGCGCGGCAGCAAACAATCGGTCGATGTCCTCAAGGCGCACGCACGGGCGCGCGGCGTCGTGCACCAGTACGATCGTGTCGTCGGCGATCGTTTCCGGAAGCGCATGCAGCGCGGCGAGCACTGAATCGGCGCGGCCGACACCGCCGATACAGGTCAACACGAGTTTGCCGAAGTCCGATGCTAGTGCCGCCCAATGGGTGTCGTCGGCTGCGAGCGCGACCATCGCGCCTTCAATGGCAGGGTGTAGAAGCAACCGCGCCAGGGTCTGCGCGATCAATGGTCTTCCTGCGAGTTGCTGGTATTGCTTCGGCAAACCGGTGCCGAAACGCGCGCCAGTGCCGGCCGCCGGCACCACCACCCAACTCATCGCTTTGGCGCCTGCGCGGGCGTCCTGGACCGCGTTTGCGCAGGCGACGTTTGGACTGGCGCTTGTACCGCTGGCAACGCGGCATCTTCGGGCACGTCTTCCGCGCGCATGCTGGTTTTCGGATCCTGCGGCTCGACCACGCGATAGAACGTTTCACCTGGCTTGACCATCCCGAGCTCGGAGCGCGCACGTTCTTCCACGGCAGCTTCGCCGGTCTTGAGATCCCCGACCTCGGCCGCAAGCGCCGCATTGCGTTCCTTGAGCTTCGCGTTTTCCGCGCGTTGCTGTTCGACCTGCACCTTGAGTTCCTGCTCGGCAGTCCAACTGCCCTCGCCTTGCCATAGCCGCATCTGCAGCACGACGAGCAGGATCAGTAGCACGAGGGCGAGCAGGCGATACATACTTTGGATTTGCTCTCAGCGACTGAAACGCAGGTAAGCATCGCGACCGATGTAATGCGCATCGGCGCCCAGTAATTCCTCGATACGCAGCAACTGGTTGTATTTCGCGACGCGATCAGAACGGCACAGCGAACCGGTCTTGATCTGGTTCGCGGTCGTCGCAACAGAAATATCCGCGATGGTTGTGTCTTCGGTTTCGCCGGAACGGTGCGAGATCACCGCCGCGTAATTCGCCGCGTCGGCCATCGCGATGGTTTCCAAGGTCTCACTGAGCGTGCCAATCTGATTGACCTTGATCAGGATGGCGTTGGCGATGCCGTCCTTGATGCCTTCACGGAAGATCGCCGGATTGGTCACGAAGTTGTCGTCGCCCACAAGCTGCACCGTGCTGCCGAGACGTTGCGTGAGCAACTTCCAGCCGTCGCGATCCTGCTCGGCCATGCCGTCTTCCATGGTGATGATCGGATACTGCTTCGCCCAATCGGCGAGGAAATCGACCAACTGTTCGGACGACAGCCGCTTGCCCTCGCCCACCAGGTTGTACTTGCCGTTCTCGTAGAACTCGCTCGACGCGGCATCAAGGCCGAGCAGGATGTCGTCGCCAGCGACGTAACCGGCCTTGCCGATCGCTTCCATGATCGTATCCAGCGCCTCGACATTGCTGCGGAAGTCCGGCGCGAAGCCACCTTCGTCGCCGACTGCGGTCGACAATCCCTTCGCCTTCAACACCGCCTTCAACGCATGGAAAATTTCCGCGCCAGCCCGCAACGCTTCCGCGAACGACTGCACGCCAATCGGCAGGATCATGAATTCCTGCAAGTCGACGTTGTTATCCGCATGCGCGCCACCGTTGATGATGTTCATCATGGGAACAGGGAGAGCAAGCGCGTTTTGCCGTTGCCCTATCGGCAACGGCTGCGCTTGCGAGCGCCCAGCCACGGATGGCTGGGCCGGGGCGTCCGAAGCGGTCGAACTCACGCCAAGGACGGCCGGCGGTGCCATTTCGGACAGATATTTCCAGAGCGGCAGCTTCTTCGACGCCGCGACCGCATGCGCATTCGCGAGCGAAACACCGAGCAGCGCGTTCGCGCCGAGCTTGCCTTTATTCGGCGTCCCATCGAGCGCGATCATCGTCGCGTCGAGGCCTTTCTGGTTCTCGGCGTCGAAACCTCGCAGCGCATCGGCGATTACACCGTTGACGTTCGCGACCGCGCGCGTTACGCCCTTGCCGCCGTAACGCGTCTTGTCGCCATCGCGCAACTCGACCGCTTCGCGCGAGCCTGTGGAAGCGCCCGAAGGCACCGCCGCGCGACCGAACGAACCGTCGCTCAGGGTGACTTCGGCTTCGAGAGTGGGATTGCCGCGGGAATCGAGGATTTCGCGGGCGTGGATTGAAGTGATGTTCATTCTTGGATTCTTCTCTCTAGGATCTTTGCATAATTGACAAGTCTTGCAGACGGCACACATTTGGACTTGGTTGCAGACGCAGAGGCCCGTTCCAGAAAAAAGATGACGAGGAGTTTACGTTCTTGGGCTCCGTATGCCTCGCCTTTCGATCCTGAATGCAGTTGAGCGCCCAACCCACTCAGCAATGCCCTAACGCGAGCTTCGTCAGTTACATCGGCTCTGTTCGCAATCACCAAGAACGGGTTGGATGGGTCTAGTAATGCCCTTCCTGCCTCTAACAGCTCCTGCAAATTGGCTCCATGCACGACGGTCGTCATGTAATTCATGCTTCGACCTCCGATACTCGCGATGTACTTGTCTTGGCAATCAAGAAAAGGCTTTGACGCAGACCAGAAATTGGTCGTCGTTTCAAAGTCGTCTTCTTCTTGAATCCATGTCGCCAGCGCTGCTGGCTGACGACATGAGACGGAATGAGTTCGCCCAATGACTACATCGGCGGCGATTTGCCTGCGCAACCGAAACGCCATGTACATGTAGTCGCCGTCGGTGTGCGGCGTATGGTTTACATCGGCTCCACTTTCCCATCGTTGCAGTGTTTCGATCAGAAGTTGCACTCGCGCACGATCTGATTGAGCCGGCTTGTCTATCATTCGGACATCGAGTAAGCGTTCCGATTCAAAGAGTATCTGCGGCAACCTACCGGAAGCTGCAATTTCCGAGTAAAGCGCATGGCGGGAATCACTACGCCCAACGAGCTTGTCATGCACACAATTTTTCAAGGGCTGATATGCAGCATTCATACTGTCGTACAGCACCTCAATCTGCGATCTGTCGTGCAGGGGTACGGCTGAGCGGACAGGCCATGCAAGAAGCAAGCAGACAACTAGAATAATTCTCATCAAATCTAGGCCTCAAGGAAGCCGTATTGCTTCGTCGCATTATCGATAGCAAGTAATATCCCCAGCAAAGCCTCCATCTTCCCCAACGGCCAGGCATTCGGCCCGTCGCTGAGCGCCTTGTCCGGATCCGGATGCGTTTCCATGAAGATGCCAGCAATGCCGACCGCGATCGCCGCACGCGCAAGAACCGGCACGAACTCGCGCTGACCACCCGACTTGCCATCCGCGCCACCGGGCAACTGCACCGAATGCGTCGCATCGAACACCACCGGGCAACCGGTGTCGCGCATCACCGCGAGGCTGCGCATGTCGGAGACGAGGTTGTTGTAGCCGAAGCTCGCGCCGCGCTCGCAGACCATGATTTGCGCATTTCCGGTCGCCAGCGCTTTCGCAGCAACGTGCTTCATTTCCCACGGCGACAGGAACTGGCCTTTCTTGATGTTGACCGGCTTGCCGGCGGACGCGACCTTCTGGATGAAGTCAGTCTGGCGGCACAGGAAGGCTGGCGTCTGCAGCACATCGACGACGGATGCGGCTTCGTCCATCGGAGTATATTCGTGGACGTCGGTCAACACCGGCACGCCGATCTGACGCTTCACTTCGGCAAGAATCTTCAGGCCTTCTTCAAGCCCCGGGCCGCGAAAGCTCGTGCCCGATGTGCGGTTGGCTTTGTCGAAACTCGACTTGAAGATAAAGGGGATGCCGAGCTTGCTCGTGATCTCTTTCAATGCACCGGCCGTATCGAGCTGCAATTGCATCGACTCGATGACGCAAGGGCCGGCGATCAGGAAGTACGGTTTGTCGAGGCCGACCTCGAAGCCGCAGAGATTCATGCTGCGTCCACCGCGATCAAGCGCTCGCTTCCTTCAACAGGCGTCCGCTGCCCGCGTTCGCCTTGCGCTCACGTGCGGCACGTACGAAGCCTACAAACAACGGATGCCCATCGCGCGGTGTGGACAGGAATTCCGGATGCGCCTGGCAGGCGAGGAACCACGGATGTACGGACTGCGGCAACTCGATCATCTCGACCAGCAAATCGTCCATTGATTTCGCGCTGATCACCAAACCCGCATCTTCGAGTTGGCTGCGATAGCGGTTGTTGAATTCGTAGCGGTGGCGATGACGCTCGCCGACGACATCCTTGCCATACAACTTGTGCGCAAGCGTGCCGGGCTTGATGCGCTGTTCCTGCAAGCCAAGCCGCATGCTGCCGCCAAGATCGGAGGCGTCGTCGCGTTTCTCGACATCTCCGCTCGCGGTGCGCCATTCGGTGATCAGGCCAATCACCGGGTCGGGTGATGCACGATCGTTTTCGCTGCTCGCCGCGTCGTTCAAGCCGGCGACGTTGCGTGCGAAATCCACGACGGCGGCCTGTAATCCATAGCAGATGCCGAAATACGGGATGCCATTTTCGCGTGCGTATTTCGACGTGAGTACTTTGCCCTCGAACCCGCGATCGCCGAAGCCGCCAGGCACCAGCACCGCATCGACATCGTCCAGCAATGCGGCAGCTCCGTGTTTTTCGATCGCTTCGGATTCCAGCCATTTGAGCTTCACGCGTGTGCGCTGGCGCAGACCGCCGTGGCGCAACGCTTCGCCGAGCGACTTGTAGGCGTCCTGATGATCGACATACTTGCCGACCACGCCGATGGTGACTTCATCGACCGGATGCTCGACCGCATCAACCGTCGCGATCCATTCCGACAAATCAGCCGGTTTCGCCTTGTCTTCCAGATGCAGGCGCTCGACGACGATCCGGTCGAGGCCCTGCGCATGCAGCCACAGCGGAATCTTGTAGATGCTGTCGAGGTCGATTGCCGAAATCACCGCACTTTCCGGCACATTGGTGAACAACGCGATCTTGCGGCGATCCGATTCCGGCAGCGGTTGCTCGGAACGACACAGCAGGATGTCGGGCTGGATGCCGATCGAACGCAATTCCTTCACCGAATGCTGGGTCGGCTTGGTCTTCAACTCACCCGCAGCAGCGATGAACGGCACCAGCGTGAGGTGCATGAAGATAGCGCGCTCGGGGCCGCGTTCGGTGCGGAGTTGGCGGATCGCTTCAAGGAAGGGCAGCGACTCGATATCTCCGACCGTGCCGCCGATTTCAACCAAGCCAACATCGAAGCCTTCGGTCGCCTCGTCGATACAGCGTTTGATTTCGTCGGTGATGTGCGGAATCACCTGCACGGTCGCACCCAGGTAATCGCCACGGCGTTCCTTGCGGATCACGTTCTCGTAGATGCGTCCCGTGGTGACCGAGTTCTTGCGGGTCAGGCGGATGCGCACATAGCGCTCGTAGTGGCCGAGGTCGAGGTCGGTTTCGGCGCCGTCATCGGTGACGTACACCTCGCCGTGCTGGAACGGGCTCATGGTGCCCGGATCGACGTTGATGTAGGGATCGAGCTTCATCAGCGTCACCCGCAGGCCGCGGGCTTCGAGGATGGCGGCCAGAGACGCCGATGCAATGCCCTTGCCAAGTGAGGACACCACACCACCGGTCACGAAAATCAGGCGGGTCATGGTTTCAGCGGTTCCGGAAAACCACATTCTACAGGCTCTGGTGTGGCGCCGCGAGCCGCTGTGCTCTTGAACGACAACGCCCCGGTCAAGGCCGGGGCGCGGGGTGCAGAAATACGAATGCGTGGTTTAGAGTTCGGGTTGCGCCAATTCTTCCTCGTCCGGCACACGATCGTGCTTGCGGGAGTTGCGGGAGTCGGCGGTAGTCAGGGACTGGCTGCGATCGGCACTGAATGCCTGAGCTTCGTCCTGCGCATTGGCATGGCTACGGGAACTTGCAAAATTGCGATGATTGAATCCTGCGTGTCCGCTGGCGGCATAGGCCGAAGCGCCATGGTGACTGTGGGCAAATGCGCTTGGAACAAGGATCAGGCTGGCGATGGCGGAACAGAGTAAAAGCTTGCGATGAAATGGCTTGCGACACGGAAGATTGCGCATGGGCGTTTCCTCGAAAGTGAAGCGCCATCCTGGCGACATGATCCGGCTGAGCATCCATCTCTCCGACTTGGCGACGAGGCACCTTGCCCGCCTGAAACCGAACCTAACCTGAACCGCAAATGAACTTTAACGAAAATTTTATTGCAATAACGAAACCTTGACGCTTTGCCGATATCAACCGCATCCTCGCCTTTCACTGTATGGATACGCATGAGTAGCCGTTACAACGCCGCCGATATCGAAGTCCTGTCCGGGCTGGACCCGGTCAAGCGCCGCCCGGGCATGTACACCGACACCACACGGCCAAACCATCTCGCGCAAGAAGTCGTCGATAACGCAGTGGACGAGGCACTGGCCGGGCACGCGACCACGATCGAGCTGACCCTGTTCAATGACGGAAGCTGCGAAGTCTCCGACGATGGGCGGGGCATGCCGGTCGATATCCATCCCGAGGAAAAAATTCCCGGCGCCGAATTGATCCTCACCCGCCTGCACGCCGGTGGCAAATTCAACAATCGCAATTACAGCTTCTCGGGCGGCCTGCACGGCGTTGGCGTAAGCGTGGTGAATGCTTTATCGAAAAAGCTCGAGATCGTCATCAAACGCGATGGCGGCGAATATGTCATGACGTTCGCGAACGGCGATCCGACCTCGAAGTTGAAAAATACCGGCGCTGTCGGCAAGAAAAATACCGGTACCAGGCTGCGCTTCTGGCCGGATGCGGGCTACTTCGACACACCTACGTTCGCACCCAAACCGCTCAAGCACCTGCTGCGCGCGAAAGCGGTGCTGTGTCCCGGCTTGACTGTTCGTTTCTTCGACGAAGCGAGTGGCGAGCGCATGGAATGGCATTACCGCGACGGCTTGCGCGATTACCTGCAGGGCGAAATCACCGGCCGCACCTGCCTGCCACCGGAACTCTTCGTCGGTTCGCTCGCGCGCACGTCCGAGATCGCCGACTGGGCGATCGGCTGGCTGCCAGACGGTGCCGAACTCGTGCAGGAAAGCTACGTCAACCTGATCTCGACCGCGCAAGGCGGCACCCACGTCAACGGCCTGCGCACCGGATTGACCGAGGCCTTGCGCGAGTTCTGCGACCTGCGCGGTTTACTGCCGCGGGGAGTGCGGCTGGCGCCGGAAGATGTCTGGGATCGTGCGTCGTATGTGTTGTCGGTGAAGCTCGCTGACCCGCAGTTTTCCGGCCAGACCAAGGAACGTTTGTCTTCACGCCAAGCGGCAGCCTTCGTCGAAGGTGCAGCGCACGACGCGTTCGCGTTGTGGCTGCACCAGCACGTCGAAGCTGGCGAAGCGATCGCGCAACTCGCGATCGAACGGGCGACTGCGCGATTGAAGACCGAGAAACAAGTCATTCGCAAGAAGGTGACGCAAGGCCCTGCCCTGCCCGGCAAGCTGGCCGACTGCATTTCGCAGGATCTCTCGCGCACCGAACTGTTCCTCGTCGAAGGCGACTCCGCCGGTGGCAGCGCGAAACAGGCGCGCGACAAGGACTTCCAGGCGATCCTGCCGTTGCGCGGCAAGATCCTCAATACGTGGGAAGTCGAAAGCTCGGGCGTGCTCGCCTCGAACGAAGTGCACGACCTCGCAGTCGCGATCGGCTGCGATCCCGGCCACGCCAACATCGATGGCCTGCGCTACGGCAAGATCATCGTGCTCGCCGATGCCGATTCCGACGGTCTGCATATCGCAACGTTGTTGTCCGCATTGTTCCTGCGCCACTTCCCCGCGCTCGTCGCCGCTGGCCACATTTTCGTGGCGATGCCGCCGTTGTTCCGGGTCGACGTCGGCAAGCAGGTGTTCTACGCGCTCGATGAAGAAGAGAAGGCCTTGTTGCTCGAACGCATCGAGAAAGAAAAGGTCGCTAGTAGCAAGGGCTTTGGCGGCACCGTCAATGTCACCCGCTTCAAGGGGCTCGGCGAAATGAATCCGTCGCAATTGCGCGAATCCACCGTCCATCCGGACACGCGCCGCCTCGTGCAACTCACGGTCGATGACGGCCCGGAAACGCACGCGCTGATGGACATGCTGCTCGGGAAAAAGCGCGCCAGCGATCGCAAGACGTGGCTGGAGTTGAAAGGCGACCTTGCGAGCCTCGAGGTCTGATGCCCATCCCCGACCGCCACCTCGATCTCGGTTGCGGCGCTGCTCCACGCAATCCCTATGGACGCGGCATGCTCTGCGGCGTGGACATTCGTGCGCTTCCGGGCGGTCCTTTATCGAAGCCGCCCGACTTCGACTACCGCGTCGCCAATCTCGCGCTCGATCCGATCCCGTTCGACGACAACGCATTCGGTTCGGTGTCTGCGTTCGACTTCATCGAACACGTGCCGCGCATCCTTGCCACGCCCGACGGCCGCGACACCCTATTTCCCTTCATCCGGCTGATGAGCGAAGTCTGGCGCGTGCTCGCGCCGGGCGGGCGCTTCTACGCGCTGACGCCGACTTATCCGCACGTCGAAGCCTTCGTCGATCCGACTCACGTCAACATCATCACCGACCAGACCCACACCTATTTTTGCGGCGATGAGCCATTGGGTCGCATGTACGGGTTCATCGGCGGCTTCAGCGTGGTCAATGCGCGCTGGGTGCAGCGCGGCGAAGCATACAGCGCCCTTCCAGGCTCCAACCAGAACTACTCGGCCGGAAAACGCGCGGTGCGGAAACTGCGCTCGGTTTCGCGCACGTTGCGCGGCAAGCAGGCGACGTCAAAGCCTCCGTATTTCCTGTGGGAACTGGAAGCGGTGAAGATGCCCACACGATGAGCGCGCAATTCATCAAGCAACATTTTCACCGCCCATGCCTTTATCGATGAAGCCGTCCGCCATGAAAACCCTGCTCTGGTGGAGGGAACCCGTCGAGCAGGCAATGCGCACCAGCCGCAGCAAGCTGTTCGATTTCATCGTCAGCTTCGGCATCAGCGCCGTGGGCGGACTCGGCATCGCCACGCAATCGGGTGGGCTGGTGAAAGTCCCACTCGGAAGCGGCTCGAGCTTGATGGTGCCGGCGCACGCATGGCAATACGGTTTGTGGCTCGCGTTCTGCATCGTGTTCGGATGCGGCGGCTGGTGGATCGTGTCGCTGGGCGGGCGTGCCGAGGTGAACCTGCGCGAGGATGGAATCCTCGAGCAACGGCGCTGGTCGGCGAGGTTCTATCCATACGCGCAAATCGATCGATGCGAGATCGTGCGAGCGGGCGATGGCAAGTACCTGCTGCTGCGGATTCACTCAAAAGCAAAATCACCGGGCGGTCCGGCAACGGTTCGCGAACTGGGTATCTCGAAACGCGTCGATCCGGATCGCGTTCGCGAGATCATCCGTTCGATGGGAGTCACAGTCAACGCTGCCGATGCCATCTGATTCCGAAAGTGGCATGTCGGATCGGACCAGCCCGCGAAATGGAGTCACGCGTCGCCCGTCAACCTGCGCTCGCGCAACACCCACCACAACCCGCGCACGTCGGCGCGCCATGCCGGCAGGTACCAGAGCAGGGCCAGTTCCTCGATACTGCCGATCACGCAAAGCACGACCATCGGATAGAACAGCCAGGGCGTGAACCCGATGACGAACAACGCAGCGAGAAAAAAACCGACGGCGTAACCAGTGGTCTTCGCGACATAGGTGTGGAAGCTCGACAAGCGCCCATAGCGCAGCAGCGCGACGACGCAGACCAGAATCCATCCGCCGATCACGGCCGCGCCGGCGAACGCATGATCGCGATACACATCGGGATGAAAGATCCAGATACCGAACGCGGCGATCGACAAGGTCATCACATCCGCCACGGAATCGAGCATCGCGCCGAGCTTCGACTGCAACTTGAACATCCGCGCGATCAATCCGTCGGCGACATCGCTGAGCAATGCAATCACCAGCAGCCACGCGAACGCCGACTCCCTATGCGTGCCAGCCAGCCAAACCAGCACCGGTCCAGCCAGCAATCGCGCGGAGCTGATGAGGTTCGGCAATTGGCGGAACATGATGCCTCCAGGAAGCGAAAACCGTTACGGGATCATCGCACCGCGATGACCGCAAGATGCCGGCTCGGACGCATTCCAGCCACACCGTACAGTTCCCCATCTGCCCGCAACGCGACTCGGCGCTGCTGCAACACAGAATTGCAACGCCACGCACACAGGCATCGGCAAACAGTGTTCAATGCGCGCATGTCAAAACTTGTCCCAGACCCTTCTCTCGCCGACGCGCCCGCTGCGGCGCCAGCCATGGATGAATTGCCGATCGAAACTCCAGTTGGAGCGGCAGCGCGCACGGCATTCCCGATCCTGCTGATGCTGTGTACCTGCCACCTGCTCAACGACATGATGCAGTCGTTGCTGCCGTCGATCTATCCGCTGCTGCAAAAGAACTTCGCGTTGAGTTTCAGCCAGGTCGGTTTGATCACGCTGGCGTTCCAGGTCACTGCATCGATGCTGCAACCGCTGGTCGGCATCTATACCGACAAGCATCCGCTGCCCTACTCGTTGCCGGTCGGCATGACCTTCACCCTCGCCGGCTTGCTGCTGCTGTCGCATGCGCCGAATTTCACGGTCGTGTTGCTCGCCGCGGCGATGGTCGGTTCTGGCTCGGCGGTGTTCCATCCCGAATCCGCACGCGTCGCGCGGATGGCTTCCGGCGGACGCCACGGCCTGGCGCAGTCGATGTTCCAGGTCGGCGGCAACATCGGCACGTCGATCGGCCCATTGCTCGCCGCGTTCATCGTGATGCCGCGTGGGCAGGCCAGCGTGGAGTGGTTCGCAATCGCCGCGCTCACCGCCATCGTCCTGCTCACCCGCATCGGCGGCTGGTACCGCGTGCATTTGCCGATGCACCGCACACACCGCCGCGCGCATGGCACCGATGCCTTGCCACGACGCACCGTTCTCGCATCGATGATCATCCTCGGCGTGTTGATCTTCTCGAAATATTTCTACCTCGCCAGCCTGTCGAGTTACTACACGTTTTACCTGATCGAGAAATTCCATCTCAGCGCGCAGAGCGCGCAATTGCACCTGTTCGTGTTCCTCGGTGCGGTGGCCGCGGGCACGCTGGCAGGTGGACCGATCGGCGACCGCATCGGCCGCAGGTATGTGATCTGGGCGTCGATCCTCGGCGTCTTGCCGTTCACCCTGCTTTTGCCGCACGCGAACCTGTTGTGGACCATGATCCTGAGCGTGCCGATCGGCATGATCCTCGCATCCGCGTTTCCCGCGATCATCGTTTATGCACAGGAACTCGTGCCGGGCCGCACTGGCGTGATCTCGGGAATCTTCTACGGTCTCGCGTTCGGCATGGGCGGCCTCGGCGCAGCCGCGCTCGGCATGTTGGCCGACCATATCGGCATCGTCGGGGTGTATGACATCTGCGCGTTTCTTCCGGCGATCGGATTGCTGGCCTGGTTCTTGCCGAAGCTCGAACAATCGCGCCCGGCGAAAGCTTGATTGGTGTTCGGTGTTCGGTGTTACGGTGCGCGGTAATCAATCATGAAAACGCTCGAGTAGTTGCCGGATCACGACCTGCACGGCTTGCGCACGCTCGGGCAGGTACTCGAACGAATCCTCGTCCATGTAATTGAGCTGCGCGAGTTCGAGCTGCACCGCATCGACGCCATTCGCCGGATCGCCGTAATGGCGGGTGATATGGCCACCCTTGAAGCGTCCGTTGGCCACATGCGTGTAATTGTTCTGTGCTTCGAGCACGGCAACGAGCTTCGCCTGTAGCGCCGGCGAACAACTCGCACTGTTCGCGGTGCCGAGATTGAAATCCGGCAAGCGTCCATCGAACAGGAACGGCACCACGCTGCGGATCGAATGGCCTTCCCACAGCAGCACGCGATCGTGCAGCGCGCGCAATCGCGCAAGCTCGCCGCGCAGTGCATCGTGGTAAGGACGCCAGTAGGTTTCCACGCGCATCGCAATCTCGTCCGGTGTCGGTTCATGGCCATCGCGATACACCGGAGCGCCGCTGAACTGCACGATCGGGCACAGGCCAGTGGTGATCTGGCCTGGATACAGCGACACATCGTCTTCCGAACGATTGAGGTCAACGACATAGCGCGAATAATTCGGCACGAGGACGCTCGCGCCGAGATCGCGCGCAAAGGCGTACAGCAGCGACACATGCCAGTCGGTGTCGGGCACGCGCTTGGCCGAATCCGTCATGCGCTCAGCGATTGCGTCCGAAACTGCGGTGCCGTCGTGCGGCAGGCTGACCAGCAGCGGCGCGGTTCCGCGATGCAGTGTGTAGATGGCGTTCGTATCGTCGTTCATCGTTTCGCCCTTCATCGCATCACTCTTCCTCGCTCCACTCTCTATTGCATCAGCACGATTTCTTCGGCCGATGTCGGGTGGATCGCGACGGTGTCGTGCAAGTCGTCCATGGTGATGCCGCGCTTCAGCGCGACCGCGAATCCCTGCATGATCTCGTCTGCGCCTTCGCCGAGCAGGTGGATGCCGACGATGCGGCGTTCGTCGCCGACGCAAACCAGTTTGAACAGGCTGCGCTGGGGCACGTCGGCCAGCGCGTACAGCATTGGTCGAAACCCGCTGCGAAATACTTCTACTGCATCGCCATGTAGCTCGCGCGCAGCAGATTCGGTCAGGCCAACCGTCGCAATGGGAGGATGCGAAAAAATCACCGTCGGCACGTTGGCGTAATCGAGCCTGGAATGGGTCTTGCCATCAAACAAGCGATCCATCAGCCGACGCGCGGCGGCGATCGCAACTGGCGTGAGCGTGAGCTGGCCGGTGACATCGCCGATCGCGTACACACCATCGACGTTCGTGGATTGCCAGGCATCCACCTTCACCTGCCCGCGCGCATCCGCGGCGACACCGGCATCATCGAGATGCAGTTCATCGGTATTGGGCACTCGACCTGTCGCAAACAACACCGTATCGAACGGCTCGCTCGCAACATCATCCGCACCACGAAGGCGCAATTGCTTGCCGTCGCGTTCCAGCGACTGCAGTCGATATCCGAAGTGCAGGTGAAGTCCGGACTGACGGTAGTCCTCGGCGAGCAGTTCGCTGAGTTCGGAATCGAAGCTGCAGAGCAGGCGCGTATTACGTGCGAAGACTTCAACCGAACTGCCCAATGCCTGCAACACACCGGCAAGCTCGACTGAGATGTAGCCGCCTCCGATCAATGCAACGCGCTTCGGCGCCGCGCATAGATGGAAGAAATCGTCTGAAACGCCGCCAAGTTCCGCGCCGGGAATATCTGGCCGATGCGGTCGCCCGCCGGTGGCGATGACGATCTTCGGTGCGCTCAAGCGCACGCCGTCGTTGCATTCCACCGTGTGTGCATCGATGAAATGCGCACGCATCGGCAAGGTCGCGATGCCTGCCGCATCGAGTCGGCGCTTGTAACTCTGGTGGATGTTCTCGATGTAACGCTGGCGGTGGGCAATGAAGGTTGGCCAGTCGAGCGGGCCGTGTTTCGTCGCGAAGCCCAGCGACTCGGCCATCGACAATTTGCCGGCTATATCCGCCGCCAGCCACATTGCTTTCTTCGGCACGCAGCCGACGTTGACGCAGGTGCCGCCGAGCAGATGCGGTTCGAGCAAGGCCACGCGCGCGCCATGGCTCGCCGCACGGAATGCAGCTGCGAGGCCGCCGGAACCGCCGCCAAGCACGATCAGATCGAAGTCGGACATGTCTTTTCCTTCGCAATTTCCACCCACGGTTCGACAAGCTCACCACGAACGAAAATACTCACTGGAATCTCGACGACGAGTATGGCGCAGGATCGAGGATCGGTTCGCGCCCGCACATCAGATCCGCGAGCAGATGCCCGGTGGCCATCGACATGCTCACGCCCATCATGCCGTGGCCGGTGGCGAGCCAGAGGTTGTCGCTGCCGGGTGCGCGGCCAATGATTGGCAGATCGTCGAAGGTCATTGGTCGCCAGCCAAACCATTCTTCTCGGCGCAGGCCAATGGGCGGATCGCGCAGATATTCGGCAGCGCCGCGTTCAATCGCATCCAGTCGCGTTCGATTGAGCGTGACGTCGTAGCCGGAAAATTCCATCGTGCTGCCAAGCCGAAAACCGCTGCCCCACGAAGTCACGCAAACCGAGCGTTCCTTCAGCACCAGCGGCCGGCGCGGCGGCGCGCGCTGCGCGTCCCAGGTGATCGAATAACCCTTGCCGGGCTGGATCGGCAGAGCGAAACCGAGTTGCCTGACGAGTGTGGGCGACCACGCGCCGGTCGCGATGATCACGTCGCGCCCGCGCTGCCACCCGAGCGTCGTATCTACGCCAACGATTCGGTTATTCTCGCGGCGGACTCCGCGCACGCCGCAATCCTCGATCAGTTCGCATCCGGCTTCGCTTGCGAGTCGCGCAAGCTCGGCGACATAGCGATCTGGTCGCAAGCTCGCATCACCGGGAAAATAGATGCCGCCAGCAAGCCCTTCGAGCAGCGCTGGCTCGTTCGCGGCGAGTGTCGAAGCGTCCCACGCTTCGGTGGCGATACCGATTTCGTGCAGCAACGGCAGCGATGCGAGCGCGGCGTCGCGTTCGCGCCAATCGTTGAACGCGTACAACAATCCATCGGCAACGAATTCGCAATCGAGTGAGCGTTTACGCACGAGTTGTTCAATCAATGCGCGTGATGTTTTCAGCAACACGCCTTTATCATGCGTGGCCTGGCGACGATCGCGTCCGTTGCAGCGCTTCGAGAATTCCCATAGCCACTGCCACAGCGCCGGATCGAAGCGCGGCGCGATGTAGAACGGCGCGTCAGGCTTCAACATCGATCGCAACGCCTTCGCGATCACGCCCGGCGCCGCGAGTGGCTCCGCGTGACTCGGTGTGAGGGTGCCGCAGTTGCCGTGCGAACTGCCCGAACCGATGCGCGCCTGTTCCAGCACGCGCACCTGTCGGCCCGCACGCTGCAGTTCAAACGCGCAGGCGAGCCCGATCACACCGCCGCCAATGATCAACACGTCGGCCGAAGAACCCGGCGCGCGCGCCGAACTATTGCTGCGGATTTCGCTCACGTTCTGGCCGGCTTCGATGCCGTGTCCTTCAGTGTGCGTGGCCGCCGTCGCCATGCACATGGCCGTGCGCTATTTCCTCGGCGCTGCCTGCGCGCACATCGACGACTTCGATGTCGAAAGCCAACGTCTTGCCGGCGAGCGGATGGTTGAGATCGACATCGACAACGGTCATGCCGACCTTGTGGACGGTGACCATGCGCGGGCCGTGGTCGGTTTTCAGCATGACTTGGGCACCTGGTTGCAACACCGAGTTTTTCGGAAGCAACTTTTTCGACAGCCGCTGGGTCATGCCCTCGCGGCGTAGGCCGTAACCTTCTTCCGGCGATACCGTAATCTTGAATGTGTCGCCGGCCTCATGACCGATCAACGCGTTTTCCACGCCCGGAATGATGTTCTTGTGGCCGATCAGGATCGCGATTGGATCACCGATGCGCGAGTTCTCGACCTCGGCTTCGCCAGCTTCTGCAGCGCCGGCTTCGGCGACGGTGTAATGGAAACGGACGACGGAGTTGCTCTCGATCTTCATGCTGGCTCTTGTATTGGAGAAAGAAGTGACGCGGCGCGCGCAACGCGGCAAGCTATGCCGCATGAGCGCGACGACGGGATTGGGATTGCATTATCGCGGTGGCGTGGCACGCATGCCAGCGCATTGCATCGGATGGATCGGAATTGTCGTCGTGCTGGTGCTCACCGGCTGCACGGAGCGTCGCACGCGGCCGACGTCGCAAGCTGGACATCGTGGCCCACCAATCGTGATCGTGGACGTCGCGGCTGATGATCCGAAACGCGCGAACGACGTGCTGATCCGCGCGATTGGCCTGGTCGGCGTTCCGTACCGCTGGGGCGGCAACACGCCAGCAAGCGGATTCGATTGCAGCGGTCTGGTCAACTTCGTGTTCCGCGAGATGGGCCAACTCAGCCTGCCGCGCACGGCACGCGATATCGCGGCGCTGCCGGTCCCTAAGGTGCGCAATAACCGGCTCGCGCCGGCAGACATCCTGTTCTTTGGCAACCATAGCGTGAATCACGTTGGCATCTACGTCGGCCAAGGTCGTTTCGTGCATGCGCCGAATACGGGCGGTACGGTGCGATTGGATGAATTGAACGGTTATTACTGGCGCGAGCACTACCTTGGCGCAAGGCGCGTGCTGTGATGTTCTGGATCTGCGAATGGCGCTAGAGGCAGCACGCAAGAAGCGACTCACGTACAGCATGTGCGAATGCTGCGACCGGCAGCGTGCCGGAAGCGGCCGTTGAAGATGCGCTATTGCGCTGTGCCGAAAGCCCCAAACGGCACAAGCTGCGGCAGCACATCCGCATCGCCCACGACCACGATCGACTGGTCCTTCGGTGCGAAATATTTCTTCGCCATCATCTGCACCTGCGCCGCGCTCACCGCCTGCAATTTCGGCACGTAATCCGACAGCGTCTGCGGCGGCAGGCCGACCAGCCAGTAGTCGGCAAGCGTGGCTGCGACTTGCGCCTGCTGCTGGTTGAGCAACAGGTAGCCGCCGGCAAGATAATGCTTGGTCTGCGCGAGTTCGTCGTCGGAGATCGGCGCACTGCCGAGCCGCTCGTATTCGTGCATGAACTCGGCGAGCGCCGCGCCGGTGACATCGTTGCGCACGTTCGCGGCCGCGACCAAAGCGCCGCCCGCGCGTTCGGCGCCGACCGCACTGCCCGCGCCGTAGGTATAGCCCTTGTCTTCGCGCAGATTCTGGTTGAGCCTGCTGGTGAAGCCGCCGCCGAACACGGCGTTGGTCAGCTGCAACGGAAAATAATCCGGTGAATCGGCAGCGATAGCGACCCGACCGACGCGAATCGCCGATTGCACGCTGTCTTTGCGTTCCACAAACACGTGGCCAGCCGAAACCTGTGTCGGCACTGGCGAAGTTGCATCCAGCGGACGGCCTTGCGCGCGCCAGTCGCCGAACACGCTGTCGGCGAGCCGGAATGCGGCGTCGGGCGCGATCCGTCCGGTGATGACCAGCAATGCCTGATCGGGACGGAAACGACGATCGTGTTCGGCATGCAGCAATTCGGGCGTGATCGACGCGATCGATCCTTGCGTCGGCAACACATGTCCGTAGGGATGACGGCCGAAGACCAGCCTGCCCATCGCGCGTCGCGCCAGATAATCCGGATCTGCCTGCGCGGCGGTCAGCGCCTGGATCGCATTGAGTTTGCCAAGCTCGACTTCGCTTGGCGGGAAAGATGGCTGCAACGCGACCTCCGACAACAACACGATGAGTTTCGTGGCGTTCGATGCTAGCCCCGACACCGACAGCGTGATGCCATCAACGCCGGCATCGACTTGCAGATCGCCGCCGAAGGATTGCAGATCTTGCGCGATCCGCAGCGCATCGCGCGATGCGGTGCCTTCTTTCAGCAGGCTTGCCAGTAGCGATGAAAAGCCAGGTTGCAGCGACGGATCGACCGCGAGTCCGGAGCGAATCGTCAACACGTAATGGATTTTCGGCGGGCCGTCGTCGCGCGGCAGCACCCACACCGTCAATCCGTTGGCGAGCTTGCGCTGCTCGATATGGATCGGCGGCAGCGAACGTTCCTTGCCGTAGGGCGGCAGGTCTTTCGGCAATGGCGCGAGTTCTGGTTCAGCGGATTTGGCTGCTGCGGGTTTGGTTGTTGAAATCTGGGTCGCGTCCAATTGCTTGTTTGCAATCGCCGGCGTGTTCGGTTTGGCTGGCGCTGCAACGACTGCAGCCTTGCTGTTGTCCAGCGCGGGCGCAGTAGTCGGTGGAATTGTCGGTTGAAGCGTGGTCGGTTTGGGCATGGTTGGCTTCGATGCAGGCATGGAGACGGGTGATGCGGTAACGGCCGTGGCTTTTGGTGCTGGCGTTGCCGATAGCCGCATTGCATCGGTCGGCGCGACCACGAACAACAATGCAACGAGCAGATGGATACTCATGCAGGTGTTCCACCAACTACCATGGGCTTGGCTGGTTCGATCTTGCCGTGGCTCGCCTTGATGTCTGGTTTGTTCGGTACTGACTTCGCAGGTTTGGACTTGGTTGATTCGCGTTTGTCCGAGCGCGCCGGATCGTGTGGACCCAGCAGCTCGTCTGGACGCCGATCGATCACGCTGCGATTTGCATGTGTCAGATACACGCCGGCAACGCGCTGCAGGTCGGTCGAGGTCACGCCATCGACCAAGTCGGGAATCTGGTTCACGACGTTCGCATCGCCCCAGACCGATTGCACAATCGCGAGCATGTCCGCGCGATCAACGAACGGTTCCATGTCGTCGTACCAGTCTGCAAGCATGCGTGTCTTGAGTCCTTGCAGCGTCGCGGCATCGACGCCTTCCGTTACGATGCGCGTGATCTGCGTGTCGATCGCGGCGAGCAAGTCATCGGCCTTGCCATCGCGCTTGTAGATGATCATCACCGTGTAGAGCGTTGGACCGTCGTATTCCCACGGCGACCCGCTGCCGGTGAAATCGTCGATCTGCACTGCGAGCGCGTTGCCTTTGACCAGATCCTGATGCAGACGCGATGCGTCGCCACCGGCGAGCAATTCGCCGAGCACGATCATCGCGGCCTGATCCTTGCTGCCGCGCGCCGGCATCTTCCAGCCCACTCCAAGCGCAGGCAGCTTCGCCAAGGCATCGCCCTGTACGATGCGTTTTTCCGCCGTGTTCAATGTCTCGTCCACATCAGGCCGTGGCGGCGTTGCGCGCGATGGCATCTTCCCGAAATATTTCTGCGCGAGCGCGAATCCCTGATCCGGCGTCACATCACCAGCGATGCCGAGCACCGCGTTGTTCGGCCCGTAGAAATCGCGATGGAAACTGCGCACGTCGTCGAGTTTTGCCTTGTCGAGGTCGGCGAAGCTGCCGTAGCCGTCGTGGCCGTTTTCCCACTTCTGGAACGCAAGCAGCGGCAGATCGGTCTCCGCAAACCCGCCATAAGGCTGGTTCTTGACGTTGACGCGGATTTCCTCTTTCACCACGTCGCGCTGGTTGTTCAAGCTTGCGGCGGTGAATGCGAGGGTTTTCATGCGGTCGGCTTCAAGCCAGAGCAGCGGTTCGAGCGCAGACACCGGCGCCTGCTCGACATAGCTGGTGAAATCGGGATGCGTGGAACCGTTGTTGTCGCCGCCACCGCTGGTGACGACGCGATCGAACACCCCCTCGGGGGCGTTTGGCGTTCCCTCGAACATCAAATGCTCGAACAGGTGCGCGAAGCCGGTGCGGCTGCGCGGCTCGGTGCGGATGCCGACGCGATACACCACGCTGATGCCGACGGTCGGCGAGCTGTGATCCTCGGAGACGACGACGGTGAGTCCGTTGTCGAGTTTCTTCGTCGCAATCGGCAGGTTCCAGCGATCGGGCGAAGCCGCGCCGGCCGTAGCGGCGATCAGGCAACCGGTGATGACGCAGGTCATGACGCGCACATGCATTGCTGTTTCCATTGATAGGACGCGCAAGCCTACTCCGCTGCTGCACGCTGCGGATAGCGGCGCCCTTTCAAGGCGAGGCCGAGGGAGATGGTTTGGCGACTGCAGCCGCGCAGCGTGCGCTATGCACACACAATGTTGCCCGGATCAGGCCGTGCACATAAAGCACACCACTTCCCCGGTCTTGTGGCGCTGCAACAAGGATTCCCGTACACTTCGCCGGTTAGCGCGCCGCGGCTTGCATTCCCGCCCGGTCTACCGACGCCTGCCCCGCTTGAACCGCCTGCGATGTACCGCATGGTTTCGGCAGCAACGTCCGGCCTTTACCGCCTGTTTCGATGCGCAAACCCGGAGACCGCCGTCGGCGGCTTCGCAAATTAGCTGGCTCCTCGTCGCGCGGTTTCAGGGAACGCTTCGGGAATTTGTGGTCTTCGTCGATCGATGACGTGCAGCCTCGTGCTGCTGCGTGATCGAGAGTGCGGGATCGACAAATTCACACTCGGAGTTTTTCCTAGGACGTTTGATACCCTCGGGCTCTCGCCCGCAATCCTGCGCGCGCTCACCGATCTTCACTACACCACGCCTACCCCGGTCCAAGCCGAAGCGATCCCGCTCGTCCTCGCCGGCCGCGACCTGCTGGGCAGCGCCCAGACCGGCACCGGCAAGACCGGCGCCTTCGCCCTGCCGATGCTGCAGCGCCTGTTCGCCAGCCAGGATCCGAACGCGCGCAACCGCAAGGTAATCCGCGCACTGATCCTTGCCCCGACCCGCGAGCTCGCGGTGCAGGTCAACGACAGCATCCGCGGCTACGCCAAGCACATGCGCCTGCAGGTCTCGCCGATGTACGGCGGTTCCAGCATGCGCACCCAGTTTGACGAACTGCGTCGCGGCATCGACATCCTCGTCGCCACGCCAGGCCGCTTGATGGACCACATGCAGCGCCGCAGCGTGGATCTGTCGAACGTTGAAATGCTGATCCTCGACGAAGCCGATCGCATGCTCGACATGGGCTTCCTGCCGGCGATCAAGACGATCCTCGCCGCGCTGCCGAAGCAGCGCCAGACGCTGCTGTTCTCGGCCACGTTCGAAGATGCGATCAAGAAACTTGCCGAGCAATTCATGTACAACCCGGCTGAAGTGCAGTGCGCGCCGCGCAACTCGGTGGCATCAACGGTGACCCATCGCGTGCATCCGGTCGATGGCGACCGCAAGCGCGACCTGTTGCTGCATATCCTGTCGCAGGACAGCCGCCGGCAGACCCTGGTGTTCTCGCGCACCAAGCACGGTGCGGATCGTCTTGCCGACCAGATCGAAGCAGCCGGTTTCACCGCTGCCGCGATCCACGGCAACAAGACCCAGGGCGCCCGCACGAAAGCCCTGCGCGATTTCAAGGCCGGCCGCACGACGATTCTGGTTGGTACCGACGTCGCCGCGCGCGGCCTCGACATCGACGCCCTGCCCTGCGTGATCAACTTCGACCTGCCGATGGTCGCCGAGGATTACATCCACCGCATCGGCCGCACGGGTCGGGCGGGCTCGGAAGGCCTCGCCCTGTCGTTGGTCGCACCGGCCGAAGCACCGCTGCTGCGCCAGATCCAGCGCCTGCTCAAGCAGGAACTGGAGATGGTGACGGTGGAAGGTTTCGCGCCGAGTCGTCCGTTCCGCATGGGCAACGATGGCCCGAGCACCGGACGCCCCGCCGGCCGCCAACCGCCGCGCTCGCACGACCGTCGCCCGCACGCCGCAGCCCCGCGCCACGCCCACGCCGGCCCGAAAGGCGGCCACGGCGCGTCACGCGATGGCGGTCGTGGACGCACGCAGAATAGTCGTCCGGGTGGCAGTTTCCACGGCTGATGACATCGCGATGATCACCGACGCGCGAACTGTGCGTCGGCTCGAGAATAAAGACAGGCCGTGGATTTCTGCGGCCTGTTTCGTTTTTGGAACGAGGTTCGACGCGTCGGCGAAAGACCCGACGCGCGAATACGGATTCCGCCCACTTGGGTGGTTGATGTAGATAGCACTGAGTGCTATGTTTCGAGCATGAGCAAATCGTCTGAGGGGGCAATACGTGTCTTCAAGACGGCTTGGTTTTCCAAGGCCGCCAAACGAGCGCTAATTCAGGACGATGAGTTGCGTTCCGCCATCAGCCAAGTGATGGCCGGGCAAGCCGACGATCTGGGCAGCGGCGTGTTCAAGAAGCGCCTGAACAAGAACAGGCAACGCGCGATCATCCTTGCGAAAGGAGGCCGGCATTGGGTCTACCAATACATGTTCGCGAAACAGGATCGAGACAACATCGATGCTGATGAGTTGGTCGCATTCAGGAAGTTGGCCACGTGTTACGCGGCACTGGACAAACGGCAACTGGCGCAGCTGATTCACGACGGAGATCTGACGGAGATTATTCAATGACTACCCAACACAAGTTCAAGAGCGACGCGTTCGAATCGGTGCATGCGTCGGCCTCGGCATTGCTCAAGGTTGGTGCAATTACCAAGGCCACGATGCGGGATTTTGACAACACCTGCCTTGCTGCACCGGTTCTTCTTGGGCCGCAGCAGATCAAACAGCTTCGCGAAAAGAATCACGTCAGCCAGCCCGTATTCGCGCGCTACCTCAACACCAGCGAAAGCACCGTGGAAAAATGGGAGACCGGCGCCAAGAAGCCTAGTGGCATGGCCCTCAAGCTGTTGGGAGTCGTGCAAAAGCACGGACTCCAAGTCCTCACTTGATACAGGGCGCGCTGGCCCTTACTGGCACGCTCGACAGATTTATTTCTCGTAGCTACATCTAATGCGGATTGCCGACGACCCCTTCAAACGCAAATGGACGCAGCTGCAACGTGGATTGGACATGCTGCGTTCCGTGCAAAGGAAGCTTTTGCCGGATCACAGTTCACCCGCGTAGACGACCGTCAAGATATTGGAAAGCCACGCTTCATCACAGTCGGTTGGCTTGATTCCAGGCCGTGGATTTCCGCGGCCTGTTTCGTTTTTGAACGAGGTTCGACGCGTCGGCATGGGACCATGACGGCAGCCTCATACTCCACCATCGGCCTTACGCAGCAGCCAGCTCAACCCTCACCCGGTAGCCTAGTGCCTGGGCCGCACGGCTCAGTGTGTCAATGGTCAGGCCGGTGTCGGTTTCGTTGAGCAAGCGATCGAGCATGGAGCGACTGGTATGCATCCGTTCGGCCATCGCCGTCTTGGTCAAGCCTTGGGCATTCATGGCCTCCCGCAACTGCCAGGCGATCACGCGCTTGATCGCACGTGCCGAGACTTCTTCTAGGGTGCCATCCTCAGACAGCAAGTCGTCCAAGGTGCCGCCGATGTGAGCATTGCGCTTAGCCATGATGAACCTCCTTCGCACGACGTAGTGCCAACTTCAGGTCAGCGCCCGGTGTCTTGCCGGACTTTTTGATGAAACCATGCAAGAGCACCATCACCGGGCCGGCAGTCGTGAACAACACGCGGGTAATCCCCACGTCGATCATGCTTCGCACTTCCCACAAGCCAGGTTCCATTTTTCGCACCAGCGGCATACCCAATGGCCAGCCGAATTGAACCGTCTTGATGTCCTCGCCGATGCTTTTGCGAGCCTCCGGCGACAGCGACTTCAGCCAGTCGCGAACCGGCTCGCGACCTTGATCCGTGGCGTAGAAGCGAACTTCGAGGACGAGAGGAAGCGGCAGCACGGCCACAGCGTACCTTTTTAGGTACACTTCTGCAACGGGACTGCACGGCTTGGGATGGTGCGCAAGCAGGTAACCCGAGTCTCAGCAGTTCCGCAGGTTCTAATTTTTCCTGATTAGCGTCGAATCACAGTCAAAAACTGCAGAGCAGCCCAAAGGAAACCCTCCACATGGAGAAGGTGCCGACACGCTGATGAGAGAACGACCTTTCATCCGTACAAACCTTTTTCGGCGCAACGGGTGTTCTCGCGCACCAAGCACGGCGCTGATCGTTTGTCAGACCAGATCGAGGCTGCGGGCTTCACCGCCGCCGCGATCCACGGCAACAAGACCCAGGGCGCACGCACCAAAGCCCTGCGCGACTTCAAGGCCGGCCGTACGACGATTCTCGTTGGCACGGATGTCGCCGCGCGTGGTCTCGACATCGAATCGTTGCCGCTGGTAATCAACTTCGACTTGCCGATGGTCGCCGAGGACTACATCCACCGCATCGGCCGCACTGGTCGGGCGGGCTCGGAGGGTCTCGCCCTGTCGTTGGTCGCTCCGGCCGAAGCACCGCTGCTGCGCCAGATCCAGCGCCTGCTCAAGCAGGAACTGGAAATGGTGACGGTGGAAGGTTTCGCCCCGAGTCGACCGTTCCGCATGGGCAACGATGGCCCAAGCACCGGCCGCCCCGCCGGCCGCCAACCGCCGCGCTCGCACGACCGACGCCCGCACGCAGCACCCCCGCGCCACGCCCACGCCGGCCCGAAAGGCGGCCACGGCGCGTCGCGCGATGGCGGTCGTGGTCGCACGCAGAACAGTCGGCCGGGTGGGAATTTTAGCGGCTGATTGCTAAGCGATTTCGCCGCGCATCCGGCGGTGGTTAATCCGAACGACCTCAATGGCGACCGCTCACAACGGTCGCCATTCTGATGTGCTTGCGCGCCCGATGCTGAGTCTTGGCATGCCTCGCACGACGTATGCCTACTTGTCTGCCTCCACACGCTCGCGCATGGCTTCGAGAAACCTCACAGTGTCGTCAATCTGTTTTGCGTCCCAAGGGCGAGTCAGGCGCAAGACTGGAACAGTACCCGCCAACTGGACGCATTGCCGGAAGTGCAAGGCTTCATGGTTCAGCAATTGAATGTATTCTGGCCTGTAAGTATTTGTGGAAATCGCACGAATTGCCTCAAGTTTAGACAGTGGCTCCAGCGTTGCGGAATCGCAGTCAGGCGACTCAGCAAGGACGATGATCTCTCGCACAGGATACGGTCTATCAGTCGGGGGCCGAGTGTTCGTAACGTAATACTTGTCCGTGCGATTAGCTATCTGCTCGTGATCGTGTGGCTGCAATCTCAGGGCGGGTAGCGCGTCTTCCCATAGCTTGAAGGAAATACTACCCGGCGACACAGTGGCATCACCCGCATCATCGAACTGGACTGGCATGATGTCATCGGCGAGCACCGGGTAACCGGCTTGCCCGAACCGCGCCGCCAAAGTCGACTTCCCGGCACCAGAATCCCCGACGAAAAGCGTAACCGCATTCCCCCGCAGTACCGCAGACGCGTGCATTACCAATGCGCCACGCTGGTGGAGGGCCATGCCCATCGCGCTGCCGTTGAGGTAAAGCCGCAGCATGCCCATATCGGCATCGGTCAATGGTGAAACCTTGATCATGCTGCCGCCGCCTACCCAGTAATCACCAGCTTCGGCGACCTGCATCATGAATCCACCGTCACCTACCGGGTGGAAGCACGCATCCGGTTCGATTAAAGCGTGAACTGAAATCGCTGTCGCGAGTTCGATAGTCACGTCAGCGCTGCTTGATTGCCCCGCCGCCGGCATCAGTTCAGGCAATGACAGGTCTGATGCGATGTCCAGTCCAAAAGCGCGATATCGAAACGTGCGGGTCATGGAGCCTCTCGCCGCACATCCGACTGCGCTTTCAGGAACAACGCCAAACGCAGCGAACCGGAGTGCTCTTGCTCTTCAGATGTGAACTGTTCCCCTGCCTCGGCGTCTGCCGCCATTTGCTTGAGAATTTGCTCTTCGCTGCGTCCAGAACGCACATATGCGATGACTGCATCGATATCCAGGAAGCTTGCAACCAATGAATCCTCGCCAAGTGTTCTCAAGGCCTCGGTAATGGCGTCACGCTGTCTTGTCACCCGCAGGGCCTCGACTGGAAACGGGACGAATTTTTCCTCCCTCCACCTTACCGAGTCGGGAACGATGCCCTGAATGGCATTGCGGATGAGTGCGCGCGAGACGTCGCCGTGTTGGAAGAAAATGCCCGGCAAGCGCATGACATAGCGGATCAGGTCCATATCCAACATGGGGTAGGCGTAGGCAACGCCGTGCCTTGCACCTTGTTGGGCAAACATTTCCAATCGATAAGGAATCCACCAAGCTTCCATTTCTGCGCGTCGATTGGCACCGCTGTCCGGGTAGCATGGCCTGAACTCGTATCTGCCCAGTCGCCGCCTTGCTTTCGCTATGAACTTCACGTTGTCCATCCATTGCTGGTGGCCGCGCAATCTGTGGAAATGCGGCACCAGTCGAGGCGGCATCAGCATGTACAGTAGCAACGTTGCCACGAGGCGCGAGCGCGAGCGACCGCTGCGTTGGCTCCTTGACTTCAGCTTGTACGCCAGCTCTGCCCAGCGTCCGGCGCGCAGCAACTCCGCATCCCAACCGGCCCCGTAGCTGGTCACGATCTGGTCACCACCCCAGCCTGAGAGCAGGATGCCTGCACCCTTGGATGCCGCATGCGCCAGGACTGCCTCTTCCGGGTCATTGCATGCCACCGGCAGCATTGTGTCCGGGTCAACACCCTGCATCACGACGTCGAATTCACTGCGAAAGGTGACTGGATTGACCTCAAGATTGGTTTCACCTGCGGCCGCTTCCGCGACGTAAGGCGCCTCATCGATGATGGGCACATCTGCGTCCGTTCGCGCCTCCTGCAAGGAATAGGCTAGGCATATACGACCCTGGTCGCGCACCCCGCGTGCCGCAAGCACTGCGATCGGCGTTGAGTCAAGCCCGCCGCTCATGTGCGCGCCAACGGGGCCGGTGCGCGGAAGCCTGCGGCTCACCGCTTGTTGCAGGAGCCGGCGCACTTCGGAAGCGGCCGTGGCTGGATCGGTTTCAAACGGCAGTAGCGGTTCAAGCGGCAAACGCCAATACCGTTGTTGGCGAAGCTGTCCGCTACCTTCGATGATGGCAACATGCGCCGCGCGCACGTTGCCGATGTCGCGGAAGTAGGTTCTGCCGGGGAGCGGTTGCTCGTTGATTGGAAACGACGCAATGCTCGCTTCATCCAACGCGCGGCTGGCCAGCCCCGTGCGGAGCAGCGCTGTCGGGAGCGATGCGAACGCGATGAATTCGCCCTTCCGCACCACGTATTGGATTGGTCTGGCCCCGAAGTGATCGCGCCCCAAGGTCAGTCTGGATGTCGCGCGATTCCAGTGCGCGAAAGCAAAATCACCATGCAGCTTAGCCAAAGCGGCTGGGTCAGCGTCGATCATCGCGGCGGCCAGCCGCTCTTCATCGATACTGCCATTCGTTTCGCCATACAAACGCACATCAGCGGCTAGCAGGCATCCGTTTGATCGAACGATGGTAGGCGCTGGCGGTGGCGAATCGCTGGTGGTCGATATGGCCATGACCGCCATCGCTAACGAGCCTTCCTGGAAGCTGTCAACGGCGGTTGCTTTGGTTGCTGGTCGCATGGCTCCCAGCATGTCTTCCAACTGGCCCAAGTCAGCCGGGAGTCCGTCGAAACGAAGCAGGCCACAGATGAGTCGGGTCATGTCAGAGATAAGCCTCGAAAACTTTGCCGATCGTCGAGTTGGCCATCGGTTCAGCGGAGGCGAACTGGAAGAAATAGTAGGAGAGGCTGGTGTTCGCCTCGCTGATGACGGGCCCTTCCCGGTCGAACAACACATCCCAACCGATGACCGGAATACGTCCGGGAAAATGGCCATGCGCCTTTTGTAGCATGGCGATGACCAGCGGCCACTGCGGAAGCTGGATACCATCGAATCCTGACCCCATTGCCATGTCGAATACTGGCAGCGACTGGCGTTCCGTTGCATTCAGCACGGCACCGGTTTGCGTGTTGACCAAACGAAATGGGCCTGACTGGGAGATGGTTTCGCCGGGTTCGGGTGCCTGTAGCATCGCCGGCCCGATTTCAACCCTTCCGTCAGGCCGGCGCGCCGAAATGATCCGCACGGCCGGCATCCCAATGCCCGCGATGGCGCCGAGGCAGTTGTGAGGCGTCAGCAGCGGCTGGATCAGCAAATCGCCTTGCGATGCCGCCGATTGCACAAGATGATCCGCGAGGGCTTGTGGCGTCAGCTGTCGTTCCTTGCAGGTGAAGCTCCCATCGCACCAACGCCAAACTGCGATGCCAGTGCCTTTGGAGCCTCGGCGCGGTTTGATAAGCAGGTCGTGTTCCGGCAACGTGGTATTCATGGATCGATCCCAACCGCGCGCGGTCGCGAGCGCAATGGTCGGAATTGCGCGGACATTCAGTGTCCGGCACCAGTCTGCGAATGCCGCCTTGTCACCCGCAAGTTCGTTCGCTTGGCGATCGGTCAGTTGGCCGGCGAGCGCGATGCTTTCCCAAGAAAACAGCCATTGCGAGGTTTCTGCGGCATCGGGTTCAAACAGGCGGAATGCGAGAAACTCGACCGGTGGCGCGCTTGTCCGCAATGCTTGGATCCATGCCCGCCAGACCAAACTCGCCCTCGGGTAGCTGGCAAGCACGGACTTGCTCAGGAATTTGCTTGAGCGTACCGCGTCAACCAAGCTGGCCGCTGGCCAAGCCAAGGCCATGGCGATGGCTGCAAGCGGGCGCAATGCTGGAGGCCAAAGAAACAACACCGCCCGACGCGCGGACTGACGCAAGTCATTCCCAGATGCGAATGATTTCCGAGTGCCTACAGGAGACCAAGGGAATCCCGAACTGGAAACCAGAGTTAGCGCATAGCGAACCTTTGCGCCCAGTCCTCGCATCAACATGACGATTGGCACGCAAACGTTGAATAAAAGTAGGGGTGGCCGAGCCTAGTCGAAGCGGGCAACGACAGCATAGCGATCAAAATCGTTTCCACCACAGACTACGGTATCGCCAATGGTGATCCAGGCGTGTGCCTCGCGGCTTTGCGTTGGCTGCGCACGGTCGACAGGATGCTTGCTGATTGCCAGATTCAGCGTTGCCAGGTGACCACGCCGCCGCAACATCCGCTTGGTTGCAAGCGCTTGTTGCAGACACAAGGCGCGGAACGGCATGCGCCTTGCCACGCCTGCTACTGCGGCACCCAGCCGTGTTGCATCTGCCGGTGGCGTGCCTTGCGCCAATGGTAGTTCTGCGGTGGGGATTGGCGTGGATAAATAGCAATTGGGCGGCAACAAAGTCATGAGCCGCGCGAGGGCAAGCTCGCAGCCGATTTCGAGGATCGTCCACCAACCGACACGTTGAATCTTTTCCCAGACGTTGGGCCAGCGAAGAAGGTTCATGGCGCGCATTCGACAATCAGTTCGTTACGGCGCAACTGCTCGACGAACGCCAAAACTTCCCGCTCGCATGTGTGTACGTCAATGTCGAATTCTTCGATCAGCACCGCAACGACGTCCTGAAGCCGCATGGGATTTGCCAGCAGATCCCAAATCCTTTTCGCTGTCGCATCGACCACGAAATATTTGCCCTGATCGACGCTCATCATCAGCGTCTGCCCCGCGAATTCCGTTTCGACATGCTTGTCACCACGCAAGATTGTGCTGGTCAAGCCTAGTACGCCCATGGGTACCCCTAGTAATGGCCTAGCTTTAGTACCACGAGCTGTCTACGTTCGGAGAGAGATCCAGCTCAGTGTTACCGCCGGACAGCATTCAGACCTGTACGACGAAGTCTCATTGCCCCAAAGCGGTTATGAGCCATTCTTTTTTGCTGGGTTCTCTTTATTACTTGCGGCTTTCGCAGCAGTATCCGCGATGGCAATCTCTTCCAGAACTGGCGTCATCCACTGGTTTTTCTTCTGGTTATTCTTCGCGTTGTTGTGCATTGAATTTTCCTTGGGTTGGGTATAATAGGGCGGCTTGCGATAAATCCTACCACGTCGCGGAACGCGTTGTATCAAGGACAACTGCGGCATGAGAGAGGCTTGGTCCGGAGCGCACCGGATCGTCTCGCCTGAAAGCCGGTGCATCCCGGATTCAGACGATCAATCCCACCGGGAAGCTCGGAATTGGCAGTGAATCCTTACTGCGCGCCGGCCATGGCGAGCGACAGACCTTTGGGATCGCGTGTACTGTAACTGCGATATTGATCTCGAGGGTCATGGTCTTCGGCAGGATATGGGCGCTATGGTTGGGGAACAATCCGAGGACGACGAATCGCAGCGCGCGGCCAGTATATCCGCTGGCGCTGCCAGTGCGACAGAAAGCGGGAACCGTCGAAGTGACCTGCGCTTCCTACTGTCCCTGGCTACGCCCTATCGCGGCGCGTTGCTGATTGCCTTGCTGTTGCTGCTGGCCGAAAGCCTCGCCGCGCTGGCGATGCCGTTGCTGGCAGGAAAGTTCTCCGATGCGTTGCTGCATGGACGCTCGGTTTCGGACCTGCTGCTCGCGTGGATGGCTTTGATCGCGGTGCAATGCGCGCTCAGCTACGGCAACGCGGTGATGATTGAACTCACCGGTACGCGCCTCATCGCCGATGCGTGCGCGCGCGTTTACGATCACCTGCAATCGCTGCCGTTGCATTGGCATCACGAACGCCGGCGCGGCGACGTGCTCTCCCTTCTCACTGACGACGTGGTGCGTCTGAGCGGCTTCCTCACCGGCGTGATCACCCCGCTGCTGCCGCTGCTGCTGACCTGCGCCGGGGCGCTGCTGATGATGCTGCGCATCCAGCCGTGGATCGGCTTGCTGATCGCGCTGCTGGTGCCCGCATTCGTCATCGTGCTGCGCCTGACCGGTCGTCGCTTGCGGCCGCTGTCCGCCGAAGTGATGCAGGCTTACGCGACGAAGTCGGCAATCGCAGAGCAGAATCTGTCGATGCTGCCGATCATCAAGGCTTACACCGGCGAGTCCGTCGAGTCGCAACGCTTCGGCGCACACACGATGCATCTGCGCGATGTCGAAATTCGTCTGACCCGCTTGCAATCGTTGATCGGACCCAGCGTGCGGCTGGTCGTGTCTGCTGGAATCATCCTGCTGCTCTGGCTGAGCAGCCGTGCGGTCGCCGACGGCGCGATGCGGCCGGCGGATCTGGTCAGCCTGCTGCTGTACGGATTGCTGCTGACTCAGCCGGTCAGCCAACTCGCGAGCGTGTACGGGCAAACCCAGACCGCTCGCGGCAGTGCGCAGCGGTTGATCGGCGTATTCGCCGAAGCACCGGAGCCTGACGATGGCAATCGTGAACTGGATTGCGCGCGCGGCGAGCTGGATTTTACCGGCGTGCGCTTCGGCTATGCGGGCCGAGAGCTCGTGTTGCGAGGACTTGATCTACATGTGCGCGCCGGCGAAACCGTCGCGATCATCGGCTTGAACGGCGCCGGCAAATCCACAATTGCGCATTTACTGCTGCGCTTCGCCGATCCGGATGCGGGGATCATCAAGCTCGACGGAGTGGATCTGCACCAACTGCGCCTGCGCAACCTGCGCATGCATATCGCGCTGGTGTCGCAGAACGTGCTGCTGTTCAACGCTTCAGTGCTGGAGAACATCGCTTACGGCCGCGCCGACGCATCGCGCGCCGACGTCGAACGCGCCGCCATCGTCGCACGCGCGCACGATTTCGTGATGCGATTGCCGGACGGATACGACACCCTGGTCGGCGATCAGGGCATCCGGCTATCGGGCGGCCAGAAACAACGCATCGCATTGGCGCGCGCATTGCTGAAAGACCCGGCTGTGCTGATTCTCGACGAGGCGACCGCGATGTTCGATCCCGATGGCGAGCGCGAATTCATCGCCGAATGCCGTGAATTGCTCAGCCGTCGCACCGTGCTGTTGATCACCCACCGCCCCGCCAGCCTCGCCTTGGCCGATCGCGTGTTGCGGCTGGAGAATGGCGTGCTGACCGAAGTGGCGAATATCGCGAAGGACGCGGCATCCGCAATCTGATTCCATCGCGTTGAATCCAGCGGTTATCCTTCGGCCATGCACGCACTCACGTTCTCCCGCTTCGGCGGCCCGGAAGTCCTCGAATGGACCGCCCTGCCCGACCCGATCCCGACGCCCGGCGTCGCGGTCGTGCACACTGCGGCGATCGGGCTGAATTTCGCCGACATCTATCGTCGCCAGGGTCGCTATCACCTCGCCGGCTCGCCGCCGTGGATCGCCGGCTACGAAGCGGCCGGAACGATTGCCGCATTGCATGCAGACGATGCAAACAACGATTGGCAAACCGAGCAGCGCGTGGCTTTCGCGGACAGCCCGCTTGCGAATGCGGAACTGGTCGCGGTGTCACTGGACAAACTCATCCGTTTGCCCGATTTCATCGACTTCGATACCGCTGCGGCAGTGTTACTGCAAGGCCTGACCGCGCAATTCCTCAGCGCCGAAAGCTACGTCGTTCGATCCGGCGACACTGTCCTCGTTCACGCGGCGGGCGGCGGTGTCGGTTTGTTGCTGACCCAACTCGCGACCGCGCGCGGCGCGAAGGTGATCGCGCTGGCTTCGTCGGAAGACAAGCGCGCTGCCGCCTCGAGGGCCGGCGCCAGCGTCGCGATTGACTCCGGCGACGGCTGGGTCGAACGCGTGCGCGCCGCGCTGCCCGACGGCGCCGATGTCGTGTACGACTCCATTGGCCGCACCCTGACCGATAGCCTGGAGCTCGCGCGCACCGGCGGCACCGTGGTGTTCTACGGCATGGCGGCCGGCGATCCAGATCCGGTCGATCCGCGCCTGTTGATGGATCGATCGCTGACCTTGGTCGGAGGCGATCTCTGGAATGTGCTGACCTCGGCTCAGGCGCGACAGGACCGCGCCGACGCTTTGTTCAGCGCGATTCGCGACGGCAAACTGCGGGTGCCAATTGCCGCCCGTTTCGCGTTATCCGACGGCGCAAACGCACACGCGCTGCTTGAAGGTCGCGGCGTCAGCGGCAAGGTCTTGCTGGTGCCTTGATCGCGGCAATGGATCGCTCAAGGGATGTCGAAAGCTCTTGCGCACGCGCCATCATGGCAAACTAGTCGCCAGAACCTGTTCCGAAGATGAAACTGTTCTGCAATCAGCATTGAGGTCGTCCATGAATCGCCAGCTTCAATTCCAGCGTGGTCGTGTCGCAACCGTCGCCGCAACCTTGGCGACGATCGCAGTCGCAGCTTCTGGCACAGCATGGTTCGCGACCAGCAGTCACGCCGCTATTCGAGACGCCAGTCCGTCGATGGCGTCGGCCGTGTCCGTCGACGCATCCGCAATCCAGCGCATCCGCTTGCCTGGCCTGCCTTTCGCTCGCGATGAATTGCAGGAACCCAAATTGTTTCAGAGCGACCGCGGCGTGCTGGATGTTTTAATGGTCGCGCACGAGGCCGCAGTCGATCTGTTTTCGCCGTTCCGCACCAACGGCTGGGTGTACGAGATTTGCCCGCGCCCCTCCGATGGCAGCGAGACTTGTGCGAGGGGCACTGCAAGCAACAATGAGTACGGCGGCACCCGCCTGCAGATCGAGCCGGGCGATACCCTCAAGGTGCGCCTGGTCAACCTGCTTCCGTTTTTCACCCTTCCCACCGACCCGCACGCTCCGGTCAACCCCCACGCGCCGCATGCGAGAGGCCGATCACAGAACCCGACCAGCCTGCACACGCACGGCATGCTGGTATCGCCGCACTACGCCGTGCCCGGACAAGGCATCTGGGGCGACAACGCATTCGCGAGGGTATTCAACGTTGCCAACGGCAAGGCCCCGGACTTCGAGAAGATGATGGGACCGGTGGTTTACGATCACATCGACTATCAATACGACGTCCCCACCACCCATCCTTCCGGGCTGTTCTGGTTTCATCCGCATGCGCACGGCTTGACCCAGGCGCAGCTCACCAGCGGCATGTCCGGCGTGCTGACGATCGGTCACGTCGCCGATGAAATCTGCAGTTTTGATTTTTGCCGGGAACAACTCGCGCAAGTGCCGCAGCGCCATCTACTGCTCAAGGATACCCAGATCGAAGCCGATGGCACCGTCGCGCGCGATCAGGACACCGGCTTCTGCTCCGTTGACAATCGTGTTGGTTCGTCGCCGCGCGAGCACCAGGGTGGATGCGATGGTCAACGCAACAGCCCCATCAGCGGCATCGACCACACCGGCGGCCGCTGGTTCTATTCGATCAACGGACAAACCTATCCTTCGATCACCGTGGGCATGCCGACCGGTCAGATCTGGCGCGTGGTCAACGGTTCCGGCAATACCACTTACGATCTCGAACTCTGGCTGCCGCGCGAACATCGGCACATGCAGATGCAGATCGTGTCCCTCGACGGGGTCAGCGTCGGCGTCGATCCGGTCAAATCCGCAAGCCAGCAAAACGTGCAGACTGCGATGGCCGGTGCGACGCCTTGTCGTCCGATCATCGGCCTGAACAAGGGCCTGTGCACAATGCGTCTGCACATGATGCCGGCGACCCGCGCCGAAATCTGGATCGGCTATCGCGATGCGAATGGCTTGCCGGTGCACATGCCAACGCCTGCGCAGGCCATCCTGCGGACTCCCGGCTTCAATACCGGGCCCATCGGCGATAATTATCCGGCGATCGATCTGGCCAAGGTGGACTTCGGCTACGGTCAGGTGGACATGCCGGGCGATGGCAGCGTGAGCGCGCGCAAAGGTTCAACCGTGATGCCGCAGGTCGCCGGCAGTGCTTATCCGACCGCCGCCGGCGCACATTGCGGACCGCTCGCCCCGGGCCACATGCGCCGCATTTTCTTCAACCTGACCCAACCCAGCCCCGCCATCTTCGGTCTGGGTTACGAGGAAATCGACCAGAACGGCATCACCGTACCGGGAACATTCGTCGATGTGCGTCCCTTCGATCACATGAACTCTCCGCTGTGTCTGTCGCTGAATCCTGGCAACAAACCGGAGGTCGAACGCTGGCAACTCGTCAACCTTTCCGGCGAGGATCACAATTTCCATATCCACCAGGCGCGGTTCACGGTGGTGGATGTGTCGACCGTGAGCGGCACCGTCACACCCAGGCAACTCGGCGCGCGCGTGCAGTTGGTCGACAGCGTACCGCTGCAGCATGCGGCCGGGCTGTGCGACAGCGTCGAGGATTGGCGCCACGGCAGATGCAGGGCGCACGTGGCGACCGTCGAGATTCCGTTCACGATCGCCGGCGACTTCGTGTTCCATTGCCACGTCCTGGAGCACGAGGATGGCGGGATGATGGCGGGCATCCGCGTGCTGCCCAACAATTAGCGGCGAAGGCTTTCAGCGGATCATCGCGACGACAGACCGCGCGCCGTCGCGGTCAGGAAAGCTATCGACTGGCCGACATCGACACCGTGTTCCGCATCCGTCAGCTCGCCGATTCGGATTTGCTCAACGGCTGAGCTGGGGCGCGCTGGCATACGCCGCGATTCGATAAAAATGGTTCGATGAAGCGTCGTTTCAATGCAACGGGCCATTCACCAGTGCTTGAGCTCGCGTCGCGTCCACTCAAGATACCCAATCGCATCGTACGCATTGACCACGTCAAACACTTCGGCCATCGAAACGTCGCTGGCGTGAGCGATCTCGGCCAGGTTTTGCGGCGCGATCATGTTCGAGCCAACCCGGAACGCGCGCGGATAATCCTGCGCGAGTTCGAGCCATTTGATCAGTCGATAGCTACCGCCGGGATCCAGATGTTTCGCCAGATAGCCTCCCGATGCGAGAAAACTAGCCAACCACTGCAGGCGCAGATAGGGTCGCGCCGGCACGCGGTCGCGCAACGCATGCAATTCTGAACTGACCAGGCGTTCCCACGCATCCAGACGTAGCGGCTCGCGACAATAAATCTCCAGCGTGCGCAATTTTCCCTGCGCGTGAAACACCTGGCCCTTTGGATCAAGCACCAGCGCGGGTGCGCCCGGCAGCGCGATCCGCGCCGGCCCGCCCAGCAGGCGCCCGCTGAGATACGCGCTCATCGGATGGGCCTCGATATTGTCGACTTGTCCCTCGTAATGGAAATCCGAACCGATCCTGTCGGCGGACAGTCCCGCAGTCGGGTACGGATCGCTGTCGCTGGCGCGCGTCGCGCTGCGCGCGGTGGCATCGCCAACGTATGCCACCCCGGCATCGAGGCTGAGCTTTTCGGGAATCAGGAATTGCGATGTATCTGCCAACGGGTCACGTTTGAATATAGCTTCGAAATCGTCAAGGTCGCGTTCGGCATCGCTGCGTTTCAAGGCCAGATCCAGCACGGGCAAACCATCGACTTCGTCGGATTCGCCCAGGTCCATGTCGAAGAAATTGTCGCCTTGCGCCATGATCGTCATTGGCGCAATCGCGCTTCTGGCCAGTCCGTTGAGCAACGCGACCAGCGCTTCGCGGCGCAGCGGCTTGCGCAGATAGCGACCATCGGGCGCGGGCGCATCTGCCTCGATCAACTGCGCGCAGTCGATTCCTCTTTGCAGCGTACGCCGCAACGCGGAATTGCCGATCAGATTGCCCGCATCCACGATCACGATGTCGGCACGGGCCTCGCGCCCCCAACTCCAGCTATCGGTCAAATCCATCGCGGCGATGCGCAACAACAGGCGCAAATGCGCCATGTCCTCGTCGGTCGCGCCGATGCATTCGATGATGCGGGTGGTTGCCATTGCGTTTGCGTCCGTGCGATACCGCTCAGCGCGCTAGGATAGTCCAGCCCGCACATGGCGACCATCGCCAGCGGACAGGATCATCGAGGCAGGCATGCAAAAACTTTACGATCGTCGCTATTTCGATCACTGGTACCGCAAGGACGCGGCCGGCGTCGGGCGCAACGCGATGTTGCGACGCAAGGTCGCGCTCGCGGTGGCGATGGCCGAACATTATCTCGGCCACCCGTTGCGCAGCGTGCTGGATGTCGGCTGCGGCGAAGGCGCGTGGCGCGCGCCGCTGCTTGATCTGCGACCCAAGCTGCATTACCTGGGCGTGGATCGCAGCGAATACGCCGTCGCGCGCTACGGTGCGAAGCGCAACTTGCGGCTGGCGCGCTTTGGTCAACTCGGCGAACTGCGCTTCGGGCCATCGGTGGATATGCTGGTGTGCGCCGACGTACTGCACTACCTGTCGGCGACCGAACTGCAACGCGGCCTGCCGGGTTTCGCCGAACTGTGCCACGGCTTCGCCTTTATCGAAGTGTTCTGTCGTGGGGATGCGATCGAGGGCGACGTGGCCGGATTCGTCCCGCGCAGCGCCGCATTCTACCGTCGCGCATTCGCCAAAACGGGTTTCACCGCCTGCGGCTCGCATGGTTATCTGGCGCCGGCGCTCGCTGCCGACGCGGTCGCGCTGGAATTGATCGCGCCGCCCGCCGCAACTCACACACGCACGCTCCGACTGCGCTAGTCTGGCAACGCGCTATCCGAACAGGAGTCGTGCCATGCCCATCGTCCGCTTTCGCATCATCGCCAGCGAGGACGACACCCAGGATGTCATCCATCATGTCGAGAACATCGACGACAGCATCGAGCGCGCCGAGGAAGTGGCCGACCTGATGCAGCACCGGGACGACAGCGATTCGAGCTCGTCGGGCCTGTCCGACGATCTCGGCTCGGGTTTCCATTGCGTCGAAGTCGATGCGCCGGACGACGACATCGCCGAGCTCGTGCGCGTGGCCGCCGAGGAACGCGCGTACCGGCTCGGCGCAGTGATCGAATTCGTCGACCGATTCTGAGTCGTCGTTGTTGCACAATCATCACGGAACCGGAGCGTCCATGCGTCTCACTTGTCTTGCCCTTGCCGCACTCGCCTGCGTGTTCGCCCTGCAAGCAGCGACCGCTGCGGAACCGGTTGGCACAACCCACAGCGCGCAATCTCCGAAATACAAATCTGCCCAGGACATCCTCGACGCCGCGCCAGCTTCAGCATGGCGCGATCTGGATCCACAAAACACGTTGTATCTCGAACTCGCAACCGGCCGCGTGGTGATCGAACTCGCGCCGCAATTCGCGCCGCGTCACGTCGCAAACATCCGCGCGCTTGTGCATGCGCATTATTTCGACGGGCTGTCGATCAACCGATCGCAGGACAACTTCGTCGTGCAGTGGGGCGATCCGGCAGAGGATCCTAAGAACGCCAAATCGCTGGCGCCGGCCGAATCCAGATTGCCTGCCGAATTCACGACCAGTTCGAAAGGTCTGGATTTCCACCTGCTCAAGGACAGCGACGGCTACGCTCCGCAAGTTGGTTTCGTGGACGGTTTTCCGGCAGGGCGCGATCCAGCCAATGGGCAGGCGTGGCTCGCGCATTGCTACAGTACACTCGGTGCAGGCCGCGATGTCGCCGCCGACAGCAGTACCGGCGCTGAAATCTACGTCGTCACCGGACAATCGCCGCGCCAGCTCGATCGCAACATCACCACCGTCGGCCGCGTTGTGCAAGGCATGGAATTGCTGTCGGTGTTACCGCGTGGCACCGGCGCGCTGGGCTTTTATGAAAAACCCGAGCAGCGCGTGCCGATCAAGTCCATCCGTCTCGCCGCCGATGTGCCGGAGGCCGAACGCACCCGTTTGCAAGTCATTCGAACTGACACCCCGACCTGGGATGCAGTGGTGGAGGCGCGCCGCAACCGTCGTGACGAATGGTACAAACGCCCGGCAGGCCATATCGATTTGTGCAACGTTCCAATTTCTGCGCGCGCGGTGCCATTGCAATCGGCGACACCCGCGTCCGCAGCCAAGCACTGAACTTCAACCCAAGCGCGCGCCGATCGCGTGACCGATCGCGAACGTCAATGCACCCGCACCGCCGCCGATCAGCAGCATGCGCAGGCCGCTGCGCAGTGCATGGCGACCGGTGAACAAGCTCATCGCAGCGCCTGTCGCGAATAGCCCGAGCGCCGCGAGCGCCGCGCCGATCCAGGCCGCATCCGGCAACTTTGTGCCGACGAAGAACGGCAGCATTGGAATCAACGCACCAATCGCAAACGACACGAACGAGAACGCCGCTGCGCCGAACGGCGAGCCGAGTTCCTGCGGATTCAGCCCGAGCTCCTCGCGCGCGAGCGCGTCGAGCGCATGTTCGGGATTGGAGATCAGCGTGTGCGCCATGCGTCGTGCTTCGTCGAGCGGCAGGCCGCGCGCTTCGTAGATCAGCGCGAGTTCCTCGGCTTCGGCCTCTGGGTATTCCTTGAGCTCGTCGGCCTCGAGCGAAATCTGGTACTCGTACATCTCGCGCTGCGTGCGTACCGACACGAATTCGCCGGCCGCCATCGCCATCGCGCCCGCGAGCATGCCGGCGATGCCGGTCGTGAGCACCGCCGCGTTGGCAATGTTTGCACCGACCACGCCGAGGATAAGGCTTGCGTTCGACACGAGTCCATCGTTGACGCCAAAGATTGCCGCGCGCAGATTGCCGCCGCCGATGTTGCGATGACCGCGACCGATTTCCTCAACCGACGTCGGCATCGGATGGCCGCCGACCGGGGCCGCGCTGTACGCCGATAGCCCGCGCACCTTGATCGCGGCGAGCGCACCGCGCATGCGCCGCGGTCCGATGCGACGCGCAAGCGCAATCACGCAACGCGCACGCAATGACGGCGAAAACGCCGGCAAGGTATGCGCAGCAAGATTTTTTTCCCACTGCCCGGCCTGCGCATCGGCTTCCAGCGCGAGTTTTGCGAACAACGCGGAAATCGTCGCGTCCGGTTCGGCTTTCGCAAGCTGCCGATATAACCAGCCCGATTGTTTTTCCTCGCGCCAGCTTTCCAGACCACTCATCTCAACGTTCCTGATCGGTCGGGCGCATCAGCACTTCATTGATATTGACGTGCGCAGGTTGCGACACACAAAACACGATCGCGTTGGCCACATCCTCCGGTTGCAACTGGCGCATGCTTTCGGCCCAGGCATTGATCGCTTGCTGCGTGGGCGCATGCGCGATGTGATCGCGCAATTCGGTCGCGACCACACCGGGTTCGATCACGGTAACGCGGATGCCATCCTTGAACACTTCCTTGCGCAACGCTTCGGAGAAACCGACGACCCCGAATTTCGTTCCCGAATAGCCCGCCGACATCGGATTGGCGATGCGTCCGGCCGTCGATGACACGTTGACGATATGGCCGTCGCGGCGTGCGCTCATGCCGGGCAGCGCCGCCTGTGTCGCGGCGATCAGGCCAAGTACGTTGAGCTCGAACATGTGCCGCCAGCGCGCAAGATCCGCGTTTGCGACCGGTTCGAGATACATGACACCGGCGTTGTTGATCAGGATGTCGAGCTTGCCGAAATGCGCTTCGGTCTCGCGCACCGCGCGCTGCGCTTCGTCTTCGTTTGCGAGATCGGCGATGACGACGAATGCCTCTCCGCCATTTTGATGAATGCGCGCGGCAAGCGCATCGAGACGTTCGCGCCGGCGCGCCGCGAGCGCGACCTTTGCGCCTGCCGAAACCAATGCGAGCGCGGTCGCTTCGCCAATACCCGACGACGCGCCGGTGACAAGCGCAACGCGACCTTTCAAGGGTAAGTCCATTACCATGCTCCGTGCTGTTGAATGCCATTCCATCATGGCGATCACAAGTCGTTATGCAGCGCCCGTTTCACGTTGTGCGGCAGAACTTCGAGATGACTTGCGCTACAAGCTTGCGCCATCGACTGGTTTTATCTTCAGCGTCGTCAGATCCACATCCGGCAGGCAACGCACATTGACCGCGGCCATCATCGCGCCGGTCTTCGGATGCGCGCCTGCGCTGAAAGGTGCGATACCGCAGGTCGGACAGAAATGATGCGCGATGTGCTCCTTGTTGAAACGGTAGGTCGCGTAGTCGGCCTCAGGAGTCTTCAAGGTGAGGGCTTCGCGCGGAAAAAACGCGAGCAATGCGCCGCGACGGCGACACATCGAACAATTGCAATCCATCGCCTCGGTGATGTCGGCATCAAGATCGAATGCGATGCGGCCGCAGTGGCAACTTCCGTGGTGAATCATGGCTATCTCCGTTATCAACGAATGGCGATGATAGCCCAGCACACGTACGGTTTCGGAGCAGAAGCCAAGCTCAAGCGAAGCGCGAGCGGTCAATCGCATGGGACAATGCATCCACATGTCGAGCGTTCTTCCGACCACCGACGAGCAACCCATCGCGTGCAGCGCATGCCAGGCCTGCTGTTGCCAGTTGCCAGTGCTGTTGCTGCCCGGCGACAATCCGCCCGAGCACTTCATCGACATCGACGCGCATGGCTCGCAGATCATGGGCAAGGACGACGATGGCTGGTGCGCGGCGCTGGATCGCGACACGATGCGCTGCACGATTTATGCGCGCAGGCCGTGGGTATGCCGCGCATTCGCGATGGCCGGCGACGATTGCCGCGAGGTGCGCGCCAACTGGCGGCGGATCGCGCTGACGCTTTGCTGATTGCGATCGCGCATGGGCTGGTACGTTTACATCATCGAATGCCGCGACGGCAGCCTCTACACCGGCATCGCGATCGATGTCGCCAAACGCTATGCGATGCATGTCGCCGGCAAGGGCGCGCGCTACACGCGTTCGCATCCGCCCGCGCGCGTTCTCGCGACATTCGCGCATCCGGATCGTTCGAGCGCGACGAAAGCCGAGATCGCAATCAAGAAACTGTCGCCCGATGCGAAACGTGCGTTGTGCGCGCAGACCGTCGCAGTTCCATCGGCAATGCAATAGTGTCCGCGCTGTCGCGCCGTTAGGATGCGCGCCATGCAACAAGATCTCCACCAAGACGAGCACGATGCGGATGCAGGACATCGCCCCGTCCACGCCCATCATCAGCATGGACACGAACATGCGCAGACAGATTTCGGGCGCGCCTTCGCGATCGGCATCGCGCTCAATCTCGGCTTCGTGATCGTCGAGGCGATCTACGGCTGGATCGCGCATTCGCTCGCCCTGCTCGCCGACGCCGGCCACAATCTCAGTGATGTGCTCGGCCTCGTGCTCGCGTGGGGAGCCAGCATCCTCGTGCGCCGGCTTCCGTCGCAACGCCGTACCTATGGACTGCGCCGTTCGTCGATCCTGGTGTCGTTGTTCAACGCGTTCCTGTTGCTGTTTGCGATTGGCGCAATCGCACTGGAAGCGATCGGCCGACTCGCGCATCCGCAACCCGTCGCCAGCGGCATCGTGATGGCAGTGGCTGCGATCGGCATCGCGATCAACGGCATCACCGCATGGCTGTTCATGGCCGGGCGCAAGGGCGACGTCAACATCCGCGGCGCGTTCCTGCACATGGCGAGCGACGCGGCGGTATCGCTCGGCGTCGTGCTGGCCGCGCTTGCGATGCGTTACACCGGCTGGTTATGGCTCGACCCCGTCGTAAGCCTTGCGATTGTTGTCGTGATCGCGTTCGGCACCTGGAGCCTGTTGCGCGAATCGCTCGATCTCGCCCTGGACGCGGTGCCCGACCGCATCGATCCCGAACAGGTCGAAAGCTACCTTGCAGGCTTGCCGGGCGTCTGCGCGGTGCACGACCTGCACATCTGGGGCATGAGCACGACCGAAGCGGCGCTGACCGTGCACCTGGTCAAGCCCGACGCCACCCTGGACGACGCCCTTCTCGCCTGCATCAATCAGGAATTGCACGCGAGGTTCGGCATCGGCCACGTCACCGTGCAATTCGAGCTGGGCGATGAAGCCTATCCATGCGGGCAGACTTCGCTAAAAAGCGGCTGAATGCATCTGTTTACTTTTTAGTTGACGATCCCCGGAGTGGTTGCATGGATGCGACGACGAGCAAGCCTGCGACGCCATAGCAGGCGGTACGCGGCAGGAATGACAAGCATGGACAGCAACGGCGCAGTGAACATGCCTCCGACCATCGGCGCCGCAATCCGCTGCATCACCTCCGACCCGGCGCCGCTGCCGATGAGGATCGGAAACAGGCCGGCAAGTATCACTGCGACCGTCATTGCTTTCGGGCGTACGCGCTGCACCGCGCCTTCGCGGATTGCGCTGTCGAGCGCTCCCTCGTCGGCGTCGGGATTGATCGCGAGTTGCCTTTCCCAGGCTTGGCGCAGATACAGCAACATCACGATGCCGAACTCGGCAGCAACGCCGGCCAGTGCGATGAATCCGATGAGTGTCGCCACCGACACGGCGTGTCCAAGCAGCCAGATCAGCCAGATTCCGCCGACCACCGCGAACGGCAGGCTGAGCATGATCAATGCCGCTTCGGCAGCGCTACGGAACACCAGGAAGATCAGCACGAAGATGATCGCCAGTGTTGCCGGCACCACGAAGCGCAGCCGTTCCAATGCGCGCTGCAGGAACTCGAACTGCCCCGACCAGCCCACGCTATAGCCGGCCGGCAGTGTCACTTGCTTCGCCACTGCGGCCTGCAAATCCGCAACGACCGAACCCAGGTCGCGACCGGATACATCAATCAGGACATAACTTGCGAGCTGTCCGTTTTCGCTCTTGAGCATGGGTGGGCCGGTGCTCAGGCCAATATCAGCGATTTGGCCAAGCGTGAGCTGCACGCCGCCCGCAGCGACGATTGGCAGCACGCGCAACGCAGCGACCGAATCCCGATCCGTCCGTGGATAACGCACCACGATCGGATAGCGTTCACGGCCTTCAACGGTCTCGCCGATCGGATCGCCGCCGACCACGGTCGCAATCAGCTGTTGCACGTCGGCCTGACTCACGCCATAGCGTGCGGCGGCATCGGGTCGTACACGCACATCGACGTAGCGCCCGCCAAGCGTTCGCTCGGCGATGGCCGAACTCACACCTGGTACCGTGCGAGCGACTCGTTCGGTCTGTGCTGCCAACGTCTGCAACACCGCTGGATCGGACCCCATGAGCTTGATGCCGATCGGACTCTTGATGCCGGTCGCGAGCATGTCGATGCGGTTGCGGATCGGCGGCACGAACAGGTTGGTCAGCCCGGGTACGTGCACGGCTTGATCAAGCTCGATCTTGAGCTTGTCCATCGTCATGCCACGGCGCCATTGGCTGCGTGGTTTCAGGGCGATCGTGGTCTCGAACATCTCCACGGGCGCCGGGTCGGTGGCGCTCTCGGCCCGCCCGGCCTTGCCGAACACATGCTCCACCTCGGGCACCGTTTTGAGCATGCGGTCGGTGACTTGTAGCAACTGACCGACCTTTCCGACCGAAAGACCGGGAAGCGCGCTGGGCATGTAGAGCAGCGTGCCCTCGTCGAGGAAGGGCATGAACTCGCTGCCCAGCCGCGCATACGGAATCACGGTCAGCAGCAACGCCACCCCGGCCAGCGCGAGGGTCGCCCGTGGGAAGCGCAGTACGGTTTCGAGTGCCGGACGGTAGGTGGCGATCAGCAGCCGGTTGAGTGGATTGGCCTGCTCGGAGCGGATGCGGCCCCGAATGAGATAACCCATCAACACCGGAATCAGCGTCACCGACAGGCCTGCCGCCGCCGCCATGGCGTAGCTCTTGGTGAAGGCGAGCGGCGCGAACATCCGGCCTTCCTGCGCCTGCAGTGCAAACACCGGAACGAACGACAGGGTGATCACCAGCAGGCTCACGAACAGCGCCGGGCCGACTTCCGATGCGGCGAGCTGGATTACCTGCCAGCGCTCCGGCCCATCGGGTTCGCGACCCTCGCGGTCATGGAAGTTGGCATCGCGCCAATGTTCCAGATGCTTGTGCGCGTTCTCGATCATCACCACCGCTGCATCCACCATCGCACCGATCGCGATCGCGATGCCGCCCAACGACATCAGGTTCGCGCTGACGCCCTGGTAATACATCACCAGAAATGCGGACAGCACGCCCAGCGGCAAGGCTATCACGGCGACCAGCGCCGAGCGCAGATGCCACAGGAACACCACGCACACCAGCGCAACAATCAGGAATTCCTCCAGCAATTTGACGCTGAGGTTCTCGACCGCCGCATGGATCAACTCCGAACGATCGTAGGTCGGCACAATTTCCACGCCCGGCGGAAGGCTTCTCTTCAAGTCCTGCAGGCGTGCCTTAACTGCAGCGATGGCGGCCATCGCGTTCTTGCCGCTGCGCAAGACGATCACGCCACCTGCGACTTCGCCCTGGCCGTCGAGTTCGGTGACACCGCGTCGCAACGTTGGCCCACGACGCACAACGGCGACGTCGCGCAACAACACAGGAACACCGGAGGTGCCGGTATTGACCGGCACGCTCTCAAAATCGGTTTGGGTGTGCAGGTAACCGACGCTGCGTACCATCAGCTCGGCCTCGCCCTCTTCGATCACTGAGCCGCCAGTCGCGCCATTGGAGGCGCGCAACGCGTCCACCAACTGCGTAATGGTGATGCCGTGCGCTGCCAGACGCACCGGATCGGGCACGATCTGCCACGCGCGCACCATGCCGCCGAGACTTGCCACTTCGGCTACGTCAGGAATTGTCTTGAGCTGATAGCGCAGGAACCAGTCCTGAAACGCACGCAACTGGCCGAGATCATGCGTACCGCTGCGATCGACCAGTGCGTATTCGTAGATCCAGCCGACGCCCGTCGCGTCGGGGCCGAGCGCGGGAGACACGCCGGGTGGCAAGCGATCACGCACCTGACTCAGGTATTCCAGCACCCGCGAACGCGCCCAGTAAAGATCGGTCTTGTCATCGAACAGGACATAGACATAGGAATCGCCGAAGAACGAAAATGCGCGCACGGTTTTCGCGCCCGGCACCGACAGCATGGTCGTTGCCAGCGGGTAGGTGACCTGATCCTCGACAATTTGTGGAGTCTGCCCCGGCCACGGCGTGCGGATGATGACCTGGGTATCGGAGAGGTCCGGCAGCGCATCCAGCGGCATGTGCCAAGCTGTCCACGCACCCCACGTCGCCAGCATCGCCGCCGCCATCAGCACCAGCAAACGGTTGGCGATCGAGGCACGAATCACCGAGGCGATCATCGCTGCGGCTCCTTCGCTGCGGGTTGTTTCGCCGGCATCTGTTGCATGCCTGGCATGTCTTCCATGTCTTCCATGTCTTCCATGTGCTGCTTGCCCGATTTGTCCGGCGTGGCTGGCTCTTCCTGCGGTTTGGACGCGTCCTTTGCCTGCGGCAGCCGATCGAGGGCACCGGACAGGCTGGCCTCCGAATCGATCAGGAACTGGCCCGACACAACCACCTGTTCGCCGCCTTTCAAGCCATCCAGGATTTCGGTCTTGCCGGCGGAAGACATACCGGTGCGTACCGCGACCGGCCGGTAATGCCCCCCGCCATCAGCCACGATCACGCGTGACGCATCGCCGGTTTCGATCAGCGCTTCGTCGGGCACCAGCGGATGGCGTTGGCCTTCGGCGGACTGCAAGTGCAGATCCGCGAACATGCCCGGCGCAAGCGCGCCGTCGGAATTCTCGAGCACGATCCGCGCGCGCTGGGTGCGCGTCACCGGATCGACTTCCGGCAGCAGGGTTTCGATATGTCCGTTGAAAATGCGCCCGGGTCGCGCGCTGATCGTCGCCTGCACCGGTGCGCCGGCGACGATGCCAGCGCTCTGGCCCTGTGGAATCGCGGCTTCCAGCCATACGTTGCGCAGGCCGTTGATCATCATGATCGGCATGCCAGCGCTGACCCGCTGGCCTTCGCGCACTTCGAGCGTGCTGATCACGCCATCGCTCGGCGCACGCAGCACGATGCGCGAACCGCCACGGCGGGTATTGCGTATTTGCGCTTCGTCCATGCCGAGCGAACGCAGGCGTTCACGCGCTGCGCTGTGCAACGCACGCGCATCCGCCGATTCGGCTGTGCCGAGCGCGAGATATTCCTGCGCCGCCGCATTCCATTCCGGAGCGATCAAATCGGCCAGCGGTTGTCCCGCCTTGACCCGCTCGAACGGTGCGCGCACATACAGCCGCTCGATCACACCGTCGGCGCGCGCGCTGACCACGCTCGCCTCGCGCAAATCCCAGCCGATCGTGCCCGGCACATGCTGGCTGCGCGCGAGCGAACCGATCTCGACCCGTGCGGTGCGCATACCGAGGTTCTGCACGGTTGTCGAATCGATCCGCGCGCCGCCACCAGATTCGGCGTCCGGATATTTCGGCACCAGTTGCATGTCCATGAACGGCGACTTGCCCGGCTTGTCGAAATGCGTCTCCGGTTTCATCGGATCGAACCAGTACATTGCGCGTTTGCCGCCCGCTTCGGTAGCGACGTCCGATGTGGAAGCTGCGTCGTGTCGCGATCCGATCCAGTAGCCGATGGCCAGCGCGATACCGAGGCCAGCGATTGCCACGATGGCGATGCTGTTGCGATTCATGGCATGTTCTCCTCTGGCAGCAGATAGGCCAACGCCGTCCACGCGCGACCGAGTTCGCCGTGTTCCCGCACATGGGCGACGTGGATCTCGATTTCGTCGCGGCGCGCATCGAGCCATGGCTGGATTGCGGCGCCGCCTCCGTATGCGGCCAGCGCAGTGCGAGTTCGATCGCGCGCAAGCGGCAACATCTGTTCTTGGTCCCGGTTCACGCGCGCCTTGAGCCCTTCCCAGGCGGCGACCCCCCGACGAATCTGCTCGGCCTGGGCGCGCCTTGCATCTTCGTGTTCGTCGAGCGTGGCTTCGTAGTCGGCACGGCGTGCGGCGGTGCTGCGATCCTGGCGGTTGCCGGGGAACAGCGGCAGGCTTACCCCGACCTCAACCGAAAGCAGTTCGCTGTAGCGGTTGCGTTGCCCATAGGAGACACCGATGCTCCAGTCGGGGTGGTTTTCGGCGCGGGCAAGTCCAAGCTGTGCCGCGGCGACTTTTTCGCGCGACTGCCATTGCAGCAGCGGCGCTTGCTGGTCCACGGTTGCGAGCAGTCTGGCTTCACTCATCGGCAGACGCATGAAATCCGGCGCTGCGCCTGTCGCCTCGAACTGGATATCCTCGCCGACCCAGCGACCGAGCGTGGCGCGTGCTGCCGCGACATCGGCATTTGCGGCATCGATCCGATTGTCCAGCTCGAGTTGCGCCGCCCGGCTAGCCAGAACATCGACGGCCGTGCCGGAGCCACCGCGAAGTCGCGCCTTGGCGACACCCACCGCGAGTTCGGATTCCCCGCGCAGCGATTGCAGCGCTGTGAGTTCAAGCTGGCTGGACCACAGCGACACCCACGCATCGGCGGCCGTGCGTCGCACTGCGAGATCTTCGCTGCGGGTCATCGCGGTGGCTTGCTCGAGGGTGCTGTCGGCGAGGTCCTGGCGCGCGCGACGCTTGGCGCGTGCAGGAATCTCCTGCATCAGGCCGATCTTCTTCATGGTGAACGAGTCAGCACTCGGATCGAACGCGTCGCGCGTGTCGACCGGCAAATCCTGGAGGCCAAACGTCAGTTTGGGATCAGGCAGAGCGGAAGCGCTGTGGGTTTCCTGCTCGGCAGCATCGATCCGGGCGCGGCGTGCAAGCAACGACGGCGCCCGCTCGACGGCACGATGCACCGCCTGATCCAGCGTCAACGCGGACTCTGCCGCATGCGCCGACTGAATAAAAACCGACAACAGGACCGACAGCAACATCGAGAACAAGAGCACACCGCACGCATGGTGCGGGACAACGACAGGACAAGACATACGACCTCCGAAACACAGTCACGGATGCACCACCGCAGTTGGCGGTGGAAAACGGATGCGGTTCGGGGTCTAGATCAGCAAGCTGCAGAAACGCAGCATCGGCGGCGGATCGGAACGGTGCAACGGTACCTGCGCATTGAGCAGGATGGTGGATTGGGGTGTGACTGCAACACGTGCGAACAGCAGCGGCGGCAGCGCGAGCGGCGGCACGCTACTGACATGCGCAGCAACAGTGGTCGCGCTCGTGGGATTGCAGTGTGCGATACACAGTGGCGGCGATTGTCGTACCTGCTGCGCCATCCCCATGGCTTCACACGCGGTCATCGCTGCCGTCACATGCGCCGACATCCGGATCAACGGGCAAGCGTAGGCGGCCATCGCGAACTGCTGGAACAACAGACAAACCACCATCATCAGAACGATGCGGCGACGCTGGCGGAAGCGGAGGCGAAGCAAGACCATGGCTGGATGATACGTCATTGGCTACAACGCCATATCTGGCAATGGCACATCGCATGATGCGCGGATGGTAGCGTCGAATCGGCTACGGCCTGTCCTCGCACGCGTCGTCCCTTTTTCGGCGGCGACGGCGGATCAAGCGTCCGCGTCCTCGGCCGATGTGCCTCACGAGGCACAAAGCCCGGCAGGGTTTGCCCAAGTGCGGCGACGTTGTCGTGCAAATCCGAAATCTGCGTGAGCCATCGGGTTGCGGAATGTCCGTCTGGATTCCGATCGCACCCAACTTATGGCATAGGTATTTTTCACGTTATAATGTAACTATTCCGCAAATCGTTGCGGTATTCCATCCGCAACTGCAATCAGCCGTCCATGTCATCCCATGACATGGCTCAACTCGATTCGGGAATTCTGCATGCGCCAAACCCTATTGGTTCTGGGAGTGCTCACCGCTCTCACTTCGCCAACCTTTGTCCAGCCCGCTCGAGCAGCCGCGCCAACGAAGGCGAAGCATGCGCAGTCCGCGACGATGACCACGCAACAGCGACTGGATGCGCTCGAAACGCGGGTCGAAGCGCTCGAAGCCAACAATGCGAGCTTGCGCAAGCAGGCAAGCGACGCGACCGCTGACGCGCACGCCACCCACGCCGAACTCGATCAGATCAAGGCGACCCAGGCCGCGGCGAGCACTGACTCGGCGAATGTCGAAACTGCCGCCGCCGAGCCGCCCGCCACCCCGCCTTCGGGTGCCAACGGCAATGCGTTCAATCCGGGCATGAGCATGATCCTCAACGGCGCATACGCGCACAACTCGCTCAATCCCGATCGTTTCTTCCGTTCGGGGTTTCCGCTTGCAGGTGCGGCTGGTCCGGCACCGCAAGGGCTGTCGATCGCCGAGAGCGAAGTCACGCTGACCGCGAATGTCGATGAGAAATTCTTCGGCCAGTTGACACTCACCGCGCAGAACGATCACGGCCAGGATCACATCGGCGTCGAGAATGCGTTCATCGAAACTACCGCGTTGCCGAATGGTTTCGGCATGCGTGCCGGGCGATTCTTCTCGGATATCGGCTACCTCAACAGCCATCACACGCACACCGACAATTTCTACGACCGTCCGCTCGCGTACCAGGCATTCCTCGGCAGCCAATATGGCGATGATGGTGTTCAGGTGCACTGGCTCGCGCCAACCTCGATCTTCCTGGAATTCGGCGCCGAAGCCTTCGCCGGCGACCAGTTCCCGAGCGGTGGCGGTCACGGCGGGGTCGGCGTCACCACCGCGTTCGTGAAAGCCGGCGGCGATATCAGCGACTCCACATCGTGGCTCGCGGGCCTCTCGACGCTCAGGTCGAAGACCATCGATGGCGAAGACGGCTTCACCGGCAACGACAAACTTTATGTCGCCGACGCCACGTTGAAGTGGGCGCCGCAGGGCAATCTGAAGGACGGCGGTGTGACCGTGCGCGGCGAATATCTCGTCGACGACCGCAATGGCATCTACACCGCACCACTGGCTCCGCAACTCGGCGATCCACTCGATCTGCCCGGATTCACCCAGCCGTGGACGGGCCGGCGCAGCGGTGGCTATCTCGAAGCGGTATATCGCTTCAATCGCACGTGGGAAGCAGGTTATCGCTACGACAAACTGTGGGCTGCCCGTTCGGGCCCATTTGCGAGCGGCTTCGATCCATCGCGCAACAGCATCGAGCTGACCTGGCTCAACAGCGAGTTCAGTCTGGTCAGGCTGGAATTCAGCCGTGAACTGCCAAATCCATTCGACACCGACAACATCGTGACCTTGCAGTACCAGGTCGCCCTCGGCGCGCACGGCGCGCACTCATTCTGACTGCAAGGATCCCAACGATGAACAAGTTTCTGATAGCAGCGGTGCTCGCGAGTGCGGGTGTGATGTCCACGCAGGCACAGGCGAAATTGCATGTGTTCGCCTGCGAGCCCGAATGGGGCTCGATGATGGCCGAACTGGCCGGCGACAAGGTCGACGTCGATGTCGCGACGACCGCGCTGCAGGACGTGCACCAGATCGAGGCCAAGCCGAGCCTGATCGCGAAGATTCGTCGCGCCGACCTTGTCGTGTGCGATGGCGCGGAACTCGAGGTCGGCTGGCTGCCGAAACTCATCCAGCAGTCGGGCAACCAGAAGGTCGCTTCAGGTCCAGGCTCATTCATGGCTGCAAGTCAGGTCGCCACTCTGGAGAAACCCACCGCGCTCGATCGCGCCAATGGCGACGTGCATCCGGAAGGCAATCCGCACATCCAGATGGACCCACGCCGGATGCTGACCATCGCGAAGGCGCTCGATGCGCGACTCGTCCAGCTCGATCCACCGAACGCCGCAACCTATCAATCGCGTCTCGCCGATTTCTCCACGCGCTGGAATACGGCGATTGTGCGCTGGACTGCTGAAGCCGCGCCGCTCAAGGGCCGCAACGTCGTCGTCCACCACAACAGCTGGATCTATCTGACTAATTGGCTGGGCATGCACGAGATCGGATCGCTCGAACCCAAACCCGGCGTGCCGCCGACCAGCTCGCACTTGGCCACCCTCATTGACGTCACCAAGAGTTCGAACACTCTCGCGATCGTGCGCGCCGCGTACCAAGATGCGAAGCCGAGCGAATGGTTGTCGAGCCACACCGGCGTGCAGGCGGTGAGCTTGCCCTTCACAGTAGGTGGCGATGCGCAGTCGAAGGACCTGTTCGGTCTTTACGACTCGACGATCACCAAGCTGCTCGCGGCGGCGAAGTCCAAGCCGTGACGATCAGCCTCGAAGGCCTGGATATCCGCATCCTCGGGCCGGCGTGTGTGGCCGGCCTGATTGTGCTGTCCACCCATGTGCCGCTCGGCAAGCAGGTGCTTTCGCGCGGCATCATCTTCATTGATCTCGCGATCGCGCAGATCGCCGCGCTTGGCGTGATCCTGTCGCAATTCTTCGATGTCGATGGGTTCCTCGCACAGCACGTCAGTGCCGGCTTGCAGGGCTACGGCGTGCAGATCGTCGCGGTTGCCGCCGCACTGGCTGGGGCGGGCCTGCTCGCCTGGACCGATCGGCGCTGGCCGCAATATCAGGAGCCGCTGATCGGGACGCTGTTCGTGCTCGCCGCAACCGGCAGCCTGCTGGTTGTCTCGCACAATCCCGAAGGCAGCGAGCACCTCAAGAGCCTGCTCGCGGCGGACATCCTGTTCATCGAATTCAAGCAACTGATCCCGGCAGCGCTGTTGTCGGTCGTGCTTCTGGTCTTCATGTGGCTGCGCCGCGACCGGCTCGTTGGCCTCGTGTTCTACGCATTGTTCGCGTTCGCGATCACCGCATCGGTGCAACTCGTCGGTGTGTACCTCGTCTTCGCAAGCCTCATCGTGCCCGCACTCGCGACCGCCGGCATGCGTGGCGCTCCGCAACTCGCGACCGCATATGCGATTGGCGTGTTCGGCTACATCCTCGGCCTGTGCCTGTCGGCCGTATTCGACCTGCCCAGCGGCGCATTGATCGTGTGGACGCTGGCCGGCTGCGCCCTGCTCGCCCAGGCGATTCCAGCGGTGCGTCGCTCGCATCCCGGGCGACATGGCGCCGAAGCGGTGATCACGATGGGCAACGCCGCGGATTGAAGTGTCACGGCGGTACTGAGAATCGTCGATGAGGTACTTGTTTCTGTAAGATGAACCGCATCGGTCGCGCGAACGATCGCCCAGTCGTACGGGATACTGGCCATGGACATTGGCGAAACCATCGCGTTCGAGTTCATCGACGAGATCGCAGTCCTGCGGATGCTCGGGCGCTACACGTTGCCCACTGGCATCGAGATCATCCGCAAAGGCATCGTGCAGGCACGCGATCGGCGAATTTCCAGACTGATGGTGGTGATTACCGAAACCGCCGGCTACGGCGTCCCGAGCCTGTCGATGCGGCTGGCGATGATGCGTGAATGGGCGGACGCCGCCAATGGTTTCGTCCGGATCGTGATGGTGTGCCGGCCAGAGTTCATCGATCCGCACAAGTTCGGCGTGATGATGGCCGCGAATTTCGGCATGGTGGCGAATGTCTTCGATACGGAAGATGAAGCGATCGGCTGGCTGCGCGAGCGTCATTGAGACACACATCGACCGCGCGTCTCACACGATGAGTCGCGGCAGCCCCAGGCTTGGCCATCGCGCCCCGCGCCCCCATCATGATTCCCATGTCACGATCGCGCGCCGCCGCTGCCGCCCATTCGTCAGTCGCAGAGCCAGCCACTGGGCAGCTCGCATTCGGGCAGCCGTGCGTGCATGTTCCTGAAGCCCTGCGCAACTTTCATCCAGCCGTCGCTGCGTGGTTCGTCGAAACCTTCGATGCGCCGACGCCTGCGCAGGTGGACGCATGGCCTGCGATCCAGTCAGGACGGCATGCGCTGATCGCCGCACCGACCGGTTCGGGCAAGACACTCGCCGCATTCCTCGCCGCGATCGACGCGCTCGTGCGCGTCGGCGCGGATGCGGGTGCGCTGCCCGATGAAACCGTCGTGGTGTATGTGTCGCCGCTGAAGGCGTTGTCGAATGATATCCAGTTGAACCTGATGGCGCCGCTGGCCGGAATCCGCGAGCGCCTGTGCAACCTCGGCTTTCCCGATGTCGAAATCCGCACCGCCGTGCGCACCGGCGATACGCCGCAGGCCGAGCGCACCGCGATGCGCAAGACGCCGCCACACATCCTGGTAACGACGCCGGAATCGCTGTACGTGCTGCTCGGTTCGGACTCCGGCCGACGCGGTCTGGCCAGCGCGCGCACGGTGATCGTCGACGAAATCCACGCGGTCGCCGCAAGCAAGCGCGGCAGTCATCTCGCGTTGTCGCTGGTGCGGCTCGAAGCATTGTGCGGACACCGACTCACGCGGATTGGTTTGTCGGCAACCCAGAAACCCATCGATGAAGTCGCGCGGTTTCTTGTCGGCGCACGCGAAATTTCCGCGGATGGAATTCCCGATTGCGCCATCGTCGACAGCGGCCATGATCGTGCGCGCGACCTCGCCATCGAAGTGCCACCGGTTCCATTATCTGGCGTGATGTCCACCGACGTGTGGATGCTGGTGTATGCGCGGCTCGCGGAATTGATCAACGCACATCGCACGACGCTCATTTTCGTCAACACGCGGCGCATGGCCGAGCGTGCGGCGCGGCACTTGAGCGAACTGCTCGGCAAGGAAGCTGTCGCCGCACACCACGGCAGCCTCGCGCGCGAGCTCCGACTCGATGCCGAGCAACGGCTCAAGCGCGGCGATCTGCGCGTACTTGTAGCCACGGCATCGCTGGAACTCGGCATCGACATCGGCGATATCGAACTCGTCTGCCAACTTGGTTCGCCGCGTTCGATTGCCGCGTTCCTGCAACGCGTCGGCCGCGCCAACCATGCGGTAGGCGGGCTGCCAAAGGGTCGCTTGTTTCCGCAATCGCGCGACGACCTTATTGAATGCGTCGCGCTGATGGATTGCGTGCGTCGTGGCGAACTCGACACACTGAAGATTCCACGCGCACCACTCGACGTGCTCGCGCAACAGATCGTCGCCGAAGTCGGCAGCCGCGAATGGGACGAGGATGCGCTGTTCGAGCTCGTGCGCGGCGCGTACCCGTACGCACGACTCGAACGCAAGGACTACAACGACGTCGTGCGCATGGTCGCCGACGGATTCACCACGCGACGCGGTACGCGTTCGGCGCACATCCATCGCGACGCGGTGAACCGCAAGCTGCGCGGTCATGCGGGCGGACGGCTCACCGCTGTGACATCCGGCGGCACGATTCCCGACAACGCCGATTACGCGGTGGTGCTCGAACCACAGTCGCAGATGATCGGCAGCGTCAACGAGGATTTCGCTATCGAGAGCATCGCCGGCGACATCTTCCAGCTCGGCAATGTGTCGTACAAGATCCTGCGTGTCGAACGCGATCGCGTGCGCGTCGAAGATGCGAACGGCGCGCCGCCGACAATTCCGTTCTGGCTAGGTGAAGCGCCAGGACGCAGTGATGCACTATCGATCGGCGTGTCGCGCCTGCGCGAAGAGATTGCGCAGCGCTTGTTGTCATCGAATGGCGAAGCAACCGCCCTTTGCTGGCTCATCAACGACGTCGGCATTGCCGAGCCTGCAGCGCACCAGGTGATCGAATACCTCGCGCACGCGCTCGCCTCATTCGGCATGTTGCCCACGCGTAACACGCTCGCGATGGAGCGTTTCTTCGACGAATCCGGCGGCACCCAACTCATTATCCATTCGCCCTACGGAAGCCGCATCAACCGCGCGTGGGGGTTGGCTTTGCGCAAGCGCTTCTGCCGCAGCTTCAACTTCGAGCTGCAGGCCGCAGCGACCGAGGATGCAATCGTGTTGTCGCTTTCCACCAGCCACAGCTTTCCGCTGGAGGACGTCGCGAAGTTTCTGCATTCCAACTCCGCGAAAGACGTCCTCGTGCAAGCACTGCTTGATGCGCCGCTGTTCCCGGTGCGCTGGCGCTGGAACGCGACCACCGCACTCGCGCTGCCACGTTTCCTCGGCGGCAAGAAAGTGCCACCGCAGCTACAGCGCATGAAGAGCGAAGACCTCCTGGCGACGGTGTTTCCCGATCAGGTCGCGTGCCTGGAAAACATCGTCGGCGAACGCAAGATTCCCGACCATCCACTGGTCGCGCAAACCATGCACGATTGCCTGCACGAAGCGATGGACACCGACGGCTGGCTCGACCTGCTGCGCGGCCTCGATTCCGGCGCAGTCACCATCGTTGCGCGCGACCTGATCGCGCCCTCGCCGCTTGCTGCCGAAGTGTTGAGTTCCAAACCCTACACCTTCCTCGACGATGCGCCACTGGAAGAACGCCGCACGCGAGCGGTGCAGAACCGGCGCTGGGCCGATCCGGAGAACTCCGACGATCTCGGACGGCTGGATCCCGATGCGATTGCCGCAGTGCGCAACGAGGCGTGGCCGGAAGCACGCAACGTCGACGAGATGCACGAAGCCTTGATGGGCCTTGGCGTGGTCGCCGACGGTGAAGCACGTGCGAACGTTGGCTGGCCGGAGATGCTTGCTGCGTTGGCAGACGATCATCGCGCAACGCAAATGCGCATCGACGACGCCGGTTTCTGGTTTTGCGCGGAACGTCTGCCGCAACTTCGTGCCCTGCATAGCGACGTGGCGATCGCGCCACACATTGAAGCGCCGCAAGAATTCGCTGAATTTATGTGGACGCCGGACGACGCACTCGTCGATCTGGTGCGCGCGCGCCTGACCGGGCTTGGCCCCACCGACGCGTCAACGCTCGCCACATCCTTCGCATTGTCGCAGTCAGCCATCGATGCAGCGTTGCTGCGGCTGGAGGCGGAAGGTTTCGTGATGCGCGGCAGCTTCGATGCCGGCGTCGCCATGCAATGGTGTGAGCGGCATTTGCTCGCACGTATCCACCGCTACACCATCGGAAAATTACGCCGCGAAATCGAGCCGGTCGCGGTGCGCGATTACATGCGGTTTGCGTTCGAGTGGCAACGCGTCGCAACAAAGTCGCGCATGTCCGGCCCGGAATCACTGACGAATGCGCTCGCACAACTCGAAGGCTTCGAGGCCGCCGCAGGTGCGTGGGAAAAGGAGTTGCTGCCGGCGCGGATCAAGGATTACGACGCTGCATGGCTGGATGCGCAATGCCAGTCCGGCCGCGTGGTGTGGACGCGATTGCGCAATCGCAAGACAGTCGCCCCGCACGACGCTGCAGCGCCAGCAACTCGCGCCGGCCCGGTACGCGCCACACCAATCGTGTTGTTGCCGCGCCGCACATTGCCGCTATGGTCGGCTATCGCCAATGCGAAGTCCGACGACGAGCCCGCGCTGTCGTCGCGCGCGCGCATCCTTGCCGATACTCTCTCCGCGCATGGCGCATCGTTCTTCGATCAACTCACTTCGCATACGCATCTGCTGCAAACCGAAACCGAAGACGCGCTCGGCGAACTCGTTGCGCAAGGGCTGGTGAATTCCGACAGCTTTGCCGGACTGCGCGCATTGATCAAACCCGCCTCGAAACGTCCGCGTAACGGCGCGCCGCGCAGGTCGTATCGCGGGGCGATCGGCATTGCCGATGCAGGACGCTGGTCGATGATCCGGCGCGATGGCGATGCGCCCGCACGCGACGACAAGGCTGCTGATCTCGAACACATCGCGCGCACCCTGCTGCTGCGTTACGGCGTGGTGTGCTGGCGCATGCTCGAACGCGAAGCACCGTGGCTGCCGCCGTGGCGCGAATTGCTGCGCGTCTATCACCGGCTGGAAGCGCGCGGCGAAATCCGCGGCGGCCGCTTCATCGCCGGATTGACGGGCGAACAGTTCGCCTTGCCCGAAGCAATCGGCTTGCTGCGACAAGTACGCCAACGCACGCACGATGGCGCACTGGTTTCCGTGAGCGGCGCCGATCCGCTGAATCTTGTCGGCACCATCGTCCCCGGCGCGCGCGTTCCAGCCATCGCCAGTTCGCGCGTCCTTTATCGCGATGGCTTGCCAATAGCGACTCTGGTTGCGAGCGACGTCGTCTTGCTGGAACCGATGTCACCTGCGGAAACCGAGCGAGCCCGCCACGCATTGCTGCGACCCGGATTGCCAGAACCGACAAGCACCGAAATCGCTGCGATGCACACCAACATTGCGATGGGGATGCGCTGAGCACGACGCGCATCGACCGGACTGCCGCGAACGGCGTTATCCTTGCGCCCAGCTTCGCTCCCACTGCAAATCTGGATCACCATCATGCGCATCACTCCGCTAGCATCGTTCGTGTTGTCGTCCTTATTCGCGACCGCTGCGGCAGTCGGAGCTTCCGCAATCGAAGTTGCACCCGCAACATCGATGCAGCATGCGGCCGCGACCAGTCCGGCCGATGCGCAATTCGCCGGTTTGTCGAAGCGCTGGCTCGATGGCGCGATGCGGCTCAGCCCGGTCAATGCAACCCAGACCGGTGATCATCGATTCGATGCAGAACTCGACGACCTCAGCGCAGACGGTCGCGCGAAATCACTCACGTTCTCGAAACAGATGCTCGGTGAATTGCGCAAGATCGATCGCAGCAAACTCTCGCGCGACAACCAGGTCGATGCCGCATTGCTGGACAACCAGTTGCGCTACGACGTGTGGAATGCCGAACAACTGCAAGGCTGGGCCTGGGACGCGACGACCTACACGGGTCTCGAAGGCAGCGCCTTGTTCACCTTGCTGGCGCGCGATTTTGCGCCGATGCCAGACCGGCTTCGCAGCGCGACCGCGCGCATCGAGAAGCTGCCGCAACTGCTCATGCAGATGCGCACCAACCTCGATCCCGCACGCGTGCCGCTGATCCACGCGCAGACCGCGTCGAAGCAACTGCACGGCGCGCTCGACATCATCGACGAGATGGTCGTGCCACACGAGAAGGAATTGCCGGCCGCCGATCATGCTCGGCTCGACACCGCCATCGCCCTCCTGCGCAGGGCTGTCGCCGACCAGCAAGTGTGGATCGACAAGACACTCGTGCCGAATGCGAAAGGCGATTTCCGCATCGGCAAGAAACTGTTCGACGAGAAGCTCGTGTTCGCGCTGGACTCGACCCTGACCCGCGCTGATCTGCGCAAGCGTGCCGAAGCGGAAATCATGCGGGTGCGCGCGCAGATGTACGCCATCGCGCGTGCTGCGATCGTCGGCAAGCCCGGTGCGCCGACGGCTCCGGAACATCCGACCTCCGAACAGCAACAGGCCGTGATCAAGTTCGCGCTCGACCTTGCTGCGGCCGAGCACCCGGGCCGCGACAACGTCGTGGACACAGCGAAGGAGCAACTCGCGAAAGCCACTGCGTTCGTTCGCGCACACGCTCTGATCACCCTTCCCGACGCACCGGTGCAGGTGATCCTGATGCCGGAATTCGCGCGCGGCGTCAGTGTTGCGTATTGCGATTCGCCGGGTCCGCTCGACAAGAAACTGGCGACGTTCTACGCGGTGTCACCGATCCCGGACGACTGGACGGCCGAGCAGACTACGTCGTTCTTGCACGAGTACAACACCCGCTCGATCGCCGAACTGAGCGTGCATGAAGCGATGCCCGGCCATTACGTGCAAATATGGCATTCCAACCAGTTCCCATCCACGCTGCGCGCGGTGCTTGGATCAGGCTCGTTCATCGAGGGATGGGCGGTTTACGCCGAACGAATGATGGCCGAACAAGGCTTCCTCGACCACGATCCGCTGTACCGCTTGGTGCAACTCAAATGGTATTTGCGCGCGACGGCAAACGCGATCCTCGACCAGGCGATCCACGTCGATGGCATGTCGAAAGACGATGCGATGAAACTGATGACGCAGACCACGTTCCAGGAAGAACGCGAGGCTTCGGGCAAATGGGTACGCGCGCAACTCAGCTCGACCCAGCTCTCGACCTACTTCGTCGGCGTGCAGGAACACCTCGACATCCTCAGCGAAGCGAAAAAAACCTGGGGAAAGAACTTCGACCTCAAGCGCTACCACGATACCGTGACTGCGTTTGGCTCGCCGCCGGCGCGTTACGTTGAAGAGCTGATGTTCAATCATCCGATCAAGTGACCCCGACCGCTTCTATCAAGAATAATTTTGCGCACAATCTCTCCCGATCGAGAGGACTGACCACTCCTCGGTCCGGCCCTCCCGCTAGCGCTCGGGCGCTCGCCTTTTCGCGCGGCAGTGCCGCGCGTCAGTCCACTCTATCGAGCGGACTGACCACTCCTCGGTCCGGCCCTCCCGCTAGCGCTCGGGCGCTCGGCTTTCGCGCGGCTGTGCCGCGCCTCAGTCCACTCTGTCGAGTGGACTGACCACTCCTCGCCCACCTCGATTGAGGACGTGGGTATAGATCTGGGTTGTCGCGACGTCTTTGTGTCCGAGCAATTCCTGGATCGTGCGAATGTCATAACCCACTTCAAGCAAATGGGTCGCGAACGAATGTCGCAAAGTGTGCGCGCTCAGCGGTTTCATGATCTCTGCACGCTTCCGGGCTCCTTTCAACGCCCGTGCCAGTACTGCATCGTCAACATGGTGGCGACGCGTCACGCCGTCGCGCGGGTCAAGCGAACGTTTCACCGATGGGAAAACATACTGCCATCCAGGATCGCGTGCCGCATTCGGATACTTCCGCGCAAGTGCTTTCGGAAGAATCGTTTCACCGAAGCCGTCGGCGATATCCATCGTATGCAATTGACCAGAGCGCTCAATTTCATGCTGCAGCGGCGGCACCAGTGAACTTGGCAGAATCGTGCGCCGATCCTTGCCACCCTTGCCATTGCGAACAGTGATCTCATTACGCTCAAAATCAACGTCCTTCACCCGTAATCGCAAACACTCCATCAATCGCAATCCAGTGCCGTAGAGCAGACTCGCCAACAACCACGGGCGGCCTTCCATGTGTACCAGCAGTCGCTGGACTTCGTCACGAGACAGCACAGTTGGGACGCGCTGAGAACATCTGGCGCGAATCACGTTTTCCATCCATGGCAAATCGACCTTCAGCACCTCGCGATACAAGAACAATAGCGCGGACAGCGCTTGATTTTGAGTACTTGCTGCCACCTGACCTTTGGTGGCCAATGTCGAAAGAAATTGCTCAACTTCCTTCCCGCCCATCTCGCGCGGGTGGCGCTTGCCACTGGCAAGAATGAACCGCCGAATCCACCCCAGATAGGCCGACTCCGTCCGTAAACTGTAGTGTCTGACTCGTAAACAGCGCCGAACTTCGTCCATCAGTCGCGGTGCTCCCAACTTTACTTCAGCTTCGTTTATGCCTCCGGATTGTGGGTGATAAGTCATGGCAACCCCGATTCAACGATGGAGTCGACATTCTGATGACAGACCCAGGACGCGAACATCGGCGAAAAGAGGGCTCTGCTGTAGGAATTCTCCGATTGACAGATCTTTGGCGATTGCTGAACATCTGTAGCAACGGCCTTCTTATGGGGCCTACTAGGCGTTAGATTTCAGCGGCACGAGTACGGCACTCTGACCCAGTGTGCGAAAAATCGGACAACGTAAGCCGCGATGTTCCGACTGCCGCGCCTGCGAAACATCTGCTAGAAAAGCGGTGCTGCACGCGCGCAGCAAACCACAGGTTTGCGGCAGCGTTCCGCATCGCTTTTCCGCGCGGCACGTCACTCAGCATCGTGGGTTTTCGCCAGGCTTCGGCATGGCGTCGGTCGGTGCAAGCTGGCGTCGAGAGTCACCACCGCAGCGCTGCAATCTAACAACTCGTTCAAGCGGACACCGTTCCTGTCAGCACGCTATGATCGGTATTTGGCGGCGCGGTGCCGCTTAACTCAGGCGTTAGGCACCGGAGCAGAGAACTTGGCAAAGCTCTTAGATCTTAGAGGCGAATGGGCGGCGGCAATCGGCCGAGCTTTCGTCGCCTTTGGCTCCATCGAGCACATAACGGTCGTTTGTCTTCGCGTGATTCCAAAAGACAAGATTCAGCGATCTACTAGCTCTTTCCGGCTCACATCTCGAATTGACTTGGTGCTTGAGTTGCTGGAGGCACACCCCGGTGCTGTCTTCGAGCAACTCGCGGAAAAGCTAACGATGGCCAAGAGCATGGCTAGCACTCGTAACCTAATCGCTCACAACCCGCTCGTCCTTGATTTTTATCAGCACGCTGACGGCAGCTATTCTCACAAGGAAACAATAGTTTCGTTGCGTAAAGAGCAGCACCGCATCACTCTGCCAGAGTTACAGGACTTCGCAGCCCGTTCAGAGCAGCTTGTATTAGCCTTGCATGGCTGCACGTCCGCAGTTATCCAAGCTTTACGGGGTGGCGCCGGTGCCTAACAATTCATTCAAGCGGACGTGCCTTCGGCACGCCGCTTAATTCAGGCGTTAGGGCCCATGAAAGCGATCGTCTTCGCCACAATCGCAGCAATCGTCGTCCAGCCGTTCGTGCTGTTCGCATTGTTCATTTTGCCCGCGTTGCTATTTGGCGGCCAAGTCTCGTCAAACGAGATCTTCGGCATTCCGCTTTTTGCTGGGCTCGTTGCCGCGCCAATTGTCGTCGTTGTTGGCATTCCAGCGTTCCTTCTTCTTCGCCACTTTAATTGTCTGTCATGGTGGTCTTTAGGCGGTGTCGGCTTCATCATTGCGGCTCTCCCAATAGCCATTTACGGCTGGTCCGATTACGCCGGCTATTCCTCTGGTGGCAACTGGTATGGCACGCCAGTAGACTTCGTTATCAACGGCAAAAAAACATTCTATGGTTGGCTCAGCTACGCACAAGACATCGTGTTTTTCGGCCTGCATGGGCTGGCGGGCTCTTTAGCGTTCTACTTCACTTGGCGTCGTTCGCTGGGCCCTAACAATTCATTCAAGCGGACGTGCCTTCGGCACGCCGCTTAATTCAGGCGTTAGATGGCTTGGAGTCCTCGTGAAAGAACTTGTAGCTCTCCTCATTAAATCTTGGTGCTGGCTGAGAATTGTTCTCTCACCCACGTTGGGTGGTGTGCTAATTACCATCCTCGTCTTCAGTTATTTCGGCGCACACATTGGGGTGTACACAGCCTATGTTTTGCTACCGCTCGGTTTGCTTTGCGGCGTGCTGCTCGCCAACCGCGCTGCCCGTCGCAACGCTTTGGTCGAGTATTCGCATGGTCTGCCTCCGCCTCGTCATGGGAATGACAAGTAGATGTGGCATGCCATCTAACAATTCATTCAAGCGGACGTGCCTTCGGCACGCCGCTTAATTCAGGCGTTAGGCTGTTCAAGATCCGAAGTGCAATTGCGAGGCTACGTCGCAAGAGGTAAGTGCTGCGCGCTGTTTCTGAGTTATTTTGTAGCTACTCGCAAGATGTATGTTGTTCGGCGATATCGAGTCAAAGCAAACCAGTTATGGGTGCTGCGTTGGGTTGCTCAGCAAATTATTGTCCGTCGGCTTCTGGCCATGCTGTCGTGTTCGCTTCGTCGTTCTTGGTTTGCGTGCGTTGATGCATCGGCAAGTTGTTAGCCTTTCAAGCAGTGTTCGTTCGTGGCTGTTGTGCTCGCTTCGTACAGCAAGTTGGTGCTCGTACTGGCAACTTGCGTCGCAACGTCAACAGCCTAACAATTCGTTCAAGCGGACGTGCCTCCGGCACGCCGCTTAACTCAGGCGTTAGGGCTCACA
>JBBQAN010000011.1:0-100436 GCA_038316385.1 Lysobacterales bacterium | reverse complement strand
ACCCGCTTCCACCTGCTCGAAGCGCGGCTGGCCCGCTGGCTGCTGATGACCCACGATCGCGCGTGCAGCGACGAATTCCATCTGACCCATGAATTTCTCGCATTCATGCTCGGCATGCGCCGTGTCGGCATCACCAAGGCGATGGGAGCGCTGCAGAAAAGGAAGCTGATCAGCTATTCGCGCGGCGCCATCAAGATTCTGAATCGCGTGGGCCTGGAAGCGGCTGCTTGCACCTGCTATCGCATCGATCGCGACATCTATAAAAGTGTGCTCGATTGCTGAACGCCGCAGCGGCTGGGTGACGAACAAAGACGCATCAAGACCTGCGGCAACTTCCACTTTTACGATAGCGAAAACAAAAAGCGCCGAGTCTGCCGACTCGGCGCTTTTTTACCCTGGCAAGCGCAAACGGCCTGCCGATGGAATCGCCGTTTACGGCGACTTCTTCATCATGTGGTCGTCGTCGTGCATCATCTTCATGCCCGCGCCCATCTCGTCCTTGCTGACCATGCCGTCGTGATTGGCGTCCATCTTGTCGAACATCGACTTCGAATAGGCCATGTGCTCATCGCCCGAAACCATGCCGTCGTGATTGGTGTCGATCATCTTCATGTCGTCGGCCGACATCTTCTTGTGCATCATCTTCATGCCCGCGTCCATCTCGGCCTTGCTGCACATGCCGTCGTGGTTGGTGTCCATCTTGTCCATCATCATCTTCGAATGGGCCATGTACTCGTCGGACGAGACCATGCCATCGTGATTGGTATCCATCATCATCATGTCGTCGGACATCATCTTGTCGTGCGCGAAGGCGGCAGATGCGGACATGCCGGCGACGACGATACACGCGGCGATACCGCTGAACATTCGGGTTTTCATTTGGGTTTTCATGAGAGTCCTTTCCTTTGGAGTGGGTGAATTGCCGATTGCTGTCGGTTGTTGCTGTAGCCCATCAAGCGTAAACCCATCTGAGCCTGGGGATGTAAGCACTGCGTGAAATGCGTTCTGGGCGTTTACGTGTATTCTACGGTCAACCGAAATCCGTTACAGCCTGAGACGCAGCGTTCGCTGTGCGCACTGAGCGCTGCGATCGCGGCTTGGATGCAGCGCGGCCCCGCGCGAAATTCGCGACTGCGGGATGGACGCCCAGGACGTGTGTCTTTTCAGCAGAGATCGTGTCGGCAGCAACGACGTCGGCTTGCACCTTTGCCACGCTTTTACGCAAGACGCGCTGCGGCCGTTTTCCCGGCACCGTCGGCGGCATGATCCGGTAGTCGTTGAAATTCGGCGGGTCTTCCTTCCAGTCGGTAATCCAGTTGGATGCGCGTTTGCGCAATGCCAATCGCAGCGCGCTTTCGATCGACTGCGCCGGCGTGCGATCGTCGAAAATGCCGATCGCCTCGAACGACGGCAGATACGCGAACTGGTCGCCGGAACCGATCACGAAGAGGCGTCCCTTCTCGTCGGCCCACAGCGTTTTCTCCGCATGCGCCAACGCGCGATGGATGCGTCTGGACAGGTGTTTCAGCGGATCGTATAGGGACCCGAGCAAAACGGACCCTGAAAATCGTATGCTCATAGCGCCCCCCAGTGAGCCGCTGCAATCACGGCCAGCCAACGATATGCGCGATGCGGCAGGCCGTCCGTGCGCTACCCAACATTGGCTTACGCCGATGATCGCAACGCCTGCACGGCTGCGGTCGACATCGAATTCGACGATCTTCCGGCTATGTGCGCTGGCAGACAGACCGACGTTTTGGAATAGCGCAGCCTCCCTGACGAGGGATCTGAATTCGCAGGCTGCATGGACGCTGCCAACCCCAGAGGGATCTCACGGGCGTGCCGCAGGGATGCGGCCAACTATTCAAAGGCGTTAGCTACCGTGCCGCAGGGAAGCGGCCACCTTGAGCGCAGGCAATGCGCTTCGCGTTGAGGATCGTCATGCAAACGGAATGGATTTTCAGTTCGACGTTTCTTCCCTTCGCCGGCGATTCGGTCGAGTTCATGCTCGAAGAGCGAGAGCAACCGATCCACGGAACCTTCGTCAACGGCGTTTTCCATTCGCGCTGGGCCGATTACGAAATCGACCGCGTGCAATCGTGGCGCGCTGCGGAAGCCGATCCGTCGCTTGAGGCGATGCCGATTCCGAAAAACGAACAACCACGCGGATTCATCATCACCCTGAAACGCCTGGCAAGGATGCTATCGCGCAGCCGCAATACTGCGCCGCCCGCAGCGCCGCGCAGCCATGCGCGTACGTCAGCGGCGCACATGCCCATGCTCGCGATGACTTCGGTCGCTGCCACCGGGCGAGGCGTCGACAGCAATCAGATGTCATCGTAGGCGTAGCGACGTAGTCATTCGCTGCGTCGAAGTTCGACATTTCCGCAGTGCATTTGGATTGCTTCGGTTTACTGTTGGCTTTTGAAGTGATGGCGCGACATCGTCATCACACGCGTCAACGGCCGCGGTCGCTGCGTTTGTGGTGCGCGGGCAGGACGGGAGACAATGCGGGTCTGCCAATCCGGAACTCGCCACGATGACCATCCTGCGCATGACCAATCTCGACCTGAAGGGCAAACGCGTGCTGATTCGCGAGGATCTGAACGTGCCGCTCGACAATGGGCGCATCACGTCCGAGCAACGCATCATCGCGTCGCTGCCGACGTTGAAGCTGGCGCTTGCCAATGGCGCGACGGTATTGGTGATGTCGCATCTCGGTCGGCCGAAGGAAGACGCTTGGAGCGAAGCCGATTCGCTCGCTCCGGTCGCGCAGCGGCTCTCGGAAATGCTTGGCATCGAAGTACCGCTCGTGAAGGATTGGGTGGATGGCGTGAACGTCAAACCCGAAAGCCTCACCCTGCTGGAAAATTGTCCCATGAATGTCGGCGAGACCAGCGACGACGAGGAGTTGTCGAAGAAATACGCCGCGCTCTGCGACGTGTTCGTGATGGATGCGTTCGGCACCGCGCACCGCGCACAGGCATCGACGCACGGCGTGATTCGCGAAGCGCCCATCGCCTGCGGCGGCCCGTTGCTGATGGCCGAACTCGATGCCCTCGGCAAGGCGCTGCTGAAACCAGCGCGTCCGCTGCTAGCCATCGTCGCTGGCTCGAAAGTCTCGACAAAACTCGAGTTGTTGACGAGCCTGGTCGGCAAGGTCGATCAACTCATCGTCGGCGGCGGCATCGCCAACACCTTCCTCGCCGCGCTCGGGCATCCGGTCGGCAAGTCGCTGTACGAACGCGATCTTCTCGACACCGCGCGCGCGATCCTCGCCGATGCGAAAGCGCGTGGCGCCGAGATTCCGATTCCAACCGATGTCGTGGTCGCGCCCGCGTTCGCGGCCGATGCGCCGGCGACGGTGAAACGCGTCACCGATGTCAGCGGCGACGACATGATTCTCGACATCGGACCCGAGACCAGCGCGCGATATGCCGCGTTGATCCGCGATGCCGGCACGGTCGTATGGAACGGCCCGGTCGGCGTGTTCGAGTTCGACGCGTTCGGCCACGGCACCGAAACGCTCGCGCATGCGATTGCGGACTCGAAGGCATTTTCGATCGCTGGCGGCGGCGATACGCTGGCTGCGGTCGATAAATACGGCATCGCGGCCAAGCTGTCGTATATATCGACCGGCGGCGGCGCGTTTCTCGAATTTCTTGAAGGCAAGCAATTGCCGGCGGTCGCCGCGCTGATGATGCGCGCAACGAATGCGTGACACGCTGTTCTTCGATCTCGACGGCACCTTGATCGATTCGGCGGCCGGCATCACCCGCTGCGTCACCTATGCGCTGGAAAAACTCGGCGTGCCGGTTCCCGATGCGATCGCGCTGCGGCGCTGGATCGGGCCGCCGCTGCGCACGAGTTTCAGTCCGCTGCTGCACGATGTCGAACGCACCGAGCACGCGGTCGAACTGTATCGCGAACGTTTCGATGATCTCGGCTGGTCCGAACACACGATTTATCCCGGCATCGAAACCGCAGTGCGCGCATTGCACGCGGCAGGCCATCGTCTTGCCGTAGTCACCGCGAAAAACCAGCCGCATGCAGAGCGCATCGTCGCGCATCTGCCATTCGGCGATCTGTTCGAAGTAGTATCCGGCGCCAGCCTGGACGGACGCATCGGCGAGAAACCCGAACTGATCGCGGTCGCATTGAAAGCCTTGCACGTCGTTCCGAAAAACTGCTGGATGATCGGCGACCGCCGCATGGACATCGACGGCGCGCGCCATCACCACATGCGCTCGGTCGGCGTGCTCTGGGGATTCGGCGATGCGCACGAATTGCGCAACGCGCGAGCGACTCATCTTTGCGCGCGACCTTCCGCACTGACGAACTTGTTCGCGGATCGCGTCGCTACGCTGTAAGCAGCGGACGCGCTCCGATGGCCTCCATGCAATCGCGCTGTGATAGGTTTTCGGCAAGGATACAATCATGACCAACCAGATGCGCCGCACCAAGATTCTCGCCACGCTTGGCCCGGCAACGGATGCGCCCGGAGTGCTCGAAGCGCTGCTGCGCGCGGGCGTGAATGTGGTGCGGCTGAATTTCTCGCACGGCGTCGCCGACGATCACGCGCGCCGCGCGGCCGAAGTGCGCGCGATCGCGGAGGAATTGCATCGCGAAGTAGGCGTTCTTGCCGATTTTCAGGGGCCGAAAATCCGTGTCGAACGTTTCGCGGAAGGGAAAGTGCAATTGCGTGAAGGCGATGCGTTCACGCTGGTTTGCAGTGCGGATGCGCCGCCGGGCGATTCCACGCAAGTCGGGATGAGCTATCTCGGGCTTGTCGATGACGTGCATACCGGCGATGTGTTGCTGCTCGATGATGGCCTGATCGCGTTGAAAGTCATTGCGATCGACGGCGCGAACATCCGCACCGAAGTGATGACCGATGGCGTGCTGTCGGATCGCAAGGGCTTGAACAGGTTGGGCGGCGGATTGTCGCTGGGCGCGCTGTCCGAGAAGGACCGCGCCGACATCGTGCACGCGGCGAAGATCGGCGTGGACTTCATGGCGATCTCGTTCTGCCGTTCGGCCGAGGATATGCACGAAGCGCGACGGCTCGCGTATGAGGCGGGCGGCACGCGCATCGCGATGGTCGCAAAGATCGAACGTGCCGAAGCGATCGTGAATCTCGGAGAGATCATCGATGCGTCCGATGTGGTGATGGTCGCGCGCGGCGACTTGGGCGTGGAGATCGGCGATGCCGAATTGCCCGGCCTGCAGAAGAAGATCATCCGCGAATCGCTCGCGCGCAATCGGGTGGTGATCACCGCGACGCAGATGCTGCAGTCGATGGTCGAGCATCCGATTCCGACGCGCGCAGAAGTGCTCGATGTCGCCAATTCGGTGATTGACGGCACCGACGCGGTGATGCTGTCGGCCGAGTCGGCGTCGGGCCTGCATCCGGTGCGCGCGGTCGAAGCGATGGTGCGCATCTGCCTCGGCGCCGAACGCCAGTTCGAGGCCGACACCGATTTCGAGAAAGCGCCGCGCAACCTGGAACAGGCCGATCAGGCGATCGCGATGGCGACGATGTTCCTGACCGAACACATCAACGTGCGCGCGGTGATCGTGCTGACCGAATCCGGCGGCACCGCGCGGTTCCTGTCGCGCTATCGCTCGTCGGTGCCGATCTACGGACTCTCGCGCCACGCCGACGCACGCCGGCGCATGGCGCTGATGCGCGACGTGTTCCCGATCGCGTTCGACAGCCGCGGCATGCCGCCGCGCGATGCGGCACGCGCCGCAGTCGGCGTGTTGTACAAGGTCGGCTTGCTGGCCGAAGGCGACAAATTGATCTTCACCAGCGGCGACACGATGGAATTGCGCGGCGCGACGAACACGCTGCGATTACTGGAAGTCGGCAAGGATGGCGTGGCCGACGGGCTTGGGGAATTTTGAAAGCCGCAGCGCCGCTACTAGGTCTCCTTTCCGGAGGCGATATTGGAGGCAACGCCTCCAGCATGACGCGTCCGGTATAATCGCTGGCTTCCCGCAGCCAGTATCGGAACCGAACCCATGAGCATCGACCAGCTTGCCGAAACCGCCGAGGCCATGGTGGCCGCGGGCAAGGGCATCATCGCGATCGACGAATCCACCAACACCATCGCCAAGCGCTTCCAGGGCGTCGGCGTGGAGAACACCGAAGAAAATCGCCGCGCGTATCGTGAAATGTTGCTGACAACGCCGGGTCTTGGCGAGCACATTTCCGGCGCGATCCTGTACGACGAAACCCTGCGTCAGAAAACCCGCGACGGCGTGCCGTTCGCGACGGTGATGGCCAAGGCCGGCATCATCCCGGGCATCAAGGTGGACAAAGGCCCTCAGGGGCTGGCCGGATTTCCGGGTGAGTTGATCACCGAGGGGCTCGATGGCTTGCGCGACAGGCTCAAGGAATATGCGCGGCTTGGAGCTCGGTTCGCGAAGTGGCGCGCGGTAATCACCATCGGCGACGACATTCCGTCCGGCACCTGCATCGAATCGAACTCGCACGCGCTCGCGCGCTATGCGGCGCTCTGCCAGGAATGCGGGCTGGTGCCGATGGTCGAACCCGAAGTCTTGATGGACGGCGAGCACGACATCGAAGTCTCTTACGAAATCACCGAAGTGACGCTGCGCTCGCTGTTCGGCGCGCTGTACGAGCACAACGTACTGCTTGAAGGCACGATCCTGAAAGCGAGCATGGTCGTCTCCGGCAAGGATTGCCCGGAGCAGGCCGGGGTCGAGGAAGTGGCGGAAGCAACCCTGCGCTGCCTCAAGACGACGGTGCCGGCGATCATTCCGGGCATCGTCTTTCTGTCCGGCGGGCAGTCCGATCGCGACGCGACTGCGCATCTGAATGCGATGAATGAAATGGGCCCGCACCCGTGGCCGTTGTCTTTCAGCTACGGCCGCGCGATGCAGTCGGCGGCGCTGAATATCTGGGGCAAAGACATCAATGCCAACATCGCCGAAGCGCAGAAGATGGTGCATGCGCGCGCGCGCGACAATGGGTTGGCTGCGTTGGGCAAGTGGAAGGGCTGATTGCTCGCCCCAATGCATGACAAGACGCCGGCCGATGTCGGCGTTTTTGTTTCAGGATAAGCGGGCGAGTGCCTCAGCTTGAATTCAACCACTCACTGCCAAATAGATGTCGTTCGTGGTGAACCTGTCGAACCACGCTTGGCCTTGCCTTTACGATATAGACCATGGTTCGACAGGCTCACCACGAACGGATCATGGTGTCTTCGCCACGCATGACTTCACTCACTTGTTGCTGATGTCCCAGGCATCTATATTGAATTGATGGAACAGACCCTCAGCGCAAGCTTGAGCTTCCTGATCGGCGACGTCACCCGGCTGTACCGCCGTGAGTTCGACCGGCGCGCCGCTCACCTCGGCTTGACCCGCGTGCAATGGCGCGCGTTGCGCCGGATCGAGCGCTGCGAGGGTCTGACCCAGATCGCGCTTGCTGAAGATCTTGAACTGGCACCGATCGCGGTCGGGCGCGTGCTGGATCGGCTCGAAAAGGCGCGCTTCATCGAGCGTCGCCCAGACCCGGCCGATCGCCGCTGTTGGCGGCTGCATCTCGCGCCGGGTTCGGCAATGGTGATGGCCAGCGTCGATCGCATCGCCAACGAATTGCGCGAACAAGTCTTCGCCGATATCGCACTGTCCGATCTGGAAGCGACCGAGCGCGTCATGACGACGCTCAAGACCCATTTCGGCGGGCAATCCAAACCGCCGCGCAATGCCGGTTGACCGCGCATGGACGCGCCATCAGCGCAGAACCTCGGCAAATGACCTGGCCCGCGCGCATTGACGGTGATGGCTTCGCGCTGCGTCCGTGGCGTGAATCGGATGCCGACGATCTGGTGTTCCATGCGAACGATGCGCAGGTCGCGCGCAGCCTCGGTGAGCGCTTTCCGCATCCGTACACGCTCGACGACGCGCACTTGTTCATCGCGCACGCACTGCATCTGACGAACGAGAAAACCTGGGCAATCGATATCAACGGTGTCGCCAGCGGCGGTATCAGCGTGCATCCGGGCGAAGGCGTCGAGCGCCACAGCGCCGAACTCGGTTACTGGCTCGGTCGCGCGTACTGGGGCGAGGGCATCGCGACCGCAGCGGTGCGCGCGCTGGTTCCGCATGCGCTGCGGGAGTTGAAACTGTATCGTCTGCAGGCGCGCGTGTTCGAGGACAATGTCGCTTCGATGAAAGTGCTGGAGCGTTGCGGATTCCTGCGCGAAGCGGTGTCGCGGCGGCAGGTGGTGAAACACGATCGCCTGCTCGACATGCACATCTATGCGTTCACCAGGGACACACTCGATGCAACGGAATGATCGCAGCGACAGACAAGCACATGCATCGATCGCGCGTCGCGACGTCGAAGTGCGCTTGCACGGCATCAATGCCTGCCTCGCCGCGTTTGCAAAACGGCCGCAAGACTTGCGCAAAGCCTGGTTGACGGAAGCCAACATTCCCGCGTTCAAGCAGGTGCTGGCGTGGTGCGTCAAAAATCGTCTTGGCTATCGACTGGTGGAAGCCGACGAGATCGCGAAGCTGACTGCAAGCAGCCATCACGAAGGCGTGTGTTTCGCAATGCAGCGCACTGAAGCGCCGACTCTCGACGCCGTGCTCACGTCGATCGATGCCAGGGAACCTGCGCTGCTGTTATGGCTGCATGGCGTCGGAAATCCGCACAACCTCGGCGCGATCCTGCGCAGCGCCGCGCATTTCGGCGCGGGCGCAGTGTTGCTTTCGGATGCGTCGGGATTGTCTGCAGCGGCGTACCGCGTTTCCGAAGGCGGCGCGGAAGCCGTGCCGTGCGTGGATATCGCGGAAATCGATTCTGCACTGGTGCAACTGCGACGCGCGGGTTTCAAGCTCGCGGCGACGGCCGTGCGCGACGGCGATTCGCTGCATGCCGCTGAGGTGCCGTCGCGATTGGTGTTGTTGCTCGGCGCCGAAAGCACAGGTCTTCCGCAGTCGCTGTTCGATCGCGCCGATGTGCGGCTGCGCATTCCCGGCACCGGCGCGGTTGAAAGCCTCAACGTCTCCGTTGCGGGCGCGCTGTTGATGGCTGAATGGGCGCGCGTGCATTGCAGGTTCGCCGACTGACGGAAATCGTTGCGCGCCCGGTCTTCGTAGCGCGCGACGAAACCGATATTTGCTGCGATCAGCGATTCCTGAGGCTGTCGCGGATTTCGCGCAGCAACAGCACGTCTTCCGGCGGCATTGCGGGCGCGGTCGGTGCGGATTCCTGCTTGCGAGTCATCCGATTGATCGCCTTGATCACCATGAAAATCGCGAAGGCGACAATCGCGAATTGAATCACGGTGTTGATGAAGGCGCCGTACTGGATGGCGACTTCGGCCACGTTGTGGGCAGGGTCGGAGTTGTCGGCAGGCTTTAGGATCCATCTGAGCCGGGAGAAATCGACGTTGCCGGTGAGCATGCCGATCGGCGGCATGATGACCTGATCCACCAGCGAGGTGACGACCTTTCCGAACGCACCGCCGATCACCACGCCGACGGCGAGGTCGATGACGTTTCCGCGCATGGCGAATTCATTGAACTCCGAGATCACGCTCATGAACATCTCCTGCGGTGGTGGAGGACAGCGACCCGAGAATACGCCGGGCTTTCGTGCAGACCAATGCGCATTGCAGCACGCGGCACGATTCAGTCGGCGATGCCGCCGCGCAGAGTGGCCACGCCTTCGATGTTGGCGATGTAGCGATCGCCGCGCCGCAATGGGCCAACGCCCGCAGGCGTTCCCATGAACACCAGATCGCCGGCGCGCAGGTCGTAGAGTTTCGAGAGTTCGTGCAGGGTTTCCGGAACGCTGAAAATCATGTCCGATAGCGGCGCGCGCTGCACGATGGTCCCGTTGACCTGCAACGACAGCAGCGCGTCGGTCGGATGTCCGCACGCCGACAGCGGCGCGATCGGCGCGATCGGCGCGGAGTTGTCGAAGCCTTTCGCCACATCCCAGGGCAGGCCTTTCGCTTTCGCATTCGCTTGCAGGTCGCGACGCGTCAGGTCGATTCCGACGCTGTAGCCGAACACCAGATCGAGCGCATGCGCGACATCGACCACGCCATCGCGATCCGCACCCAGCGCGACGACGAGTTCCACTTCATGATGCAGATCGTGGGTGCCGCGCGGATATGCGATCAGGGCATCGTCGGCGACGACGGCATCGGCCGGTTTCATGAAAAACACCGGCGGCGCGCGCTCGGCAGGCGCGGTTGACGCGGGAGCGGCGTAACCCATCTCCCTGACGTGATCGGCGAAGTTGCGGCCGATGCAGTAAATGCGGTGGATGGGAAAGGATTCGTTGTTGCCCTGGACGGGCACGCTGGCGATCGGGACGCGATGCATCGGCACACTCAGTGATTGAGGATGCGATGCGGCGGCTTGCGCAGCACCCTGAATTCGGCATCGATGACATCGGCATCGGTGGCCGCTGGCGCTACACGCGCGTGCGACATCGATGCGACCGGACGCAGCATCCGCCACAGCACGCTGCCGACGAACACGGTCAAACCGATCACCACGCCGACGCTCAACAGCACGGCCAGCGCGCACACGACGACCAGACCGAGCAGCGCGCTCATCACGGGATGTCGCCGGCGCTGCGGCTGCAACAACGACCAGACGCGATGGACACGGAACATGCGGGAGCCTGCGTGGCACAATCGGGGAATCCAGTATGGGTGCGCCATCGGAGCCGGACAAGTGACTGCGGTCATGCCCAATTCAGATCATTCGGAACGCAGTGCGCGACTGATCGTGATCGCAGACATTCCTGATGGAGGCGCCTGTCAGGTCGAAGCGCTGGTGGACGGCATCGGGGAGTCGGTGATTCTGTTGCGCCACGATTCGCACGTCGTCGCATTCCTGAACGTCTGTCCGCATGCCGGGCGCAGGCTCGACTGGTCGCCCGGACAATTCCTGATCGATCAAGGCCGGCTGGTCTGCGCTGTGCACGGTGCAAGTTTCGAGCGCATGACCGGTGTTTGCGTCGGTGGGCCATGCCGTGGCAGTTCGCTGCGTCCGGTCGCGGTGGTCGAACGTGATGGCTGGCTGTTGCTGGACGATGCGGACGGAGCCGTCAGTACAGCAGATTGACCATCACCAACACCACCGCCAGATAGAGCACGGTCAGCGGGCCGCCGACGCGCAGCAGATCGATGGGTTTGTAGCCGCCCGGGCCGACGATCATGCCGATGACCGGGTTCGATGAACTCAGGAAATTGCAGGATGCCGCCAACGCGACGATCAATGCGAACCCGGTCGGATTGCCGTTCGCCGCGATCGCGATGTTGATCGCCATCGGCACCATCACCACGGTCGCACCGACCTGGCTGATCACCAGGGTGAATGCAATGGTGATCAGCGCAATCACCGCCTGCAACAGATGCAACGACGCGCCTTGCGGCAGCCGGTTGAGCAATTCGCGCGCGAGCCAGTCAGCGGTGCCGGTGTTGTCCATGGCAGCGCCCAGTGGAATCAGACAGGCCATCAGGAATACGGTTTTCCAGTTGATCGCCACGTACGCCTCGTCCATGTTGAGCACGCCGCCGACCAGCATGCCCGCTGCACCGGCCATCAGCGCGAGCGGCGTCGGGATCTCGCCACTGAGTGCGAATCCGAGTGCGATGGCGAAGATTGCCAGCGCGATCCATAACTTGTGCGGCCGTTGTTCCTCCTTCGGATAATCGGTGACGACCACGAAGTTGCGGCTACGCGCCGCTAGCGCGAGATTCGCCCAGACACTGTGAAAAACCAGCATGTCGCCGGCCTTGAGTACGGCGCTGCGGATGTCGGTGCGAAGGATGTGATTGTCGCGGTTGATCGCAAGCACGTTGATGCCGTATTCGCTGCGCAGGCGCAACTGGCTGAGCGTCTTGCCGATGAAACTCGAATTCGGCGGGATCACTGCCTCGGAAATTCCGGCGAGGCTCGGATTGAAGAGGTCGCCGAACTGGCGCAAGCGCGACGACATCCGCAGCAGGTTCGCCTGCGCATAATCCTCGACGTATTGACGCGAGCCCATCACGCCGATCACGCTGCCGACCCACAGCATCTGGTCGGCCGGCGGCGCCAACCGCGACTCTTCGCCGGTGCGCAGCGCAAGCAGCAAGGGTGCGCCAGCCTGCATTTCGGCCTCGCCGACCGACATGCCGACGATCGGGCTTTCCGAGGTCACGGTCAGTTCGAACACGTCGCCTTCGATGCCGTAGGCCTGCGCGAAATAGCTCTCGGTGCGCGCCGGGGTCACGTTCTTGTCTTCGCCGCGTCCGAGCCAGCGATGCGCGACGAAGCGGTAATAGATCAGGCAGGCCAGCAGCAGCGCGGCGCCGATCGGAAACGGCGCAAACATCTTCAACGGCTGCAAGGTGCCGACGCCGGACGGGATGTTGCGGTTCGCTGAAATCAGCAAGTCGTTGAGCATGAGCAGCGGCGAGTTGCCGACCATGGTAAGGCTGCCGCCCATGATGATCGCGCTGACGATCGGCAGCAGCAGTCGCGACGGTGCGACTCCTGTTCGAGCCGAGAGTCGCGACGCGACCGGCAGGAACAGCGACATCACCGCCGGGTTTTGCATGCTCGGAGAAATCACCCCGGCGACCGCGGAAGTCAGCGTGATCATGCGTTCTTCAAGACCGCGCGATCGGCGCAGCAGCCAGCCGGCAAGTCGATTCAACAGGCCCGTACGGTCGAGTCCGGCGCCGAGGATCATCGTCGCCATCACGCTGATCACGGCGCTGCCGGCAAACCCGTCGAACAGCCGGTCGGAGGGCACCAGCCGGCTCAAACCCAGGGCGACCAGCACGATCAACGCGACCAGATCGGCGCGGATGCGGTTGATCATGAACATCAACACGGTGAACATCACCAGGCACAACACGACCACCATGTCGGACGTGAGTGCGTGATTGGGGGTGGCGTCCATGGGTGCGGTGGTTGACCTGTTGCCGTCGTTCAGCAGCGCTCGTAGAGCAGATCGAAGACGCCATGGCCCAGGCCGATGCCGCGTTTCTCGAAGCGTGTCTGCGCTCGCCAGTCCGGACGCGGAACCGCACCACGCACTCCTGCGATGTTGCGCAACGCAGGTTCGGCATCCAGCACGTCCCACATGTGTTCTGCGTACGGCTGCCAGTCCGTCGCCAGATGCAGCAGGCCGCCGATGCGCAAACGATCGGCGATCAAGGCGGCGGTATCGACGCGGATCAACCGACGTTTGTGATGACGTTTCTTGTGCCACGGATCGGGGAAGTAAATGCGGACTTCGTCGAGCGCGCCACCAGCGATTTCGTGTTGCAGCACTTCCAGCGCGTCGTGACGATAGATGCGCACATTTTGCAGATTGGCGTGCTCGATGCCGGCAAGCGCGCGACCGACGCCGGGCGCATGCACCTCGATGCCGATGTAGTTGCGCGCGGGGTCGGCAGTCGCGGCGTGCAGCAACGCATCGCTGTTACCGAAACCAATCTCCAGCACGACCGGCGCATCGCGGCCGAACAACGAATGCAATTCGCGTGGGTTGCCTGTGTAGTCGATGCCGAACCGAGGCCACAGTTCGCGCATCGCGCGCTCCTGTGATTGCGTTATACGTCCCTGCCGCAGCACGAAACTGCGCACTTGCCTGCGTCCGGAATCGACCGTGAAAGGTTGCTCGCGTTGCGCGTCGCTCATGTCATCCGTCCAGCGCGCTGGCGAATCGATGCGCCATCAGAAGAACAATCCTTCGATCGGCGATGACGCATTCGCGTGGCGCTTCTTCGGAATGCGGCCGGCAAGGAACGCATCGCGACCGGCTTCAACGCCCAATCGCATCGCGCGCGCCATGCGCACTGGATCGCGTGCGCCGGCAATCGCCGTGTTCATCAGCACCCCATCGCAGCCCAGTTCCATCGCGATCGCGGCGTCTGAAGCGGTGCCGACGCCGGCATCGACGAGAATCGGCACCTTCGCGTTTTCGACAATGGTGAGGATGTTGTAGGGGTTGCGGATGCCAAGGCCGGAGCCGATCGGCGCGGCCAGCGGCATCACCGCGACGCAGCCCATCTGCTCGAAACGCTTGGCCATGATCGGATCATCGCTGGTATAGACCATCACCTGAAAGCCTTCCGCGATCAGGATTTTCGCTGCTTCCAGTGTGGCCGGAATATCGGGATGCAGAGTCTGTTGGTCGCCAAGCACTTCGAGTTTTACCAGCGCGTGGCCGTCGAGCAATTCGCGACCGAGGCGCGCGGTGCGCACCGCGTCGTCGGCGCTATAGCAACCGGCAGTGTTGGGCAGGATGGTGTAGCGATCCGGCGGCAGCACGTCGAGCAGGTTCGGCGCGTCCTTGTCCTGGCCGACCGCCTTCATGAAAAGCGGCGTGCGTCGGATCGCGACGGTCACGATCTGCGCGCCTGCGGCTTCGGTGGCGAGGCGTGTCTGTTCCAGATCCGCGAACTTGCCGGTTCCGGTCAGAAGGCGCGACCGATAAGAGATACCGGCGATGACGAGCGGATCGGAATTGTTCGCATCGCGAGTGGATCGAGTGGATTCAGCCATGTTCATTGGGGGATTATCGCCCAATGACTCGTGTTCGCGCAGTGTTTTCACAAGCGTTTTCAGCCACCGCCCATCGCTTGCACGATCTCGACGCGATCACCCTCGACAAGCAGTCGGTGGACAAGTTCGCTGCGCGGCACGATGGCTTGGTTGATCTCGACGGCAACGCGACGTCCGCCGTAACCATTGCGTTCAAGCAATTCCGCCAGGGTCGGCGTGTCGGCGAAAGTCTGCGCATGCCCGTTGAGATGGATTTGCATGATTGAAAGGTCGGCTCTTATGGGTGGACATGCGTTGCGGCCAGGCAGCGCGCTCGGCATAATTGTTCTGCGAGGCGGGTGTAGCTCAATGGTAGAGCTGTTGCTTCCCAAGCAACTGACGAGGGTTCGATTCCCTTTACCCGCTCCATTCGTCAATGATACCTAACGCGCTTCGCCACAGGGCGTCGACGCGCAGCGCGGGCAGCCGACGAGCCACGCAGCACGGAGGCAGCATGGTCGAGCGGGGCAAACCATCGAAACAGGTCTTGGGCTGGCGCGAGTGGCTGGCGCTGCCGGATTTGGGCATTCACGCGATTCGCGCCAAGATCGACACCGGCGCGCGGTCGTCCGCGTTGCACGTGGACACGCTGGAATCCTTTCAATCGGGCGGCCGCGAGTGGGTGCGTTTCACGGTCGCGACCGAGGTTACTGAGGTGGATCAGGTCGTCGTCGAATCCACCGTCCACGATCGTCGCCTGGTCACGGATTCCGGCGGCCATGTCAGCGAGCGCATTTTCGTGCGATCCCGATTGTTGCTGGCCGGACAGGAGTACTCGGTTGAAATCAATCTGACCTCCAGACGCAATATGCTGTTCCCGATGCTGCTCGGGCGCACGGCGCTGGCGCGGCATTTCCTGATCGATCCGGGGCGTTCGTTCCGCGCCGGCCGCAACCCTCCCGACCCGATTGTCCGTCCATGAAGCTCGCCATACTCTCGCGCAACAGCAAGCTTTATTCGACGCACCGTCTGATCGACGCGGCGCGCGAGCGTGGCCACAGCGTGCGCGTGCTCGACCCGCTGCGCTGCTACATGAAAATCGCGCCGGACGGTTTCGACATGCATTACAAGGGCCGCGTGCTGACCGACTACGACGCCGTGCTGCCGCGCATCGGCGCGTCGATCACGCGTTACGGCACCGCGGTATTGCGCCAGTTCGAAATGATGAACGTCTATACGCCGAACGGCTCCGACGCAATCCTGCGCGCGCGCGACAAGTTGCGCTGTCATCAGTTGCTTGCGAAACAGGATATCGGCCTGCCGACGACGGTATTCGGCGACAATCCGGACGACACCAGCGACCTGATCGCGATGCTCGGCAAGCCCCCGCATGTGATCAAGCTCAACGAAGGCACGCAGGGCGCAGGGGTAATTTTGACCGAGCGGCTGTCGTCGTCGCGCAGCGTGATCGAAGCGTTGCGCGGACTGTACGCAACCTTCCTCGTGCAGGAATTCATCGCTGAATCCAACGGCACCGACGTGCGCTGCTTTGTGGTCGGCGGCAAGGTCGTTGCGGCGATGCGGCGCAAGGCACGGGCGGGCGAGTTCCGTTCCAATCTGCATCGCGGCGGCACCGCATCCAAGGTGGCCTTGAGCGCCGCCGAGATCGACACTGCGATCCGTGCGGCGAAGGTGATGGGCCTGAATGTCGCCGGTGTGGATCTGTTGCGTTCCAAGCGCGGACCGCTGGTGCTGGAAGTCAATTCGTCGCCAGGGCTGGAAGGCATCGAGACGACGACCGGCGAGGACGTGGCCGGAGCGGTGGTCGATTACATGGCCAAACGGGTTGCGCGCAAGCGTCGCGACGCTGCGCGGATGGATTCAAGTCATTGATCTGGAAAGGTTCTTGAAAAAGTGTGTATCACTTAACCGCTGATTAACCAACCCGGTCGTACGCTGCCCGGACTGTAGCTCTGCCGGCGTCCTCGTCATTCCCTGGCCTCTCGCAGATTACGGTAATCGGGGCTTTACCTTCAGTCCAGGCGAGATGGGCCGTTCTGCGGTCGTCTCCCTGGATTTTTTTTATCCCTATGCGGTGCGTGCGGTTGCTCATGCGAATCGGTAGTTGGTCGCTTTCGGTCGTGGATAGCACGAATGGCACGTGTACAAGGTCAACGGCTCTGGCAAAATGAAGGTTCATTGAGTCCACATGGAGACGCATCAATGTTCATTCGTTTGATAACGGCGGCGATCCTGTCTCTGGCGGTCATGACGGCCGTGGCCGAAGAGGCGCAAATGCATACGCTGGATAAGCAGCAGTTCGCTGCGTACGACACGCAAGTCAAGGCGGATTTGCAAACCAGCCACTATAAGGAAATTTCCCCGACCGACCAGGAAACTGTCCTGAAGACCCTGGAAAGAATGGAAAATCGCTGGCAAAAGGCCGATGCCGACGGAAAGTTGAACGCCAACGACGTCGTTGAAATGGCCAACGATCAGGAGGTCATCAGCACCATCTTGAATCATGCCGCTGCGGATAGCCGGCTTGTGTGCAGCAGAGAGGTCCCGATGGGAACCCTGATCTCGAAGAATGTTTGCCGTACGATTGCACAGATGAAACGCGAACAGAACGATTCTCAGGAAGCGCTAAGGCTGAATCAGAAGACGCCGCAGAACCTCCGAGGCCATTGACGATACTTTGTAAGGCAAGACATCTGGCAGAACGAAATCCATGCGCATCCTGGTCATAGAAGACAATAGTGACATCGCCGCGAACCTCGGGGATTATCTCGAGGAGCGCGGCCATACCGTGGACTTTGCGGCCGATGGCGTGACCGGATTGCATCTGGCGGTCGTCAATGACTTCGATGCGATTGTGCTCGATCTGAATCTTCCAGGCATGGATGGGCTTGAGGTGTGCAGGAAGCTGCGTCAGGACGCGCGCAAGCAGACCCCGGTGTTGATGCTCACCGCGCGCGATGCGCTGGAAAGCAAGCTCGACGGTTTCGAGGCCGGCGCCGACGACTATCTCGTCAAGCCTTTCGCGCTGCAGGAAGTGGACGCGCGGCTCGCAGTCTTGCTGCGTCGCGGCAAGGGCCCGCAATCGCGCATCCTCAACGTGGCAGATCTGGAATACAACCTCGATACGCTGGAAGTGCGCCGCGAAGGCAAGCTGCTACAGCTCAATCCAACCGCGCTGAAAATACTGCAATCGTTGATGGAATCCTCGCCCTCGGTAGTCACCCGGCAGGAACTCGAAACCCGCGTCTGGGGCGAGGAGCTACCGGATTCCGACAGCCTGCGCGTGCACATCCACGGTTTGCGCGCGGCGGTGGACAAGCCGTTTCCGAAGCCACTGATCCAGACCCGCCACGGCATCGGCTACCGGATTGCCGATCCCGATGCTGTACCGGCGTAGGCTCCGCACCAGAATCATTCTGTCGTTTCTGTTGCTCGGTACCGGGCTGACCAGTCTGTTCGTCATCTCGACCTTGTTGCTGCGCAGTCGCATCGAAAATCAGCTCGTCGAGACCTGGCTGCAAAAGGAAGTCCACAACTTCGTGGATTTCAAGCGCGAGCATCCTGAACCACAAGCGCAATACGAATTGTCGGCACGCCGGATCGAATTGTTCGTCTATCGCGCGAGCAGCCCGAAGATGCCGCCTGAGTGGCGTAACCTCGCCACGGGTGTGCACGATTTGACCGACCCGACAATCGGGGCCAACGGGCGGATCAAGGTCGCGGTGGATCGCGAGCCAGACATGGTCGGCTTCCTCAAATACAGCTACGGCAACGAATCGCTGAACCTGCGCCAGTTGCTGATGCTGATGGCCGTGGCAATGGCCCTTTGCTCGTTGCTGGCATGGGTGATCGGACTGTGGTCGTCGCGGCGAGTGATGCATCCGGTGACCGATCTCGTTCGCCGCGTCCGCGCGCTTTCGGTGGATGGGCAACCGGAAATGCTGGCGCCGCATTTTCTAGACGATGAAGTCGGGCAGTTGGCCGCGGCCCTCGACGAATATGCTGAGCGGCTCACCCGGCTGGTGCGCCGCGACCGCGAGTTCAATGCAGATGTCAGCCACGAATTGCGCACGCCGCTCGCGGTGATCCATGGCGCGACCGAGCTGATGCTTGGCAATGCGGATATCAACGACAAGATGCGCCAGCGCCTGCAGCGCATCGATCGCGCTGCGCAGCAGAGCACCCACCTGATCACTGCACTGCTGATGCTCTCGCGCAACGAGCGCGGCACTGGCAACACCAATCTGTTGCAACTTGCCAATCAATTGCTCGAATCCAATCGTGCGCAACTCGCTGGCAAGCCCGTGCAACTGCGTGCGGAAGGCGACGCCAGCGCGAGCGTCGATGTGCCCGAGGCGATCCTGTCGGTCGCGATCGGCAACCTGATCGGCAATGCGTGCAAATACACTGCCGAGGGCGATGTGCTGGTCAAGGTCGCGCACGATTGCGTGCAGGTCATCGACAGCGGCCCCGGTATCAGCGTGGAAGATGCGGCGCATCTGTTCGAGCGCGGCTTCCGCGGCGAAAGCGCGACGGGTACGAAAGGCGCCGGCATCGGGCTGTCGATTGTCGGCCGGTTGTGCGAACTCTACGGTTGGAAAGTAGCGATCGCACCACGACAAGACGCGCGCGGTGCGGTGGCGTCACTGTCATTCGATCCGGCAAACCCTTGTTGAGTTAGCCGGGAACGGATTGGGAAATAGCCCGAAGCCTTGGCGTGCACGGTGCGCATAGAGTTGTCGGCATCCCGGAGGCGCCCACGCTAAGCAAGCTATGTTTTTTCCAGCCAACCCCACTGATCCTTGGTGCGCCCATCGAATAGTCCGAAGAACAAATCCTGGACCTTGCCGGTCATCGGACCTGGCTTGCCATCGCCGACGGGCTTGCCGTCCACCGAGCGGATCGGGGTGATTTCGGCCGCAGTGCCGCACATGAAAAGCTCATCGCAGAGATAGAGATATTCGCGCGGGATGTCGCGCTCAATCACCTCGATGCCGTTCTTGCGCGCGAGCGTGATGATCGTGTTGCGGGTGATGCCATTGAGCAATGCGGCGCTGACTGGCGGAGTGTGTAACGCCCCTTCGAAGACGAGAAACAGGTTTTCGCCCGCGCCTTCGGACAGCAAACCAGTCGATGCCATCGCGATGCCTTCGCCAAAACCGAGCCGCCGCGCTTCGCGCGCAATCAATTGGCCGGACAGATAATTGCCGCCTGCTTTGGCCCCGGACGGAATCGTGTTCGGCGCCATCCGCTGCCAACTCGACACGCAGGCGTCGATGCCCGCTTCAAGCACGCCGGCACCAAGATAAGGCCCCATATGCCAGGCCGCGATCGACACTTCGGTCGGGCAATCGGCCGACAATCCGAAACCGCCGAGTCCGCGAAATGCGAGCGGACGCAAGTACGCTTTTTCAAGTTTGTTCGCGGCGATCACATGCCGACACGCCATCGCGAGTTCTTCGATCGCATACGGAATCACCATGTCGTAAATCTTCGCCGACGCATACAGTCGCTTGAGGTGATCGGTAAGCCGGAAAATCCGTTGTCCGTTCGGCGTTGCATAGCTGCGAATGCCCTCGAACACCGACGAGCCGTAATGCAGCGCGTGCGACATGACGTGCGTGGTCGCCTCGGCCCACGGCTTGATTTCACCGTTCTGCCAGATGTGCGAAGGATATTTGTGGCTCATGCGAAGCTCCATGCGGCTCAAGCCCACATTCTGCGCCTGCGTTCCGACGCTGAACACCCCGGCGCGATCAGAACGCGATCAGAAATGGATCCACAGGCAACCGATGTAATGCGTCACCGCCAGCGTCGTGCGCACCGACGTCGGATCGTTGCCGGAGCGCGCCTGCATCAGTTCGACGGCGATTGCCTCGGACTCCTGTGTGGATGCAACGGTCTGGAAACCGTCGGCGTCCGGCGGTTCGCGCGCGTGAATCAGTTGCACCGATACCAGCGGGCGATTGGCGATGATCTGCAGACGTTTAAGGATGCCTTCTGATTCCGCGCCGCTGATGCCCGGCCAGTGATAGAACGCCGCGACCTGATTCACGTTGTGGTCGTCGAGCGCGGCTTGCAAACCGTGTCGCATTTCGTCGGCCGTGCGCGCGCAACCGCGCGTGCCCAGACGCCCGGTGCTGTTGGTGCCGGAGATGCGCGCTGCAGGTTCCGGACGCACGCTCGCACCGATATCGGCGCACAGCTTGTCAGTAAAGATCGCGCCGCCATCTGCGCCAACGCAACGGTGCACATCCGCCGCGTGCGCTGGCAGTGCGGCGAGCATCAACAAGCACAGCAAGAGGAAACCTATGCGCATCGACGCAGCATACGCCGGCCAAGTGAAGGTCAACCCAATCGTTCGAGAATGGCGAGTGTCGGCTTCGACAGATTCAGGGTGTAGAAATGCAGCGCCGGTGCGCCGCCGTCAATCAAGCGCTGGCACAAGCCTCCCACCAGATCGGTCGCGAATGCGCGAACCGCGCCGGCATCGTCGCCGTAAGCTTGCATGCGCTTGCCGACCCAGCGCGGAATCTCCGCACCGCAGGCTTCCGAAAACCGCCGCAATTGAGTGAAGTTCGCGATCGGCATGATGCCGGGCGTGATCGGAATGCCGATGCCGAGCTTGCGCGCCGCATCGACGAAATGGAAATACGCATCCGCGTTGTAGAAGTATTGGGTGATCGCACCGTCTGCGCCAGCATCGATCTTGCTCTTGAAATGTTTCATGTCGGTCAGCGCGTCGTCCGCCTGCGGATGCGTTTCCGGGTAACAGCCGGCCTCGATGTGGAACGCATCGCCGTGCTCGGCGCGGATGAAGCCGATTAGGTCGGCGGCATAGCGCAGATCGCCCGGGTGGCCCATCCCCGATGGCAGATCGCCGCGCAAAGCGACGATGCGTTTGCAACCGAGTTCGCGATAGGTGCGTAATAGTTCGGCGATTTCGGCGCGCGTGCCGCCCACGCATGAAAGATGCGGCGCGGCATCGAGTCGATGATGCTGCAGCAGGTGCCGCACCGTCTCGGCGGTATAGCTGAGCGTCGAACCGCCCGCACCGAACGTGCACGACACGTATTCGGGCGCGTGCGCCTTCAAGCGTTCGGTCGTGCGGTCGAGCTGCTCGCGCTGCTCGTCGGTTTTTGGCGGATAGAACTCGAACGAAACTGGAATGGCGCGGTTCATGGCAATCCTTATGCAACTTCGCACTCAATGCGTTGAGTGCGATCCGGTTTCCCTCCCCTGCGGCTGCGGGGGAGGGCAAGGGTGGAGGAATCGATCCGGACAATTATTTTGTTTCTGAGCAGGATCGATGTACGGCGCGGCGGCCATTTGTGCGTCGGTTTCCAACGGCGCGAGCGCGTAGCCGACGGTCAGCAATTCGGTGATGTAACGCTTCGTGAAACCCTGCAAGCCAAGCCGTTCGTACTGCGCTACATGACGTAATTCGTGCGCGAGTAGCGCTTTCGGTGGATGCGTCTTGAACACGATTCCGTAGCGCACAGTGAGCCCCCAGCGATGCGGATTCTGTTCGCCCAGCGTACGGATCAGCATCGCGAACATGGGTTGATCGGCGCCCGGCAATTCCGATTCCTCGAGCACCCGCACACGCTCCGGCGCGGCGACGCCGACACCGCGCGCCAACGCGATTTCGTCGGCGCTCAGCGGTCGTCCATGCGCCAATGCATTCGCTTCGGTGGATTCGATCAACGCGATCGCACCGGGCAGCAGGCGATCCACCTGTGCGATCACCTCGGCTGACGGATGCGCCAACGCCGTGTGATCGGACGTGTGCAGCGGGCGCGCCACAACAGCAGCGCTACCCGCGAGCAACACGACGGCCAGTACGGCGATCGCGCGCATTCCAGATGCAGTTGTGAAAGCGATCAGTAGCGGTAGTGGTCGGGCTTGTACGGACCATCCACGCTCACGCCGAGATACGCGGCCTGATCTGCGCTCAAAGTCGTCAACTTCACGCCGATCTTTTCCAGATGCAGACGCGCCACTTCCTCGTCAAGCTTCTTCGGCAGGATGTATACCTTGTTTGCGTACGCGTCCTTGTTCGCCCACAAGTCGATCTGCGCGAGCGTCTGGTTGGAGAACGAGTTCGACATCACGAAGCTCGGGTGACCCGTTGCGCAACCGAGATTCACGAGGCGGCCTTCGGCGAGCAGGAAGATCGCGCGGCCATCCTTGAAGGTGTACTTGTCCACCTGCGGCTTGATGTTGAGCTTGGTCATGCCGGCAACGTTGTTCAACGCATCGACCTGGATCTCGTTGTCGAAGTGGCCGATGTTGCAGACGATTGCTTGATCCTTCATCTGGGTCAGGTGCGCAACCGTCAACACGTCTTTGTTGCCGGTGGTGGTGACGTAGATGTCGCCGCGGCCGAGCGTGGACTCGACGGTGTTGACCTCGAAGCCTTCCATCGCCGCCTGCAACGCATTGATCGGATCGATCTCGGTCACCACGACGCGTGCGCCGTAAGCGCGCAGCGAATGCGCGCAACCCTTGCCGACATCGCCATAACCGCAGACCACGGTGAGCTTGCCGGCCAGCATCACGTCCATCGCGCGCTTCAGGCCATCGGCCAGCGACTCGCGGCAGCCGTAGAGGTTGTCGAACTTCGACTTCGTCACCGAATCGTTGACGTTGATCGCCGGCACCAGCAACTTGCCGGCCTCGACCATCTGATACAGGCGATGCACGCCAGTGGTGGTCTCTTCCGAGACACCTTTCCAGTCGCGGACCACGATGGTCCAGAAGCCCGGACGTTCCTTGGCAACGCGCTTGAGCAGGTTCTTGATGATCTGCTCTTCATGCGAAGAAGCCGGCTCATCGACCCACTTCGAACCCTTTTCGAGCTCGTAACCCTTGTGGATCAGCAGCGTCACGTCGCCGCCGTCATCAACCACGAGTTGCGGGCCGAGCAACTTGTCGGCGCCATGGCCCGGGAACGTCACTGCGTCGAGGGTGCAGTCCCAATACTCTTCCAGCGTCTCGCCTTTCCACGCGAACACCGGCGTGCCGGTCACCGCAATCGCGGCAGCAGCGTGATCCTGCGTCGAGAAGATGTTGCACGATGCCCAGCGCACGTCGGCGCCGATGTCCTTCAAGGTTTCGATCAGCACCGCAGTCTGGATCGTCATGTGCAGCGAGCCGGTGACGCGCACGCCGGCGAGCGGCTTGGCGGCGGCGTACTTCTTGCGGATCGACATCAGGCCCGGCATTTCGTGCTCGGCGATATCGAGTTCCTTGCGGCCCCAGTCGGCGAGTGAGAGGTCGGCGACCTTGTAATCGTGGGTCAGTTCGTTCTTGATGACAGCATTCATGGCGAAACTCCAGTTTGTCCCCTCCCTTGCTTACAGGGGAGGGTTGGGGTGGGGTAGGCGCCGTTGCAACGGATGAAGCCTCGCCGAGCCTGTTCCCTTGCTCGCGTTGCGCGAACCGGGCTTGCAGCGCCCCTCGGCGGCAGGTGGCCATCATATCGCATGATCGCGATGAAAGGATGAAGCTTGAAAAGTGATGCGTGATGCGTGATGCTATGCATTCATATCGAAGATCACGAGAAATCCAACATGCGCACCACCCTGGCCATCGACGACGACGTCCTCGCCGCCGCACGCGCACTTGCCGATCAGCAGGACAAAACCATCGGCGAAGTGATTTCCGAACTCGCACGCAAGGCACTGATGCCAACATCGGCACCGGAATATCGCAATGGCATCCGTCTGTTCCCGATTCGACCGGGCGCCAAGATCGTGACCATGGAATTGGTCAACCGCTTGCGCGACGAAATGCCTTGAGCGTCAAGCCGCGCCAGATTTCACAGGTCCGCGATCAATCCGCCAGTTGGCCGAGTGCTGATGGGTACACGTATCTGCTCGACATCAACATCCTGTTGGCGTTACTCGATCCGATGCATGCGTTTCACGAAGCTGCGCACGGCTGGTTCCAGCGCGAGAAAAACTTGCGCTGGGCGACATGTCCTTTGACCCAGAACGGAGTCGCGCGAATCGCAAGCCAGCCGAAGTATTCGAACTCGCCGGGCGGCGCGGGAGTCGTCGCAGACGCGTTGTCCGAATTGTGCGCACTGGCCGGACATCAATTCTGGGCGGACGATGCAAGCCTGCTCGATGAAACCTGTTTCGTGCACAGCAAGCTCGTCAGCGCACGCGTCACCGACGCTTATCTGCTTGCACTCGCCGTCAAGCACGGCGGCAAGCTCGCCACCTTCGACAAGCGCCTTGTCGCCGACGCAGTGCATGGCGGCGAGGCGGCGTTGCATGTGATTGGGTGATGTGCGATGCGGATCGCGTACCGGTTGCGTCCGTGGCTCAGGCAGCGCACAACGCCTTGACGCGAGGTTGATCGCGCTGCAAGGCTTGCGCCAGATCATGGTTCGACTGCAAGGCCAGCCAGAAACGCGCCGTGCTTACGCCAGCGCGTTCGAGCCGTATCGCCAGATCCGGGCTGATGCCCGCGCGACCGTTGAGCACCCGCGACAGTGCGACGCGCGACATGCCAAGCCGCGTCGCCGCCTCGGTAACCGCGAGGTCCAGCGGCGTCAACACGGCTTCGCGCAGCATCGCACCGGGATGGGGAGGGTTCTTCATCATCGCGATGATCCTTTCAGTGGTAGTCCTGGTAATCGACCAGTTCGACATCGGTGCCGGTGAAACGGAAGGTAACGCGCCAGTTGCCGTTGACCCAGATCGACCATTGGCCTTGCAGCCGACCCTTGAGCGGATGCAGCTTGAACGCTGGCAGTGTCAGTTCGCTCGGCTTGTCGGATACGTCCAGCGCGCCGAGGATGAGCGACAGTTTGCTTGCATGCGCCGATTGAATGCCGCGCGTGGAGCCCGTCCGGTAAAAAGTTTCCAGACCCTTATGGCGGATGCCGACGATCATGCGGCACTGTATCGTGTAGCGATACGCGATGCAAGCGGGTTGGTTTTCTTATCTCGCCAGCAACTTTTCGAGGAAGGCTGCCGGCGACAAGATGTCGAACTTGCACGTTCCCGCCAGCGCCAACAAATCCTTGTCGCCACTGACCAGCACGCCGGCGTTGCCTACCACAGCCAGTTGCAGGAATGGCGCATCGAAAGGATCGCGACAATCGGGAACAATCGGTGGCTGCTGCGGAATCCGCACGGTCGTCGCGTACGGTAGATAGTCGGCCAGCAGTTCGTGTTGCTCGTTCGCGGTGAGGCGGAACTTCGGATAGGCCAGCACGCGGATCAATTCCTGCGCTGTCGCGGTGCTCACCAAGGGTCGAAATTTCCCGCGCTGCCACGCATCGCGCAACTGCCCGGCTACACCGCTCCGGAACAGTAGCGTCGACAACACGACATTCGTATCCAGCACCACCCTGGGCGCGCGGCTCACGGTTTTCGCTTGCCGGCCTTCCGCGGCTTCTTCGCGACGCCAGGTGCCGCCCGTTTGGTGGCGTAGCCGGCCGGCGACTCGGCCACCCGCCGCCGCGTCCACGCGACAGCCTCATCGAGGTCGGCTTGCGTCAACGCCAACTCGGCCAGCTTCGCGCGCACTGCATCGCCGCGCTGGATGCGCACCGGTGTGAGGATGATCGCGCCGTCGCGCGTCTCCACATCAAAATACTCCGCAGGTCCGACTGCGGCGGTGGCGGCTTTGGGTAGAGTGAGCTGGTTCTTGGAGGTGAGCTTGGCGAGCATGGGAAGCACGGGTAATGTAAGGAATCCTTACTTTACTCCATCGAATACGCAGATCAATCGGCCGTCGCAGATGACGAGACAGCGTCGCGCAACAATCTCGAAACTTCTTCTTGAAAAGGGTCGATTATCGTGCATGATGCACGCTATCAGTCCCAGCGAAAATCACGACCATGAATGCCGTTGTTGCTCTCGAAACTTTGCGTCAGGCCCGTGCCCGCTATACGCAGAAGCAGTTGGCCGAACTGCTGGAAGTCAACGAATCCACGTTCCGGCGCTGGCAGATCAAGGAAGAGGTGCCGGCGTATCGGGTCGATGCGATTCGCCAGCGCATCCTGCCGCTGATCACCGCACCGGCCAACGACGATTGCGCGTTCACCTTTATCGATCTGTTCGCCGGCATTGGCGGCATCCGGCTCGGCTTCGAGCGGCATGGCGGGCAATGTGTGTTCACCAGCGAGTGGAACGCGTTTGCGCAGAAGACCTATCTCGCCAATTTTCCGCATCAACCGGGGCATCGGCTCGAAGGCGACATCACGAAAGTCGATGCGGCCGACGTGCCGGATCATGATGTGTTGCTGGCCGGATTTCCGTGTCAGCCTTTCAGCATCGCCGGAGTGTCGAAGAAGAACGCGCTTGGGCGTCCGCACGGATTCGAGTGCACCACACAGGGCACGCTGTTCTATGACGTGGCGCGCATCATCGCCGAGAAGAAGCCCAAGGCGTTCCTGCTGGAGAACGTGAAGAATCTCGTCTCGCACGATAAGGGCAAGACGTTTGCGACGATCCTGAAAGTGCTGCGCGAGGAACTCGGTTATGAAGTTCACTACAAGGTGATCGACGGCCAGCGCTTTGTGCCGCAGCACCGCGAACGCATTCTGATCGTCGGCTTTCGCGAGCCTTGCGGATTTACATGGGACGACCTGCGCCTGCCTGCGTACGGCCCGAAACTCGTGTCGATCCTGCATCCGCAGGATGGCAGCGAGCCGGCAGAATCACCTTGGACGCATGGCGACAAGGCGACCATCGATAGCAAATACACACTCACGCCGAATCTGTGGGCCTATCTGCAGGCCTACGCAAAAAAGCACAAGGCCGCAGGCAATGGCTTCGGTTTCGGGCTGGTGGATGGCGACAGCGTGACGCGTACGTTGTCGGCGCGCTATTACAAGGACGGGTCGGAAGTGCTGATCTCACAAGGCAAACGCAAACGCCCACGACGATTGACGCCACGCGAGTGTGCGCGGCTGATGGGGTTTCCTGCGACGTTCAAGATTCCGGTTAGCGATACGCAGGCTTACAAGCAGTTTTCGCAAGCGGCAGTTGTGCCGATGATCGCGGCTGTAGCAGAGTGCGTGGTGTCGAATATCGTCGCCAAGGGAACTGCCGTGACCGATACGTCTAAGATCCCCAAAGATGCGTTCGCCGCAACTGGAAATTGGACACGCGAACAATTAAAGCTCGCGTTCTATTTTTATTGTCAGACGTCGTTTGGCCAACTGCACGGCAAGAACAAGAATGTCATCGAACTTGCGAAATTGATTGGTCGCACGCCAGGCGCAGTGGCGATGAAATGCACAAACTTCGCGAGTCTCGATCCCGCAATCATCGCAAGCGGACGCACAGGACTAAGTAACGCATCCAATCTTGATCGCGAAATTTGGAATGAGTTCCATGCCGACTGGGAACGGCTTGCCGTCGAGTGCGAGGAATTGCATCGATATTTGCTACGCGAACACGGCGTGAAGGACGCGACACTCAGCGAACCAATAAGTGATTTCTCGTTGGCCGATTTCACTGGCGAAACACGCACTGCGATCGTGCAACAGCGCCTCAAGCAGCACTTTTTCCGTCGCGCGGTACTAAGCAGTTATCGCGGTCGCTGCTGCATATCGGGTGTGTCGGACCCGCGCCTGCTTGTCGCCAGCCATATCGTGCCTTGGAGTGAGGACAAGACAAACCGGCTCAATCCGAGCAATGGCTTATGCCTCTCAGCGATTCACGACAAGGCTTTCGACGCACACCTTTTTACCCTCGACGAAGATTTTCGTCTGATCCTTTCGAGCCGCCTGAAGGCGACAAAAGACGCATTCTTACGCGATGTATTTTGGCGCGTTGATGGTGCTCAGATCGTGTTGCCAGAAAGGTTTGCGCCAATGCCACAACTGCTTGATCGGCACCGCGAAAGAACATTGGCATGAAAATTTGAATTTACGTCGTCCCGTAGCCAACGCTAGACGATTTCCGATTAATGACCTTCTCCCTTTGGGAGAAGGTGCCGACAGGCGGATGAGGGAAGGACTTCCAGCTAGACACTGAACTGGCACGTTTGCCCACCCTCATCCGGCGCGTTGCGCCACCTTCTCCCGGCGGGAGAAGGGAAGCAGTGCCTGACTTTGATGCAAATCGGGTGAACATTTGTGACCGATACAAGCAAGAAACCAGCACGCAAACGAATTGCAAAGCCGAAGCCGTCTACGGAATGCGTTTGCGTATTCGAATACATGTATAGAGATGCAAGCAACTACAAGGCATTCGGAGAGCTCCTGCTGATTGGCAACTATACCGTCGACGATTTCGAGGCAATACATGCGTCCTGCGATGACGATCGCTCGTTTATCGCAGAGCAGATAGGTATTCCGGCGCTATGCCATATTCTGTACGAGTTCGGTGGCGGGCCAACCGATGACGACCATATTTTTCATGCAATTATTCGATTTAGGAATGCACTTCCCAATGAAATTGGGATGGCTCCGTGGGGAACTGTCGCCAAGCTTGTAGCTGAATTTTCGCGAGCACGCGGCAACTGGAACTACAGTCTGTCACCGAACTGGCCGGGCGATCCTTGGACGCACTGGAAGGCTGTCCCCGTTTTTTCGTAACGTGAATTGACGCATTCGCTTCGAGGAGCAACCCGTCACGGGCGGTCGGCGACCCGACTTTGTCTTGCCAAGCGTGGCGGAGTTGAACAAGGGCAAACAACGGGCTTTCGATGCCGCGATGGTGCTGTCGTTGAAGACGACGCTTCGCGAGCGCTGGAAGCAGGTCAATATGGAAAAGTTCAACAGCGCCGTGTTCCTTGCCACGGTCGACGATCGCGTTTCGTCCACTGCAATCGAGGATATGGGTAGAACGGGCATTTGCCTGGTGGTGCCTGAGTCGTTGAAGCGATCGAACGAGACTTGCTACCCGAAGCAGGCGAACGTGATTTCCTTCCGCCAGTTTTTCGACGAGGAGGTTTCCCGTAAGCGGCCGTTTCTTGTCCTCCCCCGTGTGAGCTGATACTCGACCCATCAGCATTTCTGCTCAGAGAAACGACAACGCCCCGCAGAAGCGGGCGCTGCGTTTCATCTAGCCCTGAAATCAATCCCGCTCGGCAGGGCGCTCATTCGGATTGCCGTTGTAGCGCCACGCAATCGGCGCATGGTCCGGCAGGTCGATATCGGGAAGATTCTTCGCTTTGAGTGCATCGTTCGCCTTCTTCAAGTCGCCCGCTTGCAGATCTGCGAATTCTTTTTCGACGTCGTCGAGCTCGCGTCCAAGCGCATCGGAGTAAGCAATCAGCGTCGCAGCCGGCTTGCCATCGTAGGCCATGATGCCGCCATACAGGCTATCCATGTGTTCGCGCAGGCGCTCCTCACCTGTGATTGCGCCGCCTTCCTTGGTCGCGACGATTTGCTTGCGGATGGTATCGGCTTTCGCGGATAACGCGACGAGTTGGGTCTTCAACGCATCGTTTGCCGGCAGCTTCGCGGCATCGGCGTCGGCACCTGCGCGCACGGCCTGGATGCGCGCGACCAAGTCGCTCATCCGACCAAACATGCCATGCACTTTCATCGCGGCGTCGAACTGCGTCTTGCGATCTTCAACGGTGAAGCGATCACGCTTGTCGAGTCCAACCGTGATCTTGGTCTCGTAGGTCTTGTCGCCCTTGTGCATGCGCACGGTGTACGTGCCCGGCGGCACGCGCGGACCTTGGGTGCTGTTGCCGGCGATCGAAGCGGCTGGCGGCACCATCGGCGGTTTGACGTTCATTGACCAGGTGACGCGATTGATGCCGGGACGCTTGCTCGCCGGCAACGATTCGATGAGCTTGCCGTCGGCATCGAGTACGTCGAGCGAAAGTTTGCCGAACAGATGCCGCACCTTCTGGTAATAGGTGATGGTGACGTCGTTGGTCGCGCTTTCGCCGGCGTAGCTGGCATCGCCTTCGGGCCAACCGCTGTTGCCGCTGATGCGTTGTTGCTGCGGACGTTGGGACAGGAAGACGGCGTCTTGTTGCAGAATGTCTGGAGTCAATGCGCGCAGCGGAGTCAGGTCGTCGATGATCCAGATACCGCGACCATACGACGCAAGCACGAGGTCGTGATCGCGGGTCTGGAACGCAAGGTCGGTGATCGCGACAGCAGGAAAATCGGTGGGTTTGAATTGCGCCCAGTTCGCGCCGTCGTCGTTGGAAATCCACAACCCGTATTCGGTACCAGCGTACAGCAGCCCGCGGTTGACCGGGTCGTTGCGCACGACATGCGCATAACCACGCAGGCCCTTGTCTTGCGCCGCGTTCGCCAACACTTGCCAGTTCGCACCGAAATTGGTGGTCTTGTAAACCATCGGCGCCATGTCGCCGAAGCTGTGGCGATCAAAGGTGACGTAGGCGGTGCCTGCATCGAAATGGCTGGCATCGATGTACGACACCCACGAATTCGGCGGGACGTGCGCGTTGGCAACGACGTTGTGCCAGCTCTTGCCGCCGTCGCGGGTGACCTGCACGTTGCCATCGTCGGTGCCGACCCAGATCACGTTCGCGTCTTTCGGCGACTCGCTGATCGTGAAGATCGTGGTGTACATCTCTGCCGCGGAATTGTCGACGGTGATGCCGCCGGATTCTTCCTGCTTCTGTTTCTGCTTGTCGTCGGTGGTCAGGTCGGGCGAAATGCGATCCCAGGTCTGGCCGTGGTCGTGCGAGCGGAACAGGAATTGCGCGCCGATATACAGCGTGGACTTGTCGGTCGGCGACAGCGCAATCGGCGTGTTCCAGTTCCAGCGCAATTTTTCCTTGTAGTTGGCGCGCGGCTGGATGTCGCGGCCTTCGTGGGTATGCCGGTTCACGCGACCAATGGTGCCGCCCTGTGCCTCGGCGTACAGGTAGTCGTGGTCGGTGGGATCATCGAATATCCAGAAGCCGTCGCCGCCGTACATGTTTTCCCAGCGACCGTTGGTGATGCCGCCCGGGTACGAGGAATCGCCAACCCACGCGCTGTTGTCCTGCAAGCCGCCATAGACGTGGAACGGATCATCGTTGTCCACGCTGACGTGATAGAACTGCGAGATCGGCAGATTGTTTGCTTTCCACCATTTGTTGCCGCCATCCTTCGACAGCCACAGACCGCCGTCGTCGCCGGCAACGACTTTCGTCGGGTCGGCCGGATCGATCCACACGTCGTGGAAATCGCCGTGCGCGCCATTGCTGACATTGGCAAAGGTCTTGCCGCCGTCGAGGCTCTGGATCAGCGAATAGTCCGGCTTGAACAGGCGATCCGGATTGGTCGGATCGACGATGAGGTTGGCGAAGTAGAACGGACGCCATACGATCGACTGGCTGTCGTCGCGGCGATCCCAAGTCTTGCCGCCGTCATCCGAGCGATACAGCGCGCTCTTCACCGATTCGACCATCGCATACACGATGCTGGAGTTCGACGGAGCAATCGCCACCCCGATGCGGCCATAGGGCTTGGCGGGCAAGCCGCCGCCGGTGATCTCGGTCCAGTGCGCGCCGCCATCGGTCGACTTGTACAAGCCGCTGCTGGATGGCGCATCGGCGTTTTCGCCGCCGGAGCGGAACGTCCAGCCCTTGCGTCGGAAATCCCACAGCGAGGCAAACACGACGTTCGGATTTTTCGCATCCATCGACATGCCGCCGCAACCGGTTGATGGATTGCCGCCCTTGAGCACTTGCGTCCAGCTGTTGCCGCCATTGGTCGTGCGATAGACGCCGCGTTCGTTCGAATCGCTCCACAATTTGCCGATCACGCAGGCCAGCACGATGTTGCTGTCGTTCGGATCGATCGCGATCTTGCCGATGCGTTCGGAATTCGGCAGTCCCATGTTTTTCCAGGTGTCGCCGCCATCGGTCGAGTGATAAATGCCGTTGCCGATGGCCACTGTGTTGCGCGTCCATGGCTCGCCCGTTCCGACCCAGACGCTCTGGATGTTGTGCGGATCGATCGCGATGCTGCCAATCGATTGCACCGCCTGCTTGTCGAACTTCGGAATGAACGTGGTGCCGCCGTCGCTGGATTTCCACAGGCCGCCGCTGGCCGAGCCGACATACAGGATGGTTTCACCATCCTTGTGTGCGCCGGCGACCGCATCGATGCGGCCGCTCATCGTGGCCGAGCCGATGTTGCGGACGCCAAGCCCGGACACCACGCCGCGATCGAATTTCGCCGTGTTCGATGCAGTAGCTGGATCGGCTGCGGATGCGCATGCAGTGCCGATCGCAAGCACGAACGTGGCCACGGCGAGGGATTTTTTGATGGGGAAATGCATGGCGTGCTCCAGATCAATGCTTGGCGACGGGGAAGGCGAACAGCGACGGATCGATCGGCTTGTTCACATCTGCCGCTTCGATCTGCACCTGCCCCTGCTCGAACGGAAAATACACGCCGTCCACTTTTTCATATTCGCCAATATCCGTGGTTTGCACCTTTTCCTGGCCGCGCACGATGGTGTGATCGACGACGCGAATTTCCAGAAACTGATCCGGATCGAGATAGATCACGCGGCTGTCACCGTTCTTGAAGGTCACCCGCAGCTTGTGCGCATCGGTGCCGTCGATGTCTTCGGTGCCAAGATATTCCACCTTGTTGCCCTTGGCCTTGTAATCGGACAGCGGGCCGGCGATGTCGGCGTTATCGATCAGTTGCTTGTTGTCGTCGAGACTGGTTTTTTGCGGGTCCTTGCGGCCCTGAAACGGATCGATCGCCCAGCCTTCCTTGCCATCCCATGCATTGACTGCGGTCAGTCCCTGCAAAGTGAAATTGAAACGGGTCTTGTCCGGCGCGAGCTGGAAGGTTTCGGTTTTAGCTTCGAGTCCGCCGCCGAGTCGCAACTTGCCGGTCGTGTGCATCGACGTGATCGCCGCCAGCTTGTCGGCGCCGCCGCGCGCTGCAAGATTCTTGGCGATCAATTCGTCGGCAGTGATCGCCGAAGCAGTCGCGGACAAGCCGATCAGGCCGGCCAACAGGATGCAGGCTCGCAACGTCATGACGATCTCCCTGGAAGTGCAATGGCCCGACCGCATGAGCGACGGTTCTTTCATAGTGTCCGCGCAGGTTACTCCTCGGCCTGCATGGAGGAATAGGTCAAAAGTCATTCACGGGACAAGGTTTCAACGAAAACGGGCAGCCGAAGCTGCCCGTTTTGATGTTGCATCTGATCCAGTCGATTACTTCTTCGGCTTGAGTCCAGCCGCCGCGCGCAGTTCGTCGGCACGATCGGTTTTTTCCCACGAGAACGCGGTCGCGGTGTGCTGCTTGCCGGCGCCGTCGGTGTAGGTCACCTGACGCGGGGTGCGGCCGAAGTGGCCGTGCGCGGCTGTGTCTTGGTAGATCGGATGGATCAGGTCGAGCATCTTGACGATACCGTACGGGCGCAGGTCGAAATGCTTGCGAATCAACTTCTCGATCTTCTCGTCGCTGATCGCGCCGGTACCGAATGTCGTCACCGAAATCGATGTCGGTTCGGCCACGCCGATTGCGTAACTGACCTGGATTTCGCACTTCTCGGCAAGTCCGGCAGCGACGATATTTTTCGCGACATAACGCGCCGCGTACGCAGCGGAACGATCCACCTTGGACGGATCCTTGCCCGAGAACGCGCCGCCGCCGTGGCGAGCCATGCCGCCGTAGGTATCGACGATGATCTTGCGTCCGGTCAGGCCGCAATCGCCGACCGGGCCGCCGATCACGAACACGCCAGTCGGGTTGATGTGCACCTTGTTCTTCGGCAGCGTCTTCAGCCATTCCTTCGGCAGCACGGGCTTGAGGATGTGTTCGTAGATGCCATCGAACAGATCCTTGTACTTCACCGACGGATCGTGCTGCGAGGAGAGCACCACCGCATCGAGGCCGACGATGCGATCATTTTCGTAGCGCAGGGTGACCTGCGACTTCGCGTCCGGACGCAGCCACGGCAGTTTTGAATTCTTCGCTTTGCGAATCTTGGTGTGCTGCTCGACCAGGCGATGCGCGTAATGAATCGGCGCCGGCATCAACTCGTCGGTTTCGTTGCAGGCATAGCCGAACATCAGGCCCTGATCGCCCGCACCCTGTTCCTCGGGCTTCTTCTTTTTCTTCGAGCTGCCGTCGACGCCTTGCGCGATGTCGGGCGACTGCTTGCCGATCAGGTTGAGCACGCCGCAGGTGGCACCGTCGAAACCGACTTCGGAGGAGTTGTAACCGATACCGACAATCACCTTGCGCGTCAGCGCCTCAAGGTCGATCCACGCGCTGGTGGTGATCTCGCCGGCGACGATTGCCACGCCAGTCTTGACCATGGTCTCGCAGGCGACGCGCGCGGTCTTGTCTTGCGCCAGGATCGCGTCGAGGACGGCGTCGGAAATCTGGTCGGCGACCTTGTCCGGGTGGCCTTCGGAAACAGATTCGGAGGTGAACAAATGGCTGGTCATTGCGTCTAATATCCCTCAATGCGGATGAAAGGATGAAACGAAGCCCGACATCATAGACTGGACGCGAAGTATGCACAAGCCGCGTTGCTCAATCCTTACAGAAGGGGGTTCATGTGTCGTGAAGTCGCGTAGCAGCATGTATTGGTTCGTATTCCTCAGCGAGCCAGGCGCGCGAAGCCGAACAATTCGCGTAGCGGATGCGGCCTGCCGGTCAGCCCGCACGCGATCATGTCGGCGCCCAGCGCGCTGTACGTGATGCCGTTGCCGCCATACGCCATCGCGAACGAGACGCGTGACCCATGCTGCGGATGCGCACCGAAAAACGGCAGGCCATCGGCGGTTTCGGCGAAGGTTCCGGCCCACGCGAATGCCGTTTGCAAGGGAATAGCCGGAAATAGCGCCTCTATCCGCTTGCGCAAACGCGCGGCCTTGCGTTCGACCAGCGCATCGCGCCGCGCAGCAATGTCGATGGCGTCGTCCTCGCCGCCGATCACCAGCCGGTCATCGCCGGTCGTGCGCAGGTAAAGGTAAGGCCGCGCGGTTTCCCAGATCATTGTATTGGCGAGCGGGCCGAGTCGATCCGGTGCGATCGGATCGGTGACCATCGCATAGCTGCTGCGATTGCGCGCGACCGCTTGATCGAGATGGTGCTGGCTGGCGTATCCAGCCGCGATCACCAGATGCTTGGCGCGGATAGCGCTGCCGTCGCTAGTGCGCGCCAGCACATCGCGCGAACGCGGCGCGAAGCTTTGCAGTTGGGTGCGGTCGAACACGCGTGCGCCGCGTTTTACCAACTGCGCGAGCAGCCGGTGAGTCAATCGATACGGATCAACTCGCGCAGCGACTGTGCTCAGGATCGCCGCCGGCGCATCGAAACCATAACCAGTGCGCACCGCATCGCCATCCAGCCATTGCACCGGCAAGCCGTGCTTTGCGCGTAACTGGAATTCGTCGCGCAGATCGCGCACATGCGCGGGTTTGCTCGCGAAATACAGGCTATCCATGCGCGCGAAATCCACATCGCGGACTTCGCCGGCGATCCGCTCCAGCATCCCGATCGAATCAAGACACGCGCGATAGGCGAGCGCCGCGTCGGCTTCGCCGTAGCGATCGCGCAGTTCGGTCATCGGGGTATCGATCTCGTATTGCAGCAACGCCGTGCTCGCGGCAGTCGAACCCCAACCGATATCGCGTTGTTCGACCACCACGGTGTCGAGTCCGGCATTCACCAGCGTGCGTGCGATCAAGGCGCCGGTGATGCCGCCGCCGAGTACGAGGACATCGCAGGAGATGTCTGATTGCAATCTCGGGAATGGGTGCATCAGCCCGTTCTTGACCGCCCAGAACGGATAGCCGCTTTTCAGATCCACGATGCGTCCTCCATGGCACAAGCGCGATATGCCATTTTGCGGGTTTGCGCGGGCCGCGTCGAATGGCGTGAATGCCGCATCGCGTAAAGTAGGACGATGGATTCACTGACGCATATCGTTCTCGGCGGATCGATCGCCGCATGGTTCGCGCCCGCGGCGCAGCGCAGAAAGGCACTCGTGGCCGGCGCGATCTTCGGCTCGCTGCCCGACCTCGACGTGCCGCTGCTTGCATTCGCTGCCAATCCGATCACGCGCACCACATGGCATCGCGGCCCGGCGCATTCGCTGTTGCTGCTGGTGCCGCTGGGCGTGCTGCTGTGGTGGATGTTGCGGCGTTGGTGGGCGCCGGTGCGCGCCACACCCCATGCGTGGTTCTGGGCGCTGATGCTGGCACTGCTCTCGCATCCATTGATTGATGCCTTGACCGTGTACGGCACCCAACTCTGGTGGCCGTTGCCGGCATCGCCGACGATGTGGGCATGCCTGTTCATCATCGATCCGCTGGTTCTGATCCCGCTTGCAATCGGCGCGATCGCTGCATGGTGCTGGCGCGAACGTCCGCGCGCGACGAGGTGGGTCGCTGGCGGATTGATCGCCTGTCTCACGTACGTGGGCTGGTCGCTCGCGGCGAAACTGCTCGTCGAACGCGCAGTGGATCGAACTCTTGCCGCCACCAGTCTCGCGCATGCGCCGCACTTCTCGGTGCCGACGCCGTTCAATACGCTGCTGTGGCGGATCGTGGTGATGACACCGACTGGTTATCTCGAAGGCGAGCGCTCGTTGATCGCCGATCGCGGGCCGATCCGTTTCCGCGCTTATCCTTCGGACCGCTCCGCACTGGCAGAAGTTGCCTTGCAGCCGGATGTGGCGCGTCTGCGGTGGTTCGCCAGTGGTTTCATCAAGGCGGACGTCATCAGTACCGCACTGCGTGGCGAAACGCTGGTGCTGACCGACCTGCGCATGGGCAGCGAACCGGATTATTTCTTCCGCTACGCAGTCGCGCGTGGCATCGATGGTCATTGGCAGCCGTTGGCGCCGACACGTGTCGCGTCGGCATTGAATTCCGGCGCTACACTGGCTGCGGTATGGCGACGTATCTGGTCCGAGCCGATCGGACCTGTGACGACCAATGCGGACAACGGGACGATGCGATGAGCGATCAGAACGGCACAGCAGGCTCGAAGTTCGATCTGGCGTCGGTGCCCGAGCCAATGCGCACGCAGCTGCTCAAGCAACTCGCCAAGCTTCCTGCGCCGATGCGCGAGAAGTTGTTGAACGAGGGCTCGCCGATACTTGATCGCATGATAGCCAAGGCGCGCGAACACGCGGGCCTATCCACCGCTGCATTGCCGGCATCCGCTGCCGAGTCCGATCCTGTCAGCCCCTATCGCAATACTGCCGATCGCGCCAAGCCAGATCGCATCCAGACTGTGCGCAACAACAGCGGAACATCCGCTCCGGGACGTATCCAGACCGTCAGCCAAGGCGACTCGGCGAGCAGCGGAATGTGGCTGCTGGTGAGTGCGATCGCTTTGATCGGCGCGCTCTGGTACGCGCTGTACACTGAATGATGCGATCGCGCAGACCAGTTTCAATCGTTCGGCTGCTCATTTTAGCTGCAGCGCCGCTTTTTTCCGCTGCTGCATGCGCGGCGACAGCGGACACCGTCCGCGCCGAAGCGCTCGTCCGGCTCGCGCCGCATGCCAATCCTGACGCAATCGCGCTCGCTGTCACGTCCATGCATTGCGCCGCCGGGCATGGACAAGGGACGCATGCGACGCGATTGGCGTTGATCGATTATTCGCTTCCGTCGTTGCAGCCGCGCCTGTGGGTGTTCGATCTGGAGCACTCAAAGCTGCTGTACGAGGACTATGTCGCTCACGGCAGGGGCAGTGGCGAGAACTACGCGCGCAGCTTCTCGAATATTGACGAAAGCCGCGCGAGCAGCCTCGGGTTGTTCCTGACTGGAGCTGCGTACGAAGGCCATAACGGCCATTCGTTGCGCCTCGAAGGGCTGGAACCGGGCATCAATGACCACGCGCTGCAACGAGAAATCGTCATGCATGGCGCAGCCTACGTGGATCCTGTCGTTGGCCGCGAGCACGGCAGGCTCGGTCGTAGCTGGGGTTGCCCGGCCGTGCGCACGGACATCGCTGCACCGCTGATCGACAAGCTCAAGCAGGGCAATTTCGTATTCGCGTACTACCCGGATCCAGCGTGGCTCAAACAGTCGCAATGGCTACACTGCGAACGACTCTGAGGCAATGCATCCCGCCGATGCCGCGACGATCAATGCGCGTTCGGCGTGGGAGCCGCAACTTGCGCAGCAGCCAGCGTCTGCCGGCCGTTCAGGATTGGATACGGATTGAGCGAGGTTCCCGCCCACCAGTGTTTTTCGGGGCCGAGCAGAGTGATCTCGAAATGCAGATGTGGCGCCGCCGGATTCGCATCGCCGGTGCTGCCAACGAAGCCGATCAGGTCGCCGCGTTTGAGTTGCTCGCCTTCGATCAGGCCGGGCGCATAGCTGTCCAGATGCGCGTAGTAATACGTGTAGGTTTCGGTCGGATCGAATTCGTAAACAGTGAGTCCTCCGCGCACGCTGGTGAATAATTTGACGACCTTGCCGTCGGCTGCAGCGAGGACGCGAGTGTCCTTCGGCGCCATGATGTCGATCGCATCATGGCGGCGTCCGGCGGCACGCGCATCGTCGAACGTATCGGTCAACTCGCTCGCAACGACGCCATCGACCGGAATCATCGGCGTCGCGGATGATTCCGGCGCGGATGTCGGAATCGCTGGCGGATACGGCCTCGGGAGGGCAGGTGCCGGAACTACCGATGTCGGCGCGGGTCGCGTGATTGAAGTCGAGGAAGCTGAAGTCGGTCGGGGGGCAACGCGGCTTCGTTGTGGCGCCATCAGAAAAAACATCGCGATCGCGCCGCACATGACCCCAAATACGAACAGCAGCAAGCCTTTCACCGTTGACTCACTCTTGCAGGATCGCTGGCGTGCCGGGGCCGACCGAGGCCGCGACTTCCAGCGCATCCCAATTGGTCAGGCGGATGCAGCCGTGCGATTCAGTCTTGCCGATCTTCGAAGGTTCCGGCGTCCCATGGATGCCGTAATGCGGTTTCGACAGGTCCATCCAGACAACGCCGACCGGATTGTTCGGGCCGGCCGGGAGCGTGGCTTTCGGGTTGGTTTGATCGGCATCCCAGAACAGCGCCGGGTTGTAATGGAAAGTCGGGTTCTTCGCAATGCCCTTGATCTTCCACGTGCCCAGCGGCAACGGATCGTGTTCGCTGCCGGTCGAGGCCGGATATTGCGCAAGGGTCTTGCCGGCGGCATCAATCAAGGAAACGGTGGAATCGGATTTGTCCACGACGACTTTGGCTGCCTTGGGTAGCGCGGCGGTTGCGGTGACATCGGGCGCCACGATGACGGTGCCGGCCATGGCGAAATCCTTGCCAGGGTTGAGCCGCTGCAGCAGTTTTGGATTGACATGAAATCGCTCGCCAAGCTCCTCAGCGGCCGACGTGTAACCAAGCGCCTTGAGTTGCGCTTTCGCTTGGGTATCGGCCGGGATCGGATCGAACGGGCCAGCCACATCGGCATCGGTCAAGGTGTAATCGATCAGCACCGGCGCAGTATCGCGATCCAGCGCCGCCCATGTCGGTGCATCCACCACGCCGGTGGAATCCAGACCATTGGCCGATTGATATCCGGCGATCGCCACGCGCAGGTTGGAGCCGTAGCCGGCGTCGATCTCACCCGACGAAAAGTGCGCGCGATCGAGCAGGATCTGGGCGCGCAATACTGCAGTGCCTTTCGCTCCGGAGCCGACTTTCGCAGTCAGCTTCGCGTCATTGACGCTGGCGGACGTCAACGCAGGCTGAGCGTTGCGAGCGTGCTTCTTCGAGGCGGCATCCGCAGACGACGCAGACACAAAAATTGATGCGCCGAGAATGGTGATGGAAAGTACGATCGCGGTCTTCATGGACACCTCCATATGTCAGGGATGCCAAGCTTGCCCGATGCCACATGAACGCGAAGCTGCCGCGCAGCGGCGTCAGGCAGCGATCGCCCAGTCTGCTTCGAGTCGGGCGAAATACTCGGCGGTCAGATGCAATTGCGCTGTGGCGGATTCGACGCGATTGAACACGGCGCGAAAGGCCGAATTTTCCGGAGGGATAGAAAGCTTGAACGCGCTTGCATCCGCATGCAAAAAACGGCGAACCGGGTCGTGCCTCTCAACGTTTTTCAGATACCAGCCGAGATGCTTGCGCGCGATGCGCACCCCCGCTGCCTCGCCATAGAACACATGCAGCGCACGCAGGTGGCCGATCAGGATGTCGCGGATTTCTTCCAGCGCCGGTTCCGGCAGCAATTCGCCGGTTGACAGGTAATGCGCGATCTCGCGAAAAATCCACGGGCGTCCCTGCGCAGCGCGGCCGATCATCACCGCGTCGGCTTTCGTGTAGTCGAGCACGAACTTCGCCTGCTGAGGATTCGCGATGTCGCCGTTCGCAAGCACCGGAATCCGCACCGACGCTTTCACCGCCGCGATGGTGTCGTACTCCGCATGCCCGGTGTAATGCTGATCGCGCGTGCGTCCATGCACTGCGAGCGCGGCAATGCCGCAATCCTCGGCGATGCGGGCGATGTTCAACGCGTTGCGATGCTCACGATCCCAGCCAGTGCGGATCTTCAGCGTCACCGGCGCAGCGACTGCGTTCACGACGGCGGAAAGAATCCGTGCAACGAGCGCCTCGTCCTGCATCAATGCCGAACCGGCCCAAGCGTTGCAGACTTTTTTCGCAGGACAACCCATGTTGAGGTCGATGATCTGCGCGCCGTGGGCGACGTTGTAGCGCGCGGCTTCGGCGAGAACCTCGGGAATCGTGCCGGCAATCTGCACCGACACCGGCGCGGGTTCATCGACATGATCCATCCGCGACAGCGATTTGCGCGTCGTCCAGAAACGCGGATCGGACGTGGTCATCTCGGATACGGCCAGCCCAGCGCCGAGCCGCTTGCATAGCAACCGAAACGGCTTGTCCGTCACGCCGGCCATTGGCGCGAGCACGACATTGGGTTCGATCAGGTAAGGGCCTATGCGCATGCGCGGCATTGTAACGGTGGTCGATGCATCGGCAGAAACACGATCACGGCGTGGATCAAGTGACGTTGGAGGACGCTAGGCGACCTCGCCATTCTTTCGGGCCATGGCCGCCGCCGATAGCACCATCGTTCGCGCTGACAACACGATTCCGCGTGTGCAACGCCTGCGTCCGCCGACAACGCCGATCACGGCCGTCAGACAGCCTGCAAGTCGCATGATCCTGCCGCGATCGTTGCGGGATCCAGTGCGTGCAAAGGCGTTGCCCTAACCGCGGCGGAGCCCTTCCATTTCCAGATCAGGAACACAGTAATGAGGTCCACCACGACGGCAAAGGCGCTTGATTCCGGGCCGAACGCGCCGCCGGTGAGCCACTGCGCCTTGCCGAGGAAGACAGGATGGAACCAGCCGGGTTGATCGATACCGCTCACGCCGAATCCCAGCACGTGTCCCTGCATCCAGTTCCAGCCCAGGTGCAATCCAACCGGAAGCGCGAGGCTGCGCGTGCGCAGGTAAGCGAGACCCAGCATCACCGCCGCCAGGGCGATGTCGATCGACGCCCAGACTTCGGTCGCGCCATGCATTCCCGGGTTGCCCCAATGGCTTACTGCGAACAACAGTGCCATCGCGATCTGTGCGACCCAGACGCCCGCTCCGTCCAGCAGTCGCTGGAACAGGAAGCCGCGGAACAGGGTCTCCTCGAACAGCGCGACGAACAGGAACATGTAGAAGCCGTATCCGAGGGTCATCAGGCTGCGCGCGGGATTCAATTCGAGACGCACGCCGCCAATCGCCCAGATCATCGCGACGGCAGCGAGCATCGAGCCCATTCCGATCAGGGTTCCCCACGCGATCTCGCTCAGCCAGCGCCGATCCAGCACGAAGCCGACGTTCGAAAGCGGTTCCTTGCGTAGCCGCGTGCAAGCCCAGGTCGCGAGCAGGATAAAAAGGAACGACGCTGGCTCCAGCCATCCCGCGGCAACGCCGAGATCTTTCAATCCATGCGTGACTGGGCGATAGACAAATCGGGTAAGTGCGACGCAGCCGATGAAAACGAGCATCCACCATCCGTTGCGCAGCCGTCCATCGGAGTTGAAGAACATGGTTTTCAAGGTTGCGTCCTTGCCGGAAAAAGTTCGATGGGTGTGCGAGACAATGCTCGCGGTCGCGTTGGGCCATCTTCCCTGTTCCAACAGCCGCGAGGATGTGCCGGAGGTCTGTGTGCCGAAGGTCATCCAGGATTTGAGTCGATCCACGCGTCGGCGTGCAATGGATGATGTCCAAAAGCGGCGGGCGAACATGGTTCATGCGTGGGAACGTGTCGCCACCCAAAAGAGCCCAACCACGAAGATCGTTTCGAACGCTGCCTGCATCGGCATTGTGTTGCTGTCGCTGTCCCCACCAAAACACATAGCGACGAAAGCCGTACAGCGGGTCCTCAACACGTTCGGGCGGTCGATCCGGCTGCCTGCTGACGCACCTTGAACGGTTCTTCAGTAGATCAATGGCACCAGCCGCCAGGTGCGCTTCGCGTACGCGCGCCACCCATCACCGAACGCATCAGCGAGCGCGATTTCCTCGACGTGGATGCGGCGGGTGAAAACGACGATTACGACCAGCAGCACAATTGCCATCGTGAGGGCGTTGCCGAAACACAGCAGGTAGCCGACGAACATCATCAGTGAACCGGTGTACGACGGATGCCGCAGCACGCGGTATGGGCCGTTCTCGATCAGCTTGTGGTCGCTGGCGATCGCAACCTGCACGGTGAAGAAGCGGCCGAGGGTCCAGATCGACCACGCGCGCACGCCGGCGCCGAGCGCGAACAGCGCGAACCCGTACGGGTAGATCGCTTCTGCGGCAGGAAATCGCGCGGCAGGCGCCGCGATACCAGCATAGATACCGAGCATGATGGCGAGGGTGATCGCGATCCAGATCAGCTGGAACGTGCCGCGATCCTTGCCTTCGGCATTCGGCAGCGGCCGTCGGGTCAGCGAGATCGTCGCTTCAAAAGCGAGGAATGCGATGGCAATGACGTTCGGCGAAGGCAGTTGCATGGCGATGCTTCCAGCAGGGGCACTGCAAGACTACGCGGTTGCGCGCAGATTCCCACAGCGCGTCAGAATCTGCGAAAGCTCGGCATCGTGGCGCGGTGCCGACGGTTTTCGGTGGCCAGCGCAGCCGGACAACGCGCGCCGAATGCGAACGCAATTATTCGCGCGCGACTACCCGGTTGCGGCCGCCATGCTTGGCTTTGCGCAAGCGCTGGTCGGCGCGGCGCAACAAACCGGACACATCCAATGCATCCACCGGGCAACTGGCGATGCCTGCAGAAAACGTCACCGCAAGCGGTTTCGCATCGTTTTGCGCGGGATCTTCGTCGGGCACGAACAGCGCCGCGGCAACGCGCTTGCGCAGGGTTTCCATGCGCTCCCACGCCGGCCCCATCGAACGTCGCATCACCAACACAAACTCCTCGCCGCCGACGCGCATCAGTGGTTCGTCCTTGCCGAGTTCGCTGCGCAGCACGTCGATCACATGCCGCAGCGCGCGGTCGCCAACCGGATGACCAAACTCGTCGTTGATGCGTTTGAAATGATCCAGGTCGATGATCGCCAGGCTGATCGAGGTATCGCTCTTGCGCGCCTGCTCCACGATCTGCGGCACGCGATGGACCAGGTAGGTACGATTCGGCAAGCCGGTCAGGGTATCGGTGCCCGACAGCAGCACCAACCGCTGGATGCGATAGACGACGACTGCGGTCAGCAGAGTTGCGACCATCAGCAACACGATGCGCTGGAGCTGATTGCTGAGCGACACGGTGCCGTAGTCGGGAGAGAACAACACTTGGTGCGGGCCGGCCTGCGCGAACACCCACAGCACCAGCAATCCGTATTGCAGGATTGCCAGCAGACCGGCGAACAGGGTGACGCGACCGTCGTTGCGCAATGCCGTCGCGAAGATCGACAACAGGTAGCACGACCACACAATCAAGGTATTGACGCTCGCCGCGGGCGACTGCGTGGCGATGATGATCAGCACCAGGGTTTCCATGCTGACGTCGGAGGCGCTGGTCGCGAACGACAACCACCGATAGCGACGGCGCTGCTTGGCGAGCGCAAGCCAGATCAGCGCGAACACCAGGCCGACACCGGTACCGGCGAAGCCGGCCATGCTTTCGAAAAATCCTCCGCCGGTGAGCAGGTTGGCCAGCGGCATCAGCATCAGCAACAAGGTCGCGCCCACCCGAAAGCGCGCGACCAGCAATTCGCCACCTGCGCCGATGTCGAGCACGATCTCGTCAGGTCGATCGCGCAATGTGCTCGACAGCTCGTGCATGGTTTGCCGCAGTGTGCTCACGCATCGTCCTCAAACGACTCTTGACGGCATGATCGCATGCGCCTTCGTATTGCGGAGGTCGCCGCGCGGTTTCGCTCGATCTGCCGCGATCAGCCAGCCGATTGAATCGTCACAGATGTGTGCAGCAGCCCGTACAGATTCCACAATCCCAGTGCGAGGAACAGCAGCGCGGCGGTCATGCGCGCGCCGCGCAACGGGATGCGTTCGGCAAAACGCGAGCCGAGCCAGACCACCGGCACATTGGCGATCATCATCCCGAGCGTGGTGCCGACCACGACCTGCCACAGCGGATGGTATTGCGCGGCGAGCGCGACGGTAGCGAGCTGGGTCTTGTCGCCCATCTCGGCGATGAAGAAGGTGATGATCGTCGCGACCACCAATCCGCGTCCGGCGCCTTTGGTGTCGTCGTCGCCGGCTTTGTCGGGGATCAGCGCCCACACAGCCATGCCCAGGAACGACACTACGACAATCCATTGCATCGCGCGCGGCGAGATCCAGTTCGCGAGCAGGACGCCAATGCCGCCTGCCATCGCGTGATTGGCCAAGGTCGCAATGAAGATCCCGATGCAGATCGGCCACGGTCGGCGGTATTTTGCGGCAAGCGTGAGCGACAGCAGTTGGGTCTTGTCGCCGATCTCGGCAATCGCGATGGTGACCAATGAAATCAACAAGGTCTGCATCGACTCTCCACGGCCATGACGCGCGGCCATGCCGACGCGAACGATCCGGATGATGGAAACTGCCGGAGCACGCGCACATTATATATATGTTGTTTCCAATCACGATTTTCTGGAGCAAGCCATGCAATACCGTCGCCTAGGGTCGTCCGGCCTGAAACTTTCCGCATTGGGTTTCGGTGCGTGGGTCACGTTCGGCAACCAGATCGGCCGCAGCGAGGCGCGTGAATTGATCGCCGAAGCATTCGATGCCGGCATCAACTTCTTCGACAACGCCGAGACCTATGCGAGCGGCGAAGCCGAACGGATCATGGGCGACGTGCTCGCCGACTTGCGCCTGCCGCGCGACGCGTGGTGCGTGTCGAGCAAGGTGTACTTTGGTTCGGTCGAGCACCCCGCGCCGACCCAGAAAGGACTGTCTCGCAAGCATGTGATGGAAGCTTGCGAGCAGGCATTGCGTCGATTGCGCGTGGATCATCTCGACCTCTACTACTGCCATCGTCCCGATCCCGACACGCCGATCGAGGAAACGGTGCGCGCGATGGACGCGCTGATCCGGCAGGGCAAGGTGCTGTATTGGGGAACCTCCGAGTGGCCAGTCGACATGATTCGCGAGGCGGCGGCCATCGCGGGCAGGAACAACCTGCACGCACCGACGATGGAACAACCCGAATACAACCTGCTGCACCGCCAGCGCGTGGAAGTCGAATACGCGCCGCTCTACTCCGAGATCGGACTCGGCACCACGACCTGGTCGCCGCTTGCATCCGGACTGCTGACCGGCAAGTACAACGACGGTCTTCCGGACGATTCGCGGATGCGCACGCCCGGCTACGAATGGCTGGCACGGCGCCTGTCCACCGACGAAGGCGCGGCACGACTCGCGCAAGCGAAACGCTTTACCGCGCTCGCCGCCGAACTCGGGCACAAACCCGCGCAGCTCGCGATCGCGTGGTGCCTGCGCAATCCGAATGTCTCCAGCGTCATCCTCGGTGCGAGCCGTCCGCAACAGTTGCGCGAGAACCTCGGCGCGCTGGCATTGTCCGGACAACTCGACGACGACATGCTCAAACGGATCGAGGCGTCGGTGGCATGATCCGACGTTCTATATACTGCATGGCATCACTCGTTGGGGTAGGCGCATGAACATCCTGATCCTCGTCCTGCTTGTTCTGATTCTCGTCGGCGTGGCCAAGGCGGTGCGCATGGTGCCGCAGGGCTACGAGTGGACGGTCGAACGATTCGGCAAGTACACAGCGACGCTCGATCCGGGCCTGCACTTCCTGTTTCCGGTCATGCAAAGCATCGGCCGCAAGATCAACATGATGGAACAGGTGCTCGATGTGCCGTCGCAGGACGTGATCACCAAGGACAACGCGGTCGTGAAGGTCGACGGCGTGGTGTTCTTCCAGGTGCTTGACGCGGCGAAGGCTGCGTACGAAGTCGCGACGCTGGAGATTGCGATCTTGAATCTGGTGATGACCAACATCCGTACCGCGATCGGTTCGCTCGACCTCGATGAATCGCTGTCCAAGCGCGACGAGATCAACGCGAAGGTGCTGGTAGCCGTCGATGCTGCAACGCATCCGTGGGGCCTGAAGGTCAACCGCATCGAACTGAAGGACATTCAGCCGCCGCGCGACCTGGTCGATTCGATGGCGCGACAGATGAAGGCCGAGCGCGAGAAGCGTGCGAACATTCTCGAGGCCGAAGGTTTCCGGCAGGCCGCGATCCTCAAGGCCGAAGGCGAGAAACAGTCGGTGATCCTCGAAGCCGAGGGCCAGCGCGAAGCCGCGTTCCGCGCCGCCGAAGCACGCGAGCGTTCGGCCGAGGCCGAGGCGAAGGCGACCGAACTGGTCAGCAACGCGATCTCGCAAGGCAATGTGCAGGCGATCAATTACTTCGTCGCGCAGAAATACATCGAGGCGTTCAAGGCGCTGGCCGAAGCACCGAACCAGAAATTCGTGCTGATGCCGATGGAATCATCGGGCATTCTCGGATCGCTCGCTGGTATCGCGGAACTCGCGAAGGAAAGCCTGTCGAAGCAGCAGGCCGTCGTTTCGAACAAGGCCGTGTTCGCGCCACCATCGCAGACCTGACCCGATGACCACGAATCAGATTGTCTGGGCTTGCGTCGCAGTGGCATTGATGGCGGCGGAAATGGCGATGCCCGGCGCCTTCATGCTGTGGCTGGGTTTCGCTGCGGCCGGCGTATTCCTGGTTCTGATGGCGATGCCGACTCTCGCGCCGATTTGGCAGGCGGTTATTTTTGTGTTTCTCGCGATCGTGTCGGTGTCCGTGTATTGGCGCTACCTCCGCACGAAACATGTCGTAAGCGATCAGCCCCTGCTCAATCGCCGCGCCCAACAACTGGTCGGTCAGGTATATCCGCTCAACACCGCGATCGTGGATGGCCGCGGCCGACTGAAAATCGGCGACGCGTTCTGGGCCGTCGAAGGTGAGGACGCGCCGCTCGGCACGCCAGTGCGAATTGTTGCGGTGAATGGGATGTCGTTGCGCGTGGCGCTGGCGGGTTGAGCGCGAACAAGACGCGCCTTGCAGCCGTCGCATCTGGGATAATGCGACTCTTCCACAAGCCGGCCGCGCCATGACCCAGAAAACCATCCTCAACGAAACCCATCGCGCGCTCGGCGCGAAGATGGTCGACTTCGGCGGTTGGGACATGCCGATCCATTACGGCTCGCAGCTTGATGAGCACCACCTCGTGCGTCGCGACGCAGGCATGTTCGACGTCTCGCACATGACTGTGGTGGATCTGCACGGCGCGCGTGTTCGCGATTTTCTGCGCCACCTCGTCGCGAACTCGGTGGACAAGCTCAAGGTGTCGGGCAAGGCGCTCTACACTTGCATGCTCAATCCGCGCGGTGGCGTGATCGACGATCTGATTATCTATTACAGGGATGAAAGTTTTTTCCGGTTGGTGGTCAACGCATCCACGCGCGACAAGGATCTGGCGTGGATCACGGAACAGGCGAAAGCCTTCGATGTCGATGTGTGCGAGCGTCCGGATTTCGCGATGATCGCGGTGCAAGGCCCGAACGCGCGCGACAAAGCGCTCGGCTTGTTGTCCGAAGCTGGCCGCGTCGTCGCCGCGAAACTCGGCAAGTTCTCCGCCGCCGAAGTGGATGGAATGTTCGTCGCACGCACCGGCTACACCGGGGAGGATGGCTTCGAGATCATGCTGCCGGAATCGCAGGCAGTCGCGTTCTGGAATCGTTTGCTGGATGCAGGCGTAAAGCCGGCCGGTCTCGGCGCGCGCGACACGCTGCGGCTCGAAGCTGGCATGAACCTTTACGGCCAGGACATGGACGAAGATGTGTCGCCGTACGAGGCTGCGCTCGCGTGGACGGTAGCGCTCGACGCCAGTGCCGATTCGAAGCCGCGCGACTTCATCGGTCGTCCCGTTCTCGAACAACAAAAAGCCAACGGCGCGCCGAGGCAGATGGTCGGCCTGGTGATGGACGAGAAAGGCGTGCTGCGCCACGGCCAGAAAGTGCTGACCGCGAACGGCGAGGGTGAAATCCTGTCAGGCACGTTCTCGCCGACGCTGGGCAAGGCGATCGCGTTCGCGCGCGTGCCGGCCGGCGACCCCGGCGACGTGCGAGTGGACATCCGCGGCAAGGAAGTCGCGGTGCGCGTGGTGAAGTTTCCGTTTGTGCGAGATGGCAAGACGCAAGCCGGCATGTGAACCTGCTGAAACCCGAACGTCGCATCGTTACAATGCAGCGGCCTGCACGGCGCGTATTTCCCCAAACAGCATTTCCCCAATATTTCCGACAACCATCCCCGGAGCTGACATGAACGAGATTCCCGGCGACCTCAGATTCCTCAAGTCCCACGAGTGGGCGCGCATGGAAGACAGCGGCCGCGTCACCATCGGTATCTCCGAACACGCGCAGAGCCTGCTCGGCGATCTGGTCTACGTCGAACTCCCCGGCGTCGGCGACACCGTGAAGGCAGGCAATGCCTGCGCCGTGGTGGAATCGGTGAAAGCCGCATCCGATGTGTACAGCCCAGTGACGGGTACGGTCGTCGCAGTGAATGAAGCACTTGGCGACAAGCCCGAGACGATCAACGAAGACGCCTACGGCGAAGGCTGGATCTTCGCAGTGAAGCCCGACGATGCGGCCGAACTCGACGAGATGATGGATCCCGATGACTATGTGGCGATGATCGAGGACGAGGATCACTGAGAGCGGGAAACAGGGAACAGGAAACGGGGAATGGTAGAAGCCAACAGCATCAACTTTCTCATGTCCGATGATTCCATGTGACTTGTCTGCTGTGACCTTCATGTCTACTGCTTCAACTATTCCGTTCCCCGTTCCCCGTTCCCTCTTCCCGGCTAAACCAATGCCCTTCATCCCCCATACCGAAGCAGACGTCGCCAAAATGCTTGCAGCGATCGGCGTCGACCGCATCGAAGATCTATTCGATGAAATCCCTGAAAGCCTGAAGGTGCACGCTCTGCAGGGCGTGCCGGCCGGGCTGTCGGAAATGGATACCAATCGCGTGCTGCGCGAGCGTGCGGCGATGGATGCGATCGATCTGAACTTCGCCGGTGCGGGCGCGTATGAGCACCATATTCCGGCGGCGGTGTGGCAGATCGTCGGGCGCGGGGAGTTCTACTCGGCCTACACGCCTTACCAAGCCGAGGCGAGCCAGGGCACGCTGCAACTGATCTACGAATACCAGACGATGATGACGCGGCTGACCGGCATGGATGTCAGCAACGCATCGATGTACGACGGCGCGACCGCGCTGGCCGAGGCGGTGTTGATGGCCGAGCGCTGTCGTCGCAAAAGCGCGCAGCGCGTGCTGATCCCGACCTCGGTGCATCCGGCCTATCGCAAGACCGTACACACAATTGTAGCCGCGCAGAATATCGAGATCGTCGAGCTGCCATGCCCGGATGGGTTCCTCGATCCGACCAGTCTCGATGCGGCTGTTCTCGATGCAGGCGGCGGCGAATTCAGCGCGCTGGTGATTCCGCAGCCGAACTTCTTCGGCGCGCTGGAAGAAGTCGACGCGTTGACCGACTGGGCGCATGCGCGCGGCATGCTGGTGATCGCGGTAGTCAATCCGATGTCGCTCGCGCTGTTGAAAGCGCCGGGCGCATGGGGCGGCAGCGGCGCAGACATTGTCTGCGGCGATGGCCAGCCACTCGGCGTGCCGCTGTCGTCCGGTGGCCCGTACTTCGGTTTGCTGTGTTGCAAGCAGGAGCTCGTTCGCAACATGCCGGGACGCATCGTTGGCCGCACCACCGATCTCGATGGCCGCATGGGTTACGCGTTGACGTTGCAGGCGCGCGAGCAACACATCCGTCGCGCGAAAGCGACGTCGAATATCTGCACCAACCAGGGTTTGCTCGTCACGGCGGCGACCATCCACATGGCGCTGCTCGGTCCGGAAGGCTTGCGGCGCGTCGCCGCCGCCAGCGTCGCCAACACCAGCGCGCTCGCCGAACGGCTGCTGCAGATTCCCGGTGTGCGCGCCGCGTTCCCCGACCGCACGCACTTCCACGAGCAGGCGTTCGTGCTGCCGAAACCAGCGACCGAGGTCATCGAGCAACTCGCCGGACAACGCATCCTTGCCGGCGTTTCGCTGGCCGAGGATTTTCCAGAGATCGATGGAAGCGGGTTTGGCGATGCGTTGCTGGTGTGTGCGACCGAAACCAAATCGGCAGCTGACCTTGATCGATTGGTCGAAGCAATTTCTTCGCTCGTCGTTTGAAAATATTTCCGTTGCTCGATGAGAGCGCTTGCGAAAACTCTTCGCAAGTCCGCGCACTTTTGCTTGTGCAACGCGCAAAACGCGGTTTCGACAGCTCGCATGGAAAATATTTTTTCGTGCTCCATTGCTGAGTTCGCGACGCATCGAACACGCATGCGATCGCACGGCAATTGCATCAGCAAAACTTTCATCGCGCATGCAAGCCGCACTGCTGCTTGCTTTCGTGATGCATCATTGATTTCGCACGCGCGCTTACGAATGCATGCGTTGAAGTTCGCGACGCCACGCATGACGTTGTCGGATGAACCGGACGAAAAATAATTTCGCAAACGTGTTGACACTCTGCTGACACGTGATTAGGTTTCGCGCAGCAGACACGAACTGCGGAAGAGAGTGAGATCGATAGAGTTGCCAGTGATTCGAACGAACACAGTCTCCGCCCAGCGCATCTGTCTGGTGGAAACAGGGCATCTATCCCCCAAAAAAAAGCTGACCTCTTCGCCCCGAAAGCCGTCATCGAACGCCCGCATCGTCCTTGATGCGGGCGTTTTCGCAAGCGAGACAACGTGCGCCACTTCGGCGCATACAACGAATCCGTCCGTCATCGCCTCCGGCGTGGCGGCGGTCGGACGCGGAGCTGCATCCCGCGCCGTTGCGTTGAAACTGGGCAATACCCACAGCCAACAGACGAGGAGTCAATCATGGCTATGAAGAAAGCTGCTGCGAAGAAAAAACCATCCGCCAAGAAAGCGACGAAGAAAGTCGCCAAAAAGCCGGCCGCCAAGAAGAAGGCAGTGAAGAAGACTGCCAAGAAAGCCGCCAAGAAAACCGCCAAGAAAGCGACCAGAAAGGTAGCGAAGAAAGCGACCAAGAAAGTAGCGAAGAAAGCGGCCAAGAAGGTAGCGAAGAAAGCGACCAAGAAGCCAGCCGCCAAGAAAGCTGCCAAGAAGACGGCCAAGAAAGCTGCCAAAAAGCCGGCGGCCAAGAAAGCGAAAAAGAAGGCCGCCAAGAAACCGGCAGCCAAGAAGGCCAAGAAGGCCCCGATGGCACCGGCAATGCCGGCGTCCCCAGTGGCCCCGATGTAAGACAGCCCCGACTGTCGTAATTTGCAAGTCAGCAACACGCGTCGCTCTCTCCCTGTACTGCCCAGGCAGGGAGAGAGACTTTCCGGATCGGCCATTTCGGCGCCGCACTCCGGTATCGCCAATCGCGATTTTATCCCCCCTGCACGCAGGACGATTCGTCGCGCGCGCCGGAAGCTGATGCAATCGGTTGAGCAAGCAGGGTGTGATCGCGACTGCATGGGGTTGTAGGATAGGCTCGGATCGCGATCGCATCCGCACCGCCTGCGGTTCGCGCGGCAGCCACATCACCGCGAGTCGTGGAGTCGAGCATGCAGCCCTTACCGAACATTGATGAAAAACCACACATGCCGCACATCCACGCGGTCGAGCGTGGCTGGGCGCAAGTCGTCCTCGGAGCGATCGGCGACGGCGTGATCAGCCTTGATGCCGATGGTGTGGTCGATTACATCAATCCTGCGGCCGAACGTATCACCGGTTGGCCGCTGGCGATGGCCATCGGCATGCAGGTGGTGGACGTATTGCCGCTGGTCGGTATGCGCGAGCCGCCATCACATACGGATGCGGCGTCATTGTCGGCGTGGTTCCACAGTGCCTCCGAATCGAGTGCGATCCTGCGCTTGCGCGATGGCAGCGAACACCAGATCGAGTTGTCGGTCGCGGTGCTGATGGACGGACAGGGCGGTGCGCAAGGATTGGTGCTGACGTTCCGCGATACATCGCAGACAACCAGCATGATGCGCGATCTCGCGCATCGCAGCACCCACGATCCACTGACCGGGCTGCACAATCGCGAGGAATTCGCGCGTCGTTTGCGGCGTTTGCTTGGCGATGCGCAAACCGGCGGCGGCCCGCATACGCTATACCACATCGACCTGGATCAGTTCACCTTGATCAATGACACCTGTGGACACGCAGCTGGCGATGCGCTGCTCAAGGATGTCTCGGCGGCGTTGCAGAAAATGACCGGCGAAAACGATGTACTCGCTCGCGTCGGCGACGATGCGTTCGGCCTGCTGTTGCCGCAGATGGGAACCAGTCGGGCCATGCAGGTTGCGCAGGAAATGGTTGCAGCATTGGATCGTCTGCGGTTCAACTGGGGCGATCGCCAATTCGGCATCAGCGGTTCGATCGGCGTCGCGGCGATCCGTTCGGACGCGCGCACGATCGACGAAGTATTGATCTCGGTCGAGGCTGCGTGCGCCGTCGCCAAGGAACACGGGCGCAACCGGGTGCATCTCTACGATCCGCCGGATACCGACGTTGCTCGTCGACAAGCGGAGATGCGTTGGGTGCCGCGTTTGCAGACCGCGCTGGAAGTCGGCGATTTTCAGTTGATGTTTCAGGATATCGTGCCGACTGCGCAAGGTCGTGCCAATGGCCGTCTTCTGGAAGTCTTGCTGTGCTTGCCCGACGCCAGCGGCAAACTGGTCGCGCCCGGTGAATTTCTCCCGGCCGCGCGCCGCTACGGCTTGATGGGACGCATCGATCGCTGGGTCACGGCGCAGGTCGCCGAGTGGTTGCACTGGCGCGCCGGCAACGGACGTTCGCTGCCGGAACTGGTGACGATCAATCTGTCGGGTTCGTCGCTGAGCGATCCGGAATTCCGCGAATTCGCCGAAGAGCAGGCGCGCGAGTTGCCGACCGGCGGCACGTTCTGTTTCGAGATTACAGAGAGCGAGGCGATCGTCGATCTCGACGCGGCTGGCAAGTTCATGACCCGGATGAAAAGCCATGGCTGCAAGTTCGCGCTCGACGATTTCGGCAGCGGATTGTCGTCGTTCGCATACCTCAAGGGGCTGCCGCTGGATTTCGTGAAGATTGATGGCCAGTTCGTGCGCGACGTGGCGACCGATCCGGTCAATCTGGCGATGGTCGAGGCGATCGACCATATCGGCAAGGTGATGGGCATGCAGACGATTGCCGAGCGCGTCGAAACCGAAGCCGCGTTTGAATGCATCCGCGCGATCGGCGTGGACTACTGCCAGGGTTACTACTTCGGCGCATTGCAGCCGCTGCCTAGTCTGTCCTGAAGTTGCGTTGCAACCATAGCCTGCGCTGCGCGTGCGTCACGCGAGACTCGATCATGTTCCGCAGCGGTTGCTGCAGGTGCGTTGATCAACGATGGCGTTTGCTGCTCTTGCGCGCTGCTGGCTTGTATTTTCCGGCGCGCATGCCGGGCTTGTAACCGTCGCGTGCAGCGCGATGGCGCGGTGCGGCCGCTTCCTGGCCGATCTGATCGACCCCGACCCAATCGCGTTCGGGCAGGCCCAGCGCGCGGTCGAGGATGATCGGCATCAATCCGCTAGGCACCGCGCTTTCGGAATTCCACAGGATCACCGCGCCGATGTCTCGGTCGGGCAGAAATGCAATCTCGCTGCGATAGCCCTGCACCGCGCCACCGTGGAAAATCAGCGTGTGGCCAGCGTAATTGAACACCCTCCAGCCGGTCGCGTAATACGCATCCGAAATGCGTTCGCGTCGCCACGGCGCGCCGTGCATCTGGTCGGGCGTCGGAACCTGTGGCGTGTGCACGTCTGCGAGCACGGCCGGCGATAGCACATCCGGACGATGGCCCATCTGTGCGATCAACCACTGCGCCATGTCGTGGATGCTGGTATTGACACCGGCCGCTGGCGGAATCTTGTAGTACGCCTCCTGTGGGCGAACCGCCCGCCAGCCGCCGCCGCCGCGCACGTGCGGACGCGCCCAGCTCCGACTGGCTTCCAGCGCTTCGCGGCCGTAGCTCGAGTTGTACATGCCGAGCGGTTGGAAGATACGGCTTTCTACCTGATGCGAATAGAAATCGCCGGTGACCGCGAACACGATGTCGCCGATCAGGCTGAAGGAAATGTTCTGGTACGCATAGCAATCGCCGGGCGCGCAGGCGAGCGGAGCATTCGCGAGTTTCTGCACCAACAGTTCGAAAGGCACATCCGATTCAAGATCGCGATCGTAGGTATTGCGGGTGAGTCCGGCGCGCTGACTGAGGATATCGCGCACGGTCAGGCTTTGCGTGTCCTGCAGATTGGCAAGCTTGAACGCCGGCAAATGATCGGCGATTCGCAGATCCCAACTCAATGTACCGTCGGCGACCAGCAACGCGGCCAGCGTGGAAGCGAATGCTTTCGACAGCGAGGCCAGCCGGAACACGGTATCGGTGGTGACCGGCTCGGTACCGCCCGCTTCGGTCACGCCGTAGCCATGCAGCACCAGGATTCTTCCATCCTGGACGATCGCCATCGCCATGCCGGGAATATGGCTGCGCTCGACCACCTGTTGCGCCAGCGCATCGATCGCGAGGGCATTATTGGTAAAACTGTAGTCGCTGCCAGCGCGCGCTGGATGCGGCGCTTGCGGCGAGGTTACAGTCGGCTGCGCGCCGGCACTTGCGGTCAGGCATAGCAGTGCGCACGCCGCGCTGTGCAAGAGGTTGAACGTCATTTTCGTTGATGGCATCGGATGCGTATGCTGAGGATCAATGCGTATTCTATCGCGGGACATCGTCATTCCGTGTGATCCGGCCCCGCGTTCAGCCGTTTGATTGCAATTCAAACGCACTCAGTCGCTGGCGAAATCGCAGCGCTTCCCTCTGGCACGGGAAAATTATGCTGTTCGCCCCCGAATCAAATCCGCAGCGCGCTCCGCAATCATGATCGTCGGAGCATTGGTATTGCCGCCAATCAGCTTCGGCATCACCGATGCGTCGATCACGCGCAGGCCTTCGACGCCGCGCACGCGCAGTTGCGGGTCGACGACGGCCTGGTTGTCGTCGGAGCGGCCCATCCGGCAACTGCCGACCGGGTGATACACCGTTTCGGCTTTCGCGCGGATGAAGGCGACGAGTTCCTCGTCCGACGCGTTGCTGCGTGCGGGAAAGATCGGCGTGCCGCGATAGGCGTCGAATGCGCGCTGGGCGAACAAGTCGCGCGAGAGCTTCGCGCATTCGACCATCATCTTGAGGTCGAAGCCTTCGGCATCGCCGAGATAATTCGGTTCGATGCGCGCCTTTTCGGTCGGGTTCGAGGAAGCAAGCAGGATGCGGCCGCGGCTGTGCGGGCGCAGGAAGCAGGCGTGGACGGTGTAGCCGTCGCCCTGCATGCGGCGACGGCCGTGATCGTCGAGCATCGCGGGAATGAAATGGAATTGGACGTCGGGGCGCGCATCCGGCGCAAAATGTGAGCGCACGAAGCCACCGGCCTCGGCGATGTTGCTGGTGCCCGGGCCGCGATGGCCGCGCATGAAATACTCGAATGCGACCTTCGCATCACTGAGTCGATCGTAGGTGACGCGCTGGGTCGCGTGTTGCAGAGTCGATGCATCGAGGTGATCCTGCAGGTTCGCGCCGACACCGGGCAGGTCGGCGAGCACGTCGATGCCGCGTTCGCGCAGGTGGTCGGCTGTGCCGATGCCGGACAACATCAGCAGTTGCGGCGAATTGATCGCGCCGCCGCAGATCAGCACTTCGCGCGTCGCGGTTGCGACGACATTGCGGCCGCGATGCGCGTACGCCACGCCGCTCGCGCGACCGTTGTCGAACACCACGCGGCTCGCCAGTGCGCCAGTCGCGATGGTGAGATTCGTGCGCGGCTTCACAGGATCGAGATACGCCACCGCTGACGAGCAGCGCGCGCCACCGACCTGGGTTACTTGGTAGAGGCCGACACCGTCCTGTGTCACGCCATTGAAGTCTGCATTCCTCGCGTAGCCCGCTTGTTCGCCGGCATCAATGAAGGCGCGGGAGAGTTCGTTGACGTAGCGAAGGTCGGAGACTTTCAACGGCCCGTTCGCGCCATGTAATTCACTGTCGCCGCGCTGGTTGCCTTCGCTGCGCTTGAAGTAGGGCAGCACTGCGTTCCAGTTCCAGCCATCGGCGCCGAGTTCGGCCCATTCGTCGTAGTCGTGCATCGCGCCGCGGATGTAGCACATCGCGTTGATCGAGCTCGATCCACCCAATACCTTGCCGCGCGGCCACCACAGATTGCGGCCGTTGAGTTGCGGCTGTGGCGCGGTGTTGTAGTTCCAGTTGATGCCCTTCCTGCCGACGAGTTTCGCAAGACCGGCCGGCATGTGGATGAAGGGATGCCAGTCGCGCGGGCCGGCTTCGAGCAACAGCACCTTGACGGCAGGATCTTCGGAGAGGCGATTGGCGAGAACGCAACCGGCCGAGCCGGCGCCCACGATGATGAAATCGAACGCAGCGGAATCGGTCACGCAGTCATCCATTGAGGGGCGATCGGGCGAGGCTAGGCGCGCATGCTAGAGTAAACATTCCAATGGTACGGACGAACCAGTCGATGTCGTGGGTCGATGCGGCGCGCAGCCAATCCGTCGGCTAAGCTGCGTGCGCATGCCGCACGATTCCGCACTTCGCGATGTCTGATCCGGGTGATCCGACCGGCTTCGCTACATCGCTGGCTGCGGGCGGTTCGCGCAAGCGCGAGCGTCCGGCTGCGCTGTTGTCCTTCGTGTATTTCTTCTGCGTGCTCGCGTCGTACTACGTCATGCGTCCTCTGCGCGAGCAACTATCCGCCGCGGTCGGGTCGACGCAGTTGCCGTGGTTCTTCGCCGCCACGTTCGTCGCCACGCTGGTGCTGACACCGGCGTTCGCGTGGCTGGTGTCGCGCTGGCCCCGGCGCATCGTCGTGCCGGTCGTCTACCTGTTCTTCATCGCCTGCCTGCTGGCATTCGTGCCGCTGTTCGCCAAGCCTGAGTTGCTCGGCCCGCGCATGCTCGGGATCGTGTTCTTCGTCTGGGTGAGTGTGTTCAACCTGTTCGTGGTGTCGGTGTTCTGGAGTTTCATGGCCGATATCTGGACTGACGAACAGTCGCGCCGGTTGTTTCCGGTCATCGCACTGGGCGGTACGGCGGGCGCGATCACCGGACCGCTCATCACCCGCCAACTGGTCGACGTGATCGGTGTTGCACCGCTGCTGGTCGTGTCGGCATCGCTGCTGTGCGTTGCACTGGCTTGCGTGATGGCGCTCGGTCGCTGTGCACGCGTGCATGGTGCGCACCGTCTCGATGCACGTCATGAGGCTGCCATCGGCGGCGGCATGTTCGATGGACTCAAGCAGGTCCTGGCCAATCCCTTCATGCGCAACATGGCGCTGTTGATGCTGCTGGGCGACGCCATCGGCACGATCGCGTACGCGCTCATCGCCGATTATTCGGGCGCCACTTTCCACGACGCGGTGGCGCGAACACGGTTTGCGGCGAACATCGATCTGTCGACCAACATCCTGCAAGTCGTGGTGCAAGTGACGTTGACGCGCTGGCTATTGCTGCGTCGTGGTGCAGGTCCGGTGATTGCGTTGTGGGCGGCAATCGGCGTGCTGGTTTGCCTGCTGATGTCGCTTGCGCACGATCCTCGCGCGCTGGTCATCGGCTCGATGCCGTGGGTCGCGCTGGTGCTGATCGTCACGCGCGGACTCGCCTACGGCATGGTGCAACCCGCGCGCGAAAGCCTGTTTACCAAGGTGCCGCGTGACTTGCGCTACAAGGGCAAGAATGCGGTCGATACGGCGGTCTGGCGCGCCGGCGATGTAGTGTCGGCGCTATCGGTCAACGGACTGCATCTGCTCGGCGTCGGCGTTGCTGGATTCGGCGTCGTCGGTGCAGCGGTGCTTGCGGCGTCGGGTGCGATTGGGTGGCGGCTTGCGCGACAGGTCGAGCAGGGCGATACGTCAACCAGACCCGGCGACAACGCGACTTCCTGAAATTCCCATCGACGACCGCCATGGTCGCGTTGCAGGCCATTGCAGGATCAGGCCACGCTACGCATCGCTGCCTTTGGCTGAAGCGCCGCTACCGCAAGCTCGGCCGGATCGAAATCGTCCACCGAAATCGTGTCCAGCGTCATCACGCGCAGTTCTTCGAGCTGGGTTTTTTCCGCTGCGGTGATCCAGCCTTCGGCGACGCCTTCGACGAGTTGCGCGGGGAAGTCCAGTGCTTCGATATCGCTGTTCTTGAGCGCCTTCCAGAACTTGCGCTCGACTGGCTCGGCAAGCACCACCTTGGCGAGATAGCTATTGATGCGTCCGGCCGGGTTGTTCGCGCAGGGCGTGAGGAAGATGCCGTTGGCGAGGCGATCGCGCGCATCCGATGGCGACATCAGCAATGCGGCCGCACGATGGCCGAGTCGATCCGACGGCGGCTGCGCACGGCGGCCGAGCGGAAACACCAGCATCCACAGCAGCCAGCCGACCGGGCGTACCGGGAAATTGCGTAGCGCGCCGGACAACGCGACTTCCATTTTGTGCACGGCGTCGTGGAAGGCCCAGGCAAGCAGTGGCTGGTCGGAAACTGGCTCACCTTCGTCGTGATAGCGCTTCAGCATGCTGCTACTGATATAGAGCTGGCTGAGCACGTCGCCGAGCCGCGCGGAAAGCTTTTCCTTGAACTTGAGCTTGCCGCCGAGCAGCAACATCGAGGTGTCGGCCATCAATGCGAGCGCTGCCGAATAGCGGTTGAGCTTGCGGAAATAACGGCGCGTGTAGGCATCGCCCGGAGCCTTGCCGATGCGCGCGGAGGTCAGCCCGAACCAGAATGCGCGCACCGCATTGGAGATCGCGAAGCCGATATGGCCGAACAGGTTGCGGTCGAATTCCTGCAGGCGTTCGCGCGGGTCGCTCAGACCGACGGCCTTCATTTCCTTCAGCACCCACGGATGGCACAGGATTGCGCCCTGGCCGAAGATCATCAGGCTGCGGGTCATGATGTTCGCGCCCTCGACGGTGATGCCGATCGGCGCGGCTTGCCAGCCGCGTCCGAGGTAATTGCGCGGGCCGAGGATGATGCCCTTGCCTCCGTGGATGTCCATCGCGTCCTGCACAACTTCGCGGCCCATCGCGGTGCAGTGGTATTTCGCGATCGTCGAAGGCACCGCCGGATTCTCGCCGCGCGCAACCGCCGCAGCGGTGGCCTGCGACAGCGCAGTGATCGCGTACGTGTTGCCGGCGATGCGTGCGAGCGCTTCCTCGACGCCTTCAAAGCGTCCAATCGACAATCCGAACTGCTTGCGGATGCGCGCGTACGCGCCGGTGACAATCGCAGCCATCCGCGATGCGCCGCTGGAAGTCGAAGGCAAAGTGATCGAGCGGCCGATTGACAAGACCTCCACCAGCATCTGCCAGCCCTTGCCGGCGTACTCCTCACCACCAATCAACACCGACAACGGCACGAACACATCCTTGCCGTGGATCGGGCCGTTCTGGAACGGGATGTTGAGCGGAAAATGGCGACGACCAATCTCGACACCGGGCGTATCACGCGGAATCAGCGCAAGGCTGATGCCGAGATCCTTCTTGTCGCCGATCAAGCCTTCCGGATCGTACATGCGGAAGGCGAGGCCGATGATCGTCGCCACGGGAGCAAGCGTGATGTAGCGCTTGTCGAAGTTCAGCAGGATGCCGATGACATTTGCGCCGTTCCACGACTGTTTGCAGACAATGCCATAGTCGGGAATCGAGGTTGCATCGGAGCCTGCGAATGGCCCGGTCAATCCGAAGCAGGGTACCTCGCGGCCGTCGGCGAGGCGCGGCAGGTAGTAATTCTTCTGTTCTTCGGTGCCGTAATGTATCAATAGCTCGCCGGGGCCGAGCGAGTTGGGCACGCCGACGGTCGAGCTGAGCGTGCTGGAAATCGACGCGAGCTTCTCGATGACCTTGTGGTTGGCAAGCGCGGAAAAACCGAGACCGCCGTAGTCCTTCGGGATGATCATGCCGAAGAAGCGGTTCTTCTTGACGAACTCCCAGATCTCCGGCGGCAGGTCGGCGCGGACGTGGGTGATGTCCCAGTCGTTAGTCATCCTGCACAGTTCTTCGCAGGGGCCGTCCAGGAAGGCTTGTTCCTCGGCGCTGAGCTCGGGTTTCGGCTGGTCCAGCAATGCCTTCCACTGCGGCATGCCGGAGAACAATTCGCCTTCAAATCCGACCGTGCCGGCTTCCAGCGCGGTGCGCTCGGTGTCGGACAGCGGCGGCAGGATCTTGGTGTAGAAAGCCAGCAGCGGACGGGTAATCAACGGCAGCCGGATCGGCGAAATCAGCAGCGGAATCGCAACTAGCGCAACCAAGACTGCTGCGACGATCGTCGCGGTGATGATTGCTCCAAGCCACGCGCCGATTGCCAGCAAAGCGGCCGTCAACAGCGCCCAGATCAGCAGCGGCAATCGGTGGTACGCGGATGCGAAGCCGACCAGAAGCAGGATCAGGATTGGTGCGAGGATGCTCATGGACTGACTCCGTGAAACGTTAGGTTGCGGTGTTTGTGACTCCGTGTGATCACGCCAGTCGTCAAGCGTACGTGCTCGTGCGAACTCAGGCGGGTATGACGTTTCAAATCACCATACGCTATAGTATGGTATGCATGATGCCACAGTGCAATCGTGTCCGGTATGGATCAATGTGCACCATCAGAGCATTCTGTTTCCGCCCCGACCGTATGGATACACTGTGCACATGTCGGATACACATACAGCCCGCAATGACCGTCCCGCACGCCTGAGCGCGGCCGACTGGGCGCAGGCGGCGCTCGACCTGCTCGGCGAGCAGGGGCTGGCGGCGGTCGGCGTCGAACCACTGGCGCGCCGGCTCGGGGTGACCAAGGGCAGCTTCTACTGGCATTTCCCGTCGCGCGAGGCGTTGCTGACGGCGGCGCTGGAGCATTGGGAATCGGTCGAACAGGAAACCGTGTTCGGTCAGCTCGAAGCAATTTCCGATCCGCGCGAGCGCTTGCGAGCCTTGTTCCTGTTGGTCGCACACGAAGCCAAGACCCACATCATCTATTCGGAATTGCTCAAGGCACTCGATCACCCGCTGGTGAAGCCGGTCATGGAGCGCGTGTCCAAGAGCCGGCTCGATTATCTTTGCGCGTCGTTCCGCCAGGCTGGACTCGGCCGCGCCGACGCCCAGCATCGCGCCCGACTCGCCTATGCGGCCTACGTCGGCTTCTTGCAACTGGCGCTGCAACTGCACCAGCCGCGCCTGCATCACGACGAATTCGAGGCGTATGTCGAGCACGTGATGCGCACGCTGATTCCATGAACGTGCTTCGCACCCGCTCCAGCGGGTAAAATGACATCCCGCGGCATGTACCGCGATCCGTTCCGGAGCCAGGCCGCATGTCCAGTTCACTCGACGCCCTCAATCAGTGGGTTCTTGAAGTTGCGCTTCTCACCCAACCCGACCGCATCCAGTGGTGCGATGGTTCGGATTCGGAGAGCAAGGCGCTGAACGAGTTGATGCTGTCCACCGGCGACTTGATCGCGCTGAACGCGCAGACCAATCCTGATTGCTACCTGCATCGTTCGAATCCATCGGACGTCGCGCGCGTCGAGCACCTCACCTTCGTTTGCACTACACAGGAGGACGACGTTGGACCGAACAATCACTGGATGGCGCCGGCCGATGCGCACGACAAGGTCGACGCATTGTTCACCGGCTGCATGCGCGGGCGCACGATGTACGTGATTCCGTATTGCATGGGTCCGATCGCATCGCCAATCGCGCGCTGCGGCGTGGAGATTACCGACAGCGCATACGTGGTCGCGAACATGCGCATCATGACGCGCATGGGCGCCGCCGCGCTCGCGCGCATCGAGCGCGATGGAACGTTTGTGAAGGGCCTGCATTCGATTGGCGAGCTCGATCCGGAGCGCCGTTTCATCATGCATTTCCCCGAAGAGCTCATGATCAAGTCGTACGGTTCGGGTTACGGTGGCAACGCGTTGCTTGGCAAGAAGTGCCACGCTCTGCGCATCGCTTCGTACCAGGCGCGCACCGAAGGCTGGCTGGCCGAGCACATGCTGATCGTCGGCATCGAGAATCCCCAAGGCGAAACCCATTACATCGCCGCGGCGTTCCCGTCGGCCTGCGGCAAGACCAATCTCGCGATGCTGATTCCGCCGGCCGGCTATCTCAAGGACGGCTGGAAAGTGTGGACAGTCGGCGACGACATCTGCTGGATGACGCCGGGCGAAGACGGCCGCTTGTGGGCGATCAATCCGGAAGCTGGCTTTTTCGGTGTCGCGCCGGGCACCTCGGCCAAGACCAATCCGAACGCTTTGGCGATGCTCGATCACGATGCGATCTTCACCAATGTCGCGGTCACCGCCGACAATCGTCCGTGGTGGGAAGGTCTGCCCGATGGCGTGCCGGTCAAGGACTGGCAGGGGCGTCCCATCGCTGAAAGCGACGATCCGAACAACGGCCCCGACACTGGGCCGGCCGCGCATCCGAATTCACGCTTCACGGTGAGCGCGAAACAATGCGCGAGCTATTCGCCGCATGCCGAAGACGCGCAAGGCGTGCCGATTTCTGCGATCGTGTTCGGCGGCCGTCGCGAATCGCTTGTGCCGCTCGTGTTCGAAGCGCGCGACTGGACCCATGGTGTGTTGGCCGGCGCGTCGATGGCATCCGAAACCACTGCTGCGGCAACCGGTGCGGTCGGCGTGGTGCGTCGCGATCCCATGGCGATGAAGCCGTTCTGCGGTTACAACTTCGCCGATTATTTCGCGCACTGGCTGTCGTTCGACAAGCCGGGCGCCCATCTGCCTAAAATCTTTCACGTCAACTGGTTCCGCAAGGGCGACGACGGCAAATTTCTGTGGCCCGGGTTCGGCGACAATTTGCGCGTGCTCGAGTGGATCATCAAACGTGTGGACGGCACGGTGGGTGCGCAGGAAACGCCGATTGGCAATCTGCCGCTGGCGGGCGATCTGAATGTCGAAGGTTTGGTTATCGACGCTGATCGTCTGGATGCATTGCTTGCGATCGATCGCGCCGGCTGGAAACACGAACTGACCGAGATCGGTGCCTACCTCGACAGCTACGGCGCGCGCATGCCAGAGGCGCTCCGGCGCGAGCAGCAACGCATAGCGAATGCGCTGGGGGCTTAAAGAGTAGATCGCTCCCGTATCGCGGATGGTAGAGTGGACGTTGCGCGGAAACGGAAAGGCATCTGTTTCCAAGTCGAGTTCAAACGGATACGTCGCCGGGCGATCGGGCGATGTGGTTCTATGAGTCGTTCGGATTCGAGGTCGAAATTCTCACCATGGCCAAACGGTTGAGTTGACTGAGTGAGCGTTCCTCACCAGAACGTCCTACCGGCGATGCAGAAGGCGTCGTCGTTGCTGCAGGCCGGCAATTTTGCACTTGCCCGCTCGATGCTTGAGGAGATCCTGCAAGTCGCTCCGCGCTTTGTTGAAGCGCATCGCTTGCTGGCCGGCGCGCTGCTCGCACTCGATGATGTTGCAGGTGCCGAACGCGTGCTTCGTACCGCGGTCGCGATTGATGCGCGCTGGGCACCCGTACAATCCGCGCTCGGTGAGTTGCTCGCCAACAGCGGACGCACGGAGGAGGCCGAACATGCCTTGCGTCTTGCACTGTCCGGAAGCCACAACTATCCGCGTGCCGCGCTTGTACTCGCAGACATGCTGAATGGTGCAAACCGGCACCAGGAAACGCTCGACATCACAGCGCCGTTTGTTGCCGCGCTGCAACCCGATCTCGATTTACTCACCAAGCGTGCGGTCGCGTTGACGGCACTCGATCGTCACGACGAAGCCCTCTCAATTTATCGTCATGTCGTTGCTGCTTTGCCGAATAATCCCGTCGGCGAACTCAACCTCGCCGCCGCCCTTGATACGGCCGGTGAGCATCCAGATGCGGTATCCGCCGCGAGTCGCGCCATCGGCAAGGGAGCAAATACACCCGAAGTGCACTACGTGCACGCGCGCGCCTTGATGGCTACGAATCGATTCGATGAGGCCGCGGACGCATTCCGGGAAGCAATCCGACTGCGCCTCCCTTATGCCGACGCCCAGCGTCATCTCGCCGCACTCATCTGGATGCGCAGTGGAGATCTTGCCGCCGCGAGCGAGCAGCTCGATGCGGCATTGCGGCAACATCCCGATGACGAAGAGCTAGCCATCATCAAGGCGGACCTTCTGGACGGCTCGGGCGACGCCATCGCCGCGCATGCATGGCTGGCCGATCGCGCAAATCGTCCGGGCGCCGGTATCGCGCTGCTGCTATCTGTCAGCAAGGTCGCGTCGAAATTCAGCGCGCAACTTGCGCTCGACTATGCGCGCAGGGCGACGCAGACAGCCCCGGTGGATCCGCGTGCGTACCACATCCTTGCCAATATGTTGCTCGGCATCGGCGAAGCGGATGAAGCGCTGCACCTGGTGGAGCGGCTGTTGTTTACAGAAGCGAACAATCAATACCTGATCGCGCTCCAGACTACGGCATGGCGTCTGCTCGGCGACGCGCGATACACCGAATTCTGCGACTACGCGCAGATGGCGCGTGGCTGGATCATCGATACCCCGCTTGGTTGGAGCGACCTCCCCAGTTATTTACGTGACCTTGCCGCCAGTCTGCATCACAGGCATACGCTGCACATGCATCCGCTACATCAATCGCTGCGCCAAGGATCGCAAACTGCGGAAAACCTGCTGCGTTCTGCCGATCCGGCAATCCGCGCATTTTTTGCGGTGATCGATCCATCGATCCACCGACATCTTGAGACAATGGGCTTCGGAGGGGATCCGCTGCGCCGACGCAACACAGGCGAATATCGGATCAAGGGAGCCTGGTCGGTGCGCCTGCGCGCGAATGGCTATCACGTCAATCATGTGCACCCCCAGGGTTGGTTATCGTCGGCTTTCTATGTCGAATTGCCCGGTACACTTGGGTCCGATGGTAGCGACGATCGCGAAGGCTGGCTGAAATTCGGCGAACCAGGCACGCGCACCGAGCCGCCGCTCGCACCCGAATATTTCATCCGACCAGAACCCGGCTTGCTCGCTTTGTTCCCATCGTATTTCTGGCATGGTACCGTGCCGTTCAATGACGGGACGCGTCTGACCATTGCGTTCGACATGGTGCCAACAGAGTCAGCTTAGAAAAAGGGGTGGCTGGCGAAAAAATGTCAAGCCAGCCACAAAGTTGTTCGCGCTTGGCATACCTGCACAGGAATGCCAACGGGGACGCGCCGGATTTTGGCCGGGCCCTAAACCCTTGTCGCTTGCGGCGCATCCAAGCGGTATGCTCAATCTTGCTGTGCATCCAGAAACCACCCCTATCGCTGATGAGCGGCCATTTGTCGATGCCGATGAGGGATCGGTGCGTTTGGCTGCGGGCGGCAATGTTGCCGCGTTCGAGACGCTTTATCGCCAGCACGTGGGGCGCGTTCATGCGGTGATCTGGCGACTTGTTGGCGGCAGCGACGCCCGTGCCGAGGAATTGACCCAGGAAACGTTCGTGCGTGCGTGGCAGGCACTTGCGCGATTCCGCTTCGAGAGTGCTTTCGCAACGTGGCTGCACCGGCTCGCGGTCAATACCGCGCTGATGGACCTGCGCACGCGCCGCGACAAAGAGGATCTGGAAATCGATGACGCGGCGCTGGTCGATTTAGGTAGTGGCGACAGCGCCGGCATCCGTACCGCGCTCGGCATCGACCTCGAACACGCAGTCGCGAGCCTGCCGCCGCGCGCGCGCGCGGTGCTGGTGTTGCATGATGTCGAGGGCTGGAAGCACGATGAGATCGCAACCGAATTACACATGGCGATTGGAAGTTCGAAAGCGCAACTGCATCGCGCTCGGCGCTTGTTGCGCGTGCGACTGGGAGATCAGCAATGACCGAGATCAATGATCGCTGGCGATTGCGCCAGTTACCGCGCGAGCGGGAGCCGTCGCGCGATCTGTGGGCCGGCATCGCCGCCGCGATCACGCATTCGCAACGTGCGGCGCATGCCCCGCGCGGGAATGGCTGGCGCACGATGGGATCGGCGCTTGCCGCGAGCCTCGTGCTCGGCGCCTTCGGATTGGGGCTGGCCAAGCCGCGCCTGCTGGAAACGGTCGGACTGCGCCGCGCGACGCCCGAACACCAATTAGTGTTGAAGGAAGCCGCAGCGATCCGCAAGCAATATCAGGTCGAATTGCGCCAGTTCCGCGACAAGCCGGTGCCGACCGACATCACGCCCGCGCTGATCGAACTCGACCAGAGTGCAGACAACATCATGGTTGCGCTGAACAGCCATCCTGATGCGGTGTTCCTGCTCGATCAATTGCGCCGGACCTATGCGCGCCGGTTGCAGATTACACAGCGCGTGGTGATGTTCTGACCGACGCCGCGACCGCTCTCTTCAACGATTGAACAACGCATCAGGAAATTTGCCATGTCGTGCTTTCGTGTGTTGGCCTCAGCAATGTTCGTGTTGTCGGCGGTCGCGTTTGCAGCGACCACACCGATCAGCGAAGTGCGCCCGCTCAACCCGGAAGGCGAAGTCGTGATCGACAACACCAAGGGTGCGATCGTCGTGCGCGTCACCGATCTACCCGAGGTACGCATCAACGGCACCCTCGGCGACGGCGTGGAGCGGCTCGCGATTGAAGGTGACCGACGCCATCTGCACATAAGGGTCATCAATCCGCAGTCGAAAAGCTGGTTCGGTAATTGGGGTGCCGCGCAGACCGGCGACACTCGGCTCGAGATCACGGTGCCTATGCATGCGAGCGTCGCCGTCCATGGCGTGAGCGCGGTGACCGATATCAAGGGCGTTGCCGGCCATCGCCTGTCGGTCAACTCGGTCAGCGGCAAGGTGCAGGTCGAGGCGAATCCCGGCGAGGTACGCGTGGAAAGCGTCAGCGGCGACCTGCACATGCACCTCGACACCAGCAAGACCCATGTCGAAACCGTCAGCGGCGATGTCGATCTGCAGGGACGCATCAACGGCGAAGTCAGTATCGAGACGGTCTCGGGACATATCGCCTTGCGTGCCGAAAAACCCGGCGACGTCGATGTTTCCGTAGTGTCCGGCGATGCCGATCTGCGAACCGGACTCGCGCAAGGTGGCCAGCTCAAGGCCCAATCCACCAGTGGCGACTTGACCTTGATGTTGCCTGCGACCAGTTCCGCGCAACTGCAACTGAACAGTTTCTCGGGCACGATCCGTTCCGACAGCGGCAATGTGGAAACCGCGGACCGCGGATCCGGCGAGAGTCTCAAGGCGAAGATCGGTCGGGGCGATGCCTCGGTCACGCTCGAATCGTTTTCCGGGGATGTGCGGGTGAAGCTGGAAAGCAGTCCGAAGATGGATTGAGCGGTATTCCGTTTTTGCGGGCTGCCGAATGGCGATGGCGATGATATCTTTCGTACTCGACCTAATCGGCCCACAAACGAGTCATGCAACCCAGAGCACCCGGTGATTCACTCTTGATTGGGCGTGCGCTCGCTCAAAGCGGGCAGCTCAACGAAGCCGAAGCGCATTTCGCCCAGGTACTCGCTGGCGATCCGGGACAACCCGAAGCGCTTGCCTTCGCCTTGAAGCGCGCGATGGCGCTAGGCGACCATGCGTCGGTCATTGCCATGACCGACCGCGCGATCGCTGCGGGCGTGATCGATCCCACGTTGTTCAGCGCGCTGGGACACGCCCATCTGTTTTGCGGAAATCGGCCTGCAGCGGCGGCGGCACTGGAGAATTCCCTAGCCCTGGATCCCGGGCAATTCCAACTCAGGCTCAAGCTGGGTCAACTGCACGAGACGGCAGGGAATCGGTATCAGGCGTTGACCGCTTATTTTCGCGCGGTCATCGACGCGCAGAAACAAGACCGTTGGAAGAGCGAAGCCACGACCGAGCCGGGGTTGCATGAAGCCGTGAAGCAGGCAATGGCCTTCATTGTCGAAGGCCGTGAGCGGTTGTTCCGCAGTGCTCTCGGACCCTTGCGCCGAATGCACGGCGCGGTAGCCGTCGAGCGCGTCGACCGTTGCCTTGACGCCTATTTGGGCGGGATGGGCGGTTCCTTCGACCATCCGATGCAGCGGCCGACATACTTGTTTGTGCCTGGCCTGTCGTCTGCGGGTTTCTATCCGGGCGAGCTGTTTCCGTGGATAGACGAGCTGGAGAAGAACGCCGGCGCAATCCGCGAAGAAGCGCTTGCGGTACTCGCTGGCGGCAACGGAGTATTGGAGCCATTTCTTGGGCAAGGAAGCGATGGCGTGGCGACGGGACAGCTCCGCAATGATCGAGGCGAGGCAGCATGGGACGCCTTCTTTTTCTACCGGCATGGCCGTCGATACGACGAAAACCACTTGCGCTGTCCAGTCACCTCGGCGGTCGTGGAGAAGCTCCCGCTGGTGCGCATAGAAGACCATGCGCCGGAAATCCTGTTTTCAGTACTCACGCCCGGCAGCCATATCTTGCCGCACACCGGCATGACCAATTCGCGCTTGGTGGCCCATTTGGCGCTGGTCATTCCCCCGGGCTGCGCCATCCGAGTGGGCGCGGAGACGCGCGAGTGGGAGGAAGGGCGCGTACTCGTGTTCGATGACACCCACGAACACGAGGCCTGGAACCATGGCGATCAGACACGCGTCGTGCTGATTGTGGACGTATGGAACCACTATCTGACGGCTATTGAGCGCGAGGCGTTCAGCACGCTGGTGCAGACGATGTGGTCATTCCACCGTGCATGCGGTTTCAAATCGGTTGAACAGAGCCTGGAAGAACAGAAGTTGCAGACGACAACGGCTATGTAACACTGACCACCGCAAGTCAGAACAGCATATAGGTCGAAATGATGTACTTGTCATTGGAAACCGGCGGCGGCGCGGCGTGCTGGAACATCCAGTACGGCGGGAACATCAACAAGCGTCCCGTGCGTGGGACGACCTTGATGCCCAGATCGCAAAAGATCGTTTCGCCGCCTTCCTCGACGTCGTTCAGATACCACAGGAACACCATGTAACGATTCATTTTCTCGTCGACCGCGTCGAAGTGCGGCTGGAATTTCTCGTCGCATCCCATCCGATAACGCTTGATGCGCAGGTCCTCGAGCTTGGGACGCGACGGAATCGGGATCGTCAGGCCGAGCGTATCGTTGTAGAGCGCCAGATGGCGGTCGATCTGGTCGTAGAAGTAACCCTGCAAGGTTTGGTCGGCGAACGGCGTGATGTTGAGTTCGGTCCAAGCGCTCTCTTCCAGGCCGGCGCGCTGGCCTCGTCCGTTCGGTGCCTGCAGCTGCGGCATGCTGTCAAAACCCGCCACCAAGCGGGCGCACATTTCGGGCGACATCGCATGGTCGTAGAACTGCACAAACCGGGAAAGGCGATCCGCCGCGCCCACGCCGACGTCAGTCCGCATAGCCCCAGTGCTCGATGATCGGTTGCAGGATGGGCAGCGCATCCCGGAAGTAGTTTTCGTACTTCCGCCAGCGTCCGACTGCAGACGAATTCAACGGCTTGGTCACCTGCTGATAGCTGGGCGTGCTGATATACCCCTTCTGCCTGGCGTGCTCGTGGAATCCTTGCATGGCGCTGACATCCTCAATACCGAGGAACTTGCCGATCCGGCTCGAATGTTGATCGAAATCGGACAACAAATCCTCGTACCGCAAATGCAACACGTTGGGTCGGAGCAGGTTCTCGTGATGGATCCAGAAACGCATCGCATTGACGTAGCTGTGCGACAGGCGTTCCAGGTTTGAGCATAGATCCACGAATGCCGGGGCGTCGAAATGCTGCATGTAGCAGCTCAATACGACGTCGCAAGGATGGCGCAACGCGAGGATGATCCGCGAGTCGGGGAACAATCGGCAAATCAGCGGCAAAAGCAGCATGCTGAGCGGGTTCTTGTCCACAAGCCGCTCGCCCGGTTCCAGGGAGACGACCTTGGCCACGCTGGCGCGGTATTTCGAGCGCATTTCGTCGCATTGCGCCACGCTCAGCTCGCCGAGTGCTTCGGGATAGGGCATCTCGCGATCACGTATCCAGTGGGCAACATCCTCGAGGAACTCGCGCTCATCCATTGACCGGAGCTTCGGGCTGGCATCCAGCATCTGCTCCAGCATGGTCGTTCCGGAGCGGGGGAAACCGACGATGAAGACCGGATCGGCCTCGGCATTCGGCGCGTCGCGCCAGCCTTGGGGCCAGCTTGCGAACGATTCGGCGCTCAATGGCCGGAACTTGGAGAGCAGTGGATCGCTATCCTGGTCGATCGAAAGCCCTTTCGAAGTGAAAGTGTGTGCCAACTGTGCGGCATGCGCCTGCTCGAGTGCCTGCATCGCGCCGGATGGATCGTCTTGCTTGTCGCAGACCTTGGCGATCGCGAACATCAACGATGCCTCACCCTTTCGGGTTTCCTGCGGCTGCTCCGCCAGACCTTCCAGCATCGCCTTTGCGCCGTCCAGATGTCCATCCCGTTGCGCCAAGCTCGCGCGCACGCTCATGATCTCCTGGGCGAGGCTGGCGTCGCCCAGGCTGGCTGGATCCGGCAGTTGCTGAATGATGCGCCGCGTCTCTTCCGGGCGGTTAAGGCGTTCGTGCATGGCGGCCTGGCGCGTCAGGATGAGAAGCCTTTCCTCAGGCGTTGCTTTTGGCAGCGCGTCAACCAGCGTGCGTTCGGCATCTTCATTCATGCCCAGAAGCATGAAAGCGCGCGCGAGCGCCAGTCGATCCTGCATCGACAGATCTGCATTCGTAAGCCAATCCGGATCATTGGAAATCAGCCGGCGGGCATTGGCGCGATCCGAGGAAAGCAAGCACATCAAGGTGCCGTGGATGCGCGCCTGTGCGTCATCTGGATCCAGATCGACTGCTTGCAACAACGCGACCCGCGCGCTCTTATGGTTGCCGATATCGATCAGCAACATGCCGACGTTCGCGAAGTGTCCCGCCTTGGTCGGCTCCAGCACAATGGCCTGGCAATATGCCGCTTCCGCTTCCTCGAGACGTCCCGCTTCGCGGAGTATCGTGCCGAGATTGCCCCAGTGCATTCCCGACTTCGGGTAGCGGCGCGTCAATTCGGCATAGACATCGACGGCTTGGTCGTACCGTCTTTGAGACTGCAAGGCCAAGCCCAGCAATAACAACCAATCCTCGATATCGCCGCCAGCATCGAGTTGAGCGCGGGCCATGGATTCGGCAAGGCCGGCATTGCCGGTTTGAAGAGCGATTGCAGCCGAACGCAAATTATTCACATTTTCCATACGGCGCGATCATACATTGAATCAAGCGCGGCTCGCGACGATGGTTTTTGCAGACTGCTGTTCAAAACGATCCGCACGTGGAATGCGTAACGCGCACCTGACTGCGAGAGTCGGGCAAAAAAAAACCGCGCGGCGGAGCCGCGCGGTTGGTTGTTGCAATGAAGCAGTCGCTTTTTCTTAGAACTTCGCGGTGAAGCGTGCCCAGAACAAGCGGCCGATCGTGTCGTACGTGGTGACATCGGTGTTGCCGTTCGTTTCAGCATTCGACCAGATGAAGGGCGGTTGCTTGTCGAACACGTTGTCGACACCCACGTCGACCCGCGCGTCCATTGTGCCGATCTGGCCGAAGTTGTAGCCGAGGGTCACGAAGCTCTCGAAGTAGTTCGGGATCTTCTCGACGACCGGGCCCGGGCAGATGCCGAACGGGTTCGTTTGAAAGTTACAAGCGTCGACCGAGGTGTTCTGCCCCGGATCAAGATCGCCGAACTGGGCCTTGCCGACCCAATGAAGGCGATACCCGGCGTTCCAGTTGCCCTTGCTCCAGTCGAGGGCGAGGTTGCCGCGCCATTTGGCGAAGTTGGCGGTGTTGAAGAGATGGCCCGCATTGTGCTGGATTTCCAGGGTGGAATTGGCGGGATCGACGTTGACATCGTACTTGTTGATGTGGGTCAAGTCGGTCGATACGGTGAACTGTCCCCATGCAAACACCGGGAGCTTGTACCTGGCTGAGGCATCGAAGCCGTCGGTGACCAGCGAGCCGAGATTTACGGACGGCAGGGTGAAGAACGTGATGCCGCCGCTAGGACCGCGATGGATCAACGAGCAGAACGGGCTGGTTTCGCTGTTGAAGCAATCGGCGATGACCGTATCGGGTGAAATGGCAGAGATCAGGTTGTTGAGGGTGATCCTGTAGAAGTCCACGCTGGTGGACAGCCCCGGCACATATTCGGGATCGTACACCAGGCCGAAATCGTAGGAACGGCCCTTTTCAGGCGAGAGTTTGAATCCAGCCAGGACCGAGCCTTCGGTCACGCCGGTTGTCTGGCCGGAAACGGTTGTGCTCGGAATGCCAGGGGGGCCCGGGTACGGACCGCAAGCGTTCGGATGAGCGGCAACACCAGCAGCAGACAGGCCAACGCATGGATCACCGCCGAATGGCGGGGCACCACCCGCGGAGCCTGCGAACAGATCGGCCGCCGTCGGAGCGCGGAAGATATCCGCCGCACTGGCGCGGACGAGCAGATCCTTGATCGGCCGCCACTCGATGGCCAGCTTGCTGCTGTCGTTGCCCGCGAAGATGTTGTACTTGGAATAACGGGTACCAAGGTCGAGGTTGAGCCTGTAAGCGCCGGGCACGTCCTTCAAGATCGGTACGAACAGCTCGGCATAAGCCTCCTTGACGCTGAACGCACCAACCAGCGGTGTCGAGCAGACTTCCTGCGCGACGTCACAGGTTCCGCCGGCGCCGTTGGTGACGGCAATGGAATCAACGCGGTTGTTCTGGTACTCCCTGCGGCTATCAGCACCCACCGCCAGCTTGACCGCGCCTGCCGGCAGGTCGAACAAGTCGCCGCTGGCGTTGAACTCGACTGTACGCTCGATGAACGACGAGGTGTTGGTCGGGTTTCCGGCCACCGACTGCAGGATGGCGATCGAAGACGGATCGTTGAGGTTGAAGATGTTGAGCGGAGTGCAGCCGGTAATGGCCGTGGCCGCGTTGCCGGCGACGGCGACGCAAGTCGGCGTGCCGCCGATCAGCATCGACGGGCCCAAGGCCTGCTTCAGCTTGGAGTAGTTCGGATAGCCGGTCGGGTTGGTGATGAAGAAGAGATGGTTGTAGTCGAAGCCCGCATCCCAGCTCCAGGTCTGGCCAAAATTGCCCTTCAGGCCAGCGAACACGGTGTCGTTGGTGGTGGAGTTGTTGGCGATGCGCTCTCCGATGGAGTTGAAGCGCGTCCGGAACTGATAGACGTTGTTGGCGGGGTCGGCGACGCCGAAGTCTTCGCCGAACGGGTTGTAGAGGTTGTCCTTGGAAATGACCACGCCATCGTTGTTGGTATCGAACGGAAGCGGCGCGATGACCGAATGGGAGGTCTGCTTCTGGTGGTAGAAATCCAGATAGGCAGAGATGTTGTCGGTCAGGTTGTAGGTGGCCATCGCAAACGCGTTCGTGCGTTCCTGCGGGGTCAGGATCAGGTTTTGCGGCTGATAGTCGTACGGGCCGGTGCCGTTGGTGCCGAAGCACACAAAGTCACTCAGAGCGGTGCCTGTTTTAGTCGGGTCGTGGGCGACCGAGCCACAACCATAGTGCGCCTTCAGCGCGGGGGACAGGCTGATGCGGCCGTTGGGGTTACGCGAGGACCCGCCAGGATTCAAAAAGCCGTCCGCGCCGAACGCGCCGCTCGTGCCCTTCTGCCGGAACCCACCGTTGGGATCGATGTGATAGTAGGACGAATAGGAGAGGTTGTAGGCGTGTGCGGCAAATGGCCGGCTGGCCGCCGGAACCGCATCGAACTTGTTGTATTCAACGCCGGCGACGACATTGCCCTTGTCGCCGGATTGCCCGAAGATGAACGACTGGCCCTTGCGCGCGGAGTCGTGGTGCCCGGATTCGCCGTAGGACGCAGTGTACTGCGCGCCGTTGTAGTTCTTGCGCATGATGAAGTTGATCACGCCGCCGATCGCGTCGGAGCCGTAAACGGTGGAGGAGCCTTCGGTCAGCACTTCGATGCGCTCGACCAGATCCAGCGGGATCGAGTTCAGGTCGACCGGGGTCGGACCGGGGCGATGTCCGTCGATCAACACCAGGGTACGCTGGCTGCCAAGACCGCGCACGTCGGCGGTCGCGGCACCGGTGCCGCCGCCGTTGTTGATGGCTGCGGTGGTCGGTGAGCCGGAAATGCTGGGCAATTCGTTGATGATCTCGCCGATCGTGAGCTTGCCTGTCTTCTCAATGTCTTTACGAGTCACGACGACAACCGGGCTCGCAGTTTCAGTCTCGACGCGACGCACGCGTGAGCCTGTCACTGTAATCGTGTCGAGGTTCTTCGCCTTGACGTCGGTCGCTGATGCGGCGTCCTGCGCGAATGCGGTGCCCATGCTCAGCATGGACACGGCTCCGACGCAGAGCGCGATGTTGATCGCGTCGCGGAGCTGATTACGCTTGAATGTCATGACTCTTTCTCCAGGGAAAAAATGAATGCTCGGGATGAACCCCAGACCGAACCTACGAGCTCGTCCACCGACGGGGTAACGGGATACTAACGGGTTTTTCAGAAGAATTAAAGTCCCGTTAACGAAGTGTCATGGATTTGTTTGAGAGATTCAAGGGCGGCATCGTGAAAAACTCAATATATTCTGTTAAATCAACCAATTACATCAGCTGCATGGCTTGCTGCAAATCATTGAATGGGGCTCGCTGGCGCCCTTTTGGACAGAGCGACCGGTTCCGAAGGGTAAAAAACCGTCAATAGCCGCCCGGAATGTAGTGGAAGCGACCCATTTGCGCCCGATGCCGAGCAACAATGCGCGTCGCCTGATCCCGGGTCAGCACGTCCCGCCACCCCCCGGATCGTCCGCTGCGAAAGAAACGCTCGGCCTTGCTGGAACGTTCGATAAAGCCATCGCGTTGTTCGAGTTGGGCCAGGCTGCGAAAGCTCGCATGTTTGCGGGCGCGCTCCACGCGTCCCAGATCGGCTGCAGGGGCAACCAGCCTCGCGACCTTCGCGAAAGTCTTGGTGGGCTTGTCCAGCAAATCCTCGTAACGCAGCACCAGGGCGCGGTGGAATTTCTGCTCCGCCCATCCGCCGACATGGCTGGACCATGATCCCAGCCATTGGCCGATGAACATGTCCTCATTCGGCGAACCAGCCTGCTCGTGGCCGAGAAAATCGATCGCCTCATCGATGCTCAGGCCGAAATGAGGAGCCATGCTGACCACGACATCCAGCGGATTGCGCACGATGCAGATCGCCGCTGCGGTAACCGCCGGATTGTGCACCGGATCGTGTTCGGGATAGACCGCAGGATTATGCGTCTTGACGAACACGCTGCGCGAATGTGCGGCGGCGATGGCTGCATGCACTTGCGGGCGGAGCCGGGCGATTGTGCCGAAATCAAGCTCGCTCGCCGGCTTGCCGGCGATGGCGGCGTAGCGTTCGGGTAACGATTCGTCGTCACAGTAGTTCTGCAGTTCATTGAGCGGCACAGGTTCGGCGCGATCGGCAATCAGGTTTGCAAGAAACGCGCGCAACCACGTATTCCCTGATTTCGGGTAAGACGCCAGCCATACAATGTTCCCCATGGGCGATACTCGGTGGTTGGGCTGTGTCGTATTCTAACGGCCACGCAACAGGCTTCGCGCCTGACCAATCGCTCGCAGCGGAGAGTGACGCATGCCCGCAATGCAACAGCCCAGACTCGAATTCAACACCACCCGCCTGTTCGGGTCGTGGTTGAACGAACAGAACGCGTCGATCTGCGCTTCCACTTACCAGACCGGCATTCTTTTCATGGTGGGCGTGCGTCCGGACGGCAGCATCTCCTACTTCACCCGCAAGGTTCCGCGTTGCATGGGCTTGTGCGTCGGCCAGCAGACAATGTGGGTCGGTTCGATGTTCCAGCTGCATCGCTACGAGAACACCTTGCAGCCCGGCGAGCTGCATCAGGGATTCGACGCGTATTACGTGCCGCGCATCTCCTACACCACCGGGGATATCGACATCCACGACGTCAATGTGGACAAGACCGGCATGCCGATCTTCGTCAACACCTTGTATAGCTGTCTGGCGACGGTGGATGAACGCTACAGTTTCCGCCCGTTGTGGAAGCCGCCCTTCATTTCGCGACTTGCGGGGGAAGATCGCTGTCATCTCAATGGGCTGGCGATGGTGGACGGCGAACCGACCTATGTGACCTGCGTCAGCAAAAGCGATGCCTCCAGCGGCTGGCGCGATTTTCGCGAAGCGGGCGGTATGCTGCTGCATGTGCCGAGCGGCGAAGTGGTGTGCTCCGGCATGTCGATGCCGCATTCGCCGCGTTGGCACCAAGACAAACTCTGGCTGCACAATTCCGGCACCGGCGAATTCGGCTTCGTGGACATGGACAAGGGCCGCTTCGAGCCGGTCGCGTTCTGTCCGGGCTATCTGCGCGGATTGAGCTTCATCAACGACTATGCCGTCGTCGGTCTGTCGGTCGGGCGTGAAAATACTTTCAGTGGTCTGGCATTGCAGGACAACCTCGAGAAAAAAGGCGTCATGGCGCGCTGCGCGATCCAGGTGGTGAGCCTCAAGAGCGGCGACATTCCTCACGAAATCCGCATGGTCGGCGACATCCGCGAACTGTTCGATGTCGCGGTGATTCCGAACATCCGCGTGCCGGGGTCGATCGGATTTCTGTCGGATGAGATATGGAAGCGGATCACCATCGCTTCGGATCAGATTGCCGACCCTGTTGGAGCGTGATTCTGCTTGTGGCGCGTTGCGCGCGAATCCGTCAATGCGAACCGTGCGCAGAGCACGCTACATATCAACGCGCTCGCAGGATTCAGAGATCCTGATGGTAACGGACGTAAGGCACAGTGCCCTCGTCCTGTTGCGCAGGCTTGTTGGAAACCGGCACAAGCGGGCTGGTGCCGGTGGACTTTTCGGCGCCAAACGAGAGCTTGCCCTGCCACGGCGTTTGCCAGGACAGGCCTACACCAAGACTGCTAAGTGAATTACTGTGGCCCGGCGCATCGACCACGCGACCGATCACTTCGCCGCTGAGCCTGCCGCGCCCTACCGCAACGCCGACGCTGGTGGTGTTCCAGCGTTGTGTTTCACCCCGGCCCTGGCCTGCAGTCGGAATCAGCTGCGCACGTGCGAGCGTGCCGCCGATCGAGACCCAGCCATTGTCACCGATGTTCATCTGGCCGCGCGCAGAGATGTCTTGCTGGCTCAGATGCCCGCCGAGGATGCTCATGCCCGGTAGCAGACCAGAAGTGGGAGAGAGCCAGTCGGCGCCGATCCCATTCAGATCGGCTTGACCGACGCTGAGTTCGAACAGGCTTTCAGGACGCACGAAACGGGCTTCAGCGCGCAACGACTCGGACTGTCCAGATTGATTCGGGCGCGCAAAAGGATCGTGCGCCTGCTGCGACGAGGACAGCGAAGGTGAATCCAGTGCAGTCAACAGGCAACGCCCGGCCAGCGAACCCAGTGTGACCAGGCCGGTATTGCTGTTGCACAGTAGCGCCATACCGTTGCCGCTGTCAGCACTGATATCGGCTTGCAATGCGCCATGTCGCGTATTCATGCTCGCGCCAGCACCGAACAGCATCGAGCCATTCGCTTGCTGCTCCGGTTGTAGCAGCAGCAGCGCTTCGACCTTGCCGCTCTTGTTGTTCCAGACCGGCAGCACCTTGGTGCCCTGATCGGTCATCAGGCTTGCGCCAGCGGGGACCACGTGCTCCGAAGCGGCCTGCGCATGCGCCGACATCGCCGCGAGGGCGATGCACAGGGCAGTGGCGGACAATCGCATCGACATTGCTGATTTTCCCTGCAGACAATTGCACATTCCGCTTCGACGGCAACTGCTCCGGTTGGTTCCCGGCGCATGGGTTTACCGTAGCAGATTGACAAATCTTTAACAAGGTACCCGGGCTACTGAAGCGTGTCCGGTGCGGGAACCTCGGGCGGGCGCTCGAACAGCGCCGCCACCTCGTCCCGGGGCAGTCGATAAGTGTGGCCGCAGAACTCGCAGCGGACTTCGGCCCCGGCTGCGGCAGGCGTCTGTCCAGGTGCGGCACCCGCAGGTGCGTGTTCGGTTGCTGCCAGTGCTTCCTCGCGCCCAAGGCTTTGCAGCATCGCCGCAACGCGTTCGCGCGAGCATGAGCAACCAAAGCGCAGGGGTCGTGCATCCAGTATGCGTACGCCGTCTTCGTGGAACAGCCGATACAAGAGTTTCTGCGGCGCCACGTCAAGCAATTCCGCGGGGCCGAGCGTTTCAAATAGTGCGACTGCACGCTGCCAGCCATCGGCATCGTCGGTATGGCCCGGCAGTTTTTGCAGCATCAGACCGGTCGCAACCCGGCTGTCGGTCGCCAGCAACATGCGCGTGGGCAGCTGCTCGGATTGCGCGAAGTAGCCCTCGAATGCTTCGGCGACGGTGTCGGCGTCCAGTCCGACCAAGCCCTGATAGCGGGTGCCGTCGCGTCCACCGACGGCGACATTCTCGATTGTGATCGCCAGCAGAGAACCCGCGCCGAACGCGCGTGGGGTGAGTGGATCGGGCAGCGGCTCGGAATAGTGCGCGAGCCCACGCATGGTTCCCTCGCGCGTGCATTCGGCGAACAATGAGCGCAACGCGCCGGCGCCACGCAATTGCACGCTCAGACGGCCATCGATCTTTGCGTGGCCAGTCATCAGCGCGGTCGCGGCCAGCGTCTCGCCAAGGCATGCAGCGACTGCAGGCGGATAGTCGGCGCGTTCGCGCACTGCCGTCCAGGTGTCGGTCAGCCGCACCAGCACGCCGCGCACGCCGGAGGTATCCAGCAGGAAGCGCAGCAGAGTGTCATCGGTTGCGGCGATTGCAGATGAAATGGTTGTGGATGGAATGCTCATCGGTTCTCGATCATCTCCCGCGTGAATGCGCAGAAAGGTAAGCTCCGGTTGGTGAGACAGCGGGTTTTGAGGAAGCAGGCATGCAGCATCGACAGCACACAATGGGTCTGGCCGCCGGTTCGATCAACCCCCTGCGCGCGCACGCCGCGACGTGGCGGGTTCGCGTTTGAATGCTTCCGCGCCGCGCCGACGCAACCGCTGGCTGCGTTGGCTGTTCCTGTGGCTGCCGTTGCTGTTCTTGATGATCAGCATGTTGCAGGTGCTGAGCCTGCGCTGGATCAATCCGCCGACCAGCGCATTCATGATCGAGCGCCGGATCGCAGCCTGGCGCGCGGGTGAGCACGATTTCCGCCTGCATTACCGCTGGCAGCCGCTAAATGAAATCTCGCGCTGGCTGCCGATCTCGGTGGTCGCATCCGAGGATCAGAAATTTCCCGAACACGACGGTTTCGATTTCCAGGCGATCGAAAAGGATCTCGATCGCAACCGGGAAGGCAAGCGCGTGCGTGGCGCGAGCACGATCAGCCAGCAGGTCGCCAAGAACATGTTCCTCTGGGGCGGTCGCAACTACGTGCGCAAGGGGCTGGAAGCTTGGTACACGGTGCTGATCGAGCATCTGTGGTCGAAGCGAAGAATCATCGAAGTCTATGTCAATGTTGCCGAATTCGGCGATGGCATTTATGGGGCCGATGCTGCCGCGCACGACCTGTTTGGCACGACTGCAGCACGGCTCACCCCCGCGCAATGCGCGCGACTCGCGTCAGTGCTGCCGAATCCGCGCCACTTGTCGGCGGCCAAGCCGAACGCCTACGTGCTGCGACACGCGGCCTGGATCCAGCGCCAGATCACCCAGCTTGGCGGCCCGGATTATCTGCGCGAAGCGCCGCGCTGAACAACGAGGGCGCGACCCGCCTCGCGACAGGGTGCATGAATGCAACCGCAGAAAAAATATCCGACGAGCGCGCTATGATCCGAATGCGCACATGCGCAAAGACGCAGGAGCTTCGTCATGGAATTGGTCCGACATCTCCTTGAAGACAAACCCTCGGGTGTGATCTCGATCCGGCCGGATGCGATGGTGCTCGACGCGATCGGTCTGATGGCCGAACACCGCACCGGCTCGGTACTGGTCATGCGTGGCGGCTCATTGCTCGGCATCGTTTCCGAGCGCGATTACGCGCGCAAGGTCGCGCTGAAAGGTCGTGCCTCGGCAACGACGCCGGTGCAGGACATCATGTCCAGCCCGGTGGTGACGGTCGCTCCCGACACCACCGTGCAACAGTGCATGCGGTTGATGACCGATCGGCGATTCCGACATCTGGCGGTGATCGAAGACGGCCGCGTGATCGGCGTGGTTTCGATCGGCGATCTCGTCAAGGCCTTGCTGAAATTGCAACAGAACGAAATAGCGCAATTGCAGCAGTACATTTCCAGCTAAGTCATTCGAGACATATCCAGCTGAGTCATTCCAGTCAGTCACCTGGTGCATCCATCTGTTGCTTGCGGGCAGGCGTTCTCCAAAACGGCGGCTTGATCAGTCCACGGCGCACGGCGACCACCGCGAGCGCACCACTCGCCGTGGTCAGCAACAACACGGTTACCACTGACGCTTCCGCGCCGAAAGCGCCGCCGCTCAACCAGACTGGACCGTTCAAGGTCGAAACCAGCAAACCGTGTTGATCGATGCCCGATACCGGGATTCCAAGCACCGGCCCCTGCACGAAATTCCAGGCCGCATGCAGCCCCATGCACACGTACAGCGACCGCGTCACCGTATAAAGCAGGCCCAGCAGCAGCCCTGCTTCGATCGCAATCGCGATGCAACTCCACAATGTGGCATTCGCATTCATCGCATGCGCAAAACCGAAGAACAGCGACGACACCACGAGCGCTATCCAGCTGCCCATGCCGTCCTCGACGATGCGGTACACCACGCCGCGACTGACGATTTCCTCGGTGACCCCCGGCAGCACGCCGGCGACCAGCAGTCCGCGTATCCACGGCGCATCGGGTTGCGTGTCCACGATGTGGTACGCGCCGGCCAGCCATAACAGGCCGGTCGCCAGCAGCATCAACCCAGCGCCGAGCGCCAACCCCAGCGCCGTATCGGGCAGCAGCTTGCGCGCGGCGAGTTCATCCACCTTGCGCTGCTCCAGCCAGCGCACCAGCAGCCAGTAGGCGAAAGTGAACGACAGCAGGTCGCACAGCGCGATCACTGTCAGTTGGCCGTCCGAAGGCTTGTCCTGGGGATTGGGAAACCCGAACGCGGCCAGAACGTGATTTGTCGCATACAGCATGCCTATCAGCAACATCACGAACACCACGATCCGGGTCAGCGGCGCGCGCGCGACCCAGGGCCAGAAAGATCGTTGCGCAGGCGCGGAATCGGTGTGCGGATCGGTGGCCATCGCATGCCTCGGGGCAACTGGACGCAGCGTAGCATTCGCCCGACAGACGGATCATCGACCCCGTGCCGGCGCGCTAGACTTGGCGTGTTAGTGGGCTGGCCACGGAGAATGCCGTGAAGTTGATCGAATTGTTGCCGAATTTCATCGCCGAATTGCAGATCGCCTGCGAGCGGTTGGGACGCTCTGACCTGATCGCGCAACTGGCGACAGTCGAACTCGACAACAACAGTTACAACGGTGCTACCCGGGTCGCCCAGTTGGGTCTGCGGCATGGCGTGGATGACGGTCCGGTCGATCAGCAAGCCATTCACGAGCCGCCGCCATCGAACGAGAGCTTGAATCTGCGCCACCGCTATGGTGTCGAGGCCGAAACCGACAACAATGGACTTTTGCGCAAGCTGACTGTCGCGCACGGCACCGATATCGCCGAGGCGCTGGGCCGGTACTCGACGCTGCGCCTGTAGCGCACGCTCACTGCCAGTCTGCAGCGGCCGCGCTGCTACAATGGCCGGCTCATGATCTCCTTCCGAAATTTCGCGCTCCGCCGCGGCGAGCGCTTGCTGCTGTCCGATGTCGACCTGACCCTGCAGGTCGGCTGGCGCGTTGGCGTGGTCGGTCGTAACGGCACCGGCAAGTCCAGCCTGTTCGCTGCCGTGCAGCGCGAGATCGAATCCGACAAGGGCGATCTCGATCTGTCGGGCAAGACGCGCATCGCCAGCGTCGCCCAGGAGACACCATCGTTGCCTGATCCGGCGATCGATTTTGTACTCGGCGGCGATACCGAAGTCGCTGCCGTGATACGCGCCGAAGCCGCGGCGATGGATGCCGAAGATTACGATGCGGTGGCGGCTGCGCATCATCGTCTGGACGAACTCAACGGCTACGACGCGACCGCGCGCGCCGGACGTCTGCTGCATGGCCTCGGCTTTCCCGCCGATACGCATCAGCGCGCAGTGTCGTCGTTTTCGGGCGGCTGGCGCGTGCGCCTGAATCTGGCCCGAGCGCTGATGATGCCGTCGGATTTGCTGTTGCTCGACGAGCCGACCAACCATCTTGATCTCGACGCCGTACTCTGGCTGGAACAATGGTTGTTGCGCTATCCCGGCACGTTATTGTTGATCTCGCATGACCGCGAATTCCTCGACGGCGTCTGCACGCACACCCTGCACCTGCACGAGGGAAAGGCCAAGCTTTACACCGGCGACTACACGAGTTTCGAGCGGCAGCGCTCCGAGCAATTGCACCAGCAACAGGCCGCGCACGAGAAGGAACAGGCAGAGCGCGAACACCTGCAGAAATTCATCGACCGTTTCAAGGCCACCGCGAGCAAGGCCAAACAGGCACAGTCGCGGATTAAGCGTCTCGCCAAACTGTCCGGCACCGAAGCGGTTCGCGCCGAGCGTGCGTTCAGGATTTCGTTCGCCGAACCGTTGCGACTGCCGAACTCATTGATTCGCTTGAATCATGTCGATGCCGGCTATGGCGATACGCGCATCCTTGCGAATGTCGGTTTCGGACTCGAAGCTGGCGACCGCGTCGGCCTGCTGGGCCCGAATGGTGCCGGCAAATCCACGCTGGTGAAAACACTCGTCGGTGAATTGCCGTTGCTGGCGGGCGAACGCAACGCGCACCCGGATCTCAAGCTCGGCTACTTCGCGCAGCACACCGTCGAATCGCTGCAACCGGGGCAAAGTCCGATCGATCACCTGCGCGATATCGCGCCGAACGATTCGGTGCAGGACTTCCGTAACTTCCTTGGTCGCTGGAATTTTGCCGGCGATCGCGCATTCGAGTCGGTTGATACGTTTTCAGGCGGCGAACGCGCACGACTCGCGCTCGCATTGATCGCATGGCGCAAACCGAACGTGTTGCTGCTCGACGAACCGACCAACCATCTCGACCTCGACATGCGCGAGGCGCTCGCAGAAGCGTTGTCGGATTTCGATGGCGCGATCGTTCTCGTTTCGCATGACCGCCATCTGATCGGACTGGTCTGCGAAACGTTCTGGCGCGTCGCCGATGGCCACGTCGAAGCATTCGATGGCGATCTCGATGCGTACGCGGCATGGCTGCGTTCGCGCGGATCGGAACCAAAGAAAGCTATGGCCGAACCTGTCGCAAAAAAAGTGGCAGCGAAGACTGCCGGCTCTACTCCGTTGTTGCCCGATCCGTTGTCCCGAGAACAACGCAAACGCTTTAAACATGTCGAAAACCGCATCGCCAATCTACAAGCCGAACTCAAAATGATCGAAACGCAGCTCGCCGATCCGGCGATCTATGGCAACGACGGTGGCATCGAGATCGGTCAACTCGGAAAACGTCAGGAAACGCTATCGCGCGAGCATGCAGCGTTGGAAACCGAATGGCTGGCGTTATACGAACGACTGGAAACTGCTTGAAGTCACCACAATAACGCCCAACAACCTCTCCATCATCCTTCTTTTCAAAGCGCGCCATGCCCATTTATGGTTTTGAATGCGACAGTTGCGGTCATCGTTTTGATCGCCTGCAAAAACTATCCGATGCCGATCCGACCGCGTGTCCGGATTGCGGCGCGGAAACCTTGCGGCGTCAACTCACCGCGCCATCGTTTCGCCTGTCGGGCAGCGGCTGGTACGAAACCGATTTCAAGAAGGATGGCGACAAGAAACGCAACTTGACGGAGAAGAGCGATGGCGCGGACGGCTCAAAATCCGAATCCACGAGCAGCGATACCGCTTCCGACAGCAAGGCTGGCCAACCGGCCAGTTCCGAATCGCCCTCCAGCAGCAAGGCTGGCAACCCGTCGGCAAGCAGCGACACCGCAACAACCAAGCCGGTTGCGAAGCCCGATCCGAACCCAGCACCAAAAGCCGCGCCAAAGCCTGCATCGGATTAACGCGATGCGCGATGTGCGAGGCATGCCGTTAAACTCATCCGCTTTCCGGCCAGCTATTCCACGCTTTCCCTGGAGTTTCCATGCGCACCCATTTTTGCGGCCTCATCGATGAGGTGCTGATCGGCGAGACCGTCACGCTTTGTGGCTGGGCGGATGTCGCGCGTAACCTCGGCGGATTGTGCTTCATCGACCTGCGCGACCACGAAGGCATCGTCCAGATCGTTGCCGAGCCTGATGCGAATACGGAAGGCAATGCGGAGGTGATCGCGTCCGCCGCGCATGTCGGCTACGAGGATTGCCTGCGCATCACTGGCACCGTGCGCGCTCGGCATGCGGTGAACGACAAGATCCGCAGCGGCAAAGTCGAAGTCGTTGCGACGAAGATCGAATTGCTCAACAAGGCCGATCCGCTGCCGTTTCACGCTCACGAGAATCCGGGCGAAGATATTCGTCTGAAGTATCGGTATCTCGACATGCGCCGCCCCGAGATGCAGAAGATGATGCGCACCCGAATCAAACTCGTGCAATCGTTGCGGCACTGGCTCGATGCACGCGGATTCCAGGACATCGAAACGCCGATCCTGACCAAGGCCACGCCGGAAGGCGCGCGCGATTTCCTGGTGCCGGCGCGCATGCATCCGGGCGAGTTCTACGCATTGCCGCAGTCGCCGCAGTTGTTCAAGCAGATCCTGATGATGGCCGGCTTCGATCGGTATTATCAAATCGCACGCTGCTTCCGCGATGAAGCCTTGCGCGCCGATCGCCAACTCGAATTCACCCAGCTCGACATGGAGTTCGCGTGGGTTGCCGAGCACGACGTGCAGGATGCGACCGAGGAAATGATCCGCGTCGTATTCCGCGAGGTGATGGATGTCGAATTGGCGAACCCATTTCCGCGACTGACCTATGCGGAAGCGATGCGTCGGTTTGGTTCGGATAAACCCGATCTACGGATCGATCTGGAACTTGTCGATATCGCCGACCTCGTGAAGAACTGCGAGTTCAAGGTCTTCACCGACTGGGCCAACCATGCCGACGGTCGCGTCGCCGCTTTGCGCGTGCCGGGCGGCGCGACACTTTCGCGCAGGCAGCTTGATGAAGTCGCTGCGCATGCCGCGAAGTACGGCGCTAAAGGTCTCGCGTGGATGAAGATCGACGATGCGTCGAAGGGCCGCGAAGGCGTGAATTCGCCGATCGCAAAGTTCCTCGACGACGCAACGCTGCAAGCGGTCGTTTCAGCGACCGCAGCGCAAGCGGGCGACCTGATCCTGTTCGGCGCGGCGGCCTACAAGACCGCGAGCGATTTCATGGGCGCGGTGCGCATCAAGGTCGCCAAGGATCTCGGACTCATCGTGCAGGGCTGGAAGCCGCTATGGGTCACCGACTTCCCGATGTTCGAGTGGGACGAGGAAGACCAGCGCTACATGGCCCTGCATCATCCGTTCACCGCGCCTGCGGTCGATGACGTCGCTGCATTGCGTGCTAATGCGAAGACAGCTGTGTCGCGCGGTTATGACATGGTGCTCAACGGCAACGAGATCGGCGGCGGTTCGATCCGCATCCATCGCAGCGATATGCAATCGGCGGTGTTCGATCTGCTTGGCATTGGTCGCGAAGAAGCGGAATTGAAATTTGGCTTCCTGCTCGAAGCGCTGCGCTACGGCGCGCCACCACATGGCGGGATTGCATTCGGCATCGACCGCATCGCCGCATTGATGGCCGGCACCGAATCGATCCGCGACGTGATCGCCTTCCCGAAAACCACGACCGCGCAATGCCCGATGACCGGAGCACCGTCCGAGGTGCCAGACAAGCAGCTTGCGGAAGTGCATGTTTCGGTGCGCACAAAAGAATGAGCTGCACGATCCGCCGTGCGGCGCCGGGCGATGCGGAAGAGTTGTCGCGCATCGCCATCGCCACGTTCACCGATACCTTCGGACACATGTATCCGGATGAGGACTTGCAGGATTTTCTGCAAGCGAATTACGCAATTGCAGAATGCGCACGATTGCTGTCCGATGACGCATACGCAGCTTGGCTGCTTGAAGACGACGGCATAGGCGTCGGCCACGCGCTGGCAGGCCCCTGTGGACTGCCGCATGGGGATGCGAAACCGGAGGACGGCGAACTGAAACGTTTGTATCTGCTCAAGACCACGCAGAACGGAGGATGGGGAACGAAGATGTTCCAGACGACGCTGGCGTGGCTCGAACGCGAAGGCCCGCGCACGATCTGGATCAGCGTGTGGTCGCAGAATGTCGGTGCGCAACGTTTCTATCAGCGTTGGGGTTTCGCCAAGATCGCCGAATACGAATTTCCGGTCGGTCGCGTGCGCGATCGCGAATTCATGTTTCGCCGCGAGGCGCAGCGCGCATGAACGGTCGAGGTACCGAGCGCGTCATCCTCCTGCATGGCTTGTGGCTGCGCGGCATGGCGATGAGTTTTATCGCGCGCCGATTGGAAACTGCGGGGTTCGATCCGCAGACCTTCGATTACGCGACCGTGCGCGACGGCATCGATGTCGCCAGCGAGCGCCTTCGCGAACAAATCAACATATTGGGCAGCGGCAAGGTGCATCTGGTCGGACACAGTCTCGGCGGCCTCGTCGCAGCGATGATCGTGCAACGGCATCCCGATCTGATTGATGGACGCATCGTCTGCCTGGGTGCGCCATTGCGCGGCAGCGCGGCGGCGCGATCGTTGAAAGGCATTCCCGGCGGATCGGCGATGCTCGGTCACAGCGTGGAGTTACTCGAAAACGGGCTGGAGCGCTGGGACGGGCCGCAGCAACTCGGCGTGATCGCAGGAAGGCTCCCGCTCGGATTGGGCTTTCTGCTGGGTGGAGTGAAATCGCCGCACGACGGCACCGTCGCAGTCGAGGAAACCCATTTACCTGGGATCGCCGATCATCGCGTGATCGCTGCGGCGCATACCGGACTGGTGTATTCCAATGAAGCGGCGCAGCACACGATCGCCTTTCTTCGCGAAGGGCGCTTCAACGCCTAGCCCCGGTTCCGGCACGCGCGGCGTATTCGCGTAAAATCGCCCGTCGTCATTGCAGATTTTCAGGAACACACATGGGTCGTGGACCATCCATCGAAGGCCGCAAGAATGTTGAAGACGCTCGACGCGGCAAGATTTTCACCAAGTTGATCCGCGAAATCAGCGTCGCAGCGCGCATCAGCGGCGATGCCGGTTCCAATGCACGCTTGCGCACCGCGATCGACAAGGCGCTCTCGGCGAACATGTCGAAGGACGTGATCGAGCGCGCAGTCAAGAAAGCGACCGGCGAACTCGAGGGCGTGAACTACGAGGAAATCCGCTACGAAGGCTATGCGCCCGGCGGCGTCGCAGTGATCGTCGATTGCCTGACCGACAACAAGGTGCGCACGGTTTCCGACGTGCGCCACGCGTTCGCGAAATTCGGCGGCAATCTCGGCACCGATGGCTCAGTCGCCTTTTTGTTCAAGCATTGCGGCGTGCTGAGTTTCGCCTCGGGAACCGATGAGGAACGCGTTACTGAAATCGCGATTGATGCCGGCGCCGACGACGTGATTGCTTACGACGATGGCGCAATCGACGTACTGACCGCGCCGGATGCATTGCAGTCGGTGAAGTCCGCGATGGAAGGCGCTGGCATCGTGCCGGATATTGCAGAAATCACTTTCCGCGCCGACAACGACATCGTTGTCGCTGGCGATACCGCGCAGGCCGTCGCGAAACTCCTTGGCTGGCTCGACGATCTCGACGACGTACAGAACGTGTATTCCAACGCCGATCTTGGCGAAGCTGCATACGGGTGATGCTGCGGTGATCCGTATCCTCGGCATCGACCCAGGTTCGCAGCGCACGGGTGTCGGCATCGTCGATTGCGACGCCAGCGGCCGCACGACGCATGTCTACCACGCGCCGTTGCTGCTGCTGGGCGATGGCGAGTTTCCGCAACGGCTCAAGCGGCTGCTCGACGGCCTTGCGGAAGTGATCGACACCTACAAGCCGCACGAGGTCGCGATCGAGAAAGTCTTCATGGCGCGCAATCCGGATTCGGCATTGAAGCTCGGCCAAGCGCGCGGTGCGGCGATGTGCGCTGCGGTGTTGCGCGATCTGCCGATCCACGAATATTCGGCGAAGGAAATCAAGCTCGCGGTGGTCGGCAGTGGCGGCGCGGAAAAAACCCAGATCCAGCATATGGTCGGGGTGATGTTGAACTTGCAGGGCAAGTTGCAGGCCGACGCAGCCGATGCGCTCGCGGTCGCGATCACGCATGCGCATGTGCGCGCGACGGCGCAGCGACTTGGCGTCCACGTGAAACTTGCCTGGGGCCGTAAATGACTCGCGCTTGGCTCCCTCCCTTGCGAAAGCAGGGGAAGGTCGGGGAGGGGTGATGTAGCCTTTCGCAAATAGAAAGCTACCCCCACCCAGCCTCCCCCTGCTTGCGCAAGGGGAGGAGTCAATTGCAGGGCGCACGCAAATGATCGGAAGGCTCAAAGGAATCGTGATCCACAAGCAGCCGCCTTGGCTGGTCGTGGACGTGCATGGCGTCGGTTACGAACTCGAAGCGCCGATGAGCACGTTCTACGACCTGCCCGAAGTCGGGCGTGAAGTCGCGCTGTTTACGCATTACGCGCAGAAGGAAGATTCGGTATCGCTGTACGGATTTCTGCACGAGTCCGAACGTCGTCTGTTTCGCGATGTACAGAAAGTGACCGGCATCGGCGCGAAGATCGCGCTCGCGATCCTGTCGGGGGCAAGCGTTTCGGATTTCGCGAAGTTGGTGCAGACAGCCGACGTGGCCGCGCTCACCCGCATTCCCGGCATCGGCAAGAAAACCGCCGAGCGTATCGTCGTCGAACTGCGCGACCGCGCGGCCGACTTCGGCGGCGCCGGCACCATGCTTGCCGGCAAATCCGTGCCAGCCGATCCGATCAGCGAGGCGATCGCCGCGTTGCAGCAGCTCGGCTACAAACCGGCCGAAGCGTTGCGGATGGCGGAAAAAGCGCAAACTGACGGCGACGATGTCGAGGCGATCATCCGCAAGGCGCTGAAATCGGCGTTGCGCGGCTGAGCGCATCCAAGGAAGGTCCTGCATGTCCCTGTCCGACCAAAGTTCCAGTTCAACCCAGCATGCCTCGCACCAACCGCAAGGCAGCATGCGCACGCTGATGCTCGGCGCGATCGGCGTGGTGTTCGGCGATATCGGCACCAGCCCGCTGTACACGTTGCGCGAGGCGTTCCTGCCGCATTACGGATTGAAACCAGACCCCGGAACCGTGCTCGGTCTGCTGTCGCTGATCCTGTGGTCGCTGGTACTGGTGGTCACGGTGAAGTACGTGATGATCATCATGCGCGCCGACAACAAGGGCGAAGGCGGCATCATGGCGCTGATGGCGCTCGCGCAGCGCGCGCTAGGCACTGCCAACAAACGATTGCGTTACGTGCTCGGGATCCTCGGTATCTTCGGTGCGTCGCTGTTTTTCGGCGACAGCGTGATCACGCCTGCGGTGTCGGTACTCGGAGCGGTCGAAGGCGTCGAAGTCGCTGCGCCGCACTTGAAGCAATGGGTGGTGCCGATCTCGTTGATTGTGTTGTTCGTCCTGTTCCTCTTCCAAAGCCGCGGTACCGCCAAAGTGGGGCGGATTTTCGGGCCGGTCATGGTGTTGTGGTTCGTGACGATCGCTGCCGTCGGCGTGTGGCACATCATCGGCCAGCCGCAGGTGCTCGCGGCATTCAATCCGTACCATGCCGTGCGCTTTTTCGTCCAACATGGCTGGCTTTCCTATTTCATTCTCGGTGCGGTCGTGCTGGCCATCACCGGCGGCGAAGCGCTGTATGCGGACATGGGCCATTTCGGACGCGCGCCGATTCGGGCAGCATGGTTCTGGATGGTGTTACCTGCGTTGCTGCTCAATTATTTCGGCCAAGGTGCGCTGCTCCTTTCGAATTCCGAGGCGGCGAAAGGTAACCCCTTCTATCTAGCAATCCCGGCGTGGGGACTCTATCCAATGATCGCGCTGGCGACGCTTGCGGCCGTCATTGCATCGCAAGCAGTAATCTCCGGCGCGTTCTCGGTCGCCCGGCAGGCCATGCTGCTTGGCTACATCCCGCGGCTGACGATCCGGCACACGTCGGAAAGCGCCGAGGGACAAATCTTCGTGCCGGCGGTAAACCGCATCCTGCTGGTGCTGGTGATGCTGCTGGTGCTGGCGTTCCGGTCATCGACCAAGCTGGCCGCGGCCTATGGCGTGTCGGTATCGGGCACGATGCTGATCGACACCTTGCTGTTGATGGTGGTGGCGTACAACAGTTGGCCAAATTCGCGGCGCTGGGTGCTGCCGATCGCCGGATTGCTGTTGCTGGTGGACATCGCATTCCTCGGCGCGAATGTGGTCAAGTTCCTTGATGGCGCGTGGGTGCCAGTGGCGCTTGGCATCATCGCTTTCACCATGATGCGCACCTGGCGGCGTGGCAAGCAGCTGGTCGCCGAAAGCTTGCGCAGCCAGCAGCTCGATCTGGATGTGTTCCTGGGTTCGTTGGCCGCGCACCCGCCGCATCGAGTGCCTGGCACGGCGATCTTCCTCAGTCCGAATGCCGACAACGTGCCGCACGCGTTGTTGCACAATCTCAAACACAACAAGGTGCTGCACGAGCGCAATGTCATCCTCGGCGTGCGCACGCTGGATGCGGCCTATGCCGAACCGGAAGAACGCTGCACGACCAAGGAGTTGGGGGATGGCTTCCAGCAAATCATCCTGCGATTCGGATTCGCCGAAGAACCCGATGTGCCAGCCGCACTGGTGCATGGAATCTGCGGAATGCAATTCGACATGATGGACACGACGTTCTTCTCCAGCCGTGAAACCCTGGTCGCGGCCGAACACGTCGGCATGCCGTTGTGGCGCGACAAGATTTTTGCATTCATGGCGCGCAATGCGACATCGGCGACGGATTTCTTCCGCATTCCGGGCAACCGGCTGGTCGAGCTGGGCACCAAGGTCGAGATTTGATCTTGCGTTGTGGCGGATCCAGCCTTGCTTGCGACATGGTGCGGCATGGTCAGCGCACTTCGGCGCGAAACATGCCGATGAGGCAAAATGCGGCATGACGTATCCCGCATGGATCAACGCGTGAGCGAAGACCGCATCATCGACCCGACCGAAACTCGCGACGAAGCCGCTTTGGAGGCCACCATCCGGCCCAAGCGGCTGGACGATTACCTTGGTCAGCAGCCGGTGCGCGAGCAATTGAAGGTATCAATCGAAGCGGCGCGCGCGCGCGGCGAGGCGATGGATCATGTGCTGATCTTCGGGCCGCCGGGCCTGGGCAAGACCACGCTTTCGCATGTCATCGCGAACGAGCTCGGGGTGAATCTGCGCACCACCTCCGGGCCGGTGATCGAGCGCGCAGGCGATCTGGCTGCGCTGCTGACTAATCTGCAACCGCACGACGTGTTGTTCATCGACGAAATCCATCGCCTGTCGCCTGTCGTCGAGGAAGTGTTGTATCCGGCGATGGAAGATTTCCAGATCGACCTGATGATCGGCGAAGGCCCGGCTGCGCGCTCCATCAAGCTCGACCTGCCGCCGTTCACCCTGATTGGCGCAACCACCCGCGCCGGGCTGCTGACTGGCCCGTTGCGGGACAGGTTCGGGATTGTTCAGCGCTTGGAGTTCTATTCGCCGGAAGAACTCACCCAGATCGTGCGGCGTTCAGCGCAAATCCTCGGCATCGCCTGTGATGCGGACGGCGCGACCGAAATCGCACGGCGCTCGCGTGGGACGCCACGTATCGCCAACCGGCTGTTGCGACGCGCGCGCGATTTCGCGCAGGTGCGCGCTGGCGGCGTCATCACCCGCGACGTCGCTGATGGCGCGATGGCGATGCTCAAGATCGATGCCGAAGGATTCGACCAGCTCGATCGTCGCCTGCTGCGCATCATCATGGACAGCTTCGACGGCGGCCCGGTGGGCGTGGAATCGCTGGCTGCAGCCCTCAGCGAAGAGCGTGGCACGCTGGAGGACGTGATCGAGCCGTACCTGATCCAGCAAGGTTACCTGCTGCGCACCGCACGTGGCCGTGCGGTCAGCAGCAAGACCTGGCGGTTGTTCGGTCTATCGCCGCGTAATGCGACGGATGCGGGACTGTTTGATGCCGACGCGTCGATCGGGCGGTGAGCGCATGAACTCGCTTAGCACGCCGCTGTCGAAAGGTTGCACTCTGGCTGTGGCGGCGTTCATCTGGCCGATAAGGGTGTATTGGGAAGATACCGATGCAGGTGGTGTGGTGTATCACGCGAGTTATCTGCGTTTTCTCGAACGCGCGCGTAGCGAGTGGTTGCGCGCGTTGGGTTACGGGCAAGACGCATTGCGCGAGCGCGAGGGAGTGGTATTCGTGGTGCGGGCGATGCGGCTGGAGTTCTTGCGGCCGGCGCGCCTGGACGACGAGTTGATCGTCAGCGTCGCGCTCGGCGAACGCAGGCGCGCGAGTTTGTTGATGCGGCAAACCATCCGCTGCGGCGAAACAATGCTGCTGGAGGCCGAAGTGAAGGTGGCCTGCGTGGCCGCCGCAGATTTTCGCCCGCGCGGGGTGCCTGAGGCACTCGTCGCTGCCTTGAACGAACGCGACATGCCAGAACCGGAGTGATGCAATGTTTGCACTGATCCAGAGTCCGTTGATCCATTTAGTCACCGCGATGCAGGCCGCGCCGGTCGAAGCCTTGCCGGATGCGTCTCCCGCAGCTGCGCAAACGCTCGCGTCGGCGACATCCGCGCCTCCTGGCAGCGGCCTGAACCTGATCGCCCTGGTATGGCACGCCAGCCTGCCGGTGCAATTCGTGATGGTGCTGTTACTGATCGCGTCGATCGCGTCATGGGTGATCATTTTTCGCAAGCAACGCGTGCTCGGCGGTGCGGAAAAATCGGCGGAAGGTTTCGAGGAAAAATTCTGGTCCGGCGTCGATCTGACCCAGTTGTACAGCGGCGCGACCGAACGCGGTCGTGTTGCGGCGGGACTCGAGGCAATCTTTGAAGCGGGCTTTCGTGAATTCTCGCGATTGCGCCAGCGCAAAGGCGTGGACCCGCGCACCCAGCTCGAGGGCGCGCAACGCGGCATGCGCGCGCAGCTCGCGCGCGAAGTGGACGCGCTCGAGCAGAACCTGGAATTTCTCGCCAATGTCGGTTCGATCAGTCCTTACGTCGGCCTGTTCGGCACCGTGTGGGGCATCATGATTTCGTTCCAGGGCCTGGCGAACATGAAAGAGGCGACCATCGCCACCGTCGCGCCAGGTATTTCCGAGGCGCTGATTGCGACTGCTATGGGCTTGTTCGCTGCGATTCCGGCGGTCTGGGCCTACAACCGTTTCGCCACCAAGGTCGAGCGCCTCAACGTGCGCTACGAAGCGTTCGCGGAAGAGTTCTCGTCGATCCTGCAACGGCAGGCGCATGTCGAGGAATGACCGCGATGTGCGTTCGATCCGCCGCAACCCCATTCGTGGTTCGAGCGCGTTCACACCCATGACCTTGCGCAACTGCATCGCGCAGCGAGGACGCAACGCATGAGCCGCCACCGTCAGCGCCGAAAACTCAAGGCCGACATCAATGTCGTGCCATACATTGACGTGATGCTGGTGCTGCTGATCATCTTCATGGTCACCGCACCGCTGTTGAATCTGGGCGTGGATGTCGATCTTCCGAAGTCGAAAGCCAGCGCAGTGGAGCAGAAGAAAGATCCGGTGATCGCGGTGATCACCCACGACGGCCACTACCTGCTGAAGTTGGCGGATACGAAGATGGAACCGGTCAGCATTGAGGATCTCGCCGCGCGTGTGAAGGCGTTCCACGACCAGAATCCCGATGTTGCTGTTTATATCGCCGCCGATGGGAAACTCGCTTATCAGCAAGTGATGGATCTGATGGTGGTGCTGCAAAACATCGGCGTTCCGCATGTGGCGCTGATGAGCCAGCCGGTGCAGGCGGCCGCCGGCAAGCCGGGCAAACGCTGAGGTCGATGGAAACCACCTGGGACAAGTTGCGTGCGGTACTGCTCGCGTTGGGCGTGCATGCGTTCGCGCTGGCGTTGCTGTTCGCGGGGTTGTTCTGGCAACCGGCGCCGGCTGCGGCCGATGCTGCGGGTCCGCCGATCGAGGCCACCCTGATGAGTTCTTCGCAACAGTCGACCGCCATCGCGAAAGAGATCAAGGCGGCCGAACGAACTGCAGTGAAGCAGGACGATCACGACGCTACGCCACCGCCGCAACCAAAACCCGAACCGCAACCGCAGACTGCGCCAACCCCGCCGCAAGTCGCACCGCAGGCGCCGCTGCCCAAGCCGGACACGGTCGATCAGGACGAAGTGCGAAAGCTGGCCGATCAGGCTGCCGCGCAGAAATTGCAGGAACAAGAGGAGCGCCACAAACAGGCGCAGATTGATCTGACCAAGCAGCAGCAACAGCAGCAGGACGCCGAAAATCGCCAACGGCTCGCGCAGCAGGAGCTTGAACGGCAAAAATTGATAGAGGACGTCACCAAGCAGCATGCGGCCGCCGCGCGGCAGCTGAAGCTCGAAGAACAAAAATACAAGCAGATACAGGATCACGGCGCGCAACTCGCGCAGAATAACGTGCCGACGCCTTCTGCCGCCCCGGCTGCACAGCCGCCGTCCGGCAACAATGGTGCGGCTGTAGGCTTGAAATTGAGATACCTGCAGGCGATCCGCAGCGTTGTCCAGCAGAACTGGCATCCAGTCAATGTGCTCCAACGCGTGCATTGCCGTGTGTCTTTCAAACAACTACCCGGCGGCGAAGTGTTCGGCGATCCGACGTTTTCCGATTGTCCCTACGATGCGCTTGGACGCGCATCAGTGGTGGATGCGTTGAAACGCACGCCGTTGCCATATGCGGGATTCGAGCCCGTTTTCGACCGAGAGGGTACGATAGACATGTGTTATCCGGAGGAAGCATGCAAATGAAAAAATATTTGACTCGATTTTATTGGAGTGCATTGTTGCTGTTGCTGGCCTGCATCGCTGCACCTGCATTCGCACAGGGCCTGGATGTCGGCTTGGTGACCGGCAACGATGCCGCACTGCCGATCGCGGTGGTACCGATGGAATACCAGGGCAGCAGCGCCAAGCCCGATACCGATGTTGCATCGGTGATCCGTGCCGATCTGGATCGTTCCGGCCAATTCCGTTCGCTGGCCGACAAGGACATCGTCGAGCATCCGCAAAGCGGCGCCGACATGAAGTACCCGACCTGGCGCCTGCTCAAGCAGGATTACGTGCTGGTCGGGCGCGTGCTCGACAGCAGCGACGGCGGCTATCGCGTCGAATTCGAATTATTCGATATTGCCAAGCAACAGCGCATCCTCGGCTTGGCGATGACCGGACGTCCGCAGGCGATGCGCGATGTCGCGCATCAGATTGCCGATCAGGTTTACGAAAAAATCCTCGGCGTGCGCGGCGCGTTCTGGACGCGGATTGCCTATGTCACTGCGAGCGGACTGGGCAGCAACATCCAGTACGCATTGATGGTCGCCGATGCCGACGGTTTCAATCCGCAGGTAATCGTCAAGTCGCGCGAGCCGTTGTTGTCGCCCGCATGGAGCCCGGACGGACGCAAGCTTGCGTACGTGAGTTTCGAGCGCCACAACTCGTCGATCTACATCCAGGAAATCGGCACCGGTGCGCGCGAGGTCGTCGCTGCATTCAAGGGCATCAACGGTGCGCCGGCGTTTTCCGCCGACGGCAAGCGGTTGGCGATGTCGTTGTCGAAATCCGGCAATCCGGAAATCTACGTGATGGATCTGGCCACGAAAGCCCTGACCCAGGTCACCAATCACTACAGCATCGATACCGAGCCGGCCTGGATGCCCGATGGCAGCCTCATCTTCACCTCGGATCGCGGTGGCAAGCCGCAGATCTATCAGGTCGCCGCAACCGGCGGTGCGCAGCCGAGCCGATTGAGCTTTCAGGGTCAATACAATGCCAGCGCCACTGTTTCGTTTGATGGCAAGAAGATCGCTATGGCGCAGGGTAACGGGAACGTCTATCGTATTGCCATGCTGGACCGCAGCGCTGGTGGCTCGGGACGCTGGCAGATGCTCTCTCCCGGCAATCTCGACGAATCCCCGAGTTTTGCTCCCAACGCCAGCATGGTGCTGTATGCCGCGCGCGAAGGCAGTCGCGGTGTCCTCTACGCCGTCTCGGCCGACGGCCGGGTGAGGCAACGTCTGGTATTGGCCGATGGCGACGTGCGCGAACCCGCGTGGTCGCCGTACCGTCAGCGTTGAAAGCTCCGCACGATCCACCCATAGTTCCCGACACGCGAAAAGGATGACCACAATGAAAACCAACAGAACCGTTCTGCTCGTTGCCGCCGCATGCATCGCAATGGCCGGTTGTACGAAGAAGAACGTCAAGGATGAACATTCGGGCAGCAACGGGATGTCGGGGCCGTCGTCTTCTGCGACGACCAATCCGGTCGGATCCAACATGGGTGGCAGATATACGCCGGGCGACCTCGACACCGATAGTTGCCTGCGCCAGCGTGTGGTGTATTTCGATCTTGATCAGGACACGCTGAAGCCGGAATTCCAGGCGATCGTCGCCTGCCATGCGAAGTACCTCGTGGATCGTCCGGAAGCGCGGGTGACCCTTGAAGGTAGCGCCGACGAACGCGGCAGCCGCGAATACAATCTCGGTCTCGGCGAGCGTCGCGGCAATGCGGTGCAGGCGGCAGTGCAGGGCGGTGGCGCGTCTGCCAGCCAGTTGAATGTGGTCAGCTATGGTGAAGAGCGTCCGGTCTGCACCGAGTCCAATGAGGACTGCTGGTCGAAGAACCGCCGCGTCGAGATCGTTTACGGCGCGAAATGACCGTGCGCATGACGATGAAGCATCTGCGCATGATCGCGCTGGCGTGCATCTCGGCGAGTTTTTTGCTCGCCGTTGATGCATCGGCGCAATCGCGCGCGAGCCTTGCCGATCGCGTCGCTGCGCTGGAAGCACGCGTGCAACAGAACCAGAGCGAACAATCGGTCGCGCAACTCAACCGCATCGCGCAACTCGAATCGGACGTCAAGCAACTGCGCGCGCTCGTCGAGCAGATGCAGAACGCGAACGAACAAGCCAAGCAAAGCAGTCGCGAGCAATATATCGATCTGGATAGCCGTCTTGGCCGTCTTGAAGGCGGTTCGGCGGCAGGCGCCGGCAAGCTACCCGCGCCGACGATCCCGACGCGTCCAGCCGCAGCACTGCCAACTGCGCATGCTGCGATACCAGCGTCGTCACTCACGATAGCAATAGCGCCGACCAACCCTGCTGGCGAACAAGCCGCCTACGATGCCGCGCTCGCTGCGGTGCGCGCCGATCAATACGCCGATTCCGCGCAACGTTTCAATGCCTTCGTGCAGCAATATCCGGACAGTCCGCTCGCGGCGAATGCGTATTACTGGATGGGCGAATCGTATTACGTCACCCAGAATTACGAACTCGCGCTGGCCGCCTTCAAGGCCGTGGTCGAACGCTATCCCGATTCGCCGAAAACGCCGGGCGCGCTGCTCAAGCTCGGTTACAGCCAGGACGGCTTGAAGCAACGCGCTGCCGCCGAAGCAACATTGCGCGAGGTGATCCAGCGTTATCCGAACTCCGACGAAGCCGGCCAAGCGCAGAGCCGCCTGCGCGCGATGGACATGGATGCCGGACACTAATCCGAACGTTGGCTTGCACGACGGCACGATGGACAACGCGACGCAGGGTCGGCTGCGGCTCACCGAAATTTTCCATTCGCTGCAGGGCGAGGCGCGCAGCGTCGGCTGGCCGACCGTATTCGTGCGCCTCACCGGCTGCCCGCTGCGCTGCGGGTACTGCGATACCGCATACGCGTTCCACGGCGGTGCGTGGTGGGAGATCGACGCGATCCTTGCTGAGGTTGCAAAACACGGCGCGCACCATGTCTGCGTCACCGGCGGCGAACCACTGGCTCAGAAACGCTGCATCGATTTGCTGAAACGCCTGTGCGATGCGGGTTACGAGGTGTCTCTTGAAACCTCCGGCGCGCTCGATATCGGCGCGGTTGATGCGCGTGTTTCGCGCGTCATGGATCTGAAGACGCCGGGCTCGGACGAGCAATCGCGCAATCACCTGGAAAACATCCCGCTGTTGACCAAGCGCGACCAAGTCAAGTTCGTGCTCTGCGATCGCGCCGATTACGACTGGGCGCTGATGATGCTGCGCGAACATGATCTGCCTTCGCGCTGCGACGTGCTGTTCTCGCCGAGTTATGGGCAACTGCAAGCACGCGAACTTGCCGAATGGATGCTTGCCGATCGCGCGCCCGTGCGTTTTCAGTTGCAGTTGCACAAGATCCTCTGGGGCGAGGAAATCGGCCGATGAAGCGCGCGGTGATACTTGTCTCCGGCGGCATGGATTCCGCAGTCGTGCTCGCGCTCGCGCGCGAAACCGGTTACGAGACGTACGCGCTGAGCGTCGCCTACGGCCAGCGGCATACATCCGAACTTGCTGCTGCCGCGCGCAACGCGCAGTCGCTTGGCGCGGTCGAACACAAGATCGTCGCGGTGGATTTGCGCAGCATCGGCGGCTCGGCGCTGACCGCAGACATCGCAGTGCCAGAACACGACCTCGGCGAAGCTGCTGAGATTGGAATTCCGATCACCTATGTGCCGGCGCGTAACACGATCATGTTGTCGCTCGCGCTCGGTTGGGCTGAGGTGCTGGGTGCGGCGGATATTTTCTGCGGCGTTAACGCTGTGGATTTTTCCGGTTATCCCGATTGCCGCCCCGAATTCATTGCCGCGTTCGAGGCGCTTGCCAATCTTGCGACGAAAACCGGGGTCGAAGGTGCCGGCATCCGCGTGCATGCGCCGTTGATGCGGATGGGCAAGGACGCGATCGTGCGTGAAGGCCAACGCCTGAACGTGGATTTCGCGCAGACGGTTTCCTGCTATCAAGCCGATGCCGATGGTCGTGCCTGCAGACGCTGCGATGCATGCTGCCTGCGCGCCGAAGGATTCGCCAAAGCTGGTGTACCCGATCCGACGCGGTATCGCGTATGAGTCGAGTCGGCTAGAATGCGCGTCCGCCCAAGCGGCGCGTCAGCAGTCCAACACGTGGGTCGTTAGCTCAGTCGGTAGAGCATCGGACTTTTAATCCGCTGGTCCCGAGTTCGAATCTCGGACGACCCACCAATAAAAACAATAACTTATATATCTAATTTGCGGTCGCAAAGTTTGGTCGGTACAGTTTCGGTAC